>JBNKUI010000088.1:0-24688 GCA_050298535.1 Saprospiraceae bacterium
CTGCCAGACTGCCCCTGCCAGACTGCCCCTGCCAGACTGCCCCTGCCAGACTGCCCCTGCCAGACTGCCCCTGCCAGACTGCCCCTGCCAGACTGCCCCTGCCAGACTGCCCACCGCCAGACTGCCCCTGCCAGACTGCCCCTGCCAGACTGCCCCTGCCAGACTGCCCACCGCCAGACTGCCCACCGCCAGACTGCCCACCGCCAGACTGCCCCTGCCAGACTGCCCCTGCCAGACTGCCCCTGCCAGACTGCCCACCGCCAGACTGCCCCCTGCCAGACTGAAAGACGGCCCACTGCCAGACTGAAGAACACAATATGTGTATATGTATGATAGAATTAGAAAAGCATTGAGTATATTGATAGGACTAACGAAGCCATGGGTCAGATTTTGATCCAGTCATTAGCTCAAGAAAACCGTGAAACTCGTAAAGGAATATTTTGAGGATATAAAATTCTTCAGGAACCGGGCAAGCGCTTTCTGGGCTCTGTTACTGATCCTTTGTCTGCTTTCTTTTCCTTTTTTATTTAAGACCTACTATTTATCGATATTAAATTTGATGGCGCTAAATGTCATCGTCGCACTGGGATTGAATATTCTGGTAGGGAATACAGGGCAGATATCTCTGGGGCATGCCGGCTTTGTAGCTATTGGTGCCTATACCACTGCCTTTCTCTTGCAGGTAGGGATCCCATTTTTGCCCACACTTTTGTTGGCTGGCTTGGCCACTGCGATAGTCGGGGCATTTCTAGGTATACCGTCTTTGCGTCTGGAAGGTCCCTACCTGGCGATTGTTACTCTTGGTTTCGGGTTGGCAGTCATGGTCATTATAGGTAGGATGGATGTTTTTGGTGGCAGAATGGGAATGAGCATTCCAAGAATACAACTGAAATGGACAGGGTTGACATACGATGAGTCACTTTATTATGTCTTTTTACTGGTTACAATTTCGATGATCTTTTTTGCTCAGAATATCTTGAAAAGCCGGATTGGACGGGCGTTTAGTGCTATTCGAGATAGCGATATTGCAGCTTCCGTCATCGGGATCAATCTTTCGTACTATAAGACCCTTAGCTTTGCCATTAGTGCTTTCTTTGCTGGTGTTGCAGGTTGCCTTTGGGCACTTTACCTTCAATTTCTCACTCCAGGAGCTTTTACTTTGATGATGTCGGTCCTATTTCTTGCAACCGTTGTGCTGGGAGGGCTGGGTAGTGTGACAGGTTCGGTGCTCGGTGCGGTGGTCATGACGTTCCTAAATCTCCAGCTTGATAAAATCGTCGATCTCCCAGTCGTTGGAGATCTCATTTCTGGTTTTTCCAATGCCTTCATGAATCCATCGGGAATCGCCAATATTAAGTGGGTTCTCACCGGGTTAATCCTAATAGCCGTAATATTATTTGAACCATTGGGACTTAATGGACTGTGGATCCGTGTAAAGAGATACTGGAGACTTTGGCCATTTTAATGAATATCGATGATAACACAGTTGCTCATAAACTCGTTAGTTGCCGGAAGCATTTATGCTCTTATCGCCCTTGCTATGAATCTGATCTATAAGGCATCTGAGATTCCAAATTTTGCGCAGGGTGAAATGTCTATGTTCTCCACCTATATCACTTTTCTTTTACTGACCACCTTTGGCTATCCGTTTTCGGTGGCGCTGACAGGAACACTCCTCTTCGCTTTCCTTTTGGGATTTATTTTTGAATTTCTATTTATTAGGAGGGCTAAAGAACCAAATCTTTTGGGCTTCATCATTATTACACTTGGGTTTCAGTTAGTCTTGTTTGGCCTGGCCGGATGGAAATTTGGCAGTGATCAACGTACATTCAGTCTTCCTTTTTCCGAAACTGAAATATTGATACAAACAGATAGTTTTGTCCTTACAGAGCATAATTTGGCTTCTATTATTATAGCCATAATGGTGATGGCTGGTCTGTATTTATTACTTAACCACACCAAACTCGGACTGGCTATGCGTGCTAGTCAGCAAAATGTCAAGGCTGCAAAGTTCAACGGCATTCCTACGGATCGTATACTGGGCATTTCTTTTGGAATCAGCTCAGTAGTAGGTGCCATTGCCGGTATCCTGGTTGCACCGATTACTACACTAGATCCAACTATGATGTGGGATCCTCTCATAAAGGGATTTGCTGCTGCCGTACTTGGCAGCCTAGAAAGTTTACCAGGGGCAGTAGTTGGAGGGCTTCTTCTGGGTCTTATCGAAAACTTATTTGGTTATTATGTATCCCTTGAATTTAAATCCATAGTTGCATTCGGCATTATCATGCTGGTACTATTCGTCAGACCTTCAGGTCTTTTTCAAAAACACTATGTCCGAAAAGTATGAGTTTTTTAAAGGTGGAGCATATCAGTAAGTCCTTTGGAGGAGTAAAGGCTGTTCATGATCTCTCTTTCGAAGTACATAAGGGTGAAATATATTCTATCATCGGCCCCAATGGAGCCGGAAAATCAACCATATTTAATTGTATCAATGGTCTCTATAAGACTGATTCGGGGGACATATATATGGATGAACAAAGATTAACTAATCTTCGTCCAGAGCAAGTGGCAGCTGCTGGCATTGCCCGTACATTTCAAAACCTTGAGCTTTTCCGTCACATGTCCACTCTCGATAATCTTCTTCTGGGACGACATTTGAAAATGAAAGCATCCATTTTTCAGATTATGGCACTCAATTTTAGAAAGTCTCGAGCCGCCAGGGAAGAAGTGGAGCATCGTCGAAAATGTGAAGAAATAATAGATTTTCTGGAGCTCGAAGCTTATCGGAACGTGCCGGTATTTTCTCTTCCTTATGGTGTGCAAAAACTGGTAGAATTAGGTAGAGCACTTGCTCTCGAACCCAAACTCCTGCTTCTGGATGAGCCGGCTGCTGGACTAAATAACGAAGAAAGACAGGATATGATCTTTTGGATCAAGGATATCCGGGACGAACTTGGAGTAAGTATAGTAGTAATTGAACACAATATTCAATTAGTGAAAGACATATCGGATCGTCTATTGGCTATCAATTTTGGAGAAAAGATTACCGAGGGAACGGTAGATCAAGTACTGGAGCATGAGGAGGTAATCACCGCCTATTTAGGTGAGCCTGAAATTGATCAAAATTTGGGGTGATATGTTCTTACAAATAAAAAATATTGAAACGTATTATGACAGAATCAAGATTCTGAATGGGATTTCTTTTTCAATTGAAGAAGGTCATATCACGGCTATTCTTGGAAATAATGGCGCTGGAAAAACCACCACACTCAACAGTATCATGGGGCTTCTGGACGATCAGCCTGAGAAGGGGACCATCCTTTTTCAGGATAAACCTATACATAGGATGGATACCTACAAAATCGTCTCCCGAGGAATTGCCTATGTACCTGAAGGAAGAGAAGTATTTGAAGAATTGACGGTCAGAGAAAACCTGATGGTCGGTGCATATCTCAGAAAGGATTCAAAAGCAGTTGCAGCTGATCTCGAGCACATGTTTGATTATTTTCCAGTCCTCCGGAATCGTGCAACACAGCAAGCCGGAACACTTTCGGGAGGCGAACAACAAATGTTGGCAATTGCACGAGCATTGATGAGTCGTCCCCAACTCATGATAATGGATGAACCCTCTCTCGGACTGTCTCCATTGTTGGTCCGGGAAATTTTTGGAATCATTGAAAAAATTAACAGGGATGGAATCACTATTCTACTGGTTGAACAAAATGCACAGATGACTTTCAAAGTGGCTCATACAGTCTACATAATGGAAAATGGCCGCTTTGTAATGAATGGACCAGCAGAGGAATTGAAAGATAATGCAGATGTAAAGGAGTTTTACTTGGGTGTGAAAGAAATTGAGTCTCTTAAGGGTTATCAGCGATATAAAAGAAGGCGGACATGGAAATAAATCCTAAGGAAATAAAAAGTATTCCAGCTACTTTCTGTGAACTGTCACTTGAGAGAGGGGACAAAGTCGCCATGCGACATAAGGAATATGGCCTTTGGCATGAAATCACATGGAATGAATACTATCAAAATTCTGCCTATGTGGCACATGCTCTCATATCGATGGGTATTGAACCGGGATCATTTGTCGGTATCATTGGGGAAAATTGTCCGGAGTGGCTATACTTTGATATCGGAATCCAAATGGCAGGTGCACGAACCGTTGGGATTTATGCCACCAATTCCTGGCAGCAACTTCAGTTTATACTTGATCATGCAGAATGCCAGATTCTTTTTGCCGAAAATGAAGAACAGGTAGATAAATGGCTGATGATCAGAGATAAGACGCCAGGCATTCAATATGTTATCTATTGGGACAAAAAAGGGCTGGAAAGATTGCATGACCCTCAGCTGATATATTATGATGATTTCATTGCTGTAGGAAAGGAAAGCTTTAGCAAGGATCCCGACTTACATCATCACAGAATCCAAAATATCCTTCCTTCTGACATCGCAATTCTCGTGTATACTTCCGGTACTACTGGGAATCCAAAGGGAGTTATGCTGACGAGTGAAAACCTCCTGTGGACTGCCTCTACCTTGAAAGTTACTAATTCTCAATACCTGCACCAGGGGGATGAGACCATGTCTTTCTTGCCCCTTTGTCATATTTACGAAAGGATGTTTAGTGCGTATCAACATCTTACCACGGGATACACCATAAATTTTGCGGAAAGCATGGAAACCATTTCCCAGAATCTTACCGAAATACGGCCGACTATCGGATATGCCGTACCTCGTGTGTGGGAAAAATTTCAGTCTTCGATATTAATCAGGATGGCAGATGCTCCATGGTTGAATCGAAAGGCATTCGCTCTGGCCACGAAAATTGGCTACCGCTACTATGACAGGACGACCTCTGGCGAGGGCATCTCTCCGCTCCTGAGAATCGCCAGATTTCTTGCTTACTGGTTGGTACTATATCCATTGAAGTATATGATCGGGATGAACCGAATGCGTTCTGCTATCAGTGGTGCAGCTCCCATATCACCTACTCTCCTGCGGTTTTACCATGTGCTAGGGATCCCTATCACTGAAGCATACGGTATGACGGAGACATCATGCATTATTTCCTTTTCAACACCAGACATGTATAAATTGGGGACGGTCGGTAAACCCATAATACCTGATTCGGTGAGACTATCGGAGGAAGGTGAGATAATGGTACGTCACCCGGGGGTGACCATTGGGTATTACAAGAATCCAGAGGCCACGAACGAGGCTTTTACTGGAGATTGGCTGCATACCGGTGATCTCGGTGAAATCGACGATGATGGTTTTCTCCGAATTGTTGATCGCAAGAAGGACCTCATCATCACAGCAGGGGGAAAGAACATTGCCCCTCAAAAAATTGAAAGTATGCTAAAATTTAGCCCCTATATCAATGACGCAGTTGTAATTGGCGACAAAAGAAAATACATCTCTGCAATAATTGTCCTTGATGAAGAAAATATCAACAAATATGCTCGCGACCAAAAGATCTCTTACACGGCTTATTCTGATCTGGCTAAGAACGCTGAAATTCGTAAATTAATAGACCAAGAAGTGGATCAGGTAAACAAGTCTTTGGCCAGGGTAGAAACAATTAGAAAATTCACTATTCTTGAGAAGAGGCTATATGTGGAGGATGGCGAGGTAACCCCGACCATGAAAGTAAAAAGAAAATTTATCAACAATCAATTTCGGGAAGAAATTGAAAGCATGTATAATTAACCATAAGTCTGAAAATGCCATGAAAAATCTTATTTCTAAATCAATTTATTTTTTATTTATTACTACATTTTTATTTCAGTCTTGTGGAGAAGGCGAAGACGTAAGCGAAGGAGACACAACTGGCGTCACAGATTCTACAATCACGATTGGCGCCTGGGGTCCTATGACAGGCCCAGCTGCCTTGTGGGGTACAATTATTAAGGGACAAGATGCCTATTTTAAAATGATAAATGAGGAAGGAGGTGTTAATGGGCGAAAAATAAACTTCGTTTTTAAAGATGACGGTTATGACCCTTCCAGGACGGTACCTGCGGTCCGCGAACTAGTACAACAAGATGAGGTCTTCGCCATCTCAGGTGGAATTGGAACGGCGACTAACATGGCAGTTTCGGGTTTTTTGAGTGACAATAATATTCCATGGATTAGTCCAATGTCTGGTGTAGCGCATTGGAGTCATCCGCCAAAGGATAATATTTTTACGATTTTCCCACTATATTTTGATGAAGGCCAGATCATGGCTGAAATGGCTGTAAATCAACTGGGTATTAAAAAAATTGGTATCATCTATCAGAATGATGATTTTGGAAAAAGTGGGCTAGTTGGTGTCAAAAGTACCTTGCAAAAGTATGATTTGGAACTGACGTCCGAGATCACAGTGGAGGTGAGTGATAGTGATCTAAGCTCTCATGTCGCAAGGTTAAAGGATTCGGGTGCTGAAGCCGTTTTCCTATGGGTCCTTCCCAGACAAGCGGCGATTATTCTCGGAAATTCTGCGGTTATTGATTTCCAACCGCAATGGTTCTCCTCATTTGTTTTAAGTGACAATGCCCTCATGTTTGACATAACAAAAGGTGCCTGGGAAGGAGTTTATTTCACCTATATTTCTGAGGTCATGCCTTATGATGCCACGGATGCAATGACTGAAAAGTATCGATCTGCGTTTAAGAAGTATTACCCGGATGAGCGATGGGGTGCCTTTGCCTTTTTGGGATTTGTCTTACAGGAGGTTTTTACAGAAGCATTAGAGAATGCCGGTCGGGACCTAACTCGGGAGTCATTCCTGGAGTCATTTGCCAGTATAAAGAATTTTACCGGCACTAGTGGTATTCCTGTTTCTTTTTCAAATGAACAGCATTTAGGATCGCGATCAATGATAGTCATGAAATGTCTTACAGCAACTGAGGCTGAAAAATCTGGTGATTTCCTATCAGCAGACGCCGATATTAGTGCATTAGATGCCATGCTGCATGAATGATAACCGAGTACTGCCATCTGCTGACTGAGGACTGGATGCTGCCAGACTGCTGACTGAGGACTGGATACTGCCAGACTGCTGACTGAGGACTGCCTACTGCAATCAATTCCTCGTAAACGGCTTAAACTTCAGTTTCTGCCCACCTAGCGATGCCTCGTACATCAAACCGGCTTTCACGATAGTAAAGACTGCTACACCATCTGCGTATTCAAAGTTGGCAGCAGCACCTTCTTCTATTGCTACCGCAGATGCCTGTGCAGCAAACTCAAAACGATTTTCTTTAAACCTTTCTAGATCGTCTTTTGTCTCGAAGAAGATCACCTGACGATATGATTGCCCACCAAATTGAAAGCCGATCGTGATCTGCGTCAGCTTTGCCTTCCCAATGGCCTCTCCCTGCTCGAATACCGTACCATTTCCAAAAGCACCACCTATACCTGAAGCACCCTTTCCAATGGCTGGAAAAATCACATATCCATAGGCCTCTTCAAAGTAATCCTGAAACTTGGAATCCTTTTCGATAAACAGTGCCTTGGTTTCTTCGGCATCTTCCAATGCCCTGGGATTAAATCCGGATGATTGCGCATTGACCGCAAGAGAGATAAGGAGACTCAGGAAAAAAGAAACATTGAAAACACGCATGGTGATAGGTTTTAATAATCTTATTATTCTAATAATGCTTTTTTCGTCCACTTTAGCATATCCTAGGGTTATATTTCGATGAAATAAATGTACTTCGCGACTAAATGCTGAGGTGATCTGTCGAGTTTTTGAGTGTTGATGTGCGGTTTTGAGCATCGCAGTAGGTAAACTGAGTTCAGCAGATAGATCAAGGTTAATACTAGTTATCAAAATGCAAAAGCTGAGACAAATCGCTCATCATAAATTTTCAAGAGCGTCTATGCTAAGCTGGGTCATTAGAATAGAGTGAGCAACGTCTGCTCTGCACAATTCATGGATTAGTATCCTAATTTCTGATTTAAAGTTTACAGTTTGTGATGAGATCCATTATTTTATCATTGAACTTTCCAAGCAAACCATTTCGGTTTGCGTTTGTCATAATGATAATTGCTATTCCTGAGTCATAATGCAAATAGGTGGATGTTCCAAA
This sequence comes from Saprospiraceae bacterium, assembly GCA_050298535.1. GTDB lineage: Bacteria > Bacteroidota > Bacteroidia > Chitinophagales > Saprospiraceae > JABDMH01. The sequence continues at coordinate 8,088 of JBNKUI010000088.1, forward strand.
TGAGTATGCATAACCTCCATGTACATGTTCTTTTATTTGACCATCACTATCTTTTATTACACCCAGGGGACCCGGTGCATCGACTGTTGTCGGCCTAAACATGATCTCAGAGTTGGGATTATTATCAGTCCTGTATTTCAATCTTACAAACTCAATTAACTTCAATGCATCTTCGATTGTCATGTAGAGGGGAGCATAGCATAGTGCAAAGTTTTTGAAATTAGGATTGTTCTCTATGTCATCGCCAAAGAGGTCGGAATGGGATCGAGTTATATTTTTGTGCTCATTGGGAAGCGTGTTAGCATAAAAGGAATTATCCATGCCCAGAGGGCTCAGAAACTTTTCTCTTACGTATTTGCGAAAGTCGATTCCAGTTATTTGTTCCACTATTTTGGAAAGGACAAGATTGTTATAGTTGCTATAGTAGTAGTCAGACCCTGGCTTGAAATTTAATTTTTCTACTTGCTGCAATTCTTCGATCGCTGTTACATCATTCATTGAATTTTTGAAGGAAATTTCAGGTAATCCACTTTGGTAAAATAGTAAATCCTCGATCGAAATATTTTGAGACCAATTTGGGAGGTAATCGAGGAAATCGCTGATTTTGTTATCAAATGATAAGGATCCATCCTTGATCATTTCATAAATGAGAAGTGCTGGTATTTCCTTTGCCAGAGACCCAACATTGAATCTTGAGTCTTTTGTAATTTGGGTTGGACTACCCTTGGATATCACACCATGATATTGCTGCACGTAGCTCACTCCATCCTTAGCAATTAAAATCGATCCATTGAAAGAGTTAAACTCTGCTGTGGATAATAATGCCGTCAATCCAGTGTCGACACATTGCCACCGATCATCAACCTTAGAATCCTGCGACTGAATCTGAGTGCTAACAAAAAGGGATAGGACAACGACTATAATATGAATTTCAATGAATTTCAATGATTTCTGAAATTGATGGAAGTACACTGCTTGACTGCATACTCCGACTGAAAGCTGCCAGACTGCCAACTGCCATCCTACGTTCCCTCGTACTCACCATACACGGCATCCCTAAATCGATTATGCAGTTTGATTTTGTCGTATGGAAACAACTGAACCAACATGACAGCTGCGAGATCATTTGTGGGGTCCACCCAAAACAATGTACTGGCGGCTCCATCCCAGAAAAACTCACCTACCACACCGTTGTTTTCATCTCCATCGATGGGAGGTGCCAACCTGACGGCGAAATTGATTCCAAACCCTACCTGGCCCCGGTCCGGTAACCACATGCGCTCAGTGACACTCTCATCAAGGTGATTTGTGGCCATCAATCTAACCGTCTCAGGTTCAAGTATTTTAGCACCGTTGAAAGTCCCTTCATTTAGTAGCATCCGAGCAAATTTCATATAATCGTCCAGGGTGGATGTCAATCCATAACCTCCTGGTGTCATGGGCCACTCCTGGGTATTATATGCCAGCGATTGACTGTCAGGCTGCTGTTCCAACTCACCTTCTCCCGCTCGGAAATAGACAGCGGAGAGGCGGTCCTGGTCTTCGGGAGGTACATAGTAGCGGGTATCATCCATACCCAGAGGGGCTAGCACTTCCGATCGCAGGTAATCATAAAAAGGCATACCACTCAATCGCTCTACCAGGACTGCTTGTACACTCACACAGCGTCCATACGCCCACTGGGTGCCAGGTTGGAACATTAGTGGAAGTGCAGCGAGTTTTTGTGAAAAATCCTGAAGTGTATTATTTCGGTTCATCATGTCAGCCTCCTGATATAATGGCCCCAGGCCTTCCATTCTACCATTGTTGGCAAAGCCAGCCGTATGTCGAGTGATGTCTCGTACGGTTATCGGACGATTTGTGTTTTCAAGCTTAAGACTTCCATCGTCGTTCACACCTGTAAAGACTTTCATGTTAGAATACTCGGGAAGGTGCATGGCCAGTGAATCGTCCAGGTCAAACTTTCCGTCCTCATACAATGTCATAAGTGCTGTACCAACCAGCGGTTTAGTCATGGACCAAATCTGAATCAGAGTATTTCGTTGCATCGGGATACCCTTTTCTTTATTTTGGAATCCCTTCGCATTATAGTATACTTCCTCACCCTTCTCGTAGATAAGTGCAGAAATTCCACCCACGTTGTTTGAAGTGACCAAATCCTCGAACAAGGCATTGATACGGGCCGAAGCTGAATCATCGATGATGGTTGATGTCGATGAGGTTTCCGGGGAGTCCGGCCCTTGTTTGCAGCAAAAAAGAAAAAGCACAATGGTGGAGAGGAAAAGCAACGAAGATTTCATAGTTCTACATTTCTAAGGAAATTGAAAAGCATCCACCTGGTTCCGCTGTGAATATAAAGAATAGATCGAATATATAAGTTTTTTACGAAGAAGAAATAGTTATAACAATGCCTGTCGATTTTGATTGATTCGATGATGGGAAATTGGTATCTTAAAAGAAGAAATGATAACACTCAAATGAAATTTCTTACCTCACTTTTGGCAATATATATCGTGGTTATTACGCCGGCATTAACTCAACCCAAGCATCTTGATGTAGATGGAGATGTTAAAATAAGAGGGAGTATAGATATGAATCATCCTGATGATACTAGTTCACTATTTATCGGAAGAAATGCAGGTGTCAATACGACTTTTTTCGCAAGTAGGAGAAATACATTTTTTGGCTCCAGAGCAGGTCTCTCCAATACCTCTGGTTCTAGTGATTCTTTTTTTGGATACCAGGCAGGTGAAAACAACAAGGGAGGATTTGCGAATTCATTTTTTGGCGCTGGTGCTGGGTTTTTAAATGATGTGGGATTGGGTAATTCCTTTTTTGGTTCTGGTGCAGGTACTAACAATAAAGCAGGTAGCTATAATTCCTATTTTGGATGGGGAGCTGGAGTGAACTTTGGAGATACCCTAGATAAGGCTATTGCCATTGGCTATAATGCGATAGTAAAATGTAGTAATTGTGCAGTCATTGGTGGAACAGGAGCTGATTCTGTTTATGTTGGTATAAATACAACTACACCTACCGAACAACTTGATGTTAATGGGAATGCTCGAATTAGATTAGTTGGTACGGGACCGTTCAAATTTCCGTTGAGTTTAGCAAATGAAGGTGTTCTTACAACCGATGCTTCAGACGAAAGATTGAAAGAAAACATTTCCACGATTGAAAATGCGATGGAGATAACTCAAGGCTTGAGAGGAATTAGATATAACTGGAAAGAGGATCAACACAAAGAACAAAGGATTGGTCTCATTGCACAAGAAGTGGCGAAAGTTTTACCTGAAGTGGTGTACACAAATAAAGTAGATGGTTATATGGGAGTACGCTATAAAGAAATTGTGGCCCTACTAATCGAAGGAATAAAGGAACAACAAGCGCAGATCGAATCTCTGAAGGCTGATAACAGCGCTATTCTAAAAAGATTAAACAGATTAGAGGCAGTCAGCAAGGTAGCACCGCACTCCAATTGATATGGGGTAAGTATAGGGATCTGTTTAAATACCCTGTCCGCGCTGATAGTTAGTTTCAGTCTCGTGATTATCATAATTTCAACCATTCTCACTGCCCCTTACATGAGATCCTGATGCCCTGCGATCTCTTGAATCCGCTATTTTGAGTAAACTACTTGAAGGGCTATACGATCCGCATGAATGAGCCTGTGACAGGCTACGTCGTTAAGTTTAATGAATCCTTTACTCTTTGAAAATCATGAGCCCGGCTTGAGTATTCGTGAAGAAAATGCTGCTAATAGTATTAGGATTGCGAGACCCAGACCACAAAAATATGCGAAGGAATCACCAATGATAGAGTAGACGGTTTTCACCTTTTTTACGGGGACTTCTGCCAACATTGAGTGGTTGTCGTCTTCAAAATAATCATCAGTTTCTATTACTTGTCCGTAGTTGTCAGCAGCAATCATTAATCCCTTGCTGACTGGCCGTAATATTGATACACCATTTTCTATAGCTCTGAAAACAGCCATATAAGAATGAATGGGTGATATTGCTGCCCAATCTCCGGAGGGTACGATTAGGATCTCTGTATTTTGTTGACCCACGTTTCTCAATAGATCAGGGAAGTCCGCATCATAGCAGATGACTGGTGAAATTTGAGCTTGATCGGTGGATATAACGGGAATCGTACCATCTCCCGGAAAGCACGGTTCTACCCCTCCCACGGGATTATTCTTTAAATAGACGTTGACAATCTCTCCAGATGAATTGATACTCAATACCTTATTTTCGATAAATGGCTGCCCCGGTTCGACTTTTCCGGGAATAATGGTGCTCATGGGAAAGAATAGCCAGACATTGTGTTGCTGTGCAAACGACTGAGCTTTCTCGATGTATTTTGATTCATCCGGTTTAATAGCTGGAACGATACCTTCGGTCCAAACAATGTATCTCGCACCTTGTTCAACAGCCTCTTTACTATGCTGCCATAGTTGATCCATCATAATATCTACTTCTTCAAATACGGGATCAAATTTCGGGTCAGCAGGGTGCGCTACAAAATTCTGCATGGCAAGCATTGCTTTGGCCATTGCAGGATCACTTTGAAAGGCCGTTGGGGGAATTTTGATAGTTTCACCTGTTTCACACTCATAGATTTTTTCGAAAATCGATAAATTCTCAACCGTGATTCCAGCCATCTTTACCTGGTGAGTACTATCATCGATACTCTTTTGAATTCTATAGAAACCAAATCCAAGGATCAATAGGATGGAAACACTGTAGATAATTACTGCACTCCGAATGGATTTTTCTATCTCTATTCTTTGCAGTACATAATTTACAGTACTAGCAAACCAATATACCATGAAACTGATTCCCCAGATACCGGTAATAGAAGCCAGCTGGGTAAGGTATGGAACCGAAAATTGTAAATAGGCTATATTGCCCCATGTTCCACCGCCTCCTTTCGAAGCAAGGTAATCAAGGCAGACCATAGCCATGGGAAAAACTAAGGTGGAGTACCATCCAGTGACCCTCCTGTTTAGCCATTTGTCCAGTAGATAAGGGATGAGTACAATGCCGCTAGATACCAATGAAAATATTAACAATACTGGAAAGGGAAAGGGGACAACTTTCCAGGATGCAATTAGAGCAGCCAGGTAGGTCACACTCCATCCCAGTAAAATGGATGTCCTTAATCGATTCTGCCTAAAGAATCTTAGCAGGAAAGTGTGTGCCACCCATGGTGCCAAAGCTATATTCCATTTCGGAGATGTCAGGGTAAAGCTGATGAATATGATCAACATCAGTAGTGAATTGATTGCATGACTGGATTTATCGTTAGTGGATTGCATGGAAGAATTTTTTTGATTTCTCCCAAATTGCTTCAAATTGACCTGGAAGTCGACCTCATACCTGAATCCGTACTAATTTATTGAATAACCTGATGGTTCGACTTTTGGTAGAACCAAAGTCGAACGCCTATTTCCGTGCATTTCTAAGCTTGAATTCGCTCGGTGTAAGGCCTGTATATTTCCTGAACGCTGAGTTGAACGATGATTTTGAATTGAAACCAACTTCATACATGATTTCGGAAATTGTCACCTTCTCCTCCAGCGAGTTAAGAAGTAGAGATTGAGCTGCATTGACGCGTCTTCTATTAATGAAGTCAAAGAAGCTATTGCCAGTGGTTTCATTGATTACCTGTGAGAGTGTTTTGGCAGAGATATTCATCTCCGAGGCCAAGTCTCCTATGGTTAGTTTTGGATTTAGCCAGGGCTTTTGAGATTCCATCAGATCCATTAGACGTTGGAAGTGAATTTGTTTTTCAGTGTCACTTAGATTGGAGTAAGCATACTTTTTGATTTGACTATCCGACTCCTTTAGGTCTGTAAATACATTAGATTGTGACAGTGCCCGATAAAGTACGGATAAAATGAAGCACAGTAAGATAATTGAGAAAATCAATATACCCACTAAATTGAGTTGGCCATCCCAGATGGTAAATCGGGCAGCAGATAAGAATAAGATTAATAGAAAAACAAAGGTATAACTCAAGAGATTGAATCGAAGCCAGCTTATCTGACGCTGCTTGATATCGGAAAATCTCGATTCCGCTGCTGATTGATATTGACGAATCATCTTGAAAGAAAAGATTAGATAGAGTCCAACCTGGGAAATCAATACCAAATTTCCAATTATAATCTCAACTCCTGCATAGGATCGTGATTTGTCTAGGAAGAACAATTTATAATCTATCGGGTGCACATGATAGATGAAGAAGAATAATACAAAAATTAGAAAGAACAATCCTGTGTGCCATAAGTGACTCCACTGTAGCTTAAAGTCTTTAAATAAAACAGATCTTGTATAGAAGTATAAAAGTGGACCCAATAAAGCAGGTGCCCCGTTTAACCAAAATGCAAAATGAGGAATTGCATCATATACTCCTCGGAAAAGAAAATAACCATCAATTACATTTAATCCCATAGATGCGAAGAAGCCTCCCAGTAAGAGATTGCTCAACTTTCTCCCATTCCTATTGAAAAAAAGGAATAAGGCAAAGGCAAGAAATATGAAGGAGAGAATAATATAGGGTATGTCGTAGAGGGTCAGCTTCATATATCCTAAATATAGGTAGTTGATCGCAAAGCTGGGTCGCTTCTTTTCAATATTTTACTGCATCCTCGCGCCCGTAATAGTTAATGCAGGATTCTCGTCATCACAAGAATATTGGAAGTCATGTTTGTCGGGATACATGCTCACATCTTGATAGATCTACTTTACAGGTGCTTCCATCAATATCAATTAATTTCAATTTTCAAGCATCTTTACAGTATCTTCAGATATACCGGATGAGAAGAGACCAGTAACATTTCCTTTAAATCGAGTAATGTGTAAATTCGAAATAACAGATAAATATCTACTGCCCGAGGAAATCAGAATTTTTAACAGTTATCTGAACCATCACAACTTGGATGAGAGTATTTGGGATGTAAGTGTTCAATTATTCAATGACCCTACAAGACTCTATTAAGCTTTGCCAAAATTCAAGGTGAGGACCAAATGAGCTTTTGAAGGCAATGGTTAGGATATCAGTGTTGGAAGCTTGTTCATGACTTAGCGTGATCGATTGATTATTACCAGAGATCCGGAGTTGCACTGTGAGTCGTTGGATTTGCTACAAGTGATACACTGGTTTTATCCTTCGATGTACTATTAGTGGACTTATCCAGGATGACTCAAGCCTGAGGTAAGTGAGTATGCATTAGCCTTTGAGCCTCTGAGGGAGAAGTCAACCACACATTTGGATTAGGCTATTGACCCGATGATCCAGGTGAAATGTTTCAAGAAGTTAACACTTTGTTGTGAATATTGTTTCGAAATATTTCTTTTACTTTCGAAAATTTTCTTTTCTTGAAGAAACAAAACAATAGACTGAGACTCTACACTTGCATCTTTATTCATCCACTCACTGTAGATTTGTATGAGTAGCATTTACATATCATTGGTTCTTTGCCGGGATAGTGTGCCGAGCCTGAGGATTATCGGAAGGACAGAGTCATCATTTCTTCTATTTCAAAATTCAAGAGTATCCATGAGACATGGTGTCCTGAATCGTGGTACCTATCATAAGTCCAAATAAATGGAAAGCAAATTGAATACGGAATTCTTAAGAACAAAGCAGATCAAAAAGCAAGAAAAAGTGGAGTTGAGATCACAGTGGTCGCACAAGTATTCCGAAGTTGTATCATTACTTGTGATACTTCTGTGCATTTTTATTGCCCATACTGCCCGGGCACAATCAATTGAACAGTATGATGTTTTCGAATTGACTTTTGAAGGCTCTTCAGAAGGCAACCCTTACATGGATAAAACACTAAAGCCAATTTCTCAAATAATGCGAAGACAGTCATTGTTCCTGGATTCTACGATGGCAATGGAGTTTATAAAATCAGGTTTTCTCCTGACCAAACAGGACGTTGGACCTATGTTACCCAAAGTAATTTGGGTGATTTAAACAATCGCAAGGGCGATTTTGAGTGTACTGAGCCCACTGGGTCTAATCATGGACCAGTAAAGGTGACTAATACTTACTATCTGGAGTACGCAGACGGATCGCCGGCATATTTGGTGGGTACCACTGCCTATCAGTGGACCAGCGTCAAACAGAGCATCCAGGAACAGACTGTCAATTCGTTGGCCAACTCGCCTTTTAATAAAATTAGGATGTGCGTGTTTCCTAAGCATTATCGGTATGGGAACGATACAGAACCCTGGATGCTACCCTTTGAGAAAATCTATGATGAAAATGACTTTGCTCAGCCAAACTATGAGTTCTTTCAAAATTTTGATCGGAGAGTAAAGCAATTAATGGATATGGGCATTCAGGCAGATGTTATCTTATTTCATCCCTATGATGTTTGGGGGTACTGTGAGATGGGAAAGCAGATGAATGAAAAGTATGCACGGTACATGATAGCCAGGCTATCAGCTTATCGAAATGTATGGTGGTCATTAGCCAACGAATGGGATGTGCCCAAGATTAAGGAAGCTATTGATTGGGAAGGTATTGGCATACTGCTTATGCATGAAGATCCACATCAGCGATTGCGGGGGATTCATAATTGGTATGCGGACGAAAGTCATTTTTATGATCATACACGACCTTGGATTACGCATGTTAGTGCGCAAACTTCATATTTTTTTAATGCGCCAAAATGGAGAGAGAGATATGAGAAACCATTATTATTTGATGAGATGCGATATGAGGGTGACGTGGAAAGCGGTTGGGGTAATATGTCATCCCAGGAAATGACCAGTTATTTTTGGAAGGCAGCGTTAAGTGGTGGATATGGTACCCATGGAGATACTTATCAAAATGATTCAGATACCGAAACTGAGGTTCGTTGGTGGGCAAAGGGTGGTAAACTTGTGGGGCAGAGCGTGGACAGAATTGCTTTTTTCAAATCTATTTTAGAGCGTGCACCGGTAGCTGAAATGATACCACGGCATATTTCATTGTCGGGTAAGGAAATTCCGGATAATATTCCTGATAAACATGATGGTCTGCTGGTAGAAGCTCTAAATGATAACATTTACATACTGTCGAAGGAAGCTGAGCACTATCTGGTTTATACTGAAAAAAGTGGCCGTATGATCGAGCTGGAGCTTCCAGGAGGAAAGCAGTACAAAGTAGAGATTATAGACACATGGAACATGGAAATATTGTCCGAAAAAACAGTAGAACACGGACTTTTTTCCTTCGAGACAGAAATTCCTTATACGGCCATTCGAATTGTTTCAATGTAATTATAGAGCCTTAGATTACCATTTTTAATACAATCTTTTTTTGACGTTAATGAATAGATACATAGCTCTAATATTGATCCGGATACAGTAATCGGGACGCTGGTTTACATGTGTTTACATGTCATCAAGACAATGATTGGGCTTTTCCTCGTCCCCTAGGAATAGAAAGTCTGACATCTCTCTTGGATTGGGACACTTTTTTTTCAATTGCTAATGTATACTGTGGACTTTCGGTTTAAATTCATTTTAAATGCCCGTCACAAACTCATTGATTAAATGTGCGGGAGTGACTATAATGTTAATATTTTAAAATATGAATGGATTATCCAATAATACGGGAAATACTTTAAATCAATTCTTCGGTTATTTGCAGCACTCTCTTGTTATGATTGCAGTTCTTGGGGCATGTTCCTTATTTGCTCAGCCTCAGATAGATAAACCGCGGGTATTTGTTCTTACAGATATTGAAAATGAACCCGACGATGCGCAAAGTCTGGTGCGCTTTATGACGTATTCTAATCAATGGGATGTGGAAGGTCTGGTGGCTACCACGTCCTGCTGGCAGCGTGATGAAACGGCTGAATGGCGCATTCATGAAATAATCGATGCTTATGGAAAAGTAAGGGATAACCTGGAAGTACATGCTAAGGGTTTCCCATCTTACGAATACATGAAAAGCATTATTAAAATTGGTGTTCCTCTCTTTGGTATGGAAGGAGTAGGTGAGGGTCACGATTCTGATGGTTCCGAATGGCTAATTCAGAGCTTAAAGAAAGATGATCCCAGACCGATTTATCTGCAGGCATGGGGGGGAGTAAATGTGCTGGCTCAGGCATTGTGGAAGCTGGAACGAACGGTACCAAAATCGAAACTCGATGCTATTATTAAGAAAATTCGTGTCTACACCATTTCTGACCAGGATGATAGCGGTCCCTGGATCCGAAAGAATTTTCCGGGTGTTTTTTATGTAGTCAGTCCAGGTTATGAGGAAAATGGCGGTGGGCAGTATCACTATGCTACCTGGTCAGGTATTTCGGGTGATAAATTTCATGGTAGATTTACCGGACCTGATTTTACAATCGTTGATAACCCCTGGCTGGATCAGCATATTCGGCAAAATCATGGTCCACTGGGTGCTCAACATCCCCATACTGAATATTTGATGGAAGGAGATTCACCCTCTTTTCTGGGTCTTGTAAAAAATGGACTTAATAATCCCGAGCGGCCTGATTATGGTAGCTGGGGTGGTAGATATGAATTATACATCCCTCCCTTCAAGAAGTATATGTATGAACCAGAGACAAGACCCATCTGGACGAATGCTGAAGATGAGGTTTGGAGCGATATTACTAATCAATATCATACTAGTAATCATGCCACGATCTGGAGGTGGCGCGAAGCCTACCAACATGACTTTGCTGCCAGAATCGACTGGAGTAATACAGCAAACTATTCAGAAGCTAATCATCCACCCGCAGCAAGGTTGGGTCATGCTAACGAGATAATGGTACATTCGGGCGAAGAAGTAACGCTATTTGCGGATGGATGCACGGATCCTGATGGTGACGGACTATTCTATGAGTGGATTCATTATAAAGAGGTGGGTACCTTAAATGCCTCCGGACTTACGCTGCAGGTGACTGATCAGAAACAAATTTCTTTCACAGCTCCCAATGTGGGAGTAGTGAAGACAATGCATTTTATTCTGGTAGTGACTGACGATGGAAAACCTAGCCTTACCCGATACCAACGGGTCATTGTGAATGTAATGCCGAATTAGATCCCAAGGATGGAAATCCACTCTTGGATTCTGGCTCTAAATCGAAATGGGCCCTCAGGATCGCTGCTAATCGATGAATTACAATGTCCCATAAGGAAAGAAAATCGAAATCGAAACCAAGTTAAATCCTGGAATTTAAATTCGTTTCACATATTTAATATTTGGACACTATGACATAGTGGAAAGCGTTAAAATATCTTAAGATGTTGATTTCGCTTTTTCTCACCAGAAATCTATTATCTTATTGAAGGCGCCATTTCCTTTCCGAATGGATACCATGGAGAACCATATGCTGCATGATCAGATCTACAATATATCTAAAACTAGTCTTATCCTTTTTACTGATTGTAGCTACTTCTCAGGTTTTTTCTCAAACGTACCATGTGGCAGGTACCGTCCTCACTGGCTCTGATAGTGCAAGTGTGGGTGCAGCGACCGTGATGGTGTTTTCCCCCAGTGATACGTCACTCATTGAGGGAGGGATTACAGACGATAACGGTATGTTTCGCATCGAAGGGATCATTAGCGGCACGTATATTCTGAGCGTGCAGTTTATAGGGTATGAAACATTGCAAAAGCGTATTGAGGTAGATGCAAGTGATCTAGATCTTGGTCCTGTCATGATTAGTGAAACGGCGACCTGGCTCAATGATGTAGTGGTAGGTGCTCGTAGGTCCACCGGGACGCAAAATGGAGACACTACCCAGTATGATGCTGCCGCTTTCAAGACGCTGAAAGACGCCAGTGCACAAAGTCTCATCGAAAAACTGCCGGGTGTTACTCAGGACGGTGGCAATCTTCAGGCAGAAGGGGAGAATGTGGTTCAGATTCTAGTGGATGGGAAACCTTTCTTCGGTCAGGATGTCCGCACAGCCCTTCAGAATCTGCCAGCCGAGGTGATTGAAAGTGTTCAGATTTATGATAAGCAAAGTGATAAGGCCGAAATGAGCGGATTTGATGATGGTGAACTCGAAAAGACGATTAATATTATCACTAAGCCCAATCGGCGGAGAGGCATATTTGGAAAATTGTCCGGTGGAGCAGGGAATGATGATCGCTATTTATTGGGAGCCAGCCTCAATTTTTTTAATGAGGAGCGTAGGGTGACTCTGTCTGGATTAAGTAATAATATCAACGCACTCAGCTATTCCGCCGATCCGAATAGTCAGGGTGAAACCCGACCGCAAAATGGAATTATAAATACCAACTCGAGTGGTATTAATTTCGTGGATACCTGGGCTGAAAAGATCGAGGTATCTGGTAGTTATTTATATCGCAGTCGAGAGAATATCGGCAACGATCTTTTGATCAGAGAATACGTGCTGCCTTCAAGTGAAGGCCAGATCTATCGGGAGAATGGTGAGGATTTTCAACTCAATCAGGACCATCTGGTCCGGATGCGATTTGTATACCGAATAAATAAAAGGAACCGGCTTATCTTCCGTCCCTACGCATCGATAAGGAGTGACCAGGAACAATCCAACTTCTTTGGTAGGACCACAGTTGGAACAGATCCTTTAAATCAAACGGAAAATCATCGTGAAGCCGAAAACAAGGACTTTGATCTGGGAGGACGTCTGTTCTATAGTCATAGTTTTCTAAAAAAAGGACGCAGTATTACTCTCGGATTAAATGCAAGAAATAGCAAGAATGAAGATGAAGCAGATCGATTGGCGGAGAATACCTTCTTTACAGAAGATATTAGAACTGAAATATTAAACCAATACATTACCAGAGATAGGACGGGTTCAAATTGGGAAGCTGATATTTCCTATACTGAACCGGTAGGAAAAAAAGGACAGATAGAGTTAGAATATGAAATAGGAAATAATGTAGATGAATCTGATCGCATCACATTTGATGTGCTGGATGCTACTGATCCTACTGAGTATCGCCCTGATACATTCCTTAGTAATACCTTCAAGAGCGACTATTTGTCGCAGGAAATTGAATTGGGATATCAATACAGGTCTGACAAATTCAGGGTCCAAATGGAGCTTGAAAATCGAAATACCAGGTTGAAAAATGATCAACAGTTTCCACAGCCATTTTTTCTTCAACGTACATTTAACAATATTGCCCCAACTGTCAGGATTGATTTTCAGTTTACTAAGACTAAACGACTGGATCTGGATTATGATACATACAATCGCACACCGAATATCGGTCAGTTGCAGGATGTAATTGATATATCGAACCCCCTACATCTGCGCACGGGAACACCAGATTTAGAGCAGGCATTTACACATCGGTTGCGAGCCCGTTTTCGCAGCAGAAATCCTGAAAATGATCAGTCATTCTATCTCTATTTATCGGGGTCCACGACAGAAGATTATATCACCAACGGTTCCACCATTGCGGAAAGATCCATCACATTGGAAGAGGGTATTATTTTAGAGAAAGGATCACAACTGACAAGACCCGTGAATTTGGACGGATACTGGGATGTGCGGTCTTACGTCAATTATGGTATTCCTCTTGAATTTATAAAGTCGAACGGAAGTTTCTTTGGAGGAGTTAACTTTACCAGACGTCCGGGACTGATTAATGAGGAGATAAACTTCTCAGCAAACTCCAACTTTAGAGCAGGGCTGACGATTAGCAGCAATATTAACGATCAAATTGATTTTCAGTTTTCTACCCGGAGCAGTTATAATCGGGTCAATAATTCGGTGCGATCGGCTCTGAATAATAATTATTTCTCACAATCAACCAGCTTTCGCCTTGACTGGATATGGAATAAGTTGGTGTATCGGATGAATGTCAATCATCGATTTAATAATGGACTGGCAGAGGATCTCGATCGATCATTTGTACTCCTGAATATGAGCATCGGTACAAAATTTTTGAAGAATGACCTGGGAGAATTAAGCGTCAGAGTGTACGATTTGTTGCAGCAGAATAATAATATACGTCGCAGTGTTAATGAACTTTATATTGAAGACTCTGAATCTAACGTGCTGGAGCGTTATTTCATGCTAACATTCAATTATAATCTTCGACATTTTAACAGAGGCACCACCGAAGATGATTATAATAAATTGCATGGTGGAAGCGAGTAGGGGGCCTTATGATAAGAGTACTTAATCGAATATGCTGATAGCATGAAGGATAGACATTTCTCTTTATTAAAAGATGAAACTATGAAACGGTCTGCATTTATTTTAAACATTGGTAAGGCGGGGATCGCACTTTGCTTTTCCACAATGAAATCTGAAATGGAACTTGACCCCATACAGTTGTTTTTTGAAGATGACGGAAAAATTCCAAATAATAAATTCCCATTAATTATTTACAGGAATGCATTTGAGGATCGGGATGGACGTGGGGCATTATGGCTCGAGAAAAAATTTGCCAGTAATAATTGGACAAATTCATGGAGGAATGGTATTTACGCGTTCCATCACTATCATAGTACCTCGCATGAAGTATTGGGAATTTATGCAGGCAGTGCCCTGGTGCATTTGGGTGGTGAACAGGGTGAACAAGTAGAAATTCAAGCTGGAGATATCATCATTATTCCGGCCGGTGTGGGTCATAAAAATTTGGGCAGTAAAGGTCTTGGTGTGGTGGGAGCATACCCGGATGGTCGAAGCTGGGATATGAATCGTGGATTACCCGGGGAGAGACCTGCAGCTGATCGAAATATTGAAGCTCTTCCCATACCCGGCAAGGATCCACTACTTGGGTCACAAAGCGGACTTGTGAAGATATGGACCTAGCTTATTGTGAGAATAATAGGACTTTTAAAGTAAATGTTTTTAGCGCGGAGATAATCCTGCCACACTGATCGGTTGGCATTAATGATGCCTTCGGATACCTGTACGATTTCCAAGGCACCACTATTGCTACTTTAAAAGTACGGAATAATATTTTGCATCTCTTCAAGCTCTTCTGGTATTTCTTGAGTTGAATCGGTAGGGTTGTCCGGTGGTCGTGAGTAATAATGTAGGTCAATGGACAATTCAAGGTGGTTTTGCCACAACGAGGATTGATCGATCACGATTCCAATTGAATTGCCCATTTTGCGGCTCTCGACATCAGCTCATCCATGAGGATCGACGAAAGGTATTTAGCAGTATTAACTCGTTACAGATTAGAGATGGATGAGACTATGGGGCTTGAGCCTAGTAATTTGAACATGAATGAAAAATACGTCATCGTCTTTTCATTTCAACCCCGCCTACTTCAAGTCTTCTATTGTAGAAAGTCTACTTTATATCCACAGAATAAATCTTACCTTCTAACATGTCAGGTAATAATATTCTCCCTTTTTCCTCTTCCAAATAGAAATCTGCAGCGGATTTTAACCCATCGATCAGCACTGTCGACTCTTCCGTGGTCCCATCTATTTTCCAGGCGGTACCAGCAGCCCAGCTGCTGACATAGTAATTGCCTTCGCTGTCTTGCTCTACGGCATCTGCGCCTCTAAATTGACCTTTGAGCGGAGTCAATTGTCCATTTCTATGTACCAGAAAATTGCCAAGGAAAAATGCGCCTACCATAAAATTTCCATCATTGTCCATTCCTACACCGTTGGGACATAGCATGAGTCGGGACGTGTCCTGAGCTATAGTGACATGACCCGAAAGGTCGACATGATAGATTCGACCTAATGCGGGCACCCGTTTGGCTTCCTCGCTATCCAGGGGCCATAGGTCATTATTTTCATCACGCATGTAGGAGGTTGCCCCCATATCAGCAATGTAGATGCCTGTACCGTCCGCGTTGATACTGACGTCATTGAGGTATAATATCTCCTGCGGGAAGTCACTTTTATCCACAAATACTTCACCCACACCCTCTTTATCCACTTTCCAGACTCTGGTTACGTCAGAAAGATATAGATGATCATTGAGAAAGACAATTCCTTTAGGTTCGTCACTCCCTGTGAAAAAGGTTCTTACGCCATCAGGAGAGATTTCGGCCACTCCGCCATCTCCGTCTTCTTTACCATTCATCACCGTCACATAGTAGTTGTCATTCCATCCTTTAGTAATGCTTTCAGGCCGTACTCCCACGTCTGCAGGAAATGCAATTTCTTTCTTCGACTGGCACATGATAAAGGAACAAGCCATAAGAACCATGATTAATCTGGAAAGAATTGACTTTACCCTAACTCTTATTACTAGGGCCCTGTTGAGGTAATGATTGTTGTTGCAAATGCTATTCATAGTGATTGGTATAATAGGTTGTATAAAACACGTAATTTAAGAAGAATCGAAGGATCCGTCTCAGTGATTTACCGCAATTCAAATTTAATTTCTGAGTCAAGGGGTATATCGGTATCTTTGGTAAAAAGATGCTGCATTATTCGAGAATTGTCTTTGTCGCTCTTTTTATACAATTGTTCTTCTATTCCTATGGTCAAAATGATCCGTCAGGTGCATCTCGAATTACTTCGATGGTAGATTCCTCAAGCCATAACGAACTTGTCTTGATTCAAAAGTTAAAAGTCCGGGCCTCTCTGGACGCTGTGTGGCATGCCTATACCACAAAGGAAGGATGGGAAAATTGGGCGGTTCCTCTGGCTGAGGTAG
>JBNKUI010000089.1:0-102595 GCA_050298535.1 Saprospiraceae bacterium
ACCACAGATGGAGCGTATCCATATGTATTGCCAGCGATCACGGGTACGAACCTGGTATCACCGGGTTATTACACGGAGTCAGGTGGCATGGGTACAGAGCTGGCAGTGGGCACAGAGATTACGAGCACGCAGACGATATATATATATGATGCTACGGGCACGGATCCGAACTGTTTTGATGAGGAGAGCTTCACGGTAACGGTATACATAACGCCGGATGTACAAATCTTCCCCATGGACCCAATCTGCACTGGCCAAGGAGAGATCGATTTAAGTCAATATGTGGAAGTCACCAATCCCAGTGGCACAGTACAATTCGAAGGTTGGAGCAGCTCTACAGTGGGTCTTATTGTCAATAACATGCTCAATACTGATATTCCAGCAGGTACTTACACCATCAAATACACTTTTGTAGATGGCAACGGCTGCATGGATATGGAAGAGGTAGAGATCATGCTGGAAGTTTGCACTGAAGCTTGCACCTGGACACCGGGATTCTGGAAAAACCATCCTGGAGAGGTATGCCTCGTAATGGGTGGTACACTGAAAGGAAATGGCAAAGGGAAGAAGGCTCAATGTGTTCCCCAAACGGGAACACCCATGACACTATATGTTTGCACAGATGATGAGAATATGCCCACTGAGTATGTGCTCTATGCTGATGAAGTCATTGACCTCTTCACTAAGAGCGCTGATACTCGTGGTAAGAATAGTCTCGATTGTGACAACCCTGAAAGTGACGTAGAGAAGATTGCTTGTTACTTTGCACCATTCCCTAATGGTGAGACGCTATTGCATCACCTCCTGGCTGCATATCTCAACCTAAGAGCAAATGAGCTCTATAAGAGAATTTATGGCCTTGGAGACATTCCATTAGGCGATGGCCTGGTCTGCCCTGAGGCAATTGATGATGTAGATTTCTGCAAGTTTTATGAAGAATATCCTGATGGTACGATCAATGACATTTTGCAGATGTCCTGGTGCCTAGGAAATAAGTTCACAGGTGCTTTGCTTTCAACATATATAAAGCCTTTGACGTACTTTAATGAATGTCACGATGATTGTGGATTGCCTTCCAATATTGAGGATCTAATCTTGCCAAAGGAGGAGCAGGTGGAGGAAGAATACATTGTAGTTGAAGATCAGACTCAGATATCATACAGGTCTGAACCGAACACAAAAGTATATCCTAATCCAACACAAGAGTATCTGGACATTGAACTTGATCAGTTACGAGGTCAGGAGACGATTATTGAATTGCACGATGCCCTGGGTAGATTTATCAAACAATACAATTTTGAGACAAATGGATTCTTGAGAACGAGAATTGAACTACCGGATATTGAAGACGGTATGTACTTCTTACGAATCAGGAATAGCGACAAACAGGAAATGATTCCTATAGTCGTCTCCAGTAGATAAAACGTAGTTCTAGTTAGAAAGGAGAAAAAATGGAGTGTGGGCAATCTGCTGCACTCCATTTACTTCCCTTTTCATCCCAATCATCTACTGTATGAGAAAACTACTTTTAGTATTTCCACTTCTGACAGTCTGCTGGTCATTATCTATCTCGCAATCCTATACTTGGAATGTAGGTGCTGGCATACCAGATAATAGCTGTAGTGCCAGTAATGAATTTTCACTTGATGTCACGGGCGTCTCTCAAGCGGTGATGTCATCCACCTACGGACTGGAAGGTATATGCCTCGACATTGATCATGCATATTCCGGTGATTTAATTATCAGCCTAATTTCTCCCATGGGAAAAGAGGTTCTCTTGATCTCAGAACGTGGGACAAGTCTTAATTTTGAGAATACTTGCTTGGATGGAGCAGGGGCAGATGGTTCGATTGCCTCGGGTGCCAATCCATTTACTGGAACATTCCTGCCTGAGGAACCATTAGGGTTATTCAATCAAGGTCAAGCCGGCATTGATCTGGCAAATGGCACCTGGATTTTGAAAGTTTGTGATATTGAAGATGAGGAAGTCGGAACGCTAAACAGCTTTACGCTAGATTTTGGAAGTAGCCCTGCAACTCCTCCACCTAGCAATGATGCATGTAGTAATCCGATGGTGATTCCAGTTTCCAATAGTGGCAATTGCATGGGGACCGTGGATGGCTCCCTGGTTGCAGCCACTCCCTCAGTTCAAGCTCGAACGTGTGATGATACGGGAAATTTCAATGACGATATTTGGTTTTCATTCACCGCAAATGACATAGTCCAAAGTATTACCATTTCTAATATTTCAGGATCATCCAATGCCTTGGATATTCAACTGGGACAAGGATTATGTGGCTCTTATGAGCAGTTGTTTTGCTATTTCGATCCATCACCAAGTAATGCCTTGACCTTATCTCTGGATGGGTTTGTAGTAGGAAATGATTACTTAATTCGAGTGGCCTCGTTTGAGGAAGAAACGCAGAATACTCAGTTTAAGATTTGTATAACCAAAGGATCCACAACATCCAATGACGCTTGTGAAAATGCTGCTATGATCCAAGTGAATCCGGATATCAGTTGCACAAATACAACATCGGTTTCTCTCCAAAATGCGATTCCGTCAATACCGATGTCTTCTTGCTCATTCTTCAATGATCCCAAATTTGATAATGATATTTGGTTGGAATTTACGGCGACAGCTAGCTCGCACTTTATCGAATTTATGAACATTTCAGGAGCATCAACAGATCTCATTTATGAGGTGTTGACGGGATCTTGCACAAATCTGACCACAGTCTACTGTCAGGACGAGCCCAATGATGCATTTGTAATCAATAACCTGATTGTAAACCAACAATATTTCATCAGAATCGCCAGCTATCTGGATGCACCGCAGAACATCACTTTAGATGTATGTGTGAAGACTCCGCCAGAGGCTCCAGATAATGATGAATGTAATGGCGCATTTTATATTCCTATAAGTAGTCCTTCGTGTGAGTACAAGATCGCAGGTACTCTAAATGGTGCCACCATGTCGCCGCAATCAGAATCATGCAACTTTGGATCACCATTTCAAAATGATGTCTGGTTTTACTTTGTAGCCACTGAAACGGCTCATGAGATAGAGATTTCAAACATTCAAAGTCCTTCCAACTTTATGTTATACCAGACATCGGAAGGAAGCTGCGATGTCCTCACCCAGAAACATTGCTTTGGGTTCCTGCAATCAGGTCCCTTCAACGCCGATAATCTGACGATTGGCACCACTTATTACTTTAGGGTAGCTTCTTTACAATATCATTACACGCCAACTAGCTTCGAAGTCTGTGTGAGTGGAAGTAATCAAACTCCCCCCACCAATGACGAATGCACCTCCCCACTCACCATCACACCCACCTCCACGCAAATCTGCAGTCTCGATGTTTCGGCTACACTTTTGGGAGCAACGGGATCCAACGGTCCAGCGTGCGTGGGTAGCGGTGGATTTGATGATGATGTGTGGTTTGATTTTACCGCCACTGAAGTTTCTCATGTGGTAGAGCTGTCGAATATCGCAGGAAGTACGCAGGATCTGGAAGTACAGGTCTTAGATGGCACTTGTGGTGCATTGTCTGAACTGATGTGCTTTAGACCAGGTAGTCCGGGAGCCGGATTTTCCTTTGAGATCAATGATTTATCTATTTCATCCAGTTACCTGGTGCGAGTGGCTTCATATGAAGTGGGTATCCAGAATGTCACCTTCGACATATGCATTCACGATACGATCCCCGATCCCCCCACCAACGACGAATGTACCTCCCCACTCACCATCACACCCACCTCCACCCAAATCTGCAGTCTCAATGTTTCGGCTACACTTTTGGGAGCAACGGGATCCAACGGTCCAGCGTGCGTGGGTAGCGGTGGATTTGATGATGATGTATGGTTTGATTTTACCGCCACTGAAGTTTCTCATGTGGTAGAGCTGTCGAATATCGCAGGAAGCACGCAGGATCTGGAAGTACAGGTTTTAGATGGCAATTGTGGTGCATTGTCTGAACTGATTTGCTTTAGACCAGGCAGTCCGGGAGCCGGATTTTCCTTTGAGATCAATGATTTGACGGTTTCATCCAGTTACCTGGTGCGAGTGGCTTCATATGAAGGGGGTATCCAGAATGTGACGTTCGATATCTGCATTCATGATACGGTCCCTGATCCCCCGGTAAATGATGAATGCGCAAACGCAACCCTACTAATCGTGTCTAATTATGATAACTGTGACAATAAGGTGAATGGAAGCCTTTTAGGTGCAACCAACTCTGGAGTAATGGGTGGATGTAACACATCAGACTTTGGAGATTTTGATGATGATGTCTGGTATCAATTTGAGGCTGATCAAATCAGCCAAATCATTGAGGTGAGTAATATTACCGGTGCCAGCGAGGGTATTGGAATTGAAGTACTGGATGATTGTATGAATGCAACTTCCATCCGATGTCACAAGACCTTGGTTGATGGCACTACCAAATTTGGAGCTGGACCATTTACCATGGGAGGAACCTACTATGTCAGGATTGCTAGTATTGCGGATGGATGGGAAAATGTGAATTTTAATATATGTGTAAGGGACACCGCACCTGATCCGCCTGCGAATGACACTTGTGAAAATGCGGTCGAGTTGGTGCCCATAAATGGATTGGTATGTAGTAACCCCACTTTTGGATCGAATGCTTTTGCTACAAGCTCGGTACTCAGTAATAGTTGTCCTACCGGGTTTTTCTTCGATGTGTGGTATCATTTTATAGCTACAGAGAGGGCACATGTTATCGAATTGAGTAATATCACCAGCAGTGATCAAGAGATGAATTTTCAGGTTCTTGAAGGAATATGTGGTTCATTCAGTGAAGTGGGATGCTTTAGTACCGAGAGAAATGGTATACACTTGGCACATAAGGTGAGCAACTTAAACATCGGTCAAGATTACCATATAAGGCTTGCTTCCGCCATCGGACAGTATACTGACTTTGAGATTTGCATCCGCGACACGATGCCTATTCTTCCCGATAATGATGCATGTGGAAATGCCACGAGCCTGATGGTGAATGCAGGAGAAACTTGTACAGTTAGCCAATCAGGCACCTTGTTGAATGCAACGCCTTCAAATGTCTCCAATACATGCTCTGGTGCTGATTTTGATGATGACATCTGGTATAGCTTTCAAGCGGATGCTGAACAACACCAATTTTCCATAAATAATATCGTTGGATCCTCAACGACACTGGATATACAAATACTGGATGGAAACTGCCCTACCTTTTCACTGGTAGCCTGCCAGCAAATTTCAGGAGCTTCGGGTAGTATTTTATTGGAGAATCTTTCGATCGGAAACACCTACTTTATCCGCATAGCATCGAACGAATCCGGTAATCAAAACACTACCTTTGATATTTGCATCACAACCCCTACATTGGGTTGTAGCCTCATAGTAACCACTACAGATCCCACGGGTCCAGGAAGTCTGAGAGAAGCGATCGCATGTGCGGATACTGGAGATACCATCAAGTTTGATGCAGTTGTATTTGGTGAGGTGATACAATTGACAAGCCCGACGATAAATGTGGATCAGAACGTTATCATTCACACCGATTTCAATAATAATATTACACTGAGTAATCAAAATAGTGCAAATACAGATGTGTTGTTAAACATTCAATCCATACTGACTTTCAGTGGAATGCGGATCAGTGGATTGACTGATGAATCCCTGATCATTAAACTGGATGGGGGTGATGTGATTTTTGAGGACTGCGAAATCGACCGACTAATTTTGGACAGGTAGGAATTGTATTGGGACTAGAAATAAGTAGAGTAAGAGTTCTCAAATTGCAATTCTCCCGCACAGTCCAGGATAACGTATGTGGCTATTTTGATGTAAAATTTCTAAATGGTGCCACCGATATGTATGTCCCGATCTGCAAGAATAATTGACTCTAAGACTTTGGAGCCATTGGCATGGATTTGAAAATGCCGGCTTCTACCTGCACGCAATCATGATCGTACATTGCAAAACGAAACCCCCATCCACAGAGATCATTTCAGATGCAGTTGTGGGAACAAGTTGGGCTGTAGATAGGTATTCGTGACTGTGTTGCAACCAGATAGGGTACCCATAAGAGATCGAGGGTAATCCCGTCGCAGTCGCCATGATAAAGATGGTGGTATCGGGATCACGACCCCCCCGCATGAAAAATCCAATGAGAATCAGAGCCAGTCGAATCCGCTTTTATCAAACACATTGATTAGTCACTGTTGATACCTTGAGCCGCGCTGGTGTTCGCCCAGCAGTTTGCCCAGTACGGCACCAAAGGATCAGGACCAGACTTTACAATAATTGTCCAATACCTGCTTGCATGGATGTAATCACCTTAGTACCTGTCGGTCCCAGCGTTAGGTCGACCTATGCCAATGGATTACCAGCATAAAGGATATGAATGGATTAAAACTCAGCCATCCAGTAAAGGTATGCATAAGTAGCAAGCTTACGAGCGGTGCCAATGACTGGAGCTCTCCAATCTCTCACGCTTTTTCATGAGTTTTTTTTTGCTCTGCGATGAATTTGCGACTATAAACGGTAGGCAATGCCATCCTCTAAAAAAAGAAGGGTATCCGGATAAATCCGGATACCCTCATTAGTAAAAACACCCGTTTTGAATCCTTACCTATTTCTGTAGGCATCTTTCGTAATCACGATCGGCTTCATCTTGATGTCGGCCTGATGTTTTAGTCCTACATAGTAGATGCCATCGGACAGTACATCCGGAATCGTCATACGGATCCGGTCATTCTCATAGTAGCTTACTTTCTGTTCCCGTACGATTCTGCCAAAACGGTCGTAGATCTGTACCAATACATCCTGGCTCTCAAGGCCCTTCACGTCGAGGAAAAACTCATGATAAGCCGGGTTGGGGAAGATCCTCATGTCGATGCCGTCACTGAAGGACTGCTTTTCTTCAGTGGTGATGGCGTTAACAGCATTGGTGGCGGGCTGTGCGTCAGACATTGAACAAGTAAGTACTCCATCCGGACACAAATTTCCATTGTTGTATTCATCTAAAGCCTTGGCCAGACAAAGTGCATAGGAATATTCTGCATCCTTTGGACGCAGGTAACTACCAGTTCCATCATATCCAAGATTGCAAAGTAATAATTCAGCTGCTATAATAGCTTCGTCGGTTGCATCACATCTTTCAGCCCCTGAAGCATAATTCAACTGAGCGGCCAGTAAATGCATGGCCAATGTATAGGCCGCATCGCTTGCCATCTTCCTATTTTTCCCACTTTGCTGTCGCTGATCCAAGATGTATACAGCTTGTTGACAATTATCAATGGTAAATGGATTGCTTGTTCCACAGGCATCCCATACAATACCTGGTGCTTCACCAACAATATCATCCAATATATACCAACCAGCTTCAGTCCCTCCATTCTTCGCTGCTGTTTCTACTTGATTTCCTCCTGAACAGGTATTCCAGTTCTTCCAGTATCCCGGAGTACGTGGATCTCCACCCGGGTATGAATTATCAACCTCAAATAATAGTTTACAAGCGATCGTATTATCAAGTGGAAGTGGATAGCTTGTTCCAGCACCGAAATCAAAACAACGATTGCCTAAATCTTCTGAAGGCATATCATCTGCATTCGGATTATATGGCGTGAGCACTGGAAGGTCAGAATCATTAATCACTCCGTCTCCATTTCTATCTATCATCCAGACCGAAGTCCATCCGCTAGGTATTCCGGTTTCACACACAGTATAAGTTTTGCTTGCCGAAAGAGGACCTACATTTGCAAAGAAAACACCACCATTTGAAGTCTCGGTCGTAATCTCAACTTCATCAAATCCATCAGGGCCTTCCCAGAGACTAAATGACCAGTCCGTTGTTGAAGAGGTACCGTTGGTAGTCTTCATCAACTCTATATCAGCACAGTCGTTGATGGTAATCTCCTGCTTTTTAGTAATCATATTCCCAGCACAATCTATCGTCTTCCAGGTACGAATGATCTTTCCGTTTCCACAAACATCAATTCCTGACGCGTCATCTGAGTAATCAACATCCAACGGGTTGTCACAGGCATCAACGGCTGTAGCATTACCAGTATTTGAAGGATCCGTTGATACGTTGCATAGCAAGGTCACATCTGCAGGTACATTGAGTGTGGGTGGTGTGGTCAGATCTATCGTATAGGTGTATACCCAATCATCGCTGTTGCCCGCACAATCCGTATATGTCCACGTATACGTGCGAGTACCCTCACAGCCGTCATATGTGCCTCCAACTGCCGGCCCACTCGGTGTGATCGCATTGCCACAGTGGTCGTCCACTGATGGTGGCGTCGGCGCGCTCGCATCCGCGATGCACTCTACCGTGCTGCTACCATCCGCTCCAGCATCCGGTCCCGTGGTCAGATCTATCGTATAGGTGTATACCCAATCATCGCTTATACCAGAACAATCAGTATACGTCCACGTGTACGTAACAGTACCCTCACATCCGTCATATGTGCCTCCAACTACCGGTCCACTTGGTGTGATCGTGCCACCGCAATCATCAGACACCACTGGTGGAGTTGGCTCTGTTACTTCTGAAATGCATTGTACAGTGGAACTTGCATCGTCGCCGGCATCAGGTGGTGTGTTATCCTCAATCGTTACGGTCTTCTCACAACTACTAGTACAACCCGCTAGCGTTGTTTCGAGCGTGAGTGTAAATGAGCCATCGCAAACATTATCTGCATCTACAGTTACCGACTGGCTCGTCGTAGAACCATCAATGCTACCATCTCCAGATATCGACCAGAAGTAATCCATTCCTGCTGGTCCGGTATAGACCAGACCACTTGTTCCCGGACAAGCAGAATCGTCGCCCGTGATAGAACAAGGTGGTGCGGGATTTACTGTAACGGGAATCTCGCATGATGTAGATCCATAGGAAGAATTTATCGTAACTCTAACTGTATAATCCTCTGTTCCGGCAAGCACAGTAGCTGATGTTACACTCGTACTGGGGGTGCCTCCAACAAAAGATGCATCTGAATCAGCTGGAAGGATTTCCCAATGATAAGTTGGATTTATAGCGCCTGTCAATTCATCAACAATGTATTCATTCTCTTCACCCTCGCATACAACCTCGGGACCATCCAATATGCAATCTGGTGGGGGGATGATAGCACCAGCAGAGAGAGATCGGTCTTGTTGACCCAAATTATTTAAGTTCCAGTCTTTTAGCCTCATGTGGTATGGGGAACCACTAATTCCTCCAGCAGAGCGGGGTACACCATTTACAAATCCCCAATCCTGACGTGAACCTATATGCCCACCCCATGCAAGTATTACGGTCATAGCATCGTCCATTGGGTTGCCAGCGGTGGTAAAAGTCACTTGAATTTGCTGCTCAGCCTGGCTTTGACTAAGATCGGCAGTATTTGGATACGATATAGCTGTAATAGTACCGTTCCAAATTGACATGGTTGCTTCCCCAGCCGCTGAAACAATACCAAAGCTCGTTGTAGGTTGTCCTCCCACAGGTGAGTTTAAAACTGGTGGTGTTGGTATGTCGAACGTATGGTCTGCGGGTTCTGAAAAACCTGCCACACCGTCAGTAGGATCTATCTCCTCAGCGCTATGATCAAATGCCAGATTATGTGGTTGAATACGGTCATAATGTGTCAAGTAATCAAGAGCATTTCTACCACTATGCTTAACATCATACCCGAGAATGAGACTAACCTCTGTAGCAGGCGGTAAATCTGTCATTACAACTCTATAGGGAGCAGACATAGATTCGGCATAATGTGATTGCTGGGCTCCCAGATTCCCATTTACCCATGCGCCTGGGTCAACAGGATTTCCTGCAGATCCGTTTCTTACCTGATCGAGGTTTGCTGCTGGCGGAGCATCGGTAAAATAGGCTATGGCAGTCTGCA
The DNA here is from genome assembly GCA_050298535.1 of Saprospiraceae bacterium. Taxonomy (GTDB): domain Bacteria; phylum Bacteroidota; class Bacteroidia; order Chitinophagales; family Saprospiraceae; genus JABDMH01. The sequence continues at coordinate 9,907 of JBNKUI010000089.1, forward strand.
GCGATTCCTCACCAGTTGCCGTCAGCTCATAACTTGCACCTAAATCATGCATCTCAAATTCATAGATAGCCACATCGGAAAAGCTGCCATTCTCATCAGCTACTACATAGGTTACCACATCGTCATGGACAACGGGCTCTTCATGTACATTCAGTTCGACTGTTTCACCTGGCTCCCAGCCAGCACCACTTGCATAAGCAATTTGTCCTACCGTATAATCCAATTTGTCGGTAGTAACAGTTGCCTTGTCGAGTAGATTGGAACCTGCAAAATTTGTATCCTCGTACAGAATTTCATTTAGTCGGCTTGTATTTAAAAACCCGCTGACAATTAGCAGGAGCAAAATTTGCAGAGAATATAAGCGAACCTGAGATCCTTCAGGGTTTAAATTGGGCAACAGAGGTCGTAGTCTATTGCGACAATAGTGTAAAAGTGTGTTCATAATAAAACGGCTTTATTTCAAAATAAATTTGTGTCACTTATGGCTGGTAAGAGCATACCAATCTATGCCTTACCACCATGTCCAGTCGGTAGGTACAATACGTGAATGTCGTTTCTATGCAGGACACATAGAACTCAATACTGCTTAAAACAGGGGTATAGGAAAGGGGGGTACAGGAAAGGGGTATAGGAAAAAGATCGGCCTTTAGGTGATTATGGACCTAAGCAATTTGAGTGTGTGTGTCTGTAAATTGCAAACTCTCCTATAACAACTGAGTCTGGGCGAATTTAGATTAAAATGTAAGAAAGGAGTCTTAAACGGGTTTGCATAGATATCCTGGAGGTGTCCATTAATCAAACGTTAAATTTGCGGGTTTTTCTTCATAAGCTATACGGATTCGAGTTATTCAATTAGGATGACTATCATCTTAATTTAGGGAATATATCGGACATAATCAAAAAATTTGACCTAAAGTCATTACCGTCCAGGTACTATGTTGATCCCTAGCTTTTTAGATAGTGATTTCAACAGCTATATTTCATAAATATAGCTTCGGAGAGAGGACTAAATTGATTGTAAGTTCGCTTCCATTGAGAAGTACCAATGATTTTATGGCGACATCGGCATCAATAACAACTGTACCTGCATCAATGATCACCGAATCATGTAATGCCGGGAGCGAATCTCCCTCCCAGTTTTTTGGGGTCTGCCAATCATTATCAATGGTCCCGTTCCAAACAGAAATCTGCGCAAGCAGCACACCCTAAACACTACAAAAAATCAGGAAACAGAACCCACACCTTACTACCTTACACATATTCGATTTTGAATTTTGTAATGAAAATCTTGATTCATGTGTAAGATGAACATTTGGGACACAACCGCAATCGCCCAAAAGCATGATTTGTGTAGCGTACCGCTCCTTTCAGCGGTACAGTCCATGCAGATCTCAATCTCGGCAAGGTGGGAGTGCAGACTCCCCCAAGTTTCATTTATGCTTCAGGAGTGACAGCATTTAACATTCGATTACCTTCTTTTGGGTTTGCTGGAATGAGTCCTCTTTACTGGGACTATATGTTGCATCTCGAAGATCGAGGCTGCGACTTATAATTAGAAATGTGGTTAGATAAAGGCTACAGACGATTTTCCATCAGTACACCCAACGTTCGCTCCTTATACTGACGTCCTATGGGTATATGTTTATCTTCAAATTCTATGGATTGTGCAGAAAAGGCTTCTATATGCAGCCGGTTGACTAGATAGGATCGATGCACCCTGAGAAACCAATCCTCAGGAAGCTTTTCTTCCAGTTCGCTAATACGTAAGTGGGCGATGATTCTTTGATTGAGCGTCGTCACGCGGGTATAGTCGCGAATGCTTTCGATGTATAGTATATCCTTGAGGATCACCTTCACCAATCGTTTTTCGGTCTTTAGGTAGACGAAGGCTTCCTCGAAAAGTGGTGAAGTACTGGTATTGGAAATCGCGGTTGGCTGTAGTTGTCCACAGACTTTATTGATAGATCGAAGAAAATTTGAGAAGGAAATGGGCTTGAGCAGGTAGTCTGCAGCATCGAGTTGGAAAGCGTCAAAGGCATACTCCTTATAAGCAGTGGTTAAGATGATCTTGGGGCGATTCTGCAAGGTTCTGATCAGTTCGATTCCCGTCAGACCGGGCATTTGGATGTCTAGAAAAAGTAGATCAATCCGCTGCTGTCGAAGAATTGTACCAGCGTCCAGGGCATTGCTGCATCGCCCTGCTACTTCCAGGTCATCCATCGCGACGATATGACTTTCCAGAAGATCGAGTGCCAGAGGCTCATCATCAACGATCAGACATTGCAGTTTCATTCTTACGTTTTCAAGTCCATTTTCAGCACGACTAAATGGCTGTCCTCGAGCTTGGTGACTCTCAGATGGTGTCGATTCTGATATATTAGATCCAATCTTCGTTGTACATTTTTCAGACCGATTCCTTCCTTATAACCCATCACATCTTCCTGCTCCGGAGGCACGCTATTCTCTACTTTGAAAGTTAGCCTTTTTTCCTCGATGAGCAGATGTATGGTGATCCAGCATTTGGCTATTCGACCGCTGACTCCATGCTTAAAGCTGTTCTCGACGAAGGGAATCAGGATAAGCGGGGCGATTTCCAAACCCTCGGTCGCTCCGTTCACCGTGAAAGCAATCTCCAGCTTTTCATCGTATCGGATTTTTTCCAGTGAAATATAGTTGTGCAGATAATCTATCTCGTTACTCAATGGGACCTTCTGATGATTTGCATCATACGACATGTACCTCAGCAAATCCGATAACTTTTCCACGACTTCCGGTGCGCGAGCGGCCTTTTTTAGAGTGAGTGTGTACAGATTATTCAGTGTGTTGAATAAAAAATGAGGATGTACTTGTGCTTTGAGAAATTTAAGTTCTGCCTCCAGTCGGGCATTGCTCAATTCCTGAATATATTTTTCCCGATGATACCAGTACCTGAGTAATTTTAGTGCCAAGGCCAGTGCCAGTATGTAGCTCGCCAGTATGAAGTTGGATAAAATCCACGTCCAGCTCCACGCTACTTCCATACGACCCTGGTACATCAGATACATCACCCAGCTTTGGATAGAGGCAAATGGTATTACAGCGACTGCGCTGTAGAGGAAGAAACCTACATATTTACGTTGCAACAGATAGCCTGGAAAGAGCCAATAGAGTACCAGGTACACCGGTATAATTCGGAATGGTAGGCTTATCAGCTCGTCCAGGATGGATGACCAAAAAGGGGCATTGGACAGTATCGTAAAAAGTAAGAGATGTCCGAACCAAAAGAGGACATGCTGACTCATTCTTACCCATCTATTTTTCGAAAACAAAAAGTGCTCCATGTACACTGTTGCCCTTGTTATGAGCTAATACCCTAAAATAAGTGCTAGTATCCACTTGGGATACCCCTATAGACCAACAACTCCATTAATCGTCAAACGACGGGGTTTTTCGCCGGACGTCTTCTGACTGGCATGCCTGATGACTGTCGATTAGAATGGATGTTGGGCAAAATTGTCAGCAGATGGTTAGACCGCCCGGTAGTTTTGAAGACAGGCACTTACCTCCACTACCGGAATTTTCCGCGACAATTACATATAAATAGCAACAACATGAAATTGAAAACTCGACTTCATTTCCTGACCCTGATCTGCCTTTTGGGTTTCACGCCGTGGACGTATGCACAACTCACGGTCCCCAATGCCAGTCCGCGATCGACAGTTATGCAGACGATCGGAGTGACGGAAGTCACCATTGAATATGGTCGACCTAACGTGATCAACGATGATAAAGACCGCACCGGCGAGATATGGGGTAAGCTCGTGCCCTGGGAGATGACACCCAACCAGATGACAGGTCGATCTTTTCCCTGGCGGGCGGGCGCCAACGAAAATACAGTGATCACTTTTAGCAGCGATGTCACCATCGAAGGTGAGCCCCTTCCAGCGGGCAGATATGGCTTTCACATTATCCCTCACGAAACGGGTGAAGCTACCCTCATCTTCAATAAGGATAGTCATCAATGGGGTAGTTTTGCCTACAACGAAACCGATGATGCCTTACGGGTGAAGATCGCCACCACAGAAGGTGCACCAACCCCTTTACTGACCTATCACTTTCCCCAAGTAAGTAAGGAGGCGGCAGTTTGCGAGCTGGCGTGGGAAAAAAAGCGATTTCCTTTTTCAATCGGAGTGAACACCCACGAAGTCGCTTTGCAACAGATGAAAGAGGAACTAGGCCAATCAAAGGGGTTTGTCTGGCAAGCTTATAATACCGCAGCGAAATATTGCGTGGACAATGAAGTACACCTGGATCAGGGTATGGAGTGGATCGATCGCGGTATCCTCTACTATGGGGGCAATTTCCCCATGTATAACACCAAAGCCGAACTGCTGGAGAAAATGAAGAAGGGAGAAGAGGCAACTATGTACAAGGAGAAAGCCATGGCAGTGGGAACGATACGGGAAGTATTTGGCTATGGGAATACCCTGGTCAATGCAGGTGATGTGGACCGGGGTCTGGAAATCATGCAGAAAAACTATGACAAGTATTATGCATTGGACTATGAAGATGCCACCGACGAATGCCTGGTGAACCTGGGACTGGCCATGGCATATGCCAAGCAGAAGGATATGGAGTCCGCGATGCAATATGCGGATATCGGGTTGCAAAAGGCACCGCCAGATCTGAAGGCCGCAGCGGAAGCTTTTGTCGCTCAGCTGCAGCAAACGGACCAGTGATTAGAAAAATCAGGATCAAAAGACTTGCTGCGCTCTGGCGGCAGGTCTTTTGGTCATGAGGGGTAAAATGGCTATTCTTTATTCCCAGACACTTAAGGCGTTGAGTTTTCTACGAGTAACAATATTCTTGCTTGGTGTATTGCCGTTTAATTGACGTAACAAGATATGACTAGAGCACATCTCACCGTTCATCTCTATCGAACGTATCAGGTCATTTGCACAATTCCTGTGATGCTCTTGCTAATCCCCCAGAGGATCGATCATAGTGACGGTCCTTATCCTCAACACTCCTCTTCGAACCAATCTTTTACAACTTTTTGTGACTTTCCAATTTTTCAATATCTTACTTACGTGTCTTATAAGTGAGCATTTATTCACTTATAGGGACCATACACAACATAACCAACTATCTACCGTATGCGGCCCCTGATCATCGCTACCTTATGGTCCATCGTGACCCTTGTCACCAACTCTCTTCGGGGGCAGGACGTAGAACAAGTAGCGGCCGATCTTCAATCCAAATTACAAGACCCTTTCACCTACAGTGGATCCTTTGGCTTTTCGCTTCAGCAATACAGTACATCACTGGATGTGCAGCGTGCGGCTCCTTTTAGTGGTACTGCCCATGCAAATCTCAATCTGGGCATTCTGGGAGTGCAGACTCCGCTAAGTTTTATCTATGCTTCAGGAGGGACAGCCTTTAATATTCGATTACCTTCTTTTGGGTTTGCCGGGTTGAGTCCTCGTTACCGGGACTATACCTTGCATCTCGGAGATCGATCGCTTTCACTGGGGAGATATTCATTCAGCAATCATTCCTTCAGAGGGGTAGGAGGAGAAGTGAATAAGGAAAAATGGTATACACGTTTTTTCTATGGTCGATTGCAAAGAGCGCAGATTAGCGACTTCAATGGGTACGAAAGGGTGAATCCCATATTCAGACGATTTGGTTGGGGCGGTCTTGTGGGTATACAACCCACTGCGAGTAGTCGCTTTGAAATATCGATATTTAAAGGGTGGGACGACGCCCTTTCGATCCCGCAAGTGTCAGACTCCTCACAGACATCCTTCGCAAAGGAGAATGTAATCATCAGTCTGGCTCTAGAGCAAAACATAGGCAATCGACTTCGCCTGGCCTTCAATGGGTCAAATAGCGGCATATCGAATCAAGGAACCCAAGGTGAAAGAGATGTTAGTGCATTCAGAAGCTACATCGGGCTGCTGGATGTGAACCAATCTACGCGATGGAATAACGCATATGAACTTAGGGCTGACTACAAGGCTGACTTTGGGACTATCAATCTATCTTATGAGCGAATCGATCCTGGATACCGCACCTTAGGTGCCTTGTTCTTTCAGGATGATCAGGAGAATATAACGACCGGTATTACCACTCAACTCTTTAAGAGGAAAGTGACTTTGGTAGCCACCGGAGGAATTCAAAACAATAACCTGGCCGGTGACCGGGCTGAATCGTATCAACGCTTTGTGGGTTCACTGCAGGCGAATGCTATCCTCTCGCAGAAGGTGCATCTCAATATGGGATACTCCAATTTTTCTTCGGTCAATCGACAGGTTCGCATATTAGACCCTGCGACTCCTCAGCGCCTTACTGAGCTTGCATTGACTAACAGCAATCTAAGTGCTGGATTGCGGTATACCATAGATCCCCAAAATATAGTGTTGGGGCAGTTTTCCTGGATGAGTAACCAAACCATTACGACAAGTGAGGTAGTGCTTGAGCAGAATAATTCGGTGGAAACAATCAGCATCATCTATAACCGGCAGTGGACAACGAAAAAACTCTCCATGAATATCCAGGGATTATACAATCGGTTTGATATGGCAATTCTTACACAGCGGCAGATGGGAACAACCGTGTCATTCAGGAAATCATTTCACGAAGATAATCTACAGACAACTCTGTCATTGGGTCTCATGCAAAATGCCCAGACACACGAAAACCTGGGGAAGACAAAAGGAACTTATATTCAACTGAGAACCGGTGCAAACTGGAAAATATATCAGGATCATATGATGCGGCTGGAGGCAGTGCTGCTAAACAACTCGGGTGCATCCATCCAAAATTTTAGTGAATCACGATTGCAGCTCAGTTACAGAGCACAATTGAAACCTAAGGAGAATTGAAGGCAAAGACACCCATCTGGATCATCGTATTATTGACTATGCATCTCATGGCAGGGGCTGTCTCAGAGTCTGTAATCAAGGACAGCATGGAGTCACTACAACCTGTCGAGTTGCTAGAAAAATTGCCCATGCTCATCCCTGGGGTTCGTACAAAGAAGACAGAGCTAAGTCGATGGGATTTGATGGAGTGGCAGTTTCCTGCAGCTCAAAATCTAGATGAATTGGCTGCTTCCTATTTTCGAGAGGATTCTATACCAAGTGCATTAAAGGACGCCTTTCCCTTTCTGGAAGGACCGGCCTTTGAGCTTCAGCAGCGGGCCCAAATGGCTTTTGCTGAACTCGGGGATGTGGGAGAAGTTATCAATAGACTTTCGGGCCTTGAGCGGCTGAAATTTCCGGTAGGGATGTCATATGGCACAGAGACTATGAAGGTGGACATTATCATTGAGTCCATAGAGTATTCAGGTGCCCTGGCCATCATGCATAACGTGTTTTTACGACTTTCCATTGAGCAATACCCGCCCTTCATATTTGGCGCTCCTGAAGTATCTTTCTCGAGGACCGGGGGATTTAGAGAAGCAAAAGTGGGCTTGATAGGTGATGTCACTTTACCCATTGGAGGGAGCTCGGATCAGGTGTTGATCGTGAGAGGATATGATCACCGTACTGACCGGGGCACCATGGCCACCTTATCATGTGACGGTTACGAATCCATGCAAATGGCTGCAACGGCTTTTATCAGTCGAAGATTGATTAGACCGGTAAATGCCTCCGGGCAGCAACTTTCAGGTTTTGTACAGGGAGATTTATCGCTCAATGTTACCGACCTCACAGACCTTACGGCCGCGGTCAGTTTCAATCAGGATTTTATGGTGGGATCCAATTCCAAGGTAATATTCTCCATGCAGGAGATGGTTTTTGATGCCAGTGAAGTGCGTACTGAATCGTCGATCAATTTCCCGGTGAATTATTTCGGAGGTGGAGATCCTGAATTTGGTCGGTCACAGTGGCAGGGATTCTTTGCTGGGCAGGTTGGGTTCAAGCTCAATAAACTGACCGGGTCCAGTGCCGAGGACAATTTCGGGGGACTGATTAAGAACCTTATTGTAGACCGATCGGGAGTCACCGGCGAACTTGATGTTTTTAATCCGGTGACGCTTGATCAGGGAAGGATTGGTTCCTGGCGATTCAGTGTAGATGATATCGTCCTGAAGCTCTATAAAAGCAACTTCGAAGAGTTGGGAGTAAATGGACGTATGGTACCTCCGATCTTAGATGATGGATCCGATAAATCAGCCATCGGGTATTCTGCCCGGGTCAGCAATAGCCATTGGCATTTCTCTGCCGATATCTCTGGGGATGAGGCACATCCTTTCCCATTGTTCAAGGATCGTGTGTATCTGTATACGGGCACATCCATAGAAGTTGGGCATAGTGAAGTCGCAGATGAAACCGTGGTACAGTTGACGCTGCACGGAGCGGCATTTTTAGACAAAGTCTGGGCTAAGAATGACAATACTGCATCTGAAAGTGATTCCATCACCTTTCAGGGTTTTCAGGTTCAGTCTGTGACACCCTACATCAAGAATATTGGAGTCTGGGACATTCCAATGCAAAGGAGCTTTGGATTTGGGCCATTCACTTTTTCGCTGAACGATGTACATGCCGGGATGAATGAAAAGAAGGAGGTACAATTGTACTTTGAGGGGGGCGCAGGATTTTCAGGAGACGATGGTTTCAATATTGCCAGCACAATGGGAGTGAGCATCATAGGAGACTATGATGAGGAGCAGGAGGGGCGGCTGGTATATGATCGGACCGAAGTAGACAAAGTCGGACTATGCATAGCGACAGAATCCTGGGGGGCGAAAGTTGAGCTGCATTGGTTTGAAGGTGATGGTGAATATGGAAATGGTTTTGCCGGAAGAGCAGCCATTGCTCTTTCCTCGATGGGCTACGAACCATCTGATGATATTTGCGAAATGCAGGGTGGCATATTTGCCTCAGCGCTTTTTGGGAATGTGGATAGCATGCGCTATTACAATATGGAGCTGCTATACATGGATCTCGAGGGAGGTATACCCATGGGACCTCTGGCCATTCATGCGATAGGAGGATCTATATCTAATCATATGCGGCCGACAGGTATTGACGATTTGGATTTTGAGCAGGTCAATCCAGGGGACACTGCTAAAGTTCATTCTACAGAGGGTCAGGGAGAGAGTACTGTAGTCGACGAATCACTGGGAGCCTCTATACTGGGACTGCATTTCACACCGGATAAGGACTCCGGTTTTGGAATTCGATTAATGACGATCATGGCTTCGGAAGGTTCATCAGAAATTTTCAATATGAATGCCTTGCTCACCTTCCAGTTTAATGCCGAGGGCGGTGGCCTGGACAGTATTGCCTTAGCTGTTCGTGGGCAGATGATGGCGACGCTGGGTCTCAAAAAGATCATGGAAGTCGAAACTCCGGTGTATTTCGATGCTCGAATGGTTTACAATCATATTGACAAGCTCTTTCTGCTAAATGCCAATGTTGCATTCAATTTTGAGAATGCAATAGTAGGAGGTGGAAATCTTACCATTTATCGAGATCCGCTGGATTGGTATGTGCATATAGGATGGCCGGGAGATCCCAATAATCTCGGACTGAAGGTTCCTTCGATCGGATTAAAAACACAGGCTTATTTCTGTGCAGGATCCACCAATGTCCCCGATATGCCTCCTCTTCCGGTTCAGATTAGAAACACTTTTTCGGGAGAAAGCCATGACCGAACATTCGATGTGAACAGTTCTTTGGCGGGGATGGCTTTTGGAGCCCATTTGAATCTTGGGAGTGCGGCGGATCAGAATTTCCTTGTCTTTTATTACCGGTTTCATGTCTTGCTGGGACTCGATGTGAACATTCGTAACTATGTGGGATATGCCTGTGGCGATGATCCTACCTTTGGCGTCAATCAGTGGTATGCAAAAGGTCAGGTTTATGCCTATCTGGACGGAGCCGTGGGACTTAGAGCTGCCGGAAAGACCTTTCCAATCCTGGAATTAATGGCCGCTTTCAAGATATATCTCGAAACTCCGAATCCAACCTATGGAGAGTTTGGGCTTATGGTGAAATACAAGGTCCTGGGCGGTCTAATAAAAGGCCGGGCAAAAATCGAAGCTTCTTTTGGTGATCGATGTGATCTCACAAAGAATAGTCTCGATATCAATGTATTCGATGAGGTAATTCAACCCGCAAATGATCAAAATCTGAATGTCACTCAGGATATTACATTCTCCAGCGGTGTGCCATTTAATAAGGTGTTTCCCGATGATCTTGGAAATTCGAAGTTTCGTGTCGATTTGAAGGAGCAGCAGGTTTCCAGCACGGATGCCTTCGCTTATTATGTCGATGCAAATGGTGCCGAGCAGCAGATTTCTTGTCGCCGTTATTTTACAGAAGATAATACGTTTGTGACGTACGTGCCCGCAGGCCTTTGGCCTGCGAATACCGAAGTATATTTAAAACCTCGAGCACATTTTGTCCAGTCTGCCAACGGGGGTGCCTGGAATCCTGTCGAAGATGAAATGGGGACCACCTCTCAGGATACGGTCTATCGATTTAAGACAGGACCTTATCCTGATTATATACCATTCTATAATATCGAATATGCCTATCCGCGACACAGGATGACCAATTATTACCCAGAACAGTTGCAGTGGCAAGGTCAGTATAGAGGTGTTTTCAAATTAAAAAAGAGAATGGATGCATTCTTCGACGGACTTCAATTTGAAGCCATAATCGAGTGCCATGATGATCCCAATGGGTCATTTCGATCTCCTTGTTCCTTTGATGTGGCTTCTGGCATTGTATCCTGGGAAATGCCTCCCTCTCAACTGAAACCGGAAGGGCTGTATACCATTCGATTTGAATCTGAAGGCAAGGCGATCACCGATGCAATTCAATTTCGTGTCAGTAAGTTTAGCAGGTTTGAAGACAAGGTCAAGGCGCTTTTTGAGGTGCAATCACCTATACCACAACCACGACTTGATACAGTCAATATACCTATCACCGACGAGCCCTTTGACAGATATGAATTGATGGGTGCTGAACACTCAAAATCTTTGATATCGATAGGTTATGATTTGAGTCCACTTGCTGCTTCAATTTCTTTACCTGAATACCTTAATAATGTCACTTCAACATATGTCAGCACCTCAGACCTGGATATGAAAAAATTGCTGTATGTGCTTAACGAACATGCCATTGGGTCTGCATATCAGACGGGAGATCACGTTGAATTAAATACCTCGACGCAGACCGGTGTCGCACCGATATATCAGTTGACATCGAATTTTAAGCAGGCACTTCGCATCAAGGTTCACCAGGGTTTCTTTTACAAAACTATGGAGCAATTAGGATCGCATATCACGACAGGAGATGTATATACGATGGCTGGTCAATGGCGGCATCCTTCAACTATAAAGTTGGCTTGGAGGTATAGCATAAGTCCCTTGTTTACTTACACTATTTGGACTACTACTCAAGTACAAAACTAATGGTATGAAGAGGTCTCAGATACTTGAAAAATGTAAGTGGTCCTATTATCTGGTAGCTGCATTCCTCATGTTCTTCCCCTCGATTGCTGAAGCTCAAGACACCCTCAGTACTGATTACCTGGTTTCCAATGATTTGCAAGTCATTTGTCGGCAGGATCAGGATTCATTCAAGCTGCGTTGGGCGCCCACTACCTGGCAGGTACTGGAAGCCGCGAGAACTCATGGGTTTCTCCTGGAAAGGACGTTGTTTGAGCAGGAAGACACATCGCATGTACAGCTGTACTTACCGTTTCCAGAAGCTGGAATCATAGCAGAAAACATCTCCGGGAGGAAAGAACTGGAAGTCATTCATGCTATGCTGACTGAAGAGGAGGAAATCAATGAACTGCCAGTAGGTGCACTGGGTTCTCTCGCCCGTTTCGAAGCCAATCAGATGCGACTGGGTTTTCTGCTATTTACGGTGGATCAAGACTTTTTACTGGCGAAGTACCTGGGGCTGGGTTGGTCGGAAAAAGCCAGCAAGGACCAGATTGTCAAGTTTCGTATCAGCATTCCCAATACTCCATACGAACAGGAAATCTACAACTCATACCGCTGCTCAGTGGATCCTACCCCCATTGATCGGATGTTGGCTTATCCCGAAGACCATATGATTGTCCTCAATTGGGACAATTTCTACAACCTTTCAGGATATGTGGGATTTTTTGTGGAACGCAGCCAGGATAGTGTCACTTGGGAGGTGTTGAATGTGCAACCATTAGCTATCGTAGTTCGGGACACTTTAGACCAGGAGATCATGACCTTTAGTGACACGGTCGAATACAATTTTATGGACTATTATTATAGGATACAGGGAGTCACATCTTTTGGAGAACACGGCCCTTACAGCATCCCAATTAAGATCCAGGCACAGCCAAGACTGGAAATCAACAAACCTTATTTTGAGCATTCAGGAAATCAGGGCGATTCAGCAGTCAACGTGCAATGGCGCATAGCAGGAGGCGATAGTGCTCAGATTGTATATCAAATACTTCAGCATGCTTCACACCCGGATTCGGGGTTTATATACCTGGACAGCTTGTCAGGTGATCTGCGTAGATATACGCACCTGAATGCCGGACATCAAAATTATTATCGCTTGCATGCGGTGGATGGATTGGGCCGAATCTATTCCAGTAATATGATATACGGTCACCTACCTGATCACGAGATACCGGATATTCCTTCGGGGTTGGTGGTGAAAGTGGATTCGTTCGGAAATACCCGTTTGCAATGGAACGCCAACCGGGAATTCGATCTATCCGGATATCGAGTGTACTATCGTCGCCATCTGAGAGATGAACCTATTCAATTGACGACAGCTGCGATTCAGGACACAAGCTATTTTCATCATTTGCCTCTGGATATGCTTCACCTCGATGCCTACTATCAAGTGCAAGCAGAGGATGATGCCGGTAATCGATCCGAGCGATGCGATCCCGTCATGATCGTTTTACCGGATACAGTAGCTCCAGCCAAACCTAGTATAATTTCTGCGATCTCAGATTTTGAGGGTGTAAGTCTACGTCTCAGTCTAAGTAGTAGTGATGATGTTCGGGCGCAAACTCTTTGGCGAAGAGTAGATTCAACGAGTAACTGGATTGTTCTGGATAGTTTGCTGAATCGATATAATGGTACTCAATATGTCTACCGGGATACAACCCTTCCTGCAGGGCTGGAGCATTATTACAAGATCACGGCTATTGACTCATCATCAAATGAATCGTCCTCGGATCCAGCGGAAGCCACGCGCACCGATAATAAAGTGAAGCCAGGACCTATTGACTGTGAGATATCATGGCAAAGACGTTCCCGCACTCAGGACTTTCGATGGAAGTATGGTGACCGGGAGCGATTAAACCATTTCAGAATATATCGGGCCAGACTCGGAACAGGAGATTTCCGCACCTTCAAGCACCTTCCGGTGGAGCATTTAAATCCGGAGCATGATCAGAATGGGTTTTTCTACTATAGCTATACGGTTCGTCAAGAAACACGGGAAGACGGATATACCTATAAAATTCAGGCTTCATTTTCAGATGGGGCGGTTAGTGAGTCTTCAGACTTTATAATCAAGTGAGGAGGGGACGAGACCATATCAGTAATAGTTTCATTTCCATATGGAAAAGGCACATACTGTCCTTGGTACTTTTTTTCAGTGTCAACTCCATGCTGCCGGCACAGTTATATCCGGTCACCGCACAGATATCGCCCACCGGACTTCCTTTAGATCCCTATGTGCATCAGTGGATTGATCCTGCAGATATGATGAGCCCCATGCAGATCACCATGGTACTCAATGATCTCAATGCGGGTTCTCTTTCGGTCGGTATACGGGCCACGATTCAGGGGCAGGGTGTGGAGATTCAAAGTAATCCCGGGGTGCCCTTCATTATGGACCTGGCTCCGGGAGCTATCGTGACTTTTGATCAGCAAATGTTGGGCAGGTTATTCTCACTGCAGGGCCTGCAGGGCATGACACCCGTGGGAGGGGAGTTTGCTTTACCGGAGGGGCTGTACACGATCTGCATTGAAGCGTATGTTCTTAATCGGGATGTAGTAGTATCTAATCCTGCCTGTGCTGTATTTCATGTGCAGCGTTTTGATGTGCCGGAGTGGCTGATGCTGCAACCGACAGTAGCCCTGCCTGACGACGAATTTACCCTGGGTCAGGTGGCCAATGAGACAGCGCAATCGCTAATATTTAGTTGGAGCAATCGACATCCTGAAATTCTCATGGCGGAATACCAGCTGCAGATGTGGGAAATACGTCCTGACTTTAGTGCTTTGACCTATGATCAGCTAGTGCATTCCACCCTGCCATTTTTCGATCAGACCGTGCATGGGACCCAGTACTTGTATTCATCTTTGGATCCACCGCTAAAGCCGGATCAGACCTATCTGGTCCGGTTGACAGTCCGAGATCCGACCAGGACCTATCAATTTGTGCACAATGGGGTGGGACCTGTGGCCAGTTTCAGAGTGCTGGGAGGAGAGGAGGGACCTGAGATCATACCCTGTCTCGATCCTCGCAATAAGCCCCTGCTCACGGCTGAGGAAGTCACAGATGACCTGCTGCAGCTGTATTGGACCGTACCTGAATATCTGTCTCCTGAGTCATTTTACTTGTATGGACGGTATGAAAACGGTACGGGAGATTGGGAACTAATTGATCGCCTGGAAGGGAGTCTGCGCAGTTTTGACCTCGAGTGGGGAGTCGATGCTCCGGTGGCGGTTCGCGTGGGATTTGCCTGCGATGAGGAGTCCTCTCTGGTGTATAGTGATCCCTGGTCTTTTGTACCCTTTCCCGAATTACTGCCCGATGGCTGTGATGTAACGCTGGAGTTTGACGTCGAAAATGAGGATATCTTACCCATGGATCTGATCCCCGGTGATTCTGTCATCGTGGGCGATTACGTGTTGGTATTTGATGAGTTGAGTGGAGACCGATATGGTTACTTCGGTCTGGGGTATGTGACTACCCCTCTTTTCGGTCTGTTTGAACCCCAGGTGAATGTTGCCTTTCAGAATCTGGTCATTAACACGGATTTTCAGATGATCGGCGGCTCGGTACAGACGATTAAATACGAACAGGAAGCGACGATTCTTGACCTGTCCCCACTTCGGGATCTGCTTAAACGGGTTTCTGACGAATTAAGTTATGAGTCACATGTAATCGAGGATAGTATTGGAGGGATACGTATCAATACAGATGGAGATACGGAGATACTGACGATTGACAGTACTGGACAGGTGGTTGTGACCACCTTCTCGGTTAATCTCCAGCCACCTCCGGATAATGCACATGCATTTCAGAGGAATGGATATCAGTCGGCGGGCGATGTGTTTTTGGATCAGCTGTCGGCGGGTGCCACCACGTTTGAAGGACCCAATGGTGAAATCTTCATCCGCGTAGGAGAATCGACGCATGAGGAGAGCGACCTCCTCCAATCAGAACATATGAATGATCTGGGTGATCTGGGTGAGGCCATTTTCCAGAGACATCCCAATGCACCAGGTGGTTTTGACCTGCCTTTTGGTAAGGCGGGTGCGACAGATTATGATTCGATAGGTAGCTATGCGATGCCCTGGAAAGCCATCAGATTGGGGACCAGTGAGCCTGTCGATGTGGACCTGTCGGATGTGACTGCAGAAGACATACGTTTCGAAACCTTTACGGGATATTCGTTGCATTATCCAGAACCTACCGGTGATCAGGTCACTCTACAGATTCCCAGCCGCACGGAAGGTGATGGGGATGCTGTATATGCCCTGGGAAGCCACGATGGTGGAGCAAACTTTCAGACGTTGGGAGGGGTCAAGATTGCCGGATACACACTGGCAGTGCGTACCCTCCATGTCATATCCGTAAATGGTGCTGAAGTTCCGGTCACAGAGGAGGAGCTAGCTTCAGCTCTCAACAAGATATACAATCCGGCTATTGCCACCTGGCAGGTCCGCTTTCTGGATCCTGTGGATGGTATAGAGTACGATCGTGATGGCGATGGAGCGGTTGCTGTAGGGCTGCGAACGGGTGGTGGGGTAGACCAGGAGCTACGAGACCTTGCCACGGCTCTCGAGGACCAATTAGATAAGGGTACGAAAGATGATCCCATATTCACGATGGTGGTGGTACCCAAACTGGAGCATGATTACAATGGCTACATGCCACGTGGTCGGGAGCTGGGATTCGTGGAGCCTATCGGTGGCAATGCCATCAACGGCATTCATCCTTTCTCACGGCTAGTGGCTCATGAGTTAGGCCACGGAGCCTTCGGTCTTCTACATACCTGGGAGGAGTACCCCGATCTGGATCAAGGCCAAACGGACAATCTCATGGACTATGGGGATGGTGTTAATCTCCACAAAAGACAATGGGACCATATCCATGATCCGCCTACTATTTTAAATTTTCTGGAGACCACCGAGGGAGGAGGTGGGATTGGGAATCCTACACACTTCTGTATTCAGGGTGAGACACTCAGTCCTTTTGAGCACCGATGTTTCAAAGATCCATCAGGAAGGGATGTTAAGGTTCCCGATGATGTGATTCAGCTCGCATTTTATTCGGAGGAGGACGATGACCCAACACTTCTGGGGCGCCTGGCAAGTTTCAGTACTGCTGATAGAAGATATACAGTAAGCCCAGATGAGGACGGTCATTTTCAACACTATCATGATTATGATGATCAAACGCATATTTATGTGTCGGAATCTGGTTGCTCAGAAGGACTTCTGGTGAAGGGTTCTGTTTCCACACAGGAGTACTATTTCAATGACGATGAGGAGCTCAAAAGGACAGCCACCTATTGTGATTGTAATACGAAGTCACCAGAGCAGGATCTCGTAGTTGAGATCTGTGAAATTCAAGGGGATGGTACTTATGAGACATCTGATGTCGAGGAAGTGGTGCGCCATGTTCAAGCAGGCGTAAATTCTAGAAATGCGCTTAGTTCACAGATACGTCCTAAGGAAAGCTATCATCATTTGCTGGCTACTTCAGGATCCTTCCTCGGTATGCCCCAAAGCGAACTTAGAATTCTGGATGAGCGGCTTTATCTGCTCAAGTACTATACCGATATCAACTTCTATGTGATTTTTCAGCAATCATATCGGAACCTATCTAAAGCTAAAGCCACCGAATTTGCATATGATGTACTTGAAGAGCTGGACATACCGAATTCAGTCATAGTAACGATCCCATACAATATCATCCATAGCGGGGATGTAGCATGTGGAAGTCCAGGATACGCAACTAATATTTCATTGCAGGCCCCGGATGAGGGTCCGGTAGCCGGGGTTTTTGAATATGTCACTCGGATTTTTTCTACCATCCCCAAACCCTTAAATCTGACCTCTGTACTGCTTCTTTCAGATGGATCATTGCTTGAGATGGAAAGCAGGACAGAAGACATGGTGTCAGGTTTTGACGCAATAAATAGCCTGCTAATTTTTGAGAGTAAGCAGAAGGTGGGCATTAGAGAACATCTTGAGACTGAACCACGGTATGTTGGTTCTTTTGATCCCAGCGTATATGAGATGTTTCTGGAAAAACATCGCACCTGGAAAAATCAATTGGATCAGCTGAGAATAAGTGCCTTTCGAGAGGAGGTGGAAGCACTCAATGGTGGGGATCTGGTGTCAATTATGTCTCCGATGGAAGATCCTGTGGCTTTGAGAGAATCCTATGCAGATAACTGGGATCTAATCATGTCGTATCTGGAATATGTGAAGGTAGACATCGATAACTCCGTCAAGGCCAAAATGCGAGAGAGTGGTGGCCACTATGCATTTGATGATCTGGAGCACTTGCATGATGAAATTCATCTCCGCGATTTGGCCTATAACGCTATCGATGTATTAACGATGGCACTGGCTCCTACGGGTCTTGATGCAATCGGTGATATGGCCGGATTGGTGTTTACCATAGTCTTTGACAGAAAAGCAGGTCATCGCTATCTGGAATATGGAGCAGGGTTGGTGGTTCCATTTGCCATTGACAAACTGGGTAAAGGATCCGTGAAAGGATATAGAGTAGTGCGGAGTCTTGAGGATGGAAAGGCAAGTTATAAAGTCCTGGAATCTGGTGAGGACATTAGCCGTCAGGAGGAGTGGTTATACTCTATCCACAGCGCAAGATCTCGTGAAGAAGCGACCCAAATGATGCTGGAGGAGGTTCAGCACCTCGATGAGGTCGTAGAGGGATTCTACGATGGCAGTGCCAGAGTATTTAGTCAGTTGGATGGAGTGACAGTAGAAACGGTCGCACAAATCTCAAAAGACATTCTTAACTTGGCTCCAGCCCTGGTTAGGAATCCAGGCCTGCTGACAAAAGAGTTAGCAGAAGCCATAGTAGAAGCTGGCACCAGAAGAGCAGAGTTCCTTGATGAGATAGCGCAACTTTCGGATGAATCCGTAGAGCAGTTAGTAAAGGATCTCGGAGGTCGAACCGATCTGGCCAAGTTCATGGGGAGCGAGAAGAGGGGCATTGGGGCGTGGGAGACTATTCTTGAAAGTGGATTAGATGATGCTCTTAGAAAGGATGTTGACGCATTAGAAAACATAAGAAATTCGCTCGACGAGGGCTTAGATGCGATCGATGTTGTCGAAGATGCAATCCAAACACTTAACAAAACTAGGTGGGAAGAGATAAAAACATTTTTCAAAAGAGGAAATGATTTTAACAGGAAAGCAAGAGATGAAGCTTGGTATGATTTTAATGAAGTGCATCTTGAAAATGGAAAGCGACTTGATGGTTATGATCATGATATTGGAGAAATTATTTCAAGGAAAGCAACGGACTTTGATAATATTCAGCCTGCAACATTTGAAAAGTATCTTCAGGAGATTGATAGTAAATATGCACCAGGGACTCTAATACGTTCAAATAAATATCCAGAAATAGATGGACAGGTTCTGCATGGAACCAAAATAATTGAGGTTCCTATATCAAATCAAAGTTCTACTAATTTATCAACTTTTCAGGCTTTAGCAGAACACTACAATACAACCATAAGATTCAGATCAGAATAATGTTAGAGGAAAAAATATTAAATAAATATTCTTCAATAGATCTACTTGCGAGATACAAAGATCTATCAGAAAGATATAGCTCAAAAGAAGTTTTAGAAGAACTTGATAAAGAGAAGATACTTGAAGATCTAAAGGAAGTTAATTGTAGATTTTCATTTAATGCAAAAGAGGGGTTTTTCGGACTCAGTGAACAACAAGGCGACTACAATTTCAAGTTTAATGTCTCATTGAAGTATGGCATGGTAGAACCAATAATCTGGGGTAAGAATATTTGTACTGAAGAACAGTATGGAGGGGCTTTGATAAGAGTGACCAAACTAATACAGATATCAATGGGTGTCGAAAAGGTGGAAAGAATAATGTACCCTCGCTACAAAACTATAGACGACTTAAGACAAATACTCAAGGACCTATATAGTCTCTATCAGGATTTTAAAAGTATAATTCTGGAGGAGGAATCTCACCTCAAATAGGCCTTCTGAATTTGGTAATCCTCGCACTACTTGAAGTTTGCAACTTCAAGTACCCCGCTAGCTGAAGTTTGTAACATCAGCTTCAGATAACCCACCGCTACTTGAAGTTTGTAACTTCAAGTACATAATATTTCTATCTGAAAGTCGTCATGGTGATTACTCTTTTTTTTGGTTGAAGCACTTAAAGACTTCAGATAGCGGGGATATTTACCAATTCACAGAAAACGGAAACATTACCATCCACAAAGTTAATGTGCAAACCAGAGACGGAACACAGTTCACTTCAGTTAAACCAATTGATGTCAGCGGATTTTATGAAGACTTTCCTAAATTCGGTAAATACGATCGATTAATTAGAAAAGATAGGATGGATACTTTGGATTTATCAAGTGATAATTTAAACCTATTAGTAAAGGAGTAGACACATTCCCCACCGCTACTTGAAGTTTGCAACTTCAAGTACCTATGACTTCTATCCCCACCGCTACTTGAAGTTTGCAACTTCAAGTACATATCATTTCTATCCCTTACTGAAGTTTTGATACCGAACAGACATACACCACCATCAATTTATCACGAACCCCACACTCCGCCACTCATCCAGCGATTGCACTAATAAAGTGTAGATACCCGGCGGCAAGCCTCGTAAGTCTACCGGTTTATTCCAGTGATCCGTTTGGGTGCTCACCGCTACTTGAAGTTTGCAACTTCAAGTACCTATGACTTCTCTCCCTTGCTTAAGTTTTGATACCGAACAGGCATACCCCACCATCAATTTATCACAAACCCCACACTCCTCCATTCATCCAGCGACTGCACCAATAAAGTATAAATACCCGGCGGCAAGCCTTGTAAATCGACCGGTCGATGCCATTGGTCAGTTTGGGTGATTTGGTCACTGAGAATCAACTGGGATTGTTCATTGTAAATTCTTAGCTGAATATCGGCAACCTCTCGCAAGGTTATGTCTACGGTAAATAAACCCTGGTTGGGATTTGGAAATAGTTGAATATCCACGATGTGACTGAGTTGAGGAATGATCCCCAGATCTAGCTGCGAACTGTCCTCTACCACTGTCACTGTTTTTTCCAAGGTAGTCATGCAGATCCCGTTTTCAGCATAAAGTCGAACGGGATACTCTCCCGGAGCGTCAAATTGCAGGGTGGCAATATTTTGTGTGGTGCTTATAATTTCGCCACCTTCAATTTGCCACTCAATGTAGTCGGGAATGGGCCAGGAGATTTCGATTGCATGCAAGGGACTTCCGGCCACTACCATACTAGGCACCAGAAAATTGGCCTGGAAGACTTCCGTGCTAAGGTCTACTTGTAATGGCACCGTAGTTTCACAACCCCTTTCATCTACACCCGTGATCTGATAAGTACCTGGTTCGCTAAATTCATAGGAAGAACCTTGATTGACTAAGGTGTTGTCCAGATACCAGTAGTAATCGAGGGAGGAGTCTATTAAGGTGATCGGTAACTTTTCTCCTAAACAGATCATCACGGAATCCAGGATGGGGACATCGAAATGAACCGGATCAGGCTCATTGAGCTCAAATGAATATTCCTGCACGCAGTGGGGTGCGGCAGTCACAGACAAGGTATAGCTTCCAGCAGTTAGTGTCCCAATAGAAGATTCTTGCCCTCCATTACTCCATTGGTATTGATAGTTCAAGGACATATCCTCCTGGAATTGTATTGCAAGATATCCATCGCTACCTGCATGGCATGTAGGATCAAGAACGATCATCGTATCTGGTTCCAAAGAAACCGATTCGCCATTAATTTGAAAGTCCACACTATCCAGACAGCCATTCTCAAGGGATTTTGCGATGAGCTGATAGCGACCCGGCGACAACCCTTCGAATCTGTCTGTGACCTGGAAAGTATGGGCACTATCCAGACTATATTCAAATCCGTCATCTGGAAGGAAAATGGCACCATCTTCCATTGCACAAGAGGATGCATTTTGCGTTTGTATAGCCTGTAGATTGGCCTGAGAGGGCAAGGCCACTTCAATGGGCTGATCCCAGAACTGTGCACATGCTTCATCTCCATTGCGGACAAATAGTGTATAGTTTCCGTCTTCCA
Source organism: Saprospiraceae bacterium (assembly GCA_050298535.1). Taxonomy (GTDB): domain Bacteria; phylum Bacteroidota; class Bacteroidia; order Chitinophagales; family Saprospiraceae; genus JABDMH01. The sequence goes on from JBNKUI010000089.1 coordinate 31,458, forward strand.
CATCTTTGAATATTGGATCGGATTGCCAGAGTATGGAGTCAAGACTATATTCAGCATCGGGTGTTAGCGACTGCACTTCGATAGAGGCCAATGCTCCGCAATCTGTGGGCTCATGGACCAGTACCTCTGAGACTTGAGGAATGCTATGATTGATTAGTTGAATAGTATCTAAAGAGACTAAGCATTTCTCACTGTTGGGGGTGCGTATTTCCACCAGGTAAGATCCTGTCGACAGGCTATCAAATTGATTTTCGTGTTGCCATAGACCCTGATTTAAACGATACTCCAAAACTGATGATAACTGTCCAACCTGAATACTACCATTTGAATCTTCGCAATTTGTGGGGGCTTGAACAGTTAAATCAATATCGCCGGCTGATAGAGGAGCTGCGATGACTACCTCGGAAGAATCAACACATTCGGACCCAATCGCTCTTGCCAGCACCAGATATGTACCTTCCCTCAGGTTTTGAATCCAGGAATCGGATTGCCAGTTTGCACCGCCATCGACGCTGTACTCAATCTCAGTGGCTCCATCAACATTTGTGGATATAACGATCGAACCATTATCGGGATCACAGGACAAGGCATTATATACAGTAATATGCTCGATGGCCAAAGAAGGGATTTCCTGGACATCTATCTCGTTATCAATCGTAAGCTCGCAGCTGCCAGTTTGTGTTCTAATCCTAAGAGAGTAAGTACCTGGACTCACTTCAAAGATTCTGGGCTGTTCGTGCCAGATACTCCCTTCCGTTAAGCTGTAGGCATACCCTTCCTTCAAGGAAGAGATTTCAATGGTTCCTGAAGTACCAATGCATTGGTTGGCGTCCTGAGATGCGTATTGTATGACATCGGAAGTATCAAGGGTTGATATGATTACATCATTAGAAATCAAAAATGTGCACGTATCACTTGAGAACTTACCATATACGGTATAGGATCCGGCTGACAAATTTTTGAGGGTATCTACCCATGTCCCTGTATTTTCCAGACCGATCTGAAAATTATCCAGGGTGCTATATATTTGGCCATTACCACCACATAGATCTAGATGGATCCAGTCGATCCAATCTTCACTAATCTCACTTTCGATCGCAACCTCTCCCACACCATAACTGCAATCGGATGTGGTTGAGGAAATTGTTAGCGGGTAGGTTCCTTCTGGCAGGAATTCGAAAATGGGACTGCTTTGGTACGTGATGCCACCATCTATGCTGAATTGATATTCACCAGGAAATGTACTTCCAAAAGATATCATTCCCCCCAAACCGCATGGGTGAGAAGGTTCGTGGGTGACATCAATGAGGGATTGAAGTTCCTGCAAAAACAAAATGCAGCCTTCATCTGGCTCAATATGGAGGGTATCCCGGACACTGCACCCATTTACATCTTGCACATTCACGATAATGAGAGTATCACCTTCGGTAGCTGTCTCAGGTCGATTTGATCCTGTCGACCATATTACCTCATAGGGTGATGTGCCTCCTGTTATACTTACCATGGCTTCCTGACGGAGGCTATCAAATATGATATCAGTTTCCAATGGAGAAGGCTCGGTAAGAGTGAATATCGTATCCTGCTGGCAGCCATTCCGGGTTGTGATTGTGACAGCATATGATCCGTCGGAAAGGTTGGAGATCATAGCTGACGTATCTTCTGTTGACCAAATGAAGGTCACCTCTTCATTCATAGTCAATCGAATGGAACCATCTGCCGTCCCCCAGCAAGAGGGTGCGGTCAACTCAACTTCTACCGGAAGGTCTTGACAAGGAACCCCCTGACAGGTACAATCAGCATCCAGGGTGTCGCTATGTGTGTCAGCATCGCCGTCGTCACAGATAGTTCCCTCAACGCAGTCGATGAACAGTTCCACTGTATCCTGTATTTGACATCCTGACGCATCTTCGATCTGGAGCGCGTAAACCCCGGGTCCCAGATTAGTGATGACTGACCCCGTATCTCCTGTCGACCAGGATATGAAAAGACCTCCAGTCCCTCCAGAGGCAATAGCTTGTATTTCTCCATCAGTGCTATTGGATCCAGATGGATGAGTCAGGATAGTCTCGACGGATAAAGGAGCAGGATCAACCAAAGCAAAAGTAGTATCAAAGGAACATCCCTTGGTATCTGTAATAGTTAATTGATATGAGCCTGCGGCTACATTGACATTGTTTTGAGATGTCACTCCGTTCGACCAGGAAAAAGTGAAGGGACTGATCCCTATGACATCATCGAGAAAGATGGATCCTGATAAGGCCTCAGCACAAGATGGGGGTACTAAAGTAGCAGAGATATGTATGTCCGAACAAGGTATTCCCGAGCACCGGCAGCTACCGTCCTCTGTATCGTCATAGGTGAATGGATTTCCATCATCACAGCTTGTTCCTTCGGGTAGACATCCTGTTTGCAATATGACAGATCCAGTTGTCGAACATTCATTTGCATCGGTGACAGTGACCTGGTACTCGGTGTCATCACCTTCCAGCGATTCAATATCTTCGGTATCCTCTCCATGACTCCAGTCGAATTCAAATGGGGGAGTACCTCCGGTCGCCATAAGATCAATGGCCCCGTCTTCTGCCCCGGGAGAAGACTCTTCACGAGTATTAAATTGAAGTCGGATTGTGTCAGGGGCTTGAATCTCAAAATCCATGATGCTTCTGCAACCTATGGCATCCGTAACAGTGACTGAATACTGTCCTGCAGCTAAGTTATTTAGGGATTGTGCGGAAGATCCAGTGGACCATGATCGTGTGTATGGAAATACGCCCTCACCGGTAAAAATGATGGAGGCAGACCCATCACTATCTTCCGGGCAAACAAGATCAGTGGTTACTATCCGAGTAATCAGTTTAGGACAGGGAGTGCCGATGCAGTTGCAGTTTCCGTCCTCCTGATCATCAAAAGTGTCACTATCGCCGTCGTCACACACGCTGCCTGCCGGAAAGCATCCCGTTGCTACGGTGGCACTCAACATGGTGTGACAGCCCAGCAGGTCTGTTACAGTTACTTCATAGATTCCTCCAGTTATACCGGATAAATCTTCCGTAGTATCCCCGCTAGACCAATGATAAGAGTAAGGACTCGTACCTCCTTCTACCGAAAGATCAATCGATCCGTCGTTTGCTCCCGGAAGCGATTCATCGGAAATGATGGTTGATCCAGCAAGCATTGTCGGCTCCTTGAGTGAGAAAGTGGTATCTACCGAGCATCCATTGTTGTCCGTGATGGTCAGGCTATACGTACCTTTTCCCAGATCCGTGATGTTGTCCGCGCTTGCACCCGTAGACCATGTGTAGGTATACGGTGCGGCTCCATTCGATGGACTGGCGATGGCGGACCCATCGGTCTCACTATGACAAGAAATATCTGTGATGTTTAGGTTTGCCTGAAAGGCAGGGCAGGGGATACCGATACAGTTGCAATTTCCATCTTGCGCATCATCAAACGTAGAAGGATCATTATCGTCGCAGGATGTGCCTGCTGGGAAGCACCCTGTGGCTACACTGACTGAAGCAAGGAATTGACAGCCATGAAAATCAGTGATAGTGACTCCATAAAGTCCTCCGGCAAGATTCGTCGGATCTTCTATGGTGGCCCCATGTGACCAGAGGAAAGAATAGGGACTAGTACCTCCCTGGACGGACAAGTTGATCGATCCGTCGTTCGCTCCCGGATAAGATTCATCTATTGCACTTGCAGTTGCTGTAAGTATCGCAGGTTCAGATAGGGTAAAGTTCGTGTCCACCGAACATCCGTTGTTGTCCGTCATGGTCAGGTTATACGTACATTTTCCCAGATCCGTGATGTTGTCCGCGCTTGCACCGGTAGACCATGCGTAGGTATACGGTGTGGCTCCACCGGAGGGACTAGCGATTGCGGATCCATCGATCTCACCATGACAAGAAATATCTGTGATGTTTAGGTTTATCTGCAGGGCAGGGCAAGGGATACCGATACAGTTGCAATTACCATCTTGAACATCATCAAACGTCGATGGATCATCATCGTCGCAGGGTGTGCCTGCTGGGAAGCACCCTGTGGCTACTCTGACTGAAGCAAGAAATTGACAGCCATGAAAATCAGTGATAGTGACTCCATAAAGTCCTCCGGCAAGATTCGTCGGATCTTCTATGGTGGCCCCATGTGACCAGAGGAAAGAATAGGGACTAGTACCTCCCTGGACGGACAAGTCGATCGATCCGTCGTTTGCTCCCGGATAAGATTCATCTATTGCACTTGCAGTTGCTGTAAGTATCGCAGGTTCGGATAGGGTAAAGGTCGTGTCCACCGAACATCCGTTGTTGTCCGTCATGGTCAGGTTATACATACCTTTTCCCAGATCCGTGATGTTGTCCGCGCTTGCACCGGTAGACCATGCGTAGGTATATGGTGTGACTCCACCGGAGGGACTAGCGATTGCGGATCCATCGATCTTACCATGACAAGAAATATCGGTGATGTTTAGGTTTATCTGCAAGACAGGGCAAGGGATACCGATACAGTTGCAATTTCCATCTTGCGCATCATCAAACGTCGAGGGATCAGTATCGTTGCAGGGTGTGCCGGCAGGCTGACATGCGGGTTCAGTAATTACTACCGAGGCGGTATCAATACAACCATTACCATCTGTGACAGTCACGAAGTAGGTGCCTGCTGAAAGGTCATTTATAGCTGCTGTGGCTGCACCCGTACTCCATAGGTACCTGTAGGGTAAGGTGCCATCTGTTGTATTGGCGGTTGCCAATCCATCTGAGCCCCCAGGGATACTAACGTTCTCACCTGTGAGATTGAGTGTTGGATTGGGACTTACAATAATGTCAATAGTCGCAGTCCTCTCGCATCCTCCTGTGGTCTGAAAATTTACAGTATAAGAAGTTGATGTATTTGGTGACACAGTGATAGAAGCGGATGTTTCACCTGTACTCCAAAGGAAATTGGACCCGTCCGTAATACTCAAGGCGCTTTCCTCACCCAAACAGATAGTTGGTCCGTTATCAATGGTGAGGGTATAATCGTCAAAAATGCACTCGCCCGTTGAACAAAAGGTTTGAAAGTATGGATATAGACATGGATTATTTCGAGAGTCGAAATAATTGATGTTACAGTAATTTTGAAAAGTTTCAGGAAAACATCCTTCAAAGTTATTATCCCTAATAACAAAATCTTTGATCTTACTAAAGGTGCCAAGTTCGTTTGGTAACTCTCCCGTGAGGTCGTTATAAGAAACGTAAAACGCTTCGAGATTATATAGTTGACCTAGTTCTGGCGGAATTGAACCAGATAATAGATTCCGGGCTAAATCCAAACGATATAGACTGGAAAGCGTCCCCAAAGAAGCAGGAATGGAACCAGTGAGTTGATTTGAGGACAATGAAAGGTTAGTGAGAGTTGATAGGTTTCCTAGCTCTGGTGGTATAGTTCCTGATAGTTGATTTGCACTCAGTCCTAGCAGAGAAATTGATTCAAGATCTGCTAATTCGATAGGTATTTCACCCGTTAATCTATTGTGATCTAAATACAGAAATCTAAGCCGAGTTAGTTGGCCTAATTCTGGTGGGATATCTCCACTAATTGAGTTTCGAGATACTCTGAGGAAGTTTAGCAATGACATATTGCCAAGTTCTTTAGGCAATGGACCCGTGATAGTATTGTCAAGCAAATCCAATCTCGTTAAGAGACTTAATTGAGCTATTTCTGGAGGAATGGGTCCTGTCAAATTATTTCTAGGTAATTCAATCCGATAGACGTTATTGTTTGAGCAGTGAACCCCATACCACTGACAGACGTCACAAGTATCCAACCATCCCGAATTATTCGTCCAATTATCTCCATCCGTACTGTTGTACAACGCCACCAATGCACTCATCGCAGGATTAGGACAGTCACCAGCAACGGTGAACGCTACTTCAAGTTCAGTATCTCGTGTACTTTGAAAAACCTGAATGGATATCCATAGGGACACAAAGGTGACGGCGATGAGGGGTAGCCACTTCATAGCATGGTTTGGTAGTGTAAAACGGGGTGCTTCTACCTTGTAAAAGCGATATTAAGGTAACGATTTTCCCCGAAAAGATGCAAAGGATCGATGGCTTTCTTACAGTCCACAGTCCTACAGTCCACAGTCCGCCAGTTCCTAGTCGGGAGTGCACTAGTCTACAGCCACCAGTCTGCAATACAACAGTCTGCATACAACTTAAAAGCTGCCAACTGAAAAACTGCACACTGAAAAACTATCCCACTCCCAAGTCTTCGATTACCAGGATGCACACTTAGAGACTGCAGATCGCAATTGGACTGAAAACTGCCTGCCCACTGCCAGACTGAAAACTGAGGACTGCCAGACTGAAAAACTGCATACTGCAAGACTGCATACTGCCATACTACATACTGCCATACTGAGAAAACGGTAAAAGATGCACTTCAATAATAAGTAGATTCGAATACACCCGAGATCATCACTAAGTGACCAAGAGCGAAAGGAACTTGTCAAGAAGGTTATGCTTTAGGATGGGTGAGGAAATCCATCACGGTTATCGGAAATAAAAAAGACCCTGCCATCTTTGTGACAAGGCCTTAAGCTCTACTCTATTAACGGATACTTTTATTCTTGAATTTGAGAAAAATTAGGCAAAAAGATTCTTTTAGCGGTGGTATTGGGCTTAATACCGGGTACCTTAAGGATTGAAGCGGCCGTGACGGGTCTCTTACTTCGGAAAGAGACCATTATATTGGCATTGTTATCCGGCAAATTCACCGATATTACCTCCAAAGTCTTCATCTTCATTCCAAATTGTTTTTCGAGTGAATCACAGAGGTCTTTCCGTTTGCCAGTGTGCAGCTTTTCCAGTCCTTCCAGTTTGATTTTTACCTGGACTATTGCAGATTGAGTCCTGATCAGCAAACAAATACCCAGTAAGGACAGATCAGCGATGACTACCTCAGTGATCCGCATCACTTCCGGATAGGCTGAATGAATGAAACCCAAACCCATCAGTAATAAAACTCCGATCAGTTCATCAATCTTGATCACCTCACTACGGAAACGGAGGATGGCCAAAAGGGCAAACAATCCAAGGCCTGCCCCAAAAGATAGGTCCACCCGCATCAGGACACAACAAAAAAACATGATCATGGTATTGAAAAGCAGTAAAGAAAATCTTCTTACACCATTCAAAATACCAATGGATTGCAGTCGGTATATTACCAGTAAGGCCGTCATTACGTCCAAAACTGCAGCGAGTGACAGGCAGCGAAAATCATTAATAAGTTCCATACTCATAATAAAAAATTTGGGGGTTATCGATTAGTATTGATGAATAGAGAAGAGCATTTTCTCCTTAATGCATCCTCTTATTAAAAAGTCACCTTAAACAGGCAGTATTATTCCAATACCTTGTCTTCTAAATTTTGTAACTTCTATACATTCCGTATAAGATTCAAAAGTTTCCCAGTGATGGAGGTGACCATTTGCCGAAGTAAGCCATAAAGTGATGAACTTAAATAACCAGGGTGTAATGATCCGGCAGTTACAAAAGGGAGATCCAAAAGTAATGCAAGAAGTTTATCACAGGTATAAGGCTGAGTTTATAACCTGGATGATCTCCAAGTATTCCTGCCAGAGACAGGAAGCTCTGGAAATTTATCACGACAGTTTATTGACTATGTCCGACAAAGCCAAAGATGGAAAATTGGACGATCTAAAAAGTAGCTTAAAAACCTACATCTACGGTGTGGCCAAAAACAAATACAAGGAATACCTGCGTAAAAACAAGAAAAGTCTTTTGCTGTCAGAACGAGAAGTACCGGATAGAAGAGATGAAGTAGTTGATCTGCCTGAACAAGCTACGTTGGACTTGGTTGCAGAATGTCTGGAGAGTTTAGGGGACCCTTGCAAATCGATTCTGGAACTGTATTACTTCCATGAAATGTCTATGCAGGAGATCGGCGACCAAATGAGATATAAAAACCGCAATACAGTAAAGAACATGAAGTATAAATGTCTTTTACGGCTGAAAGAGCTCTTTGGTGAGGAATGGAAAAAAAGAATGCAGTAACGTAGCAGAAAGTGTAATCCTATGAAAGAATCAGCTGACATCAAAAAGATCATCGACTATCTCGAAGGACGCCTGACGGAAGAGGAAAGGGAAGAGATGGAGGTGGAGAGCTGGATGAATCCGAAATTGGATCAGGAAATCCGCACGATGCACACTTTGATGGAAGGTATTCGTCTTTCAGGGAGTAAGAGTAGTAAAGAAGAAAAAATAGCCCGTCTAGAAAAATACCCTAGCCCACAAGTTTTATCCGATTTATCCCCCAAACGCCAAACCCGAACCCTCCGAAATACCCGGAAAACCATTTTCTACATTGCGGCCATAGCTGCCGGCCTGGCTTTATTGTTTAGTATTTTTATACTGAATCCTTCGCCTTCCGACCCCCAGCAACTCTATGCCACCTACTTTGAGGTATCACCCAACGTAGGTGGCCGCAATGTACGCAGTGAAACTGAATTACCCGCCACTTGGGAAGCTTACCAGGCATATGACCAGCAAAACTATGACTTGGCAGTCACGCTATTCGAGAACAACATTGACAATAGTAGCCAACGGATCACCGACCTCTATCACCTGGGCAATTGTTTCCTGGTCTTGGAGCGTTGGGAAGAAGCGGTGCAGGCCTTTAGTGCGGTAGTGGAAGCGGATCACCTCCTTAGTCCTGAAGCCAAATGGTACCTGGCCCTGGCTTATCTGCAAACCGGCGATGAAGCCAAAAGTCAGCAGCTTCTAGCAGAAGTCAGGTCCACTGCCGACCATAGCCGGGAAGCCGGGAGGATCCTTAAGAAACTGGGAAAAATGAATTAATCAACTATATAAACCAAAATGCTATGTCACACACAGGTACCGTCACACGCCCAAACTTATCTCCGGGAATTATCAGAGTAATAACTACTGGATATGTTATCAGCAAGGGTCAGGAATTGGTCTTTAGAAAACCGCCAATTACAATAGATAGCGAACAATATTTTCCAGAATTTAGTAGACTAGCTCTTGAAGAGAGATTTATTTTATTTCTTCCAGAAAATGGTAAAAAGTTCAGTTATGGTGATACTGTAAAATTTAACATGGATTATTGTGTAAAGTGGGAAAAGTATCTGGAGAAATATAAGAAGGAATTGGACGAATACCAAAAGGATATAATCCGGTTAAAAAGGTTTGCGTTAGTAGAAAAATTTCAATTTATTACTAAAGACATGAAGGAAGATGATAAGGAGTATTTAGAAGTTAAAAAGGAATTTGACAAAAAAAAGGAGCAAATTCAAAATTTTGAATTTAAGTATGTAGCTACAGACATTGACCATGTACCTCAGGATTATATTTTGCAGCCCTTTTTCGACATTATCGGTCAACTTGATGAACGCTCAATTGAGAAATTCATTGATGGTATTGATGATATCCAGACTCATAACCTGAAATTTATAACCCAAGTGAATTGCAAGAATGGAAATCATTACATAAAAACTGTTAAAGTTTTGGATCCCGATCAATTTGATGATTTATTTGGTCCCCCGGAAGAAAACTGGGAAGGTGGATTACCTAAGGCTCCAGCTGAAAAAAAAGGTTGTTACGTAAAAGATTGCTCAGATGTTGATAACGAAATTAAAAATATAGGTCAACATGCTATCTCCAGTGATGAATATATTCCTACCTTGAAAGCAAGAATCTGCTAAGAATTATGTCTATGGTGGATAACATAGAAGGATACCAACAGTACGACGAAAATGACTAACAAGGTATAGGCATTCCATCCTGAATTTATTGCCACGAGTGAAACATCCGGCCCGAGGGGTACAAAAGCTGCCCAATATGGGGGGATAGCCAAATTATCCGGACTTTTTTCTAAATAATGAATCTTAGCCTGACGGATTGCTTCGCTAGTAGTTAGGCCCCGGGAAAGTTCCCGGTAAAAGGATTGCATTATTTCCGCCGTCAGCTGGTCATCTGCCTTCCACAAGCTCATCACCAGACCGCCATTATTTAGTCGACTGAATCCACGGGCGATACTAAATATCCCTTCACCGGGCAATGCTTTACCGGCCCCGCTTTCGCAGGCACTAAGTACAACGAGACCTAAATTGTTCAAATACAGATTGTACAATTCATAAGCATACAAGCGCCCGTCCAAAGCATTTTTTTCATCGTTAAAGAGTAGATAGGAGCCCAGGGTGGATTCCTGGTCTGCCAATCCGTGAATGGCCAGATGAAGAATCTCAAAAGCGCTAACCAATTTTTTAAAATTGCTTTTACTTGCCTCTCGTCCCTTCAAAACTTCTACTTTACCCCGTCGGAATTGTTTACGTATCCCATCTACCTCCTGAGCCGAATAGATGATTTCATTTGATCCTGCAATATTCTCATTTCCTGTGTGAACATCATCGGAAAAAGCCATCGCTAGTAGTTTAGGATCATCTCCAATCAGGGGAGGAGAAGAGTTAAAAAGCAGATTACTACTAAAGGCATATTGAAGATTATATGATTTAAGCAAATACGCGGCATCGCGAAAGTTGGATTGGATAGTATCTGATAGCAGAATGTCAAAAGGTAAATAGACTAAAGGACCGTCGGAAGAGAAAATAATTTTTTGCTTCCCAGTTTCCAGGTATGGCTGCAATAATTCCTGAAACAGAAAATAACTTAGAGCACTGAATTGCTGGTAATTAAGACTATTTTGATCAGAGTACGGATCGGCCAACCAGGAAAGTATTTTCTCCAGAGTTGGAAGTAGCATTTTATTGGACTTACTTGCAAATATCACCGAGTCTCTGCTGATACTGAGAATATGAACAAAACTGTCGGACCAGAAATACTCTATCAATTGAGAACCGGTTGCCAATTTCTCTCGGATCTGATTTAAATTGAACAGTCTGTCGTACGCCACTTCATAATAAAGTGGAAATTGCCTTGATACCATTTTTTTGAAATCTCGTTTGGCATTCATGACCTTCAGAAGGCTATCACGCTGTAAAAAGGCGGAGTTTGTATCCAATTCAATTTTAGACCGGATAGCTTCCAACTGAGCGTCAAACTTTCTTTCTTGCTGTTTGATACTGTCTGGAATTTGAAGTTCTGGGATAGCCTTGGCTTTAAAAAGATTCATAAATAAACTGGCATATCGATTGTGCTCCATAAATGCAAAGGCCCTATCCAAATAAATCGTGTCATCAGTTAAATTATACAATTCCTGTAAAGCTTGTAAAGCTGAAGCTGCAGTACGGTAAAAATGCTCTGAAGTCTTTAGCTTAGTATTGTCTGAGTAAGCACCGCTGCGACTTTCTTCGGCAAGTTTTTCTATCCATTCATATATTTCTAATGCTTGGTAAAGGCTGGAGGAATCTCCATGTAATTGGTAAGAAGCAAGGTATATACGTCCTTTAAGTTCCAGTGGATTAAAAATATGATCAATATTTGCCGCTAAAATTGAAGGATCGAGATTCAGAACTCGTGGGTATCCGATAATCATCATTGAATGATCAACAACTTGCAAGGCTTTTTCCAGCTCACCGGCAAGCAGGAGCGTTTCTGCCATCTCTAGGTAGGCATCGGAAAGGCGGGAATTATTATGGGAAGAATAGTACTCAATACAATGTTGGAGATAATAAAACGCAGAATCCAATTGACCCTGTTTTCGAAAATGAACACCTAATTTTTCATAAGCATGGTAAAGGTAATCTCTTTCTGTTTCGACTAAACCCAATTGATGTTTGACTGCCCGCATCAGGTATTCATGTGCAAGAGGATCGGATGTTTCTAAATAGTTTGTGCCAATATTCAGTAAAATATAAGGAATGAATCTTTGCAATGAACCATCAACTCCTTCCAGACGGTTCAAACTTGCTTTATAAACATCAATGCTTTTGTCCCATTTATCACGGGCATTGTGGGTTGCTGCTAATAGCAATTGCCCTTCAAACCATAACCTTAATGGAAATTCATCATCTTGGCTCCACATTTCTTCAGCCCGGGCAATATAATCGAAGGCCAGCTCAATATCTCCAATGTCCCACCTTAAAATATCCCCGATCCTAATTAAAGATCTAACAATTTTCGAGCGATCTTCACTTTTTTTATGGTGTCGAAGGCTGATTTCTGCATTATGAAATGCTAAATAAAAATTACCCTTTTGCTGTAGTAGCCCTGCCCAGTCAAAATACAGATCTCCAAATAAGTCAGCCCGCTCTGGACAGCACTTTTTCAACTTTTTTTCCGCCTGGGTAAAATTAACTTCCGCCAGGCTGTCCTGATTTATTTCCATCAGGTATAAGCCCTCAATATGCCATAGCAGTGCTTTATCGTACTCCTGAAAAAATTCAGTAGGTAGCTCTTTTATTCTATCAAGGTATTTTTTTGCTTGATTTGGTTCCTTGAGGTAACACAGACTTTGAGCAGCCTTCAATTGGAAAGTAACGAGCTCTTCAACAGGCAGAGAATTCATAGCCAGAGTGCACTGAGTTAATGCGTGATGGTACTCTCTGACGGTAATAAGGGAATCGATGATGTTATATATGTTGCTATTATTTTGGAAAAGAACTGGTGTGCCAATAGAGAGCAAATGCATGGAAATGATAATACCAGAAATCAATACACGGCACATAATGGTTCCCTTTTTTAGCGGCATATTTTAAAGTTCGGCTTTTTATAGCGGCGTTGCAAGTCAACTGCCTACCGCTACATAAATCTGCCAGAGTAACCTTCGTCCAAGGCTTGCGGTCACTAGGCTGCACGACTGCAGACGGGACGACTGCATACTTCCAACAATCCGTCTCTCAGAAGCACTCCCCTGAACCCGCCAATTCGTACAATCACTGTTTTGGGGGATGGTCAGGGATATAGTGCGGGGTAATTTTGATGAAAACACCACATCATGAAATTGCTAAGCACAACGATCCTTTTCCTTTTTACTTTGAGCGTCCTCTCTGCACAGCCTGAGCTGACCCTTTGGATCACACCGGATGGATATCATCATACGCACGATCACGGGACGGATGCGCAGTATTTCTGTGATTCGAGCTATTATATATTTTATCAGGCCCAGCCCGACAGTGTGTTTGTGACATTGAAGAATGAGGGCGATCAACCCTTAGAGATATCGCAGGTTGCCACTCAATCTTACGCCGGAGCGCACTTCCATGTTTCCTTTCCTGAGACTATTACCCTGCAGACTGGCGAAATGCACACGCTCAAGGTCGAATATCACCTGCCACCCACCTATGTGAACGGAATCAATGGTCAGCTGGATATAACGAGTAACGACCCCACCAAGCCCAATTGCGATCTATATTTCGATGTAGGGTGTCTGCCATTTTGGAACATTTACGGTGATGATAATCTTGGGATAGAAGGAAGTTGCCATTCACCTGTGTTCTTCATGGAATATTCGGATGATGTCACCAATCCCAATTTCGTGTACGATGACTCCATGAATTTCTTTACCTATGAAGAAGCACTGGACACTTCCTATCCAATTATGCATATGTGGTACAAGGGTGTGAAGGTCCTTCGTCAGTTTGAAGTATTTGAAGAATTTGGGGCAGGACAAATTCCGGGTAATTTTGGCCCTACCTATAATCTCAGGGCGACGAACACAGAAGTCGAGGTGGCCAATGATCTGACAGTAGACAAAGATATTGACGTGGGAGGAAATTTGGTGGTTGAGGGTCTAATGCAAGTGAATGCATTAACCACGCCCTCTGACCGACGATTGAAGAAGAACATCTCCAATCTGGACGGAGTACTGAATACCATGATGCTGCTGCGACCGACTACCTATGGTCTGAAAGATGCCCAATCCGATGACCGTCAGCAATTTGGTTTCATTGCACAGGAGCTGAAGGAAATTCTCCCGGATCTTGTTCATCAGGATGAAGAAGGCCAGATGTCCATTAACTATGTCCAAATTATACCTCTGCTCACAGCAGCTTTGCAGGAGCAGCAAAAGACGATTGATGGACTGGAGGAGAGACTGAAAAGACTGGAAGATGGAAAAAACTCAAGCAGTCTGCTGGAACACTAGCTCTTCGATAGGATAGAGGAGCGAAGCAGGGTCGAATTTGGAAGATCGGGTGGCTCGACTGGAGCAATTAATAGACAGTCGTACTACGCAAACAACCAAGTCCATTTCCATAAATTAAAAGGATACTTAAGATCTAATGCTAAGAAATCAGAGATACTTGCCACCTAACTCGATGCAATTTCAATGATTTGGGACGATCGTATATCTCTGGACGAAGTACCTGCCTGAATTTCATAGGTTCCCGGTTCCAGCATCCACCTTCCACTTTCTTCTGCCCAATATCTTAATTCTGAAAGAGGAATTTCCAAATTAAGCATGGCTTCTTCTCCGATCTGTAGTTCCTTTGTTTTAATAAATGAGCGTAGTTCTCTTATGGGTCTATCGATCGGTGAAGAGGGTTTCGCAGTATAGATCTGGACGACTTCTTTTCCCGGTACATTTCCGGTGTTTTTCAACGTTAGTCGTACACGAAGGGTATCCTGATCTAAGTCGACCATAAAATCATGATATTCAAATTGAGTATAGCTTAACCCATAGCCGAAAGGGTAGGAGACCTGCATATTCGATTTGTCAAAATGCCGGTAACCCACATAAATGCCCTCCTCGTACTTTGTGACGTCTTTATTTTTGATTTTTTCGACTTCCGGTTTTTCTTCTTTTGATCCCAGTAAGGCCATTATATTCATGGGTTCACCATCAAGTGGAAAATTAGCATTGGAAGCATGATCATTGAGGTGGAGAGGAAAAGTCATTGGCAATTTACCGCTGGGATTGACTTTGCCGCTCAGGATATCTGCGGCTGAGTTACCGCCCTCCTGGCCGCCCTGCCAGGCTAGCAGAATCGCATCGGGTAGATCTTTCCACGATGCGGTTTCGATGACGCCACCGATATTTAATACGACGATTACTTGTTTGCCTTCGGCATGAAACACATCGCAGGCTTCGCGGATCATCTTTTGTTCCTTTTCGTTTAATAAGAAATCATCTTTTTCTACACGGTCACCCCCCTCACCACTATTTCGACCAATGGTAATGATCCCTAAATCAGAAGTCTCCACAATCGTCTGTAATTCCTCCCTTGTATAGCTCATATTGGGGGGGTGGTAAGGGTTAAACATGGCGGCCATGCCTTCGGGTTTCTCAAAAGCCTCTTCGTGGTTTGACTTGTGTCGCTCGTATACTTTTTTAGCGCTTTCGTTGATGACAAAACCGGCATTTTTCAAACCCTCATCCAGAGAAACAGTATAGGCTTCGTTGACATCACCAGACCCCGTTCCACCGGCAATAAAGTCAAACGAGTATACACCCAGCAAAGCAATATTTCTGGCATTTTTAACCGGAAGAGTTTGCTCATTTTTCAGTAGGATCATACCCTCCGCTGCGGATTGACGAGTGATTTTCGCATGTGCATCAAGGTCCGGATCATTGCCGTATATATAATGCTCCATCTTTTTGGATCCGATTATCAATTTTAAAATCCGCCCGGCAGAAATATTGATCTGATCTTCCGTCAGATCACCGCGCTCCGCAGCTTTTTCCAGGACCCTCCATTGCTTTTTGGTACCAGGTTCCAGCAGGTCATTGCCGGCAGCGATCATGCTCGGAGCATCATTGCCACCAAACCAATCAGACATGACCAATCCTTCAAAATGCCAATCGGCCCGGAGGATATCGGCGAGCAGCTTTTTGCTTTCGGCGGTGTAGGTACCATTCACCTTGTTGTATGAAGACATGATCGTCCAGGGCTGTGATTTTTCCACAATTATTTCAAATCCCTTCAGGTAAATTTCTCGCAGAGCCCGATCTGAAATGATTGCATCATTGAAGTTTCGGCTGGTTTCTTGATTGTTGGCTACAAAGTGCTTGACAGAGGAACCGACTCCTTGCGATTCAATTCCATTGACCATGGCGGCCCCGATAAAACCAGTAAGTAGAGGATCCTCGGAATAATATTCAAAGTTGCGACCGCATAGCGGATGCCGGTGAATATTGGCTCCCGGACCCAGTATGACATCAATGCCATATTCCCGAGCTTCGGAACCCATGGCGCGTCCTACCTGGTACACCAGGTCAGTATTCCAGGTGGAGGATAGCAAGGTTCCAATCGGAAAAGCAGTACAGTAATACGTGCGGTCTTCACCTCTGCGCCGGGGTTCAATCCGCAAACCGGCTGGTCCATCCGATAAATAGAGAGTGGGAATACCCAGTCGTGGGGTCGGCACAATGGTTCCCACAGCCCCTGCCACAGCAGAGCTGCCTCTACCCATCGCAGACGCCAGGCCGGAGCCTTTCAAAAGATGGATTTTCTCCTCCAGAGTCATTTGAGACAATAAATCTGCTACTCGTTCATCCTTGCTATTCCTCGCGTCTTCGTAGATGTCGAGTTTGTTATTTCCGCTACGGTCCAAAAAAGTATAGCCGTCAATCGTGATCTCCTGGATATTCCTTTTTTCTGGATATGCCTTTTCAAAGCTTAGGAAGGTGCTGTTTACATACCACCAACCTGCAAGCCCTATGATGACTACCAATAGGATTATGCCTCCGATGACCTTCAAGGTTATTTTTGCGGCTCTATGCATGCTCTTTGTTTTACTACCGATGTACAATCAAGGGGGTATTGGGTTGTCGTACCGACTGTATTCATAGTACGGGGTCCTGAAGACAGAAATAGAATGGGGTTGTTTTAACGAACGAGTATGGAAGTGGTTTGAATGTTTAACTAAGTTACAGAAAAATACATTCGGATGAATTTTTAGCACATATCGGTTCCGGAAGAGTAGAAAGGTGGTAGAGCGTGTAGAGCCAATGAAAAATGGACTCCCACCTTATGGTTGGACTATGGCTGAAACTTGCTGGAGAGTCCAACCGGTTCATTTCAGGTGAATGGCAGAAAAAACCTATTAAATCGCGGAAAACGATTACGGCAAAAATGGATGTATATGTTGTTTCTATTGGAGATTAAATCAGTTTTTCCTGGCACTTTCAACCGTAGAAGCTTATACTTAGCATGAAATGTCCAAATACGTGAGAATATGCGTCTTAAAAATAAAGTGTCTTTCATCACCGGTGGTGGATCGGGTATCGGAAAAAGTACAGCAGAATTGTTTGCAAAGGAAGGGTCGGCCGTAGCCATCCTGGACCGTAATGGTGATAAAGCCCGGTCTGTGGCTGATCTTATTAACGCAGAGGGTGGAAGTGCAATCGCGTTGGAGGCCGATGTGACATCTGAAACGGAGATCATTCAGGCGGTTAAAACAACACTTGAAAATTTGGGACCCATTGATATCCTGGTAAATCATGCCGGTGTGATTCCCGATGGTGACAATTCCATACTAGATGTGGACGAGATAACCATCGATCAGGGGCTGGCTATTAATGTAAAAGGTATGATGCTGGTCGGTAAACAGGTAGGCAGGGCAATGCGTGATGCCGGAAGGGGAGGTGCTATTGTGAATACAGCCTCTGATCTATCACAAATTGCGCTGGCAGGGTTGGTAACTTATGTGACGAGTAAAACCGCCATCCCCGGTTTAACCAGGGCTATGGCAACGGATCTTGCCGAGTTTAATATTCGCGTAAATGCAGTTGCCCCAGGCTTTACATATACCGAAATGACCGCAGGCCTTGCTGATAATCCAGAAATATTGGAGCCTATGCGAGAAACCTATTTATTAAAACAGTTGGGACAACCCCTTGATGTTGCCAACTGCATTCTCTTTCTTGCTTCGGATGAATCTGCTTTTTGTACGGGCTCCGTACTGACTGTTGATGGTGGGCATGTGGTTCGATGACTCGATCGCTATTCTGGATAAATCGCTTACCCATTGACATTAGCTAATTTGAAATACATGAGTATTAGACCTACCTGACCGACAGAGAGGAGTTTCCATCAAAGGTGTGGGTCAAAAATCCCGGGAAAGTATTCATCCATTTTAATTTCCTTGTCCAGCGTGAGCAGAGATTTTGATTGGCTTCAGGACTAATGGAATTGTACTAGTCCGTGGTCAGTACCTGCCCATACTGAACCATTTTCATCATCTTCCAGTTGATATATTTCGCCGGCTAAGCCAAGGGTCGGGTCCTGGTACTCTATTGTCTTTCCGTCTGTAGAAATTCGAAGAATATCCGTACCATCTGCAATACACCAAATAAATCCCTTTTTTCCTTTAAACATGGGAAGCACCGTTTTTCCTTCTTCAAAAACCTGCCAGTTCGTACCATCAAATTTGATGATCCCATCGTTGGTTCCCACCCACATATTATGCAAATCGTCCTTGAATATTTTACGACAATTCATGTCGGGATATAGATATTTCCAATTCGTTCCATCGAAAATATTCAAACCGCCCTTTCTTGTCGCAAACCAGAAATTACCGTCCTTATCTTGGTCGATATCGTGTACGACATTGTTTAGAAGTCCATTTTCGGTGGTAAATGGGCTCCAACCATTCCCATCGTAAATGGAAACTCCTCCGGTAGTTGCAATCCAAATATTTTGGTCTTGATCTTCGTGGAAAGAGAATACCACACGACCGCCTATACCCATATCCTCCACTATCGAGTACGTTGTATAGGTATCATCTTCAAGGACATGACATTCGTTTAATCCACCAAACCAGAAATTGCCTTTTGAATCTTTGAAGATGGTAGAAACACCATGCACGACTGGATTAACACTCCTGGAATCTCTATGCCATAGTGTATTCAACCTTTTAGTATATCCACTGCCCGTTCCAATCCATTTTGAACCATCAGAATCGCTAAATATTGCCCGCACTTCATTACTGGGAAGTCCTTCTGCTATTGTATATACCGTTGTGATTTTTAAGTTTGAGGTATAAGGCACAGCTAATAGAGCAACAAATGGAATTAAAATGAATTTCATAAGCTTCTAATTTGTGTTATTTGGATGCGATCACGAGACCAAATATTTTTTGAAAAAAAAGATACTAAAGCTAGCATTTTATGTATGGTTTTTAGTCCATAGCAAGAGATTGATTAGATAATTCATTCCTCAATTCTTTCAGAATCTCCTGAATTTGTGGCATAAGTGTTTCTTCAAACATTAAATTTAGCAAGGCATCTACTCCAATCTGTACGTTGATGTGATAAGTAGTCAGGGGATCTTTCTTGAAATTTTCAATATCATAGGCGAATTTCTGAATTTCATCCTTACTAATCTGTGGCCAATTCCTCCTCAGATAAGTGTCTATTTCGGGTTCAAAGTATTTTGCAACATGAGAATTATACGATTCTTTCTTTCTCTGGTTCTCTTGGTACAAGAATATTTGCATACGATTTAGTTCATTTCTGTAACTTTTGATAAGAAATTTGAGTCGTTCTCCCGAGAGTACGTTTGATTTTCCTGAAGAGGTAATTTCATCGAACGTAGGTGTGTTACTATCAAATTGTAGAACTCTGCCGTTAAAGAATATATCAGTTAATAAGGTATCAAGACTTTCTGACTTTGATCCCAGTAATCCTCTCAACTCTTTACCCCGATTGGCTTTGATGTCAGTAAGCCGGATATACCGCTGGAGTCGTATACTGTCACCAGTGAATTCGTCTCTTAATTGCCGCAGATAATATTTTTCTTCCTGATTCTTTTTTTGTTGTTCATTCCAATTATTCAGGGCAAAAGCACCAAGTATACCAATAACAATAACAATGATTTCTAAGATATAATCGGCCCATTTTTGTTTTATAGTATCCAGGATCTTTTTCATATTTCAATTTTTCAAAGCCATGATGATCAGTGATCGCTAGGTACATGATGGCAGGCATGTCCTACCTTCTAATTTGCCTTTGATATCGATATCTCCTTCCACTCAATTTGTTGCGAGGCCAACCGGTTGGCCAGAACGCTGAGGAGTAGAAGTATTAATAGTTTTTGCATGTGTATTGTCATCAGTGTATGATCTCGAAGTCTTCATAAATTACCAAATTCTTATGACTTGACTTCCAGACAGTATATATGGAACTTGATGATCTGACTTGTTCTGGACAGCATCATAGCTAGGGGTAGATGGCCCGTTTCCTCATCAGTCCTCCTCTTCTAAGATCAGATAGAGGCAAGCTTGCCTGAAAGTGAATTTCATCAGTTTGATTTCAAGCGCACCATGAATTGATGGATACCTGGCTCCAATGCGATGGGAATTCCCTCGATCAGCTGAGGGCCCGTAAAGGTCTTTTCAACTTTCTCATACACATTGAGTAATGTATACTGTACACTGCTCTCGGCCGTAAACCATTCGGGAAACTGATTAATCCGGGGCCAGTCCAGCGGCATGTTCATATAGGTCCTATGTCTGGGAGCATCAAACTGCAACGTACCTTTCCAATCCTCATCCAGCTTGACACTGACATATAACTTATCATTTTCTGAGACGGCACCTATTTCAAGGTCAGATCGCCAGGGGAAGGCTGTGATGCCCTGTGATTTCCAAAGGCAGTACATGATTGTCGTTCGGGCAAAATTGCCATCCCCATGCCACCCTTCAATAATACCGGAGCCCTGCCATTGGGAGGTGTTATGTCGATGACTTGAATCCTGCATAGACCACATCACCTGGATTTCACTATCAATCCAGTCAGCAGTAGATTCTACGGGTTCCCGGGCATACAGGTTTAGTGCGCCTTCAATGGCATCCGCATAGCCATCTGCAGATCCCCTTTCCCAATCAAAATTTCGATATCGATCATTTAATGCACTCAATCCTTTTAAGGTGGCAGTCCGGTAAGCTTCCACCGAATCAATTTGATATACGGCATAAAATCCATTCAGGACATATCCAAAATTATCGGCAACTCCTTCGACTGTGATCGCCCCGGTTTGTGGATTGACTGCATTATAAAATAATCCGTCCTGATTTCTACCAACTTCCAGCACGCGATCAAGCATTGTATGGAGGTAGGGCATATATTCTTTCTTCTTAGTGGTGTCAGTAAAAGACAGGGTCACATAGAGCTCACAGAGTCCGGCAACAATCTCACATCCATGGTCACGTAAGCGAAGATTGGTAAAATCACGACTGGGATGATGAGCGCCTAGTAAATAGTAGTCACCCAATCGTATGGCCCAATCCAGGTATTTTTTTTCGCCCGTCATCCAATATATACGTGCTAGCACCTGGAGCATCTCGCCGTTCACCTCCACATTTGTCGAGACTATATTTCCATGTGCTGTCTCTACGAGTGCATGCTTCCACATATCGTCCAGTATACCGATCATTCGTTCAGACCAGGGACTTGCACCCAACCATTCGGTGAGCGGCAATAACCCATCTTTGATGTATTCCGAAGCACCGAACAGGATACTTTCCATATCAACCGCTGTTTGGTCAAAATCCTTCTTCGCAAAAGAATACGTGTCCGGGAGCCTGTCCACTCGAGAAGTCAGTTGAGTTTCGCGTTCTAACATTTCCAACATACGACCTTCAAGCAAGTCCTGATCTGTAAGTGCTGCGGTCAGGACCATGAATGGATAATTATCTGCGGCCGCGTCTTTAGCATTCCAGATGTCTTTGTCCTCGTATAAGTTTCTGGGGATGAGACCAGTATTCGGATCAGCGAATGCCAGCCAGTCTGTGACAAATTGTCGACATCGTTCTAATCCTTGATTGAACAGGGCTCCATTATCTTGTGCTTGTTTAAGCGCCTGATTTTCTGCTTCGGTTAGAATAAGTGGATCGCCAGACTGCCGATCACACGATAAGAGTATGAGCATCCAGAGTACCAGTAGGCTGGATCTAAAGAGATGACGAGTGTACATGACCGTATTTAAAGATGTTACCCAGAAGTCGCGAGACTTCCCAAGTTTATATAAAAAAAGTAAACTCCGGCTAGAAAGCCAGCATTTAAGCTATCTGACAGCCCAAATAAATGTGGTGTCGATGACTTTGGAAAACCACAAGAGAATGCAGGACAGTTTCTTACTTGCTATACAAGTTATTGTGAACGCTCCAGGGATTGATCGCCCAAGCCATCCCTTATCCAACCCACACCCTCTTGTTGTGTATTTCTGATGCGATCCTGCAATTGAGCGATGTGATGCTGCAGATGCTTAAGATTGACAAACTGATGTTCAAGTTTATTGACACGGTACCAATGGAATCCAGAATCATTGGCATTGAGATCAAGCGCATCGACAAGGGTGTCAACCTGATTGAGCAGCTCTTTGCAATATTGTATTAATTCTGCCTGGGTATATGGCTGTTTGCCGTCACTCTTACCCAGGGTCTGGTGGTCCTTACGATGTTGTGACCAGTTCTTACGGTCCTCCAGTCGCTGGTATAGATATAAATTGGTGAAAAATAAACAGTGATAGACCATTTGCCAGGTGCGATTGGGATATTCCTCCGATGTCCATAGATCATCTTCGCAAATGCCAATTGCATTGATCAACATGGATAATGACGCTTTGTATTGGCTCTTTAATGCATCTTTTATCATGGCTGTGCCATGTGGTGATAGCCCTTTTTCCATCCTCTCTTGATTAAGTAATCAAGATAAGAAGAAGAATTATTAAATTTTCTCAAAGACTAATCGATAATGATCCATTACCTCTCTTTCAAAACAAACTCGGTTGGGACTTACTTTAAAGACATCCACAAGATGCCTGAATTCCCTATCAGTAAAGTAACGGGGGATTAGTGATAAGTACAGCAAGTATTTTTTCAAATTAAATTTTCTGAATTTTTTTCTCCATTGACCAATAGTTTCAATGTAATCCAGTCTTCCACTGCTTTGCGAAACTAATTTGAAATGATGTTTAGCGTTGCGTATCACCATGTCAACTCCGTATGGTAGCCAGGAGCCAGGGAATTCTTTTACCATTAATGCCATAATGAAGGCGGTAGAATCCTTCGGTGCGTTGATGTCCATTTCTTCAAATGGAATCATATTCTTACTAAAGGTCATGGTTTGCATATAAAACCTTCCGCCGGTTGGTAATAGATTACTGATAGTCGTAAAAAAATCATGGTAAACCTTTTCTTGTTCTCCCCGGCGCCACTCTTCTACGGAGCAAA
This sequence comes from Saprospiraceae bacterium, assembly GCA_050298535.1. Lineage (GTDB taxonomy): Bacteria > Bacteroidota > Bacteroidia > Chitinophagales > Saprospiraceae > JABDMH01. Next base: position 54,557 of record JBNKUI010000089.1, read on the forward strand.
AATGCTCCAATCCCCCAATACAGGATACTGCATCGAAGGTTCCAAAATCTTCAGGTTTGACATAGCGACAGTCCTTGACTACTACATTAAATCCATTTTTCTGACAAGCTTTGGCCTGCCCTTCTGACAGCGTTAAACCTATGCTGGATGCCCCTCTTTCCTTATTTATATATCTCATAAAGGGTGCCCAACCACAAGCCATATCCAGTACTTTGCTACCTTTCTCGATGTGGAGGCTGTCGGCAATGAACTTGTGCTTGGCTTTTTGGGCTTCTTCAAGGGTCATTGAAAAATCACCATCATATTTCGCTCCGCTATAATCACCGGTTTCTCCCATACTGAGGCGAAAGATTTTGTCAATGGTTGTGTAGGTGAAGTCTAAATCCTTTTTATCAGCCATAAGATATGTGTTACTAAAGTTTGTAAGAGAGTCATGAATTTCCGTCTAAACCGTATATGCCGTCAGAGAAAGTCTTGAGAATGGAGGCAAATGTTTGAGAAAAAAACTGTGGTTAACAATTGCAGCTATTTGACCGGACTTCTCTTCATATTTCTGAGAAACCCCTTACTTCTTAGAAATGTACGAAAAATTGTACTGGTATGGTCTCGCAGGGAGGTAAGAACCTAGGACGTCGGATGTAAAGTGGCCTTGAGATAAAGAGGGCATGGATTAGATCTAGATTAATAATTGCAGATTTTCCTCAATGGCAGATGTCCAATACGCCATGATCAAGATGATTAATCACGTATGAATCCACTCATGGCAGAGGCAAACTCCGCAATGTTATTAGCATTGCTTGACTTGAAGAAGGCTCTCAGTAGGCTGATTCTCTCCATCCACTTTGCCCTTCAGGAGTTGCTAGAAATCAGTTTGAATGGTGAGTTGGGGCCGGGAGTACTTCCTATATACTGGTCGCAGGTTTGCTACTTTTCTTTGCGATATGCAACTGCTTTCCATCCTGATCAATGATATATAGCCTATGTTTTTCCATCAATAGCACCTGACCTTGTTGGCCCAGCTTTATACTACAGTCTATGACGATAAGTTTGCCATCATAGAGCGACAATATCTCCTCCTGACTAGTATGCCCAACAATCATCTTTTTTTGACCAAATGCTCTGAGTATCCCTTTGAACTCGCTCTTCGAAATAGCTTCCTCTCCAAAATATCCCCGGTACCAAAGCGGACCCGCATCTCCATTGAGTAAATTCAAAACAGAGTCGGCTGTAATCTTAGCATCTGCTAGGAGAATAATATGCTCTCGAAACATCGTATTAAGTTCATCCAGCGAAAGCTCCAAAGCTGCCACTTCTGGCGAAATACCCGCATGGACGAATAGGTGCTTATTAATGGAAACAGCTACTTGATGTTGTGCTATCCAGTCACCCAGTACACTACCTCGAACAAAGAACTGGTGATACGGTGTGCGAAAGGCTGCTGCAGTGTAGTAGTATTTTTTGTGTAGATAACGCAGATCACCCTGCAGCACCATCTGCTCGTGATTACCTAGTATTAAGTGCACCCGTCCCCCTTGCGCAAGTGCCTGTTGTTCTAAATCGAAGAGAAACCATAGAATCCGTAATACTTCGTCGCCGCGGTCAAAATTATCTCCATTGACGACGAAGTGGCCCCTTCCTAAAGCCCAGTTATTAGCTTGATCGATTACCCCGCTACTCAACATAAGTTCGCGCATGAGCTGATATTGGCCATGCACATCGCTGATTGCCACTACACGTTTGACTCTGGTATAGCTGCTAGCCGCTACCTCTGGAAATTGAAGCCGCTGCAAGTCAACCACAGGAAGGCTATCCCGACGAAAAATGGATGCCTTCGCACGCGCAATAGTCGTATCGTGTGGTAATCCCCGCTCAACCCATTTTATCTGAATACTATCAGCTTTCTGGAAGATATAGGGCCCATCAAAATACGTCTGATTTACTTGTGCCTGAAGCGGAAAAGATTGCGTACTCATGAGACATAATAGCATCAGCCAATTGAAGTGTGTGTACCGATCAGCCAGTTGTTTGGAAAAGCAATCGCAAAGATCCATAAACATTGATCATTAGGTATAACGCGAAAGATAGCAATATTTATCCAAGAATCTTGCCCTGTTTAATCTTTAGTTAATCTTCTGATTTCCTTTTCCACAGCTTCTTTAATTTCATATAAGTTGGCTTCTCTTTGAGCGCATTGTCTGATAATGCGTGTTTGAATATGATACATGCCTACTAGTAAAGATTTAAAATCTTTTTGAGATTTAATGGATTCTGTAAATTGTACATATTCTGATAAATCACTGAGGTCTTCGTAAAAATCATTCGATTCTACGTGATTATAGGCAGTTCTGGCTTTTACAGGAAGAATATGATTAACAGCCAAATCTATTTTAGTTCTGTTTGGGAGGTACGATTCATTCCAATCATCAAACCTCTTTTGGATGTTATAATAATTAACCAATTCATTTTTAAGTTCAATATTGGTAAGTAATTTAATATTGCCTGTGGCTCTCAAGTCGGTAATCGTGTTCTCAAAAATATGGGGAAACTGCACAAAGCCAGAATGCGAAATTGATAACCATAGAGCCATGGTGTCTTGCAATTTCAATTGCTCCCAATTGACGTCGGAAATTTCAGCTTTCGTAATGTCATAATCACTTTCAATAAAGTTTAAGGTGTTGGTCAACTTCGCTACATTTTGTTGGGCATTCCATCTTTTAAATTGATACTCTATAGAATCCTTATCCAAATCAATTTTTAGATTTTTATAATAGCTGACTTCCAATTTCCTTAACTTCTGTTGTTCATTCCAGTTATTAATTTGCAATGCAATCAAAATACCGATCACTACCAGCATGATTTCGCCTATTGAGTAGAAGACGTATTTATTGAAACGGTTTTCAGCTAGTAGTTTTTGACGGATTTTTCGAAAGAATTTTATCATTGGTTAGCGTTTGGTCATAATGCTGCACAACATGAGTACTCGTGACTAACCCTCAAGTTTTTACGGGAGGAGCCTGATGTACAATTCTTAACGAGGTTCTTTGTACATTATGAAGATAGTGGTTTACTGCGTTTGGACACTCCATGGAGCCACTAAATAGAGAAAAGTCGTCCCAAATAGGCTGATTTGTAACCTTATAAGCCGTTTTCCAGTAATCTCATGCTTTTTATTATCAAAATTAACAGTATGTTGTTTTGGATGGCTCTTAGCCAAATTCAGTGGGTCTAAGGAATTAGGGATAGGTTTTTATAAGGTTTGGCCGGTTTTTATGGGGTTAGGTTCCTGCCTTCAGGATTGGGCGAGCGTCACACATATGATTTGAAGCGGCGATGCTCTATACTGTATGAGCTAAAGTAAGAGATAGAGCAGAGAACCTATAAGAACTAACCTCTGAGCATCAATTGCAGGGGAGTAAGATGCGCGAGTTTATAGAGCATAGCGGAAAATCATATAGTGTGACCGACCAAGGCTGACAGCAGGCATCCCGATAATTATCGGGATTGCCCAACTTTTTCTGCAAAAAGTTGGCCGCCGGAGGCATCTGGAATAATACAATCCAATTCTTTAGTTAACCCTATATTCAACCAATCTAGCATTTACACCAAGGTTAACATACAACATGAATTTACTCCATATTCACGAAACCCACTGTATATGACAAAGAACCTTTTGGATGATTTTGGCGGGAGCCGAATTAGAATGTCAATCACCCTTATGGCCTAGATCCAGGTTATTAAGTAAGGAGAAGAATCGCTGACGAGGTACGGATAGACCAGACTGAATAGGGGAGCAGTGAGGGACATGGATAGTATAGTTCATATAGGGAGATGCATCTTATTTTTCATAGGTAAGATAGTGTTAATAAATCATACTACTCGGTAACCTTAGTACAAATTAGGTGGCAGAATACGAGGTGTTTGCAGTTTAATTTAATCTAAGGCCAAGCAAAGCTCAAAAAGGGTCCAATCAATACGGTATTATTTTGAGGGGCAATTACACTGAGTATTTAGGGGTTTCTTCTCATTTCCTCTTCAATCTCATCAATCAGATTTTGCATCTCATTTTTGACCCCGATTTTTAAGCCCATATACCAAAATCGATTGTTAGTGGTGCTCCTCACCAAACTTTCAAATCTGGTATCATTCAATAGGGCTTCATAATCGATGGGTATAAGCATTTCAACGGAATCTCCTAATACCGTAGCGGTGAGTAGAAAATGTTCATAAATTTCACTGTTCAGAAGTTCATTACGTCTCTCTGTTACATCATTTAACTCGACAAACATTAAATGGGGATACGTGTTGTCAAATAGATTGCTGATTTTCATTCGCAATGAATCATTTTGAATAGTTCCCACACCTTTGGATTGCAAAGAAGTATATCCACTCGTAGGGATAGGAAAAAGTCTACCATATGGAAATCTGTGAAATGCTATTCCTAGCTCGTCCGTAAAGTCTTTCTTATTCTGAAGATAATCAAGAATTAGAATTGATAAATCTAAGTTGACTGAATCAAGAGACAGTGCTACATCCATGGACTCAACCCCGGTGATGAGATTATTTTTTATTTCAAGTAATATTTTAAGCTCTTCCTGATGTATTTTCTTCTCTTCGTTCCAGTTGTTTATTTGTAAGGCAATCAAAATTCCGATTACGACAAGCACTATTTCGCCGATTGCATAAAGTAAATACTTGCTGAATTTGTTTTCAGAGAGCAATTTTTGTCGAATTTTTCTGAAGAATTTTATCATTGCTTAGAGCTTGGTAGTACCTAACTTTCATTCCTTTATCGAGTGATCTTATTCAATAGTCCACTAATTTGAATTTTCACGTTCAAGTTAAGGGGTTCTATGAATTTACTAAAAAGGTCGTAAAGTGGGTAGGACGATCGCTGATACCGTGTCAATAGATCGGACAGGATGGGGGAGTAGTGAGCGACATCGATAGTCTAGTTTCGGCTTCCAAAACTTAGCACCTATCTTACTCGTGCCAAAGAAGATGATTGGGAGTAGGCGAAGATCCGAGTGAATGGAAACCGTCAGCCTCCCTACAGAGAGAAACATACACTAAGCCAGACCTCCAAAAGTCACCACAGCTATGGGGATCTGAATTGGGCCAGGACAAGCCATTACTGTGAGGCATTGTTGAGCTTTTGTTATTCTTTGATATTGTTTTCACTTAATTCCTGCTCTATTTCAGCTACCAATTCTTTGGCATTTGTCAGTATTTCAGCTATGTAACTGCGCCGGTTTCCGGTGACAGCGTCGATCGCATGGCTATAGAATCGGGATAAGGCTAGGTAAGTAGGTGAATTATGATTGCGGATCCAGGTCGTATCCAGCCTTGTAATATCGAATGATGGATCGCTATGGTGCCTCTTTATAAAAGCGTAGGCGTCTAGATTGGTGGCTTTAAAATACTCTCGTGAATCTTCACCAATCTCTCTTAGGAATTGTTGGTATTTTTCTATTAATGCATAATAATCACTTAAGCGGTTTAGTAAGGTCTTGTTCTTGATAATATAGATGCCGCTGGTATTGAGCATTTCATCGTAGGTCTTTCTATTTACTGTTATATTGGCCCATCGGTATTCTATTAACGAATCAAGGGTCATTATATCCTTCACTGATTTTACCTGAAGTAGTAGTTCCAGTGCTTTGTTTTGATTGGATTGACGCACCGCTAAAATGGAGTCCCTTAACGTTAAATCTTTGATATCCAAATTGATATCGTCTTTTAAATTCATAATAAAGTTTAATTCTCTTTTGTGTTCTTTATTATCTTCATTTAAATCGTTAAGCTGAATGGCGATTAGGATACCAATGACTACGAGAATAATCTCACCGATCGCATAGATCAGATATTTACTAAACTTACTTTGCGAGAGCAGCTTTTGTCTAATTTTTCTAAAGAAGTTTATCATGAGTGATTATGGTCCAAGTCCCACAGCGACTTGATGGTTGCAAAAGTATGTTCTATGTAGTGAGGCACATCTAAAGTATGGATTAGCTTCGATAAGGTAACACAATTCGTTCTCACGGCAAAGAGTGATGGGGAAATAGTAACCGTTGTAAAGAGCGACATGATCATAGCGGCGGTTGCACCTCGGTTCTAATGTCAGTCCTTTTATTTTTCTCAACTATAGCACCGAATAGATAATTGGTTCTTAGCCAAATTCAGTGGGTCCAAGGAATTAGGGATAGATTTTTTTTAAGATTTTGGCCAGTTTTTATGTATTGGATTCCTGTGCTAGTTGAGGTATTTGTGATATACTTAATTCACCTAAATTTAATTTTGCTATGGCTTCTTGAATAGACATACTTTGCTAAAAATAAATGAAAATTCTCCCGTCCCAAGGCATTTCTCTTCCTCTAAATATCGTTAGTTGAAGAATATTGAATATGGCCACAGCAGCAAATGATAAATTCAATATTCGTAGATTCTTTTTCTTTATAAATAGGATTGTTCCTATAACAGCAAAGATTATTGAAATGCCTAAATAACAAGTAAAGTAAAAAACATCACCAAGACCCCATCCATAGGTCATTCTTCCATTTAGACTTAAAATTGCGATTGCTATTTGAATTGACAAAATTAGATATGTTATTAAAATTTTATTCATCATAATGAGCTATTACGTCCTAGCATACCCGACGGCCAGCCCGTAAGGGTGGGTGGCGTGGTCATGCAGTGTTGTCAGCTGGTATCAATTACACAATTTGCACTGTTCGTTCAAAATTTCAATGAATAATCCTTCAACTAAATATTCTTCGACACATTTCCTTTTCGGATTGTATATGAAATCGATTTTGGGTGGATCGTATGGTGGTGGGAATTCCTTATCAAGGGAGTCAAATAGTTCTGCTGTTTGTTTTTTCCATGTTAGTTTATTTGCAGTTGTCTGTGTCAAATCATCTATATCTCTGGCTAATCCAGTATCTGCAGATGTTAAAAATTGATGTATTTTATATCCATTGTATTTTGAGACCCAAAATTCACCCTCCAACTTACGTAAATTCTTTGTGTCCACTGTTACAGATATGTACGATGTGCTATCTGTCCAGTTCTTGACATCAGATACGAAGACTTTCATACTTTTTTCTGAATCAGATTTGTCAATTAAGTGCGAGAGGACACATTCAAGTATTTGTTCTGTTTCAAAATCAGGGTTGTTAGGATTTCTACATCCGCAGAAGAAAAGAAGAAGGATTATTTTAAGATTCCATTCCATAATTTAATTTTGATCATTTACTTGCTGGCAACAATTTCTATGTTCCATATAACTACATTTTAGATACCGATTTTGCATGTAACTCACCATTGTAGTCAGTATCTGATCATTAAGTGGGAGAAATAACCACGATTAAGTTTCGGATATATCTGGGCGAATGGGCGGGTAGCGATATTCATCGAACGTGTAGTTTTGGTTTGGAAAAGTTAAGACAAATCTTACTCATTGCAAAGAGGAGTTTTTCTAAGTTTCAATGGTCAGATCGAGTGGAAATAAAGGCTTTAATCTGAGTGGGCCCATCGAGGCTAGTAATAAGGCATGGACCTTGCATCTTTTGAAGTAATCTTTCACCATCTGGCCAGTGAATGATGCATCAACTTTGACCCACGATAGTCGGGCTCTATATAGAGTCCAGTCCACAGGTCCGAGAGTAGGAACTTTCCCCGTGTTTGTTTGGAGTGCCAGTCAAAGTCTTTTTTATTTTGTTTCTATTGTCGCCAGCAATTAGTGATCGCAGACTGATTTTAGGCGGATGATTGAAATGGGAGAGAAGAGTAGTGGGCATGCGTAGCTGAATGGACGATCAGATCATTCCACCGCTTCGGGATATTTGGTTGGAGGTGATTTCGACAGGAATGAATCTGCAATCGAGGCGACAAGGCACCACTAATTGAGACTTCGCAAGGTTTGTTTAACTGTATTGGTTAAGAGGACGTTTAATACGGCTTAAATATGTTAGGGGCAAAGCGACCTATTTTTCATCTAGCGTCACAAAAAGTTGTGATTTTATTTTCCAAATTCCAGATTCTTTAGTCCACATTGCGGAATAATTGCCATTGATTATAGATTTGTCACTTATTTCTGGGTTATATCCATTCCAGATTCCGCTTTCCCAAGCCAAACTTCTCTCTGTATTAACTGTAATCTCTTTAGTATCTCGCATCCAATACATCTTGCTTTGTCCGGCAGCTAAAATATATTTTTCCAATTCATCCTTTCCACATAACAATGTCCCATTTCCAGTAGTAATTAATACATCATCCGTCAGATAGGAAAGTACTTCTGCATGGTCATAGGACTTAAGTGCAGCATTGGATGCATTTCTAATTGCTGATATTTGCTCTTTATCGGTTTGAGAAATCAAATTGGATGAGAAAAATAGGATACAAAGAATTGCAAAAGGGATATATTTATTTTGTTTCATCAGTTATTTGAATTTTTAATTTCTAATTTATTTTGTCTGCTGGCATTTTTGCTAGCAGACTGTGGAAACGACGTAGCGGCAACTTGTAAGCTTTGATCGTTCGCGCTTTGTTGTGGTTTCTGCTTTTTCAAACTCGTTTTTCAGCTAGATAGTTAGATTGTCAATTTTACAAATACCTTCGAATTCGCAGCCCAAATCTTTTGTAATGTGGATCATAAATTATTAGCAAAATCGCTGATCAGGTGCGAATAGTTCTTACCGAATGGGGGAGTAGCAAGAGACATCAAAAGTATAGATTAGCTACGATAAGGTAACACAATTCGTTCTCTCGACAAAGAGTGGTGGAGAAATAGTAATGATCCAGGAGAGTGGTAACGAAGTTGCTATCTCGTGGTAGCGCATAGAGGTGATTATCAAGTCACTGCCTTACACAGTACTTTTATTCAGTAATCCGGTTGACTCCTGAATACACGCTCACGCTCGCATTCCTCTTGACGGACATACACAATGGATGATAGCTCCTCGTCATTTTGACTAAGAGCCATTTCCAGTGTGCCTCCTCTGTCTCGGACTCGACGTCTGTAGGTCTTTACCGTGTTTCTGGCTATGTGTAGTCTCCTTGATCGATTGGGTCTCCAGGTACGTTTCTATTATCAGTCTTACTTGATCGATACGGTTCAATTTTCCCATGTTCATCCGAGTTAATACCCATGAACTTGGTGATTATTTACGTATGTCATCCACGTCCTTGGGGGGGCAATCCATCCGGAATGTTATTAACACCTAGGGGGGCAAACCTGCCGGAATAGGTAGGTCAAAGCAAATCGGAATAGGGGGGTCAATACGGCCGGAATCTCCAATCATATGGTTTTTCGGGACATATAAATTAATTATGCAGTATCTTTGAAAAATAAACATCCGAATATCGACTTACCTTTCAGAAATGAAGTACAAGGAATTCATTAAGACACATTTAGATGACTCAGACTTTCTGGAGAATTGTGATAAGATCTTGAAATTCACGGATGAGACTCAGTTCAGAAAAATTGAAGATTACTTGCAACTTGTGATGATGCCAGATGAGCGGAAAGAAATACTTGATCACATGGTGGAAATTGATTTCCTAAGCGAAAAGGTAGATGTCTGGGATAGTGCTACTGCGGATTATCTTCCATTTCCAGTGACCATAGGTTATGTAATTAATCCTAAGGCTCGTAGATTCTTAGGGAAAACAACATTTGTCAAAGAAGGTGAGAAACTGAAAAGTAAATTGGCAGAGGAATTAAGGAAAAATAAGATGTTAAACACCTCCAATATTTGGAAAAACATCGTTGGTATTATCGTAAGTATTGTTGGCATAGTCTTCATGATTTGGCAGGCCTTTGACACAGCAGATACACGAAAAAAACTCCAGCAAAATGGTGAGGCAATAGATTCTAATGTGATGGAAATAGAAACTTTAAATAGAAAGATCGAAGATATGTCAAACGATACCATAGATTCAGATGGAAATAGGAATTCTGATGCGAAAGAAAATGGTAAGGATACACTCATATACTAATTGAGGAGTGAGTAAATCAATAAAGGCAAAGCATCAGTAAATCAAATGTTTTGATGGTAGTTAACACAAAGTCAAATGGTTAAATGCACTTAGAGAAACTATAAGACATTTGAAAATGGATTAGATAAGATAAATATAATTGAATGAACAAATACCATGAAATATTCCTATCCAGAATAGTGTCGCCATTAATTGTAGCAATTTTATTGCCAAGTGTTCTAGCTATTTATTCACTCATAGAAACCGGAAATTTACTACAGCGTATCAAGGAGATTCCCATATGGATAACGTTATTATTCACCGGCACTATCGTAATGTGGCTTTTGGTTAATATATATTTGGAACGAAGATCTCAAATATCGAAATTGAATAGTGACAGTGACCCGCCCATAATTTACATTTCGAATAGTGGCTATGGAGAGATAGGAAAGATGGCACTCTACAATCTGCAGTGGATAATCGAACATCCTATAATCGAAGTTGAGGAGAATGTTACTGAGCTCAATATGTGGAAGTTTGTAGATCCAAAACGAATTGATGTTTGTAGTCGCGCCAGATGTCCAATTTGTGGAACGGAAGTGGAGGAAATTCATACATTTTGGGGCAAGATCAGACACGTCTGTCCAACTGGTGATTTTAAAACCACTTCAAGATATACACTAAGTGATCTATGCTCAAAAGTTGAGAAGATAGCAAGAAGAGAAGTAGAAAAAAAGAAGTACAATAGTTAAACTATTGCGATCTCAGCGCATCTATTGTTGCTTAGTTTAGAGACGTTTGAGATCACTAAGAAATCATTAGACATGAGTTGGAAAGTGTAAAGACTGTCATTAATACAATTCAGATTGATATTGACTATCACAACCAACTCCAAAAGGACTACATTTCCTTTCTTTTTAACCTCTTTCTATGTGTGACTTTTCAGAATTTGGCTGTGTAATTCATTTATCTTCTTATTCAGAAGGTTATATCTCGTAGTGTTTTCTAGGTTACTAGCGATTTCATATGTATAATTTCCACCATCTATTTCCAATTCAATATGTGGTCTTCTATATGCCATTTGGAAGGGTCTGCATTCACTAATTTGACCTGGTACTATATTTCCAAATTCAAACGCCATAGACAGTGGTGTTTTGGAAGTTCACGCTGCAAACATTTGATAGTCTTATATTAACAGTATCGCTGTCCTTAGAACATGATAAAATGCTATCATGATCATTAGCAAACATCTTAATTTATTCATATTCCCTGATTTAACCATTGAATGTCATAATTTTGACGTATTCAACATACAATCTTACAATTGAAACGTAAAATGCATAACGGTGGCGTAAGAATAGTATTGGTTTTACACACAATAATTTTTAAACACACACACCTCTTAAAGATTTACTTACTTTTGCTTTAGCAATTTAATCGCTATTATTTTTATACATTGTTAGCAAACGCTTTTATTCGATATCTAATTCGTATCTGACTTTCAATTGTTTAGTACATCCACCACACTTTCCACACGCTGAATTAGAGATGTGACATGAATGTGCAATTGTAATTAGTTCCTTAGGAACATCATAACGTTCGACTAATTCGTGACTGTAATATTCTAGTGTTGGACAAACTACTTTAATTTCTCCTTCCTGATAGAATAATAAATTATTTATTAGTGTGTAGAAATTTGAGGTGCCATCCTTATGAAAATGATCCGTTTTGACTGATGCTAAATATATTTCTTTAACGCTATCTTTGATCGATTGCATTGATGCCAGAGTTATCAATAGTTGATTGCGAAATGGCCACCACTCTTTAGATGGAGAAATATTTTCATTAATTGAATTAGCTAATGAACCAGAACCTAAATGTTTACAGTCAACTTTGATTACTTTATGTTTAATGTTCAATTTATTACAAATATAATTTGACACGTAAATTTCTCGTTCAGCAACAATTTGACCGTAATCGATAGTGTATGCTATTTCTGGTTTAATACCATAAGTTAAACAAATTGAATCAACACCACCAGAAAGTAAAACTGCTTTTTTCATAAACTCCAAATAGTATGATATATAGCTGTTGTTAAACTGCCACTGGTTGCTAAATCACCTGACTTCAACATTAATAGATGGTTTTCATTACAGGTTCGGTGGTATCCGATTATCTTTTTATTATGAGCCATTGAAAAGCCGGATTCTATAAGTGTTCCAGGGTCTAAGTTATCAAGTACTGCAAATATCACATCAGAATTCTTAATTCCTTCAATATCTTTTTTTGCAATTGATGTAGCTTCTCCTAAACCGATATCATGAAATGGTGAAAACACTTTTACCCCAAATGAAAGTAAAGCATCTCGAATTTTATCAACTAGAATTAATTCTGATAATGCAAAGAACGGAGACGCGAGGTAAACTTGTTTTTCTGAAAGATTACTCGCTTCAAATTCTTCATATTCAAATTCCAAATTATTCGTATAATCTATGTATGCTTTCTTGTCACAATAAATAGCAGTAGATTTCGATGCTAACAAGGAAGCTTCTTTTATGGAAAGGTTTTTACTTAGCCAATAATGTCCAAAACTTGCTGTAAATATATCTCCAGACCCGATTTTGTGAACGTTTTCGGTTAAGTAACAAGGGATAGCGATTTCTTCAAATTTAGTGTACAATGTGGCCCCATAAGGACCATTTTTAATAATAAAAGCATTAGCTTTTTCATTTTCAAAAAAGTATGTCTTAATATCTCCTATTTCTTTGCTTGATGAGATAGAATAAGCCTCGTTTCTATTGATTATATATATTAATTCTTCTGCTATGCCAATTTCACTAAACTTTCTAGGTTTAATAGAAGTTTGTGGATCATAAACAGCTCTTTTGCAGTTAATTTCATAATCAGACTCAATCATTCCAAATGCAATTACGTTATCGCCTTTGGTCTTCCATTTTTCAGTTTTCGATATATTAAGAAGATTAGGATAAATTGATGGCTCATCCAAATCAAAGCAATATTTAAATGTTATGAGCTCATCATAGGTATTGCATTCAATTCTTAGATTTGGATAAACTTTCTGATTTTCCTTTAGAAAATTTTTTGTTTCGTTATTTCCACTTGTTGTGAAAGTAACTTCATTTTTATTTTCAATCAAGTATTTAGCACACCTAAAACCTGAACCAAAAATTTCCATTGAAACATCGTCGTAGTTAATTTCTCGATATGTTCCTCCAATTACATTAATCATAATTATTTTCTTGTGATTTTCACTCTACAAACTGGCGTGTTAATATTTAGAATTTCTGCTTCATAATTTGCTCCATCAGTGATACACTCAATCAAATCTGGAGTGTTAGAGTGTAATATTGCACCTAATATTTCTCCATCTCCATCTTCTAATAGAACTTCTCTATTTTTGCCTAGTACTACTTCCATGAGTACTCCAACTTTATGTTTTGCTAATACTACTAGATCTATTGACGAAACATTGGTAATTATAATACCTGTTTCACAATTAAATACATTTCTTTGTGGTGGTATATAACCGCCTCCTCCAGAGCCACTCATAAATTTATATTTTTAGTTGTATGTTTATTAATGTTTGTTAACATTTGTCATTTATCGCATCCAAGTTGTTTAGATCTTTAACGCATAATATTAATTCCAAATTAGACTATCTATCTATATAAGTTTGGTCATATCTACCTCATTTACTGTCGTGATGAGAACGATTATGATAGGCAGAGGACGCCGCTTTAACAAGCCTTCTGTAGTATCTAGTGTTAAGCACTGGTATCATTCGGATTAAGTTGTTTTCCAGAATAAGTTCCATATGCTTTTCCTGAAACCTCTCCAGTTTTGTAATAATCAGACAGCATTTTAAGTGCTAAATCGACATCTGTTTCATCTTCAATTTTAATTTTACCATCCACTATTTTCAAAGTGTCGCCATATTTAGCACAAACAGTTTTCATTTTATTAATAACATCATCAGTCAGCTCTCTGTAATTTCCTATTCGCTGTATTCTAACAAGCTTCTTATGAATTGATGGTTTATTTTCTATTTGATCTCCTATTAATTCTAATCCTTCTATCATATTAGTACTTTGCAGTTCACTCAAGACTGACTTTGACTGCTCTTTGTACTCTTCTACAAGTCCAATAATTTGTTCAAACTTAGTCTTTCTGAATACATAGAATAAGTCGTCAAGAAAGAAGCAATCAACTTGTTTGTCGAGGAAAATCGTCTCGCCCTCTATGAATTCTAGTTTTTCACTATTAGAGTTAAACATTGTTCTTATAGTCTTTTTAAGAACATTATATCTCTTTGACTCACCTTCGGTAACTGCAACTTTACCGTTCATGATTTTCTTAAATGTGTATATCCATTTTTCATTACCGACATAAAAGCCAACTGCATATGACCATAATTCTTCATTTTGTAAGACTTCATCTAGAGATTGAATTTTTTCTGGATTGTTTGCTAATTGATTAAACACAACATCCTTAAAACTCATGACTTTATTTTCCAATGAATATGTTAGGACAGCAGAGGAATCGTCAGATATTACATCATAGTCAACTATGTCTTCTTTCCGCTTGATGAAATATTCAAACTGATCACAAACTGAATCATATAGATGTTTTCTTATATCTGAATCTATGTCAATTTGGTATACTTTAAATTCAAATTTATCCAACATTCTAGAAGATGCATTTGCTCTATCTTTAAGGAATCTGGTGATAAAATAGAGTAAGGTATTCGATTCGTCTGAGGCCTCTATTTTTTCTTTAATTATTTGTAGATCCATTTAGTCTAAGCTTTTTGAAAAAAATAATTTATGCCCAATTTCATAAATTTTTATTTGGGTTTCTTCCTGTAAATTTTTATCTCTTGTAATTATCATCCCTTTTCTTATTCTATGATCTAGTTTGTATTCGATTTCATATATAGAATAGTTTATATTCAGAACCGGATTGACAAGAATAAGGGATGAATTTATGTAGATCCTATAGATGATGGTAAGTAGAAATAAAATCGAAATACTTTCGAACCATCCAGTAAAATTCTCGAAAAGAAAAGGAATAATGTACGTTGCCATATAGCCAATGGATTCACTATTTTTGTTATTTACTTCTTCCACAAGTACAGGATAGCCATTGTCTGAGATGTTCTCTATATTCTTTATAGTATTTCTGTATCCCCAATAGCCAAATAGTCCAATTATTCCAAGAATAAAAGATATTCCAAACTTAGTAGCAAAACAAATTATTGCATCTGCACTAAAACCTCCAAAGGTTAAATATTCTGAATTGGTTACAACTTGTTTGAAAATTATTAGAAGAAATAAAGGCAAATAAGAAGTCACGAACAACACAAATGTTGCCATAGAATGCAGCTTATTTATCTTTTTACGAGTCATTTGTTTTCTAGCTTGTGTTTAACTATTGTCTAAGCCCCACATTCTTCCCCTTTACCCACCGATGGGGTATAAAACTCACCACTGTGACTCGTGTCCAGCGCATAAAGTAGATAGAAAAATCACGGATAAGATGCGGATTGATCTGACGGACGGGGGGAGTACTGAGAGACATGGATAGTATAGTTTTGGCTGCGAAAAGTTAACACAAATCTTACTCACAACAAAGAAGAGGTTAATGAAATATCGATGACACCAGGTCAGTGGAAACTGAGGCAGTTTTCAGAGAGGGTCCATAAAGGCCATCCATAGGATAATGATCCTGTCACTTTTATAGTAATCTGTCACCACCTTACCACTCAATGATGCATCAACTTTGACCCACGATAGTCCGGCTGTATGTGAGGAGCATCCCGCAGGTCTGAGGGTAGGAACTGTCCTGGTGTTTGTTGGGAGTGCCAGTCAAAATCTTGTTTATGTTGATACATCTTGCGCCAGGCGCTGGGAGAACGCAGATATTTCTTTTTAAACAGGCGATTGAAATTAGTGAGATTATTAAAGCCGCATTCGTAGCTGATATGGGCGATCAGATCATCTGTATCCAGGAGTAAGTGGCAGGCATGCCCCAGACGCATGTCGATCAGAAAGGTGGAAAAGCTACGATGGGTTTCTTTTTTGAAAAAATGACTGAAGGCCGAGTCACTGAGGTTGATATGATCGGACACGTCACTCATGCGTAGCTCCACATTTTTGAAATGCCGGATGATGTACTGATAGGCCGCATGCAGGCGTTTGCTGGATGTCTGCTGTACGCTTTGGTCAAAACCTACGCTCACCAGATGTTGGAAGGACGGGGAGGAGGCCAGCATGTCCAATAATTTAAGAAAAAGCAGAATACTGTTGATCCCCGATGTCTGCGTCAGGCGTAGCATCATGTCCCGGGCCTCTGCAAATGTCTCATCGGTAAACTGTATACCCCGGCTGGCATGAGTAAGCATGCGTTTGATGCCGCTAAAGGGTTCTTTGACCAGGAGCGGACCTTCAAAGAGATGCATGTCAAATTGCAGGGTCACTACCCGGCAGGGAGTCTGATCCTGATCGTCCTTGTCTTCGTCATCCCACTTGTGAAAGAGGTACGGACCGATCAGGACAAGATCATTATTGACATATCTTTCGGTGGAATCACCTACAATGCGCTGACCCGAACTGCCCAGCACCAGGTTGAGTTCATACTCCGGGTGATTGTGTATGGGATAGTCAAAACCCTTGTTCACCGAGTCAATGAGGATAAAGACATCCGCATTAGATATCGGTGTGATCTCCTGATATACTTTCATGGTCGAAGTTTTGTCACAGGGTTTTAATCCAATTAGTGCAATAGAATTCGTAGAAATGGGTCGCAGTAGAATCCCTCCACTATCCGAATTTAGTATTCTTTTCAATAGGAATTGCACGCCCGTCATGGATTCCCATTGTCTAAGAAATCTATTCCTCAATTCCTGATCCAATGCAATAGTAATGTTTTGGAAGTCAAGTGATTATCATACTATTATCGCAGCCATTATTTTTAGGGCTCTTAGCCAAATTCAGTGGGTCTAAGGACTTAGAGATAGGTTTTTGTTAGATTTTGGCTGGTTTTATGGGGTTCGATTCCTGCCTTCATGGGTTGGGCGAGTGCTTTTTCTCAAAGAAATTTCGAGGCTGTTTTGGTCGCTGTCGAGGCGCGAAGATTGAGCATATTCATAAAGCAGGATGTCGGATTCAAAGTGGCGTTGAAAGAAAGGTAAAAAGTGGTGCCGGGTTCCAGGTCCCAGGTGCCAGGAAATTTGAGGTAATGAGAACCGCCGTCCATGCTTTATTCAGGAATGGAAAAAAATTGTACTGTCCTTACTTCGGGGTCTGAAGCTTTAGCGAAAGACCCTTTTCTTACTAAATTAATTTAGCGAGAATTAGAATAATTTTGTACCAGACACATTTATGGGGGGACAACAGTTTAACCAAGAAAATACAGCGATTATGCCAGCTTTCCAGCTCGGGACGAGACAACGAGGTAGACTAACCCATTAGCTCTGGAATAAATGAGAAATCGCCACCTATTGAATTCGACTAGAGCTTTGCTTCTTTGGGGCAATGCCAAAGAAGGCCCCACGCAGTGGACCTTTCGAAAAAAATCCAAGACAAAGCTCTAATACCTAAGATACGAACCAAAAGCATCCAAAGCAAATGTAGAGAAAGCCAGACCTAGAGGACAATCAAGAAGGATATAATATATCCAGGAATATCATCGAGTTTATTTGTATAACGGGACTGCAAAAAAGTTGGCCGCCGGAGGCATCTGGAGAAATACAATCCGATACTTTAGCTAACCCTATATTCAACCAATCTAGCATTTACACCAAGGTTAACATACAACATGAATTTACTCCATATTCACGAAACCCACTGTATATGACCAAGAACCATTTTTCTATTGCACGTTTTGGGTTTTAAAGAGTATGCGACAAGAAAGATCTGACAGAAAGCAGTCGGAAAGTACGTGGCAAGTGACGATTCCTGAAAGTACCATTATTTCACCGCATAGTGTCGGAAATGGCAAAATAACATGCCTACCTTCATGAGGCACAGTCAATTATACATGTGTCAGAGGAGCCGGTAACATCTAATCACTTCTGGTGGCTCTGTGTTCGCAACTGAAATTTAGTAATCGGAATGAATCGCTCGCTACAAGAGTATTTTGGCGTATGCCTATATATCCTGCTACCACTGATTGGACTGGGGCAAAGCAGTATCTCCGGAGTCGTAACCGACCAGGACGATGGTGAGCCTTTGATCGGGGTTAACATCCAGGTGAAGGGTACCCAGACAGGTACGGAGACTAGCTTCGACGGTGATTTTCAAGTCATGGCGCAGCCTGATGATACCCTGGTTTTTAGCTATATCAGTTATGTCACCCGAGAGGTGGCGATTGCTGGCAGATCAGCACTCACGGTCGAAATGTCGTCCGATGTGCAGGTGCTGGAAGATGTGGTAGTCGTAGGATATCGCAAGGAGATTAAGAGTAATGTATCCAGTGCGATTGCCTCTATTAAGTCCAAGGACATTAATAAACTCCCGGTGCTGGGTTTTGATCAGGCATTGCAGGGGCAGGTATCCGGGCTGCAGGTAACCCAGGCTACCGGTGCACCGGGTGATGATATCGCGGTGAGAATCCGTGGAGCCGGCACCATAGGCAATAACAATCCACTTTATGTGATCGATGGCGTGCCAACTACGGGCTCCATCAATATGTTTTCCACCTCTGATATTGAATCCATCGAAATCCTCAAAGATGGTGCCTCGGCCTCTATTTATGGTGCCAGGGCCGCCAATGGGGTTATCCTGGTCACAACTAAAAAGGGTACACAGGGTGCTCCCCAGATTGGATTACAATCATATTACGGAATACAGGAAGCCAATCGACTGCCTGATTTACTGAATGCTGCTCAGTATTTGGAAATAAGAAATGAAGCGATCAGCAATGCGAATGCCTTGCGGGATCCCATTCGGCAAGTGCCGCTATATGATCCGGCCATTATCAATGAATTGGCGGATGTGAATTGGCTCAATCAGGTATTTCGCTCCGCACCTACACAAAAACATGTCCTGACAGCATCAGCCGGTGGTGATCATGGGCAGTTTTATTTGATGGGTGAATATTTCAATCAGGAGGGCGTCTTTAAAGGGCAGCGTTTTGACAAATATTTACTGCGTTTCAATGGAGATGTACACAACAATTACATAAAGTTTGGTAACAACCTTTCCTTATCATATGCGGATCGATCGGTTATTGGAAGTTCGGGCGATGGGGCCGGACCAGGTAATGAACTGAGTGGTGTTCGCTATGCGTTAATTGCCGCTCCGGTTTTTCCTATTCGGGATGAGGAGGGTAATTTAATCCCCACCTCTGCGGAATTGGGAGATCCCGTATTATTTGGCGATGGCAATGCCAATCCACTGGCATTTATAGAAGCGACGCATTGGAATGTCCAGCGCTACCGGATATTTGGAAATGTCTTCGCGGAGTTGAATATTTTACCGGACCTGGTGCTGAAAAGTAATTTGGGTGTCGATCTGCTATTTCGCCGCGAAAGTATCTTTAAAGAGCGTCTTTCGGCAGCCATTTATGATCCCACCTCCCTCTCAGAAGGCCGGGTCACAGATAGAAACATAGTTTGGAATAATACACTGGATTATGCCGGGACATTTGGCGCGCATCGGATCACCGCATTACTGGGGACCGAAGTCATTCAAAACCGTACCGATTACCTGGGCGCTTCTGCGCGAAATCTATTTATTACGACGGCAAATTTTCGATTTATTGATAATGGCCTCAATCAGAACCTGGGGGATATCAGTGCCTCGGGGGTATCTTCAGAATGGGGGCTGCTTTCCTATTTTGCACAGGTAGGCTACAGCTATAAAAATAAGTATGTCATTAATTCGGGAATCCGTAGAGACGGCTCATCCCGTTTCGGTGCAGAAAATCGCTACGGTATTTTTCCCTCGGTATCGGCAGCCTGGAATATTTCCAGCGAGCCTTTTTTTGATGTGCCCCTCATTTCACACTTAAAGTTGCGGGCGAGCTATGGGCAATTGGGCAACCAGGAGATTGGCTTATATCCATTTAGTTCATTAGTACAGACCGGTATTTTTGTGTATCCCGATGGAAATGATGGCGTCATCACCGGCGCCAAAGTGCTTGAGACCGGCAATGAAAAAATAAAATGGGAAACCACCACCCAGACAGATATCGGCATCGAGCTCAGCTTGCTGGATGATAAAATTTCGATCGTGGCTGATTACTACTATAAAAAGACCCATGATGTACTGGTCCGCGTCCCCTTACCCCAAACGGCGGGTGCGGTCAATCCGCCTTTTGTCAATGCCGGGGAGGTCGAAAATAAAGGGCTGGAATTTAGTATCACCTGGCGGCAAACGAAACGCAAGCTCAACTATGAAATTGGAGCCAACATCTCCACAGTAGCCAATAAAGTATTGGCATTATCGGATAGCGAACCCATCTTGGGTGGATTTGGACTTTCGGATGGTCCCATTACTAAGACCGAACCGGGCTATCCCTTAGGCTCATTCTTTCTCTACCAGGCGGACGGTCTTTTCCAATCACAAGAAGAGATAGAGGCAAGCCCCTTTCAGACCGATGACACAAGACCTGGCGATGTGAAGTTTGTAGATCTCAACGGAGACCAGGTGATCAACGACAAAGATAGATCGCATGTAGGTGATCCCTTTCCCGATTTTATTTATGGCCTATCCACCAGTTTTACCTACGGTAATTTTGATCTTTCCCTGTTTTTTCAAGGCGTCTATGGCAATGACGTCTATTTTCTCTACGGTGGTTTTGCCTACGAAACGCAATCGAGGGGATTTAATTCATACGTGGATATTTTAGATAGATGGACACCCGAAAATACCGAGACAAATATACCCAAAGTCAGTATTGATGACCGAAATGGTAATCGGAGAGTATCGACACGATTTTTAGAGGACGGCTCCTATCTCCGCTTACGGAATATTACCCTGGGCTATGATTTGGGAGCCCTACTCAATAAATCTAAACGTATTTCAGGGCTGCGTATTTATGCGACAGCGCAAAATGCTTTTACCTGGACGAAATATCCAGGATTGGATCCGGAGATACAGGCTAACACCAACGACACACAGGGATTTAATGTCAGTTCTGATTTGGCAGTGGGCATTGATTGGGGGTCGGTTCCGGCACCGCGGACTTTTATTCTGGGGCTAAATGTGCAATTGTAAGATGAGAAGAATATACTGCAATTTGGGACGGAGATTAACGGGTTACCTCATGGCTATCCTGCTCCTCGTAGCCTGCGAAAAAGCCCTGGATAAGGAACCCCTCGGTAGATTAGATGCGGGTTCTTTTTTTAAGACCGCTGATGATGCGATCCAGGTGGTCAATGCTTGCTATGAACCCCTGCTGATTAATAATACGAACAATAATTTTTTGTGGGTATTCGGCACGATTGCGTCGGATAATGCGATCACCGGTGGAGACGGATCAAGAGCCGGTATTTTAGAAATTGATCTTTTCCGGCATACACCGCGCACACAAGAACTCAATGACTATTGGAAGTTGAATTATGCAGGTATTGTACAATGCAATACGGTCATTGAAAATACACCCTCCATTGAGGCAGATGCGGCCCTGAAAGATCGGATTCTGGGAGAGGCGTTATTTCTCCGTGCCTACTATCATTTTAATCTGACGCAGGTATTTGGAGATGTTCCTTTGATTGATCGGATTATTCCTCCCGAGGATATTAGAGTAGCGCGTTCTCCCATAGCAGAAGTTTATATTAAAATATTGCAGGATTGTGAGGAGGCTGCCACATTATTACCCACCTCCTATGATGGCGCGAATATATTTCGGGTCACCCGCGGTGCGGCGCTGGGCTTGATGGCAAAAACATATTTGTATCAAAAGGATTGGACAAATGTGACGGCAACCGTGGACAGAATTAAGGCCTTAAATATATACGGACTCATGCCGGATTATCAGGACAATTTTCGGGAAAACACGCAAAATAATCAGGAGTCAGTCTGGGAGATTCAACATGCGAATCTGGAACTGGGAGTGGGTAATAGTATCAATCAATGGTGGGCCACCAAAAAACTGCCGGACGGATATGGATATGCTGAGGTCACTCAGGAGTTCGTGGATGCTTTTGAAGCAGGAGATCCCCGGCTGGGATTTACCGTGGCTAGTCGCAACGACGATTATTTCGGCACCCGATATATCAGCTCTTTTTCCTCCACCGGACATAGTCCTTTAAAATATCTACAGCCCCTGGAAGAAGTAACCCAAAAAGCGGACGGCGATATTAATTATACCCCAATTCGCTATGCCGAGGTGCTGCTGTGGGAGGCCGAAGCGTTAGCCGAGTCCGGAAATCTCTCAGATGCGCTGGTGCCATTGGAAATGGTCCGAGCCAGAGCTAGAGATCAATCGGAAGCACCGGAGAGTGTACTGCCTGTGGTGATGACTTCTGATCAAATGACATTAATCCAAATCATACGCAATGAGCGAAGAGTCGAGCTGGGATTTGAATTGCAGCGATTTTTTGATCTGGTACGGTGGGGTATTGCGGACCAATTATTAGAAGGCTTTGAAAAAGGAAAGCATGAGGTTTTCCCTATTCCACAAACTGAACTTGATTTAAACCCCATGCTAACACAAAATCCGGGATATTAATTTATGAGAAATAGTACTACAATTTTTCTATGCATTATGGTTCTGCTGGGGGCGGAATCACTATCCGCACAGATCGATCAAATATCTTTTGATCGCGTGGATAGGATGCCGGACCAACCGACACCGTATCTACTGAGAGATTGGAAGCAGGTAGCCCAGCAATATGATGCATTTATTTACGACTTAAATAAAACCGGTGAATTTCTACCCTTGATTTTCATGGATGATGCCGGTGTCAACTATCCTGAAAATCCCTCCTTTGGATTAAAGACATACGTGGGGAGCTTTAATCAGACAACGGGTGAAGCCATCAATATTCTGCCATCACTGGTGGGAGCCACGCTGGTGGGTATTGACAAAAGTGACCAGGATGGAAAAAACTGGATTTTATATAGCCAGGACTTTTTCAATCATATAAATGGTGAAAATATATACCTCAATAACGTGGGAGCAAAAAGTGGCTCTGATTGGTGGTATGATATGATGCCGAATGTGTATTTCTATCAATTATATGATTTGTATGGAAATATCGGGCAGGCTTCTTTTCAATTTAATAGCGTGGCAGAGCGAATGCATAATGCCGTGATGCAAATGGGCGGTAGTGATACACCCTGGCAGCGACCTAATATGAATTATCGGGCCTGGGACTTTGTCAATGCAGAGCCGCTGGCTAGTGGTGTCATTGAGCCTGAGGCTGCCGGTGCATTCGGATGGTTGTTGTATCACGCATTTAAAGAGACCGGAGATAAAAAGTATTTAAAAAGTGCCGAGTGGAGTATGGAGTTTCTCAGTAATCTGGGCACCAATCCTTCCTATGAATTGCAGCTTCCCTACGGTGCCTATACGGCGGCAAGAATGAACGCAGAAGTCGGCACAAATTATAACGTCGAAAAATTACTCTTCTGGATATTTAATCGCGGCCCATTAAGAGGTTGGGGAACGATCGTGGGTAGTTGGGGCGGGTTCGATGTTTCGGGTCTGGTGGGAGAAGCCAATGACACGGGCAATGATTATGCCTTTCAGTTAAATGGTTTGCAGCAGGCAGGAGCGCTGGTGCCATTGGTACGCTATGATAAACGATTTGCCAAAAGCGTCGCCAAGTGGCTGTTAAATGTCACCCATGCGACTCGGTTTATGTATCCGGGATTTCTTCCGGCCAACATGCAGGATGCTTCAGATTGGTCTGAAACCTATGACCCCCAGGGAGTGATTGGATATGAAGCAATGCGTGAAAAACTAAATGGTCTCAGTCCTGTCGCCACAGGAGATGCCTTTAAAAGTCAGTGGGCAGGGACTAATTTGTCGCTTTATAGCTCATCATCGATCGGGTATCTCGGTAGCCTGATCACACCCACCAATGTCGATCAGGTCCTCTTAATTGATTTATTGAAAACTGACTTTTTTGGTGATGAAGCGTATCCTTCTTTTTTAATATCAAATCCTTTTCAAGATCAGCAAAATATACGCCTCGCACTGGGTGAGGAAGCCGTAGATGTCTACGATGCGATTTCAGAGGAATTTATTCTGGAGAATGTCCAGGGTGAAGTAAATGTCACCCTCGAGGCAGGTGCCGTCATGTCACTGGTATATGTGCCGGTAGGTGGCACCCTGGAAACAAAGGATAATCAACTGATGTGGGATGGAATCACTATCGACTACCATCAAACGAAAGTGCCTTTTGATCGCGCACCACGCATTCAAAGTTTCGCCACAGAAAGATTGGAAGTAGAGTTGGGGGATACGATCCTCATGTATACCAAGGCAATTGATCTAGAAACCAAAGACCTGATATATCAGTATGCAGCGGATGAGGGAACCATCCTGGGTGACGGTCCGGATCGTTCCTGGTTGCTACCAGAGGCAGCGGGTATGTTTAGTGTCATAGTCATTGTGGAAGATGAGGCAGGACAAAAAGATACGGCCAGGGTCACGGTACAGGTTGTCGCGGAGGTCAATATAGCTCCACAAATCACAGATCTGCTGACACAAAGCCTGCATGTACATCCCGGAGAAACCATTGACATCACTTGTATAGCTACCGACCCCAATGGTGATAATCTTTCCTATGCCTGGAATGCCAGCACGGGTACCCTCATCGGTGAGGGCAATAGGGTAGAGTGGACAGGTCCCGATATAGATACGATCACCTCCATACAAGTGATGGTATCGGATGGAAAAGGCGGGTCCTCACAGGAGTCGATTTCAATTTTGACGCTCGATTATGTAAAACCGGTGGTTTCAAATTTAATAGCACATTACCCCTTTGAGGGGGACGCTGATGACATCAGTGGAAATAACCTGCACGGTGTAATTTCCGGGGCAAAATATACGGCTACGTATGATGGGTATGATTCGGGTGTTTATTTTTTTGATGGGATCAATGATCATATATCCGTATCCAATACCGACATCCTGAATTTTGATGAGGGTATCACTTTGAGTCTCTGGATCACTCCGCTGGATCTGCCGGCCAGAGAGAGCTTTCTTGTGTCGCATGGGAGCTGGGAAAATCGTTGGAAGTTATCCATTATTCCCGAAAAAAAGATCCGGTGGACTTTGCGAAATGCCGATGGTCAGGTAAAAGATGTAGATGCACAAATTATCTTACAGATCGATAGTGCGTATCATATTACCACTACCTATGACGGACGCTTTCTGGCAGTGTATATAAATGGCCGTTTAAATGCTTTTTCAGAATGGAGTGGTGCCATTAATAAGACCAGTATTGATTTGGTAATGGGTCAGATCTTGCCGGAGAATGCATCATTTAATTTCCGCGGCATTATAGACGACGTCCGAATTTTTGATTTTGCTCTTTCTCCCGATTCAATTTCGGTCCTTTTTCAAGAGCTTACGACAGCCAGTCAAAATATTTTTATCCCCGGTCATGCGGTGGATCTTTTTCCCAATCCCGTAAAAAATAGCCTCTCCATTCACGTGCATTCGAGTCTCCTGAAAGAATATGGTCTTCGAATATTTGACCACTTGGGGAAGGTGGTATATGAACGAGCACAGGCGTCATTAATAGGAGTTCCGATAGATGTCCAGGCATATGAGCAAGGCATCTACTATATAATGGTGTACACAGAAAATGCTTTGTGTACCAAGAAGTTTTTCAAAATATGACGATCACTTCGGGTATCGGAGTGACGGTTAAAAATGAATTTAATACCAGTAGAGTATATAAAAATTAAATTTTCCAAAATTTTGCTATGATGAAAAAATATTACAAAATAATACCCATTGCATTGATGATGATCTTTGCAGCCGTGGTACTAAAGGGGCAGGATACAGTTGCATATTATCCATTTTCGGGTAATGCACTGGATCAATCCGGCTTTGGCAATGACGCTACTATTTGTGGTGCTTTACTTACACAGGATCGTTTCGGCATTGCCAACAATGCTTTCGCTTTTGACGGCGTGCAGAGCTTTCTTTTATCGGAAAATGCAGCCCAATTGCAGTCTTCGGCAACCACGTCTGTGAGTTTCTGGGTGAATGTGTCTTCGTTGCCTGCACAAGGCGAGGTTTTTCTTATGAGTTTTGGTGGCTGGCAGGAGCGTTGGAAGATATCCTTGCCCGGCCATGGAAAACCCGTCTGGACCACCAATCATGAGAACGGTATTTCGGATATGGATTCCGGAGACAGTACCAATGCGTTGATAATCGGGGAGTGGGCGCATGTGGTAACGGTACATGACAGCTTAAAAGATTTGATTTATTTGAATGGCGTACTGGCGGCCGAAAAGGATGTAGTCGGGGGCTTGAATAGCACCACCAGTCCGCTCGGTATTGGCTATGATCCCATTGGAGGCTCACTGTTTTTTGAGGGCGCCATGGATGATATCATGATATTTGATGGTTCCCTGAGTGCAGCCCAGGTGAGTGCTTTATATGACGATCAAAGCATGTCCGACACCATTCCGGAAGGGAAGGTGGCTGCTTATGCATTTTCGGGTGATTTATCAGATGCATCTGCCTATTCAAATTATGGTAAAGGAACCGACCTGGCGGCTGCAACGGATCGCTTCGGATTTGGTAATAGTGCATATGCATTTAATGGAGTCAGTTCAGAATTAACCATGTCCAATTCGGCGCAATTAAATTCAGCCGCCACTTCGGTAAGTTTCTGGATTAATGCCCGATCACTTCCTGAAATGGGAGAGACCTTCGTCGCATCGTTTGGTGGTTGGCAGGAGCGCTGGAAAATAAGCTTGCCTACCCATGGTAAGTTGGTTTGGACCACAAATCATGAAAATGGTATTTCCGATATGGATGCTGGAGACAGCACGAATGCATTGGTGCCCGGAGAATGGACCCATGTGGTGACGGTCCATGACGGTATGAAGGATCAAATATTCATCAATGGTGTACTTGCCAATGATAAAGAGGTGGTCGGAGCACTCAACTCAACAACCCATCCTTTGGGACTGGGATACAATCCGGTCGATGGAGGTAACTTTTTTGATGGCGCGCTGGATGAAGTAGAAATCTACAATTACGCATTGTCGGATACGGAAGTCGCGGATCTCTATGCAGAACAAGCCCTTTCCCCTGCCACACCCACCGAGTTGGTGGCTGATTTTCAGTTTGCAGGTGATGCAACGGATGGTACACAATTTGGCAATGACGGTGTATTAAATGGTGTCACAGCCGCACCGGATCGATTTGATTATGGTGGAAATGCGTACCAATTTTCCGGCACAGGTAGTATAGAAGTACCGACTTCCATCCAATATAATTCTGAGTATACTACGGTTGGCTTTTGGGTCAGCGTAGATTCACTGCCTGCCCAGGGAGAGGTCTTCCTGATGTCTTTTGGTGGATGGCAGGAGCGCTGGAAGATTTCGCTTCCCTCGCATGGTAAACCGGTTTGGACTACCAATCATGCCACGGGCATTTCGGATATGGATGCGGGTGATGGCAATGAACTACAGGAAGGATCATGGACCTACGTGACCTTCGTGCACGGCCAAACGCAAGACAAAATATATATGAATGGTGCCCTGGCAAATAGTAAGGATGTGGGCGGTGTGCTAAATGCTACCCAGTATCCTCTGGGTATCGGATATAATCCTGTAGATGGTGGCAACTATTTCATGGGAAAATTGGATGATGTACAAATTTATAATGTGGAGCTTTCCGATCAGCAAATTGCCGATCTATATGTAGCGCAAAGTACAGAACAACCGCTGGCCGATAGTCTGGTGGCATACTATCCATTTAGTAGTCATTCGAATGATGTGACCCCGTTCAATAACCATGCTTCGGGAAGTGCTTTGCCAGGTCTGGATCGCTTTGGTAAAGTAAATCAATCCTACGATTTTGATGGAGAAAGCAGCTTTCTCGCAGCACAGAATAGTACCCAATTAAATAGTCCTAAAACCACCGTTAGCTTTTGGATTAATGTCAATGAATTTGCCAGTAACGGAGAATCATACCTGTTGAGTTTCGGTGGATGGCAGGAGCGCTGGAAAATATCGTTGCCGGGTCATGGAAAACCCGTCTGGTCTACCAAAGGCGAAAATGGTAATTCAGATATGGATTCCGGAGACGGCAATGAATTGCAATTGGATACATGGACACACGTTGTGATGGTGCATGATAGTCTGCAAGACAAGATCTACCTAAACGGTGCCTCCGTGGCAGAAAAAGAAGTGATTGGAGATTTAAATTCCACCGTGTATGATCTGGGAATTGGATATAACATCGTGGACGGCGGCAGTTATTTTAATGGTTCGTTAGATGAGATCCAGATCTATAATATTGCCCTTACGGATCAGCAGATTGCGGATCTTTACGCCGAACAGTCTGCAGCTCCTGCGGAAGACGACACAGAGGCTCCTACGGCACCCTTAGATTTGATAGGCAGTGCGACTTTCACCAATGTGAGTTTGTCATGGCTGCCTTCGACTGACAATGTGGAGGTCACCGGCTATAATGTTTGGCAGGATTCAGTCAAAGTTTTGACCACTTCTCATACCGCGGCAAGCCTCGTGGATTTGATGCCGATCACCGCCTATACCTTTGGGGTGACCGCAGTCGATGGAGCAGGTAATGAATCAGCCGCATCTACCGTAATTGTGACTACCGGAGTCGAGGAAGCACCGGATACGATTGCTCCTGAAGCACCGACAAATCTGGCAGGTTCTCCCGGCGCCAACTCAGTAGGATTAAGCTGGGATCCAGCCATAGATAATCAGGGCATCGGTGGATATATTATCTACGTGGATGGAGTGCTCTATGATTCCTTATCTGCCACGGCTACTACGATTGTTGTGTCAGGCTTAGAATCTGAAACGCTATATACGTTTGAGGTGCAGGCGTATGATCTGGCAGGTAACTTGTCGGACTTCGCTGAGCTAACCCTTAGCACAGGAGCCCCCATAGATGCCGGTGAAGATGGACTGGTCGCGCATTATCCCTTTGATGGAAATACCGATGATGTCACACCCTATGCTAATCATGGAGTGATCGGTGGCAACCCGACCTTTGAGGAAGTGACGGATCGTGGCGGAATGGCTATTCTATTTGATGGCGAGCAGGATTCGGTGTTGGCACCCAACGCAATACAACTAAATTCTGAATTTACCACCGTTAGCTTCTGGATCCGTGTGGATGGTCAGAGTTTGACCGATGCTGAAGCATATGTCCTTG
Source organism: Saprospiraceae bacterium (assembly GCA_050298535.1). GTDB lineage: Bacteria > Bacteroidota > Bacteroidia > Chitinophagales > Saprospiraceae > JABDMH01. The sequence goes on from JBNKUI010000089.1 coordinate 83,885, forward strand.
ATTTTGGTCATTGGGATGAACGATGGAAAATATCTCTACCCCAGCATCTTAGGATTGTATGGACAACTAACAGTAAAAATTCTCAGTTCGATAATGCCATTTCGGATATGGACTCGAAAGATGGAAATGAACTCGTGGAAGGCTTTTGGTGGCATATAACGATGGTACATGATGGTACGGACGACATCATATATTTGGATGGGGTCGAAGTAAATCGAAAACCTGCACCGGGTACACTAAATAATACCGGCAGAGCACTGGGTATGGGTAGTAATCCGGTCGATGGAGGTCAATACTTTAATGGTGCATTGGACGAGCTTAAAATATACGATCGTGCACTCACGAGCGACGAAATCAGCAAATTATTTACCACTGGTACCACAGGATTGAAAGATCTGATTGGAAAACTGGATGGATTAGTGGAAGTACTTTATCCGAATCCTACGTCTACTGAGCTAGTGGTGGATCATCAGTTTAAAACGGACAAACCCTTGCTGGTACGAGTATTTGATTATACCGGTAAGCAAATTGAAGCATTGAAATTTAATGGATCTGATCTGGCCGGTAAGCAAATCAAATTTGATGTAAGTACCTATGCGGACGGATTTTATACACTGAATTTTGTCTTGGCAGGAGAGAACCTGGGCTCACTACCATTTATAAAGAAATAAGTAACTGTTTAAAGTGTGCGGTACATCATTTTGAATACCGCACACTTGTTTTTATTTCTGGCCATCAATTTTTTTAAGAAAGGAAAAGGCACTTCACCACTCATCTGGAGGGGAATCGCCCTTGTATTCAATATACTTAATACTTAAGGTTAAGATTATACGATGGCAGATTTGGCAAAACGTTTTGCAGGAAATCCCATTTTATCACCCAATGACATTGCTTCCAGCCATCCTGACCTGGAGGTAGCTTGTGTCTTGAATCCGGGCGTGTTTTCCTATCTGGATAAGATCTGGCTGATCGCCCGTGTAGCGGAAAGACCCATTCATAAAGAAGGTCTGGTGCAGGTGCCCATCATTGATCCACAAGGTTTTTATGCCACCATCCAGTATGGAAGAGATGATCAGAAACTGGATTGCCATGACGTCCGGTATGTTATCTATGATGGCATGTATTACCTGTCGACGATTTCACACTTTGTGTTACTCTGTTCCGATAATGGTCTTGATTTTTATGAACCCGACCATTATTCGACCCGAATTTTTGGAGAAGGGGTGTATGAGTCATATGGGATTGAGGACTGTCGAGTGACAGAAATTGATGGGATGTTCCATTTAACCTATACACAGGTATCACCCAATGGTGTCACCGTAGGACACATGTCTACCGATGACTGGAAATCATTTAATAAATCTGGGATAGCATTCCTTCCGGCCAATAAGGATTGCACGATTTTTACCGAGAAAATAAATAATAAATATTATTGTCTCAATAGACCCTCCAGTCATCTTATCGGTGGAAATTATATTTGGATTTCCTCGTCTCCGGATTTAATATATTGGGGCAACCATCATTGCCTGATCCAATCTCGTCCCGGTATGTGGGATAGTGAAAGGGTAGGGGCGGGAGCAGCTCCGATAAAAACAGAGGTTGGATGGCTCGCCATCTATCATGGTGCGGATGCATCCCATCGTTATTGCCTGGGTGCTCTATTACTGGATCTGGATGATCCAGGGATAATTATTGCAAGATCCGATGCTCCCATTATGGAGCCCATAATGACTTATGAGCAGCAGGGATTTTTTGGTAATGTAGTATTCACAAACGGTCATGTGGTAGAAGGTGATCAAATTACGATGTACTACGGTGCCTCTGATTCCACCATTTGTATGGCCACTTTTTCAATTCATGATATTTTGAAAAGTCTGCGTTCTACATGAAGTATTTGTCAGACCTGAAGACATTTTCATAGGACCCTGACAAAACCAGAGATCTCATTTTCAACAATTACACGATTCGACGATTCAACATTCCTAATTAGCAATAGAACCAGTCTCCGAATTGAAAAAATGTAATTTTCTGCAATTAAATTCCAGATGGACAGTTCCTCTCTTTACAATTTGTACTTCTGGTCGTATACGTATTATTAAGGGATGTGGTCCCATTTGTGCATGAACAAAACTCTCATTACCCAGGGGTTCAATATGCAGGACCTGCGCGCTAGATTGAGAGTGATTGGGTGTATTGGGATCTGCAATATTAATATCCTCAGACCGAACGCCCATGATCAGTGAGCTACCCACATAGGGTTCCAGATCAATCAAGTCATTTCTAATGATCAATGATCCTGAGCTGTCTTTAATTTCATTTTTATGCGTCACGGTAACGGGAATAAAATTCATGGATGGGCTTCCGATAAAACCAGCGACAAATTGATTCGATGGATGATTGTACGTTTGCAAGGGTGTGTCATACTGCTGTAGCACGCCGTCTCTCAATATGGCAATGCGATCTGCCATGGTCATGGCCTCCGTCTGATCATGCGTCACATAGATCGTGGTGGTCCCAAGTTTTGCCTGCAGCCTGGCAATTTCCAGCCGCATCTGTCCCCGTAACTTGGCATCCAGATTACTGAGCGGTTCATCAAAAAGGAAAACTTTGGGATTGCGAACAATGGCTCGGCCTAAGGCCACTCGCTGACGTTGTCCTCCGGATAAAGCCTTGGGCTTTCGCTCGAGATAAGGCACCAGGTCAACGATCTCGGCTGCTTTAAGAACTAATGTATGAATCGTCTTTTTTGCAACTTTTTTAAGTTTTAATCCAAACGCCATATTGTCAAAGACCGTCATGTGCGGATACAGTGCATAATTTTGGAAAACCATGGCAATATCCCGATCCTTGGGATGAACATCATTCACTAATTTGTCACCAATAAATATTTCACCTCCATTAATTTCTTCCAGGCCGGCAATCATCCGCAGTGTCGTTGATTTTCCACAACCTGAAGGTCCCACCAGGACCACAAATTCCTTATCCTTAATGTCTAGTGATAAATTATCTACGACGGGTTTGTTATTATCAAAGGACTTGAAGATGTTTTTCAAAATTACTTCGGCCATTATGGTAAGGTACCAAAATAGATCTGCAATTATCAGGTCTATTTTGACCTGGATCAGCAGATGATTTTATCCTTACCTTTTCCATGTGACAAAGGCCAAGACTCATTTTTGTCATCGCCAATGTGAGTCTGATATTCCAATTGTGAAAGAAGTCAATGATTTTATATCTCAAGTATATTCATTATACCATTGATGCGGATGGACTCCCCGTTTTTCACAGCTTGCAGCCAACCTTCGCATCAGCTACTGGTGCCAGAGAAAAACAGGGCCGGGTAACCTTCGCTGGCTTCAGTTACCGATAGGTATCGAAAGCAAAAAAGAAAGTCAACAACTACACGATTCAACGATTCAACAATAAGATATTTAAAGGTCCTTAGTGGTTAAAACAAATCAATGATTCGATAACAGCTCAACCGACTCAACAACTGCTAACTGAGACTCAGCTGATCCAATAACTCATTAACGGATACAGATGCAAACCCGCAGGAGGCATCCGACATGGCATATGGAATGAGTAAGATATCTTGATGACGAATGAAGCCACAGGTGTACAAGACATTCGGGACATATCCTTCTCGTTCAGATTCAATCGGTGAGAGCAAGGGTAGCTTTAACTTTGCGATTATTTTTTCCGGATGCTCCAAATCCAGGAGGCTCACTCCTAATACATATCGACGCATAGGTCCCACGGCATGGGTGAGTAGTATCCATCCCCTAGCGGTCTCAATGGGGGATCCACAATTACCGAGTTGTATGAACTCATGAGGCTCTGTGGGAGCTTGTAGCAGCTTTGCCGTATCCCAATGGGTGAGCTTATCTGAATACATGATGCTCATGTTGACACCATCTTGCCTTCCAACGGCAACGTATTTGTCCCTTATTTTTCTGGGAAAAATAGCTATGCCCTTACCTCTGGAAGCATTTCCGGTCAAGCTCTGCAATTCGAAAGATAAAAAGTCGTCTGTTTGGAGGATCTTGCTTTGGATACTGCGTCCATTATATGCAGTGTAGGTGCCGATATAGCGATGGGCTCCCTCATTTGAAAATCGCACCAGCCGCAAATCTTCCATTCCCATAGATTCATGGGGTGAAACCGGAAAAAGGACTCGTTCATTTCCCGGGATATTTTCAGAGAACGTTACCTGATAGGATTCTCCATCATCTACTGGAGCATTTGATATTTCACCGGTAGATTGCCAGCGAGATTGATGAGCAAATTCTATGTGTCCATTTTCATCAAGAATGCCTTCTTTAAAGGAAATAGATGAAATATGACCTTCACCCGTGGATCGCAAACTCAGTAAGAATCGAATCGCCCCTTTTTCCAGACCTTCTTGATGAGGATGAAGCACGATGGAGGGATTGAATAACGCAGCAGATTGAGTGGAGTACTCTTTGCTCAGGTAGGCACCAAGCAGGGATCTCTTCACAGGTGAGAGATCGATTTTGGCTTGTATGATGTGTTCGACTTTTTGTACATGAAAATCCAATTTTTGAATGTAGTCTCGATGACGGTGACTGAATAGTTCCAGCGTTTGTTGCCAGGTCCTTTTGGCAATTTCGTCTGGCATATCATGCATGTTTTTTAGAAGTAATTCAATGCGATCATAGTTAAGATCAAAAAATTGAAGCAGCACCTTGGTGGGATCAGCGGTAAATTGTGTAGGAAGACGATCGATCATTTATTCTCTTTGGATTTATTGTGGATTGTCGAAATGTTTAGGCCACCAGAGTTGTGTAAAAGGAATGCAATTCTTGATCATTCTTTGAGCCCTGAACTGGCCATGCTTTGAATAAAATATTTTTGAAAAAACATATAGGCTATCAAAATAGGTAATGCCAGAAACGTGGCGCTTGCAAGCTTGACGCCCACCTGACTCAATGCTCTACCCCCCACGGTGAACAATGTCACGAGTTGGGGGAGGGTCATCAGTTCTTCATTTCGAATCACGATAATCGGCCATAGAACATCATTCCATGAAGTCATGAAGGTTATGATACCAACTGTGATCAGGGTAGGGACCGAATTGGGCCAAAGAACCTGGAATAATATTCGGAATTCACTGCAACCATCAATTCTGGCGGCATCAATCAAATCATCAGAAATTCCCAGGAAATGCTGCCGGAACAGGATGATGGCAAATGCATTTAACATGGCGGGTACAATCAGCGCAGCGAATGAGTTGATCCATTGAAACTTGACCATTAAAATATAGTTGGGTATTAGAGTGATCTGAAATGGTAAAGTCATCGTGAAAATGATCAGATAGAATATTAAGTTTCTCCCCTTAAATCGATGTTTTGCTAGTGCATATCCCGTCATAGAGCCCAACACAAGCACAGAAAAAGTAACCGCACAGCTCACTATTAGGCTATTCGTTAATGCCTTGAAGATCGGTATGCTGTTGAATAGCTGTTCATAGTTATTAAAGGTAAAATCAATCGGTAGAAAAATTAATTCTGATATTCCTTTCTCTCCTGACAAGGAAGCGCTAATCATCCAGACAAATGGATATAGAAATGTGATGGCAGCAAGTATAATGGCGGTATAGAATAGGATTCTCTTCATCAGTCGGTTTGCTCAATATATCGACGCTGAATAGCAACGACCAATAAGATGAAAAGTGCAAATACTAACCCCAAAGTAGCTGCGTATCCCATGTGATAATAAAAGAAACCCTGTTTATAAATGTAAAGCACAGCGGACAGTGTGCTATTGAGAGGTCCACCCCCTGTCATCACATACGGCTCAATAAATAATGAAAATCCTGAGATCGTGCTCAGAATCACGACCATAAAGACCGTGGGATTTATGGCGGGCAATGTAATATGTCTAAACTTTTGCCAATTAGTGGCACCTTCCAGATCTGCCGCTTCATAGAGAGATTTAGGTACACCCTGGAGGCCAACCAGAAATAGAATGATATAGAGACCTACATTTTTCCAGGTGGCCATTAATGCAATAGCGGGCATAGCCCATTTGGGGTCGGTAAGCCATCCAATGCGTCCCAGACCCAGGCTTACTAGTAGCCGATTGAGAATGCCCGTTTCTAAACCATATAATTGTTGCCACAGTACGGTGACGACCACTCCCGAAACAACCACCGGTAGAAAAAAAGCACTGCGAAAAAATCCACGAAATCGTATGTTTTGATTTAAAACCACGGCCAGCCCCAGTGCAAAAACTAACTGAAGGGGAATGTGTAAAATCAGGAAAACGAGTGTATTGTAGGAAGCTTTTAAGAAATATTGGTCAAGAAGCAGTTTCTTATAATTGGAAAGACCCACGTATTCCATGGGACTGATGACATTCCACTTATGAAAGGTAAGAATAATGGAAAAAACGATAGGAAAACCAACAAATAATAGAAAATGCAAAAGGTAGGGCGCCACTAGCAGGAAGGAACTAAGTTTACCCTTTTGTTTCATTGATGTACATATTTTTTCAATGGCGAACCTTTTGGTTTTTTGAATCCAATTTGCTTGGAATCTCTATCACATCAAAGAGAAAAAAAGAAATTGTCGTACTGTGAGAACTGAGCTAAAAATGAAAAAAAAGGGACGTGAAGAAATCTGTCTTGAGATCTATTCTAAATATAACAAATTGACAGCATCAGCTGCATCTTTTATTGCATTTTCTGGGGTTTTGAGACCAAAGACGACACACATTTCATATTCCTGAGAGATCAGATCCAGCACTTCTTTCATGTTCGGGCTACTATCGATACCCCGGAGGTGCTGTGCTTGCTTCTGAAAGGGTTTCATCCTCGGATTGGCATCAAAATATCCCTCGAACTTTGCGTTGGTTGATAGATCCTTTCGGCGGGGTAACTGCTGTGAAAGGGATAGGAACTGTAAGTCAGCTTCCTCGGTAATCATGGTCTGAATGTAGTCCCAGGCACCTTCAGGATTAGGACAGCTGCTGAAAACGACCATATTTTTGGGATCACAATAGGTATAGGCAGGCTCTCTCATACTCGTAGGTACGGGCATGGTCATAAAGTCATAGTTGAGATCTTCTGCTTTGAACCTTGTAAGCTGCATGATTTCCCAGGGGCCCGTGAACTTGATGGCAAAGCCCCCGGTGAGAAATGGATCACTCTGAGATTTTGCTTGTTCCTTCGGGAAATATCCCTTGGCATATATCTCCTGCAGAAATTGGAACACAGCAATCCCATGTGCATTATTGAAGGCAGCCTTTCGATTTTTTACCAGAGGAGCACCTCCCGAAGCCGCATAATACAGGGGTAGAAAATTGAAGAATCTTTGCCACCAAATGGCCGCAATTTCCGTGGTCCCCATCCACTGATCCGCGTAGCCGTTGCCGTCTTTGTCCTGTGTCACTAGATCCGCCGCCGCCAGAAATTCCTCATAAGTTCCGGGTAGACCCGACACTCCGGATTCGATCAGCAAGTCAGGATTATACAGCATCATGATGGGATTGGTCTTCCAGGGCACCTGGTATATATGACCATCAGAGGATGTGATTTCCTCCACTACCAGGCTATCACACCGATCATATAGGAATTCCAGAAAGCCATCGAGTGTGTCAAGGGGGCATAGCACACCTGCCAACGCATAATCCTCCACATCTCCCTGCCACATGTTTGCATAGATGTCGGGGGTTGTTTTGCCAACGACAGAAGCCAAAATGATCTCCTCACTGGATTGTCCCTCGGGGACCGGTTGCAATTCAATTTGAAGTTCCGGATGTAGTTGGTTCCAGGATTCAATCCGCTCTTGCGCAAATTGTGTTTCTTCAGGATTACTTGCCGACCAATATATAAGATGATTTCGATCTCTCTCCGGTGGTGAACAGCAGATCGTAAAGGTTATTATCGTCAAAGAAAGTAGCAATTGAATTACCTGGGATCCCATAAAGTTTTTTTTGACAGTGCTCGACGACAATAGTCATGAAGATAGGTTAATTCCAGACCACCCCCTGATATATTTGCCGAGCGGAAATCAAGGGAATCAATTGTCCTGAGCAGTATTCATCGTCTCTGTTGAAGCGGTTGGTATCTCTGTTTATCCAGCTTGCGCACAACCTTCGCTTCAGCTACGGATGCACAGAGAAAAATAGTGACCTTCACTGATGCAACAGTCTCTGGGAGGGACAGGGACCTGTTTGGCTATGCGCAGTGGTAGATATTTGCTACGACAAAAGTTAATTGAAAACTGTTGAATTCACACTGAGCCACGGATCCTTTGTTTAGAAAACTTATAGTAGAAGTACAGCAGAAACTTTGGTTTGAAGATTGGATCGAAGAGCTTGTATTGCGTTCTTAGGCGTTGCGAAATGGTTTATGAGCACTACTGGAAGGATTGCTCATAGAGTTTGCTGTGCCTCCTTTTTTAAACAGTGGGTCAAAATCATATTATCTACTTTTTATCCGATATGATTTTCCTTTAAACACTTTGTGAATATAAATTGAGTTAGAGAAATTCTATCGATAGTAATTTATCGCCTATCCATTCTAATCTTTCTTCGCCACTACATGAAATATTTGCCAATGTTTTGGTTTTCTAAGCTCTTCCGGATCGTCACGTTCTTCTTCTCGCATCATCTCTATTGAAAAGCCTTCAAGCAACTTTAAAACTTCTTCACGAGAATGATGAGATCTATTCGGAAGTGATGCCCAGGTATCTCTATCTCCAAAGAACTGACCTGCAAACCTTCCTCCAGGTCGAATTGAAGCAGTTATTTTATTCCATAGCACCTCAAAATGTTGTGGCTCGCAAAATGGTAAAGCAAAACTGGCGTTCACCATGTCACAGTCCGGAAACTTCATGTCGCAAAAGGCCACCGATATTGTCGTCAATTGGGGTTTTAATATCTCTGGCACCCTCGCCCATAAATGCGGGAATGCCTCAGGGTGATTATCAGTCGCTAGTACCTTCCAGTTTCTGCGGAGCAGTTCCAGTGAATCACGTCCTTCTCCAGCGGCTAAATCAACCGCAAATCCTTTATGAAAACCCTCTTGCTTAAAAGAATCTAGGGCTGCAATAAGGGTGTCTCGCGCGCTCTTTCCAAGAACAGCATTGAAATACCCCGACCAGTCTTCAATCTCCGAGAAGTCTTGGGCACCCATGGGTGGTAAGTCCGACCTTTTTGGTTTAGCTTTCCCAGCATCCTTTTTTCTCTTTTGCATGACTATAAATTTTTTTCTAAAAAAGTATCTGTTATAATATTTTCATGATTCTGATTTTAAATGGCGCACAACTCAAAGGAATATCTGCGTCCTCTGGCCAGTAGTGTATCACTGATCTTCCATCTGTTGCATATATTTCAGTTGAACGAATCCCGACATTAGAGAAACGCGATCACCTTTGTCATACATAAGATAGTGGTTTTGGTTCATCCATAGGAGGAAGCAGGGCCGAATGTTATTGATTACGCCAATATCGTCTAAGGTGAGGTCGGCCTACTGATTTGTACGTAAGCTGAAATGCTGTGAAAAAATGCTGAGATAAAACCAGACTTGTCCGCAGAGGTATGCCCAGGATGTATGATTTAGTGACCTAATCGAAGCGGTACTCGTATAGACAATGAAAGTGAATAGTACATGACGGCAGTCTACGCAATAACACTTCTTGACCCCCTCTGACAGGCTCTATTCATAATAGACCTTTATGTCTGGAAATCATATATGAACTACAACAGTTGTTTGGCAGTTCTTTATGACCATTTTCCATATCATCATTAAAGGGCTATTTCCATAATTCGGTAAAACATATACCCACTTTGAGAATGCAACTCCTCTGTTGCGAAGCCATTTTTTTATTTCCTGGCAATCTTAACCTACAGATATTTTCTCAATGTATTTAAAATTACTTTTTCATCGGCTCCCACATTGGACCAGTGTGAAATTTTGATGCTTCAAAATATTTGTAGAGAAAATTAGAAGCTTCTTATCCAAGAATTTAATTTGATCTTTAAATTCATTAGTTAACGAATCAAAATCCTCTGGTGACCCAAGACAAGTCCAGGCATCTGGTCTCTCTATCTCATGTTCTTTTATGTTTTTGAAATCGATCATCTAACTGGAGTTAACGTTAGGCCAAAAAAAGCATTGCCTTCCCGCAGGGTGGCAATGCTTTATTAGTCATTGTTGGCATTCGTGAAGGTCTCATTATTTCTTATGTTTTTTTATTTCTTCTTGCGTAAGCTTTAAGAATTTAGCAGCATTATTGTAAAAAACATCCATTTTCTGTTGGTCTGTTAGAAAGTCGGCAGTCACTATATTTTCAACTGAAATTCTTATGGATTGTGGCCACTGCATTTGATCTGAACCATACATAACCCTATCTCCAAATCCAGCTTCAAAAATGCGTTTTAGATAATTATGAAACTCAACACGAGGCAATACCCAATTAATAACGGCCACATCTATATAGACTTGCGGATGCGCATAAAGTAAGCCGATTAATTCATCAATAAATGGCCAGCCAGCGTGCATAATATAAATCCGGAGCTTTGGATGTTTGATTAATACATCTTCAATTAAAAGAGGGTTACTCAGTTTCATTCGATATTTGGGTGTTCCAGCGTAAGCAACTCCTGGAGGACCTAGACCCATATGAATACCTATAGGAACATCCATTTCTTCGGCCAAAGCAAAATATGGTTCTAATGAATCATCAGTCGGAGCCAACCCTCTGTATTGAGGTCCAAATTCAGCCAGTAATTTATAGGTTCCGCTTTCAAAAAAATCTCTAAGAGAAGTTAGTAATGTATCACTCGGAGGATATTGATTCGGGCCTATAGCAGTCATAATCAAATCTGGCTCACGTTTTTGATAGTCCAATGCAAAATTTCCATCCGTCACTGCCTTTACGAAATTGTATTTTTTTAAATAAGCCAGGGTAGAATCACGGTGAGCCGTTTGATCTGAGTAGGATTTTAATCCGGTAAGGGGTTCTTCAATTTCTGGAACTCCCCACCAGCTAGAATGTAGATGCATATCTATTTTAGGAAAATCATATATTATCAAGTTTTCCTGTCCAAAAGCCGAAGTATAGCAAATGATCAATAAATATAGAATTAATTTGTTCATAATAAGATTTTAAAACTTGAACTATCATTTGAATGCCACCGATTGTCTGAATCCCACATTACTCACTTTACATGCCGATTTGGCATGGTTCTCACCATTGTTGCCGATGTCCAGTTAGTACAGCTGGTAGAGAACTGCTGATGGCACGGATAGAGGGGTGAAGGACATGGACAGTATGATTTTAAACTCTGAAAGTTAATATAAATCAAACTCATGGCAAAGAAGTTGTAATTAAAAGGGGGATGATCTAAGATGTGGAGACGTAAGCGACTTTCGAGGGGAAAATATGGAAGCTAGATATTAGGTCAATATCCATACATCTGCAGTAACTCATCATACCAACGCTTCGAGAGTTTGTCTGTAGGAGGCCAGGGTAACCCATAATCTTGAGCAGAATTCATTATCTCTATTGAAGGCGGTGCTCTTTGTTTTCCAGCGTGTGAGCAACCTTCTCTTCAGGTACGGGTGCCTGAAGGATAGATAACTGCCCTGGCGCTAATGTCTCCAGGAGGTTTGGGGCAAGCAGAACTGTCAGGAAAGTAAATAGACATTTCGTCAGGTAAGCTGTTGGGCGGAGGCGAGAAACGATCACTTGTTGATGTTAAAGGAGGGGTGTGCAGTGGTTTCTATAAGCGCACGTTTAATACCGCTCATACATTGTTAGGTCAAAAGGCCTTACTTTTCATCTATTGTCACAAAAAGTTGTGATTTTATTTTCCAACTTCCGGATTCTTTAGTCCACATTGCTGAATAATTCCCATTGACTATAGATTGATCGCTTTTTTCTGGGTTATATCCATTCCAGACTCCGCTTTCCCAAGCCAAGCTTCTTTTTGTATTAACTGTAATCTCTTTAGTCTCCCTTATCCAATACATCTTGCTTTCTCCGCCAGCTAGAATATAATCTTCCAATTCCTTTTTTCCACATAGCAAAGTTCCATTTCCAGTAGTAATTAATACGTCATCCGTCAGATAGGAAAGTACTTCCTCGTGGTCATAGGATTTAAGTGCTGCATTGGATGCGTTTCTAATCGCTGATATGTGCTCTTTATCAATTTGAGCAAACAATTTTGAAGAGAAGATTAGCATAAATAGAATTGCAAAAAGGATATATTTATCTTGTTTCATCGGTTATCTGAATTTGTAATTTCCAACATGTGGCCCATAGCTGGATCATTTAGTATGAAGTAAAATTGGGGTTAAGGGTATGGATAGAGCTGACGGAACGGGGAGTAGCGAGTGACATCAACAGTATGGGTTAGCTTCGATAAGTTAAGACAAATCGTACTCACGGCAAAGTAGAACTTGGTGGATGGAGAATTAAGCTTAACTTCACAGGTGAGCCTTACTGCGTTTTTCGAGTCCTTTCTAGTCAAACATACACCAGACAATTATATGACAGGATAATTTTAGACCGGTTTGACCTTGCAGAATAGCACTTCATTGAATCAATTAATAATGCTACAATGAGAAAAGATGATCCCATATATGCCCTTGGGCGGTCAGAGGATGAATACCAACGTTTAACCGAACAGGCCGCATTTTTTCGTCCTCTAACAGAGCGTCTTTTTCGAGAGGCGGGAATCCGTCCTGGGATGCGAGTACTTGATGTTGGAAGCGGGGCTGGCGATGTGGCCTTCCTTGCCTCAGAGCTAGTAGGACCTACCGGTGAGGTGGTTGGCACTGATCTAGACGGTAATGCGCTACAGAAAGCTCGTGAGCGGGCGAGTTTGCTCAAATTATCGAACGTGACCTTCGTGGAGGGTGATGTACGCGATATTGAGCTTTCGGGGGAGTTCGATGCAGTAGTCGGACGCTTTATCCTGCTTTATTTTGCCGATCCTCTTGAGGGACTTTCAACTATCGTTCGCCGAATCAAAAAAGGGGGCATCGTAGCATTTCATGAAATGGATATGAACCAGGACCTCACCAGGTTTTCCTATCCTGTGGAGTCTATCTGGACCGATACAGGCCGAACTATCATTCAGACATTCTCTGGTGCGGGTATGCACGTAAGGATGGGGCGCCTCCTGATGAAAACTTTTCTTGATGCGGGTCTTACCTTCCCTTCTGTAATTGAAGAAGCCGTTACTGGTGGCGGACCAGATTTTAGTGGTTACTCTTGGATGGCAAACACACTGCGTAATATTGCGCCTTTGACAGAGGAGCTTGGTATCGCAACGGTAGCAGAACTTGAACTCGATTCCCTTGCTGATCGTATCCGGGAAGATGCGGTAGCTCGTCAGATTATGGTATCGTCACCACCTATGATAGGTGCTTACGCACGACGACTCTAATCGATCAAGATTGAAGGCTCCTGGGAATACCAGATCTAGTTTATCGACCTCTTGGATTTTAATGATGTCAGGGGGTTCCCGCTTTTGTTGTTATAAGATTAAGGATTATTTTATTAGACTCCTTAATGTCTAATTTTTTGAACTTATAATGCACGGAAGAGAATCCTCCATTATTATCTAGTGATATGGAGCCTTCGAATACACCATGACCTTCTGAGTTGAGTTTAAATCTGCCGGATGATTTTCCTCCCATTACAACATCATCCACAATTGTCCAGTATTCAATGTTAGAATTCTTATTAAAATCAAAGATTATATTGGATGCCATAGGAGAAGTTAAAAATATTATATAGATTAAATATTTCACTTATATTCGTTTGCTTATTTCCATCAGTTTGCATATGACTTGACTCATGAAAATCTTATTCGACATATAGTAAGGATTTATTTTTGAGAAGTAATAATCGACATCTTCTATTTTTTTAATGGATTTGGCAATCCTTATTATATAATAATTTGTCATTTTATCTTTTATATCCTCCAAAGTCATAAAATGATCACATAGCATTTCTTTTTGATTCACTTAAGTATTGGCCTTCGTTTTTCCATGGACACTAATGTCTCGGCTATGAGCGGCGGGAATTTTGTTTCTTGACTTTTTGCTTTTTAGCAAATTCCATTACGTTCGGAAGATCAGAGAATAAAGAAGAATTTGCACTAGTCCCTGAAATCTGCAACCACTTTTCCTTTCTCTTTGCTTAGATCAATTTCTTTTGAAACACCATTAACAGTAACCTTATATTTTCCATAGAATGCCTGAGTTGAAAAAAGCTCATCCGGTCCGATTACTCCTGATTCCTTGGTCCACCATTCCTTAAATATTAGATTTTTGTAGGCCTCGGCAGAAGGTGTGGGTGTCCAATCTCGTTTGTACATGGATGATGATGGTATCCAATTGGCTCCCTCCCAGAATCCCCACATCAGAATGCCTTCAACTGCAGGGTGGGCAAAACAGATTCTGTAATAATCGACAATCTCTTTAGCTTTTAATTCTTCTTGAGCAGGAGTCAATTGAGCTCGCTTGTATTCAGATCGCATTCCTGGAATATTAAGCTCAGTAATTCGGATTGGTAAATTAAAGATTGCTAATGAATCAAGGGCATCTTTAAGTATTTGGCGGTCGAATGTTTCCAAGTGACTGTGCCCTTGTACACCAATCCCGGCTATTGGAATTCCTTGGTCTAGTATTTTTCGGATGTGTGCCATGTATTCAGTAAGCCCCTCTAATGGAGGCTCTGTTCTGGGGGCAATTAGTATATCATAATCATTTAACCATAGTTTTGCATCGGGATCGCCGTTTAATGCCCATTGAGCCATTAGTTTTGTTATTTCAGGGCCAAGGCGGTCTTCATAATAATTACCATGAATCATTTCATTGTTAAGGTCATATTCTGCAAACCGTCCTCTGTAACGATTCGTTATTTTCTCAGCTCTTGCTTTTATTCTTTCTCTCAGTTCACTATCATCTAATTCAGTGAGCCAGTCTTGCACATACTGAATACCAGTATTGGGTGACCTGAATATTCCCCAAAATAGGTTGTGCCCTCTGAGAGGAATATTGTTTTTTTCTGTCCAATTTAAAATTGAATCAATTACGGTATAATCCTCTTCATCCTTTCGTGGCTCCATAATCATCCACTTCAAAGCATTTTCAGTAACAGCTGAGTTGAAATTCTCAAGAAACTTTTCCTGGAATTTTTTTAAATTACTTTGCGACATTCCCCTTGCGAAACTGTTGGGTATTGCACAACCAAACCAAAATTCATGGCTCATTTGTTCTACAGTTACCTTTGAGCCAGGTTTTGCCTGTATTAAGAGTTCTCCTTTGCGGTGCCTTGCTATAGATTCGTTTAAATCAATTTGCTGGGCTTTGGTTCCTGGTGTGTAAATAATAATTACAAATGAAATGCTAAGAAAATAGATAAACAATTTTTGGATTTCACTATTAGATTTTTTCATCTTGCTAGTTTTTGAGTATTTCTTGTGTTAATTTAGTTGATATTTTCTTCAATTCAATAGACTTTTGTGGTTTGTTTACATGAATCATAAGGCAGGTAGATTACACTTCTTCGGGTACATAGTTTACACTTCTGATGGTGTTAATTATTTATATCCTTCCTTCTTCATAAATTTCCTTTCATCGAAGTATCCTAAAAGTACGTTCCTGTATTGTAGATTCCAAATATGGTCATTGATCTGTTCTGCTGCTACGTATCTTCCAATTATCCCTCTGCCAATTATTAGCCAGTGATATGCTCCCCATCTTGCAGTGCCACTGATGGTCACCTTTATTTTCTTATGATCAAATGGATATTGGTATTCCGTTTTCTTCCCAGGATATATTCTTTTAGATGGATTATGGACGCTTTGGGCTTTTTTCACTTTGATGGCTTCATGCGGTCGGATATTGTTATAATCGCGTACAAACCCTTCATAATGATCGGTTGCTTTGCCAGGGCGGAACCCCGTCTAGTAGCCTGTAACACTTAGATGAGTAGTATAAATTGGAGTTATTTTGTATCAGATCGAAGAAGCAAAACCGCACATCCCGCACTCTTTTGGGACGTAAGGATATTGGTGCTTGTCCCGCACTTGGTGCGGGGATGAAGAGCTGGTGCAAAAGAAACCAATTGATGCACACGATTTAAATGTTACAGTCCACTAGTTCGGCAAAGCCTTTAAATTCTTATGTATCTATCAGTATTCATTTTTACTTAGTCATCAATTACTTATTCTTCCAGTATTATTTTCCTTTTCTAGTTCATTTTTAAAATTACTGCTTGATAGGGCAAAAGATTCACTCTGTTATTTTCGACTAATAAATCATTATAATTATTTATAATTATGTTATCAAAACCTCTCAATTCTGGGAGAGTTATTAATGATGTTTCTTGTGAAAAATTCAACATGACAAGCATCTTTTCATTATCTAATGTTCGTGTAAAAGCATAAATGGTAGGGTGTTCTTTCTCCAATAGTTCATAATCGCCATAAACTAAAACAGGGTTATCCTTTCTTAATTTGGTCATCTTCCTGAAATGATTGAGAATGCTATTGGGGTTTTCGTTTTGAGCAGCTACGTTGATTTCCGTATAATTTTCATTTACTTTTTTCCAAGGCTTGCCTGAGGTAAAACCTGCATTTTCCGTGTCATCCCATTGCATAGGGGTACGTCCATTTTCACGAGAACCATAATTTAATACTTTCATGAATTCGTTCATATCCTCACCTGCGTCTAATGCTGCTTTGTATTTGCCTTTGGCATCTACATCTACATATTCTTTTATATTTGGCATATCAATGTTTGTCATTCCGATTTCATCACCATAATAGGTATAAGGAGTACCTCGCATACTTAAAAGAAAGGTATTAAGCATTTGAGTAGAAGGTGTTCTAAATTCGGGATTTGGGTTTCCAAAACGGTTGACTAATCGAGCATTATCATGATTGGATAAGAAAATGGCTATCCACCCTTTTTTTGCAAAAGAACTGTCCCAACGAGAAAACACCTCTTTAAACTCTGACAATTCATATCCATCTGGGGTCCTCGACATATCTACATACTCGAAGTGGTACGCCGTTTGAAGTTCTTTTCGTTCTGCGTCAACTAAATCATGTGCATCTTTAAAGGTACTTCCTGCCCCTTCTGCTACCGCAAAAACATCATACGGTTCAATAACTTCTCGGTACATTTCTTTGAGATAATCATGTAATTGTGGACGCATTCCATACCATTTGATAAAGTCCTTTTCGTGTCCTTTGGGAAATTCGGGATAGGTGGTGTCCTTGCTTGCGAACTGAAAGGCGTCCATTCTAAATCCATCTACGCCCTTTTCTGCCCAAAATTTCATGATGTCATAAACTTCCTGTCGTAATTTGGGATTTTCCCAATTCAAATCTGGTTGCTCCTCCGCAAAGGTGTGTAAATAGTAAGCATCTACGGCTTCGACATAGTCCCAACCTCCTTCTGGGTCAAATATGCTATAACGATATGGCGGTTCTCCCCTATCAGCCGGCCACCAATGGTAATAGTCATAGTATTTACTATCTCTTGAACTACTCGCTTGCTTAAACCATTCATGTTCTTCGCTGCTGTGGTTGACAACAACATCCAATACAAATTTAATGTCCCGTTCGTGGAAACCATCCAACATCTGCTCAAAGTCCTCCATCGTTCCATATCGAGGTTGAATAGCTCTGTAATTAGCAACATCGTAGCCATTGTCTACCAATGGTGACTCAAAGAATGGGTTCATCCAAACCATGTTCACGCCCAAACTTTCGATATAGTCCAATTTTTCCATTACTCCTTTAAAATCACCAAATCCATCGCCGTCTGTATCCTTAAAACTTTGGGGATATATCTGATAGAGGACACCCTCCTTCCACCAAGTTCTTTCGAAGACTTGTTTGTTTTCGTCAATTTTATCTTGATTAATACATCCAAATACAAATAGGGATATGATTATCCAAAAGTGATTTTTCATTTATTCTTTTTTTATTTAATGACCTAAAACGGGAGTATTCGCATTAACCCTTAATAGCAACTCCTGTGAGCTCTAATGATCCGCTCGGCAGTTCACTCATTTGAAGGTCCACTTGACCTTCATCCCTTCCTTCGGAGGGACTCATTCGCTCAGCTCCTTGATAATGCATGATAAGACAATCATTTCATTTAGTCTGTCAGCCAATTTATTGGTATCGAACTGGTCCTGTAAACGCCTGTGCTGGTCTCCATAAATTTCACTCATTTTGTAATTGTTTTTTGTTATCTAATTTATTGTAATGATTGTTGGCAACTGATGTATAATTTCCATATTATTCCCTTTTACGCACCGATTTGGTATGTAACTCACCACTGTGGCTAATATCCAGGACAGAGAGTAGGTATAATAATCACTGATAGGTGAGGATCGGTCTGATGAATGGAGGAGGAACGAGGGACATCAATAGTATAGTTTTGGTTATTATAAGATAACACAAATCGTACTTACAGCCAAGAAGATGTTAGGGAAATGGTGATGATCCACGAGAGTGGTGCCGTAAGGCACTTTCTAGTGGGAGCCGTAAAGGCTAATCTTAAGTTATAGTGAACTGTCGCAGCCTAATCACTCCAGAATGCATAAACTGACTCATGATGGCCCGACTGTAGTGGGGAGTATCCTACCGGTCCGAGAGTAGGAGCTGTCCCGCCGTTTGCTGGAATTGCAATTCAAAGTTTGGATTATT
>JBNKUI010000090.1:0-1509 GCA_050298535.1 Saprospiraceae bacterium
AAGTATATAACATATTCGATACCGAAAAATTTCTGAACCGCCCTATCTCAATTTCTATAAATGACAACTCAGTATTGGCTGGTATTGCCCAGTGGATTAACTCGCACTTTGCCTTAACTGGTAACTTAAAAGTTAAAAAAGTTCATCCATCTCTTGCGAAAATCAATCAATGGATCAATGAACAATATAAAAAGGGGCGAACCACGAATATTTCAGATCATGAGATGGCCGGTGCGACTCGTAAATACCTGCCGGATATTTTTGTTTCCGAGTTCGATCGTTTGAAAAGGAAGGCGCAGGAAATGGCTTTCCATCTCCTTGAAGAGGTAATTGTAAATCTCGAAAACAAGGTAATGGATATTCCATGGACGGAAGAAATATTACAATCATTGATTGATAACTATCAATTTATTCAATTCGCCTATGTTGTCGACCCGCAGGGAATTCAATTGAGCAATAGTATATGCCAAGCCATAGACAGATCCAAATATGCCCACGTCGGCGTTGGAGAAAATTATGCAAATCGTCAGTGGTTTATTGAACCCTTGAAAGATGGAGAGATTCATGTCAGCGACTTTTATACATCCCGGATCACCAAGGCTCTTTGTATAACAGTTTCTGGACCAATAAGAAACACAAATGGTCATATTGAAGGAGTATTGGGAATCGACTTAAGAATTGAAGAGCTGATGAAAAGTGACTCCGAGGATTTGTAATGTCATAATCAGAGAGCGGTATAAAATAGGCCGACCACCAGATATTGCAGTCGGCCTATTTGTTTATCTCATTTCTGGATGGGCACTAAGCAGCTTCTTGTCGGTCTGAAAGTGGATCTCAAAGCCCATTTAGATTGCCTCCTCAACTTTCGATCGCTATGGTAGTCGCTGATTCAAGACCTACCCATGTATGCGCCGTTGTGATCCGAAGTGATCATTACGCTGTTCTCAGACACCATTTTTGCATCGACGACTTTCCCGATATAGACTGTATGATTTCCAGGATCAAGACTGCTTACAACCTCGCACTCGAACCATGCGATGCAATCCCTGATAATCGGAGAGCCTGTTTTACCTCTTGTCCATTCGATTCCCGAGAACTTTGCCAGAGGGTCAGAACCCTTGAAGCACTTCAGGAAATCTGTTCTATTCTTTGCCAAAACGTGAAGAGCGAAGCAACTGCTCTGTTCGATCAGCCGGTGTGAGTACCGGTTCGGGTGCACAGCTACTGATATCAGTGGTGGTTCGTATGAAACCTGTGAGACCCATGAGGCTATCATGCCGTTGATGATGTCTTCAAACGCTGTTGTCAGAACGTAGATGCCATATGTCATTTTACCGAAAGCGGAAAGCCATTCCTGCTCCATCTGGTATCTCTCCTTATTTCCGTGAAAGGACCCTTTCTGAAAATCGCTCGACAGGGCGCCTTCCAGCAAAGCCTGTCTCCGTTTCATTGGATAGAAACATCTTATTAATATGGATATTTCATGTCAATCACTACTGACAGCCCTGT
>JBNKUI010000091.1:0-139680 GCA_050298535.1 Saprospiraceae bacterium
ACACGACCAATTTTCCCTTGACGGGTGCACACACCAGTGTCGAATGTCTGGAGTGTCACAGTGACGGGTATGCGGGTACTTCAACCTTCTGTGCAGATTGTCATACGCAGGATTTTGCTGCAACGACTAATCCGAACCATCAACAATTAAACCTGTCCAACGACTGTGCGAGTTGTCACACGACAGATCCGGGTTGGAGTCCTGCTAGCTTTGCGGTACACAATGACTTTTATGTACTCAACGGGGCGCATGCTGCGATTGCGAGCGATTGTGCGAGCTGTCACAATGGAGACTACAGCAATACCCCGAATACCTGTGCGGGCTGTCATATTGATGATTACAATGCCACGACGAATCCGCCGCATCAATCCTCGGGATTTTCTAATGACTGTGCGAGCTGTCACAGCGAGAATGCCTGGCAGCCTGCTAATTTTGATCACGATAGTCAGTTTTTTCCGATTTATAGTGGAAAGCATCAAGGTGAATGGGATCAGTGCTCAGATTGCCATCTAGATGCAAATAACTATGCAGTCTTTAGCTGTATAGATTGCCATGAACACAATAATCGAAATGAAGTAGATAATGACCATGATGAGGTGAATGGATATATGTACAATAGTATTGCCTGCCTTTCATGCCATCCAACAGGTGAGGACTAAATGAATATGCAGGTAAAGCTCATTGTCATATTACTACTTGCAATTGTTTCTTCAGCATTAGGGCAGGATGAAGTGAAGAGTATCACGGGTATTATTTCCTACAAGAGTTCGCAAAATGTCTATGTAAAATTCCAATCGACTGAGGGAATTCAAGTTGGAGACACGTTGTATGTCTGGCAGTCTAATTCACTATTACCCGCTTTGGAAGTCAAATTTATTTCCTCTATTTCGTGTGTGGGAGTACCTATGGATGGGGTAACACTTAAGATCGATCAGCAGGTGTCTACTCAAATCGTGGTGCCACCTAAGCCAGATTTTGAACCGCCTGATTCTACACTAGCACAATCTAATGTTGAAATCAACCGTAATATTGTTGAGGAGATAACCGCGGTGCAGGAAGACGAATTCTCTGCTTCTACACGGGGTCGAATTAGTGCAGCTTCATACAGTTATTTTTCAGATAATAATTCCACAGTACAGCAGCGAATGCGGTATAACTTTTCTCTAAGAGCAAATCACATTAATAATAGTCGATTTTCTCTGGAGAGCTATGTGATCTACCGACATCGAATCCAAAATAATGAGGAGGCTTCTTCTTCACCTAAACTTCTTCGCATTTATAGTCTGGCGGCGACATATGATTTTGGCTCAAGTACAAATATAATCCTGGGTCGGAAAATAAATCGTTATTTATCTAATGTAGGGGCGATGGATGGACTCCAGGTGCAACACCAGGTAGGTCAGTTTACCTTGGGACTTATGGCAGGTGCCAGACCAGATCTACGGGATTTTGGTTTGAACACAAAGCGTTTGCAGGCAGGTGCTTTTGCGGCCTTTAAGTCAAAAGATAAATCAAAACCATGGGATCTGTCCATGGCATTTCTTGAGCAAAGATTCTCCGGTAGGGAGGACAGAAGATTCATGTACTTCCAGCATTCGAGCAGCCTTTTCAGAAATCTGTACCTTTTTGCATCTTTCGAATTAGATCTGCTTGATTTTGTCGATGGTGCCAGTCGATCCACTCTGCGGCCGACCAGTGCATACGTTTCTCTGCGATATAGAGTTTCGTCAAAGTTTTCAGTTTCCACCTCATATGATGCCCGCAAAAATGTGATTTATCTGGAGTCCTATAAAAATCTCATAGATCAATTAATCGATGAATCCACACGGCAGGGCTTTCGAGTCCGATTTAATTATCGTCCGTTTAAGCGAGTGATTGTGGGTGCCAGTGGAGGATATCGATTTCAGCAGAACAATCCTGCATCATCGAGAAATATCTATGCTTACCTTACTTTTAGTCAGATCCCATGGATTAAAGCATCATTCACGTTTTCTACCACTCAACTTGAAACCAGTTATCTCAAAGGAGGAATCTATGGTGTAAGAATGTCGAAGGATCTAATAAAAGCAAAACTCTTCGGTGAGTTCAATTATCGACGGGTTCGCTATCAATACGGGTTATCTGATTTTTCACTCAGCCAGCAGATTGGTGGCCTTAATCTGTCCTGGCGAATACAAAAGAAATTAACTTTGTCCGTTAATTATGAAGGTGTCTTTCAAACTAATTCAATTCAAAATCGAATATATGCAAACCTTATTCAGCGATTTTAAAAGTTCTGGGAATGCAGTGCTTGGGATATTCATAAGTTGCCTGATCTTTATCTCCTGTGGGTCAAAGCCAAAAGTAATAGAACCTGTTAGAACGGAGGAAGGAGCTAATTCACAGGTCTCTGGTATGGCTCCAAATCCCGCTGAGGTCGTCCATAAAGTGAAGGTGATTGAATCCATGAATGCAAGCCGCTACACATATGTGAATGTGGAGGAAGAAGGGAGCGCTCATTGGATTGCAATTCCTCAGACGGATGTGGAAGTGGGTGATATCTACTATTATAAAGGAGGAGTTCGCATGCATAACTTTGAGAGTAAAGAGCACAATCGGATTTTTGAAACGCTTTATCTGGTAGGAGGTATTAGTAAATCACCCACCGGTGAGGTACCCACTGGTTATATTGATATGCATGGGGGGGCATCTGCTTCTTTTACACAAAATATCGCACCACTGGAAGACGGTATTTCTCTGGAAGAACTATTTACTAGTAAGGAAGACTTTGATGGAAAAATAGTATCAATCAAGGGACAGTGCACGAAGGTCAACCGGCAAATCATGGGAAAAAATTGGATTCATCTGCAGGACGGTACCAAGTCAGATTCAGGAGAATTGTATGATCTGACAATTACGACACAGGAAGAAGTACAGATGGGTCAGGTGCTTGCATTCAGAGGGAAAATCACTTTAAATAAGGACTTGGGATCAGGATATAGATTTGATGTTCTTATGGAAGAGGCAACCATAATATCAGAATAGGGGAGATGAATAAATTATTCAAATATTTGAACTTGCTTTCTAGTCGGTTTTTTTCTACTGGTGCGGCTGGATTGTATATGATATTGTTTGCTGTGGCGATTGGTGCCGCGACATTCATTGAAAATGATTTTGGAACTAGTGCTGCACAAAAAGTGGTATTTAAGGCATGGTGGTTTGAGCTGCTATTGGTGCTATTTGGTGTATCTATTATTGTAAATATTTTTCGATATAAAATGATCCAGCAGAAGAAATGGTCGATATTACTTTTCCATTCGGCGATTATCATAATCCTGGTGGGTGCTGGCATCACAAGATATATCGGTAGTGAAGGAATAATGCATATCCGCGAAGGGGAGGAGACTGATCTCATTCTCTCGCGAGATACCTATTTGCAATTTGAAGTAAATAAAAATGGTAATGTCTATCAATTTTCAGAACCCGTCTTGTTTGCTTCGCTAGGGTCTAATAGATTTAAGGAATCGTATCAGTTAGGAGATGAGCTGATTCAAATCGAACTAGTCGACTACGTTCCTAATCCGATCGAAGAAATTGTAGATGATCCCGATGGTAAAAGTATGATTAAGGTCGTAATGGCTGGTCAGGGAGGTCGTGAGGAACATGTCATAAAAGAAGGTGACAGGGTGGAAATCAATGGACTGAGATTTAATTTCTCAGACATACCTTCTGAAGGTGCGATTAATATTAATTATTATAATAATAATCTTACGTTTTCTACTGACCGACCCATTACTCAAATGGTGATGGCTACTCAGCAAAGGGATACCCTGATGCCGGGAAATACATATCCCCTAATGCTGAGGTCTTTGTATACCCTGGGCCCATCAAATTTTGTGATTAGTGAATTTCAACCCAGTGCAAAAACTCTGGTCACCACGGAGTCTTCAAAAATGAAAGGTGGCAGTCTCGCCTTATTGGAACTACAAATGTCGGTGAATGGTGTTCAAGAAGGCAATCTAAAAATAAAAGGAGGAGAGGGAGCCACGGGTAAACCAGAAGTTCTGCAAACAAGCAATGGCACCAGAATCTCTGCATCATATGGTGTTAAATATGAGCGAATACCTTTTTCATTAAAATTGAGAGATTTTATAATGGAGCGCTATCCAGGCACGAACAGTGCCTCTTCCTATGCTAGTGAGGTCACTCTGTTGGATCCAGTAAATCAGGTGGAAAGAGACCAAAGGATTTTCATGAATAATATTTTAAATTATAGAGGATATAGATTTTTTCAGAGTTCTTTTGATCAGGATGAGAAAGGAACAGTTCTGAGTGTAAATCATGATGCCCCGGGTACCTGGATTTCTTACCTTGGCTATGCCTTACTCACTCTAGGTATGATACTCACTTTATTTAGCAAAAAGAGTAGATTTCAAAAGATAAATGCACAGCTGAAGAAATCGAAGCTAAGCACAGCAATTGTTCTTGTCTTGCTATCCGTCTCTATCAATAATCTTCAGGCTTTTCAGGTTCAACCCATAGGTGCCCTTGAAAAGGTGGAGGCCAGCCATGCGGATCTATTTGGAAAAGTAGTAGTGCAGGATCACCGTGGAAGAATGAAGCCAGTACATACATTGGCAAGTGAAGTCCTCAGAAAACTATCCCGCAAAGAAAATCTATACGGGATGAATCCGGTGCAGGTTTTTCTGGGGATGACTACAGTGCCAGAACAATGGAGCAATGTCCCCTTAATCAAGGTTTCAAAAGTTGAGGCAGTAGCCGATCTCATTGGTGTAGATGGTAATCTGGCTTCCTATAATGATTTTTTCAAATCCGGCTATATTCTTCGAGATCAGGTGAGGAAAGCGTATGATTTAGAAGCTAAGGATCGAGGTGTATTTGAAAAGGAAATCATTAAGATTGATGAACGGGTAAATATTTGCAATATGGTCTTCAATGGACAATTATTGAAGATATTTCCCATGCCGGCTGATAATAACGACCAATGGCTTTCCCCAGCTGATGTAAATCACATGAATGCCTCAATGCATATAGATGATTTTGCTAGAAATTTTACTCCGCAATACTTGTCTATATTGAAGAATAAGAATTGGGAAAGTGCGAATAATCTGGTTGTAGAGCTGCAAAACTATCAGCGGTCAGAAGGGATTGATATAGTGCCTTCATCGGCTAAGATTAATGCAGAAATTAAATTGAACCAATTAAATGTATTTGCCAGGGTGGGCAGATATTATGCCTTGATTGGATTGCTGTCGCTTATTCTTTTCTTTGTGTTGGTCTTCAGGTCGACCATGAGTAAAGTCTGGCCTTTGCGTCTGGTCGTGGGCGCACTCCTTGTCTGTTTTCTGTTTCATACACTTGGTCTGGGTATGCGATGGTATGTTTCAGGCAGGGCTCCTTGGAGCAACGGATATGAGTCGATGATATATATTGCATGGACCACCATGCTTGCAGGCCTGATTTTTACTCGAAGATCTTTAGGGGGTCTGGCTGCCACTTCCATTCTTTCCTCTACTATTTTGATGGTTGCCGGGTTGAGTTGGATGGACCCCGAAATTACTCCACTCGTACCGGTGTTGAAATCCTACTGGCTTACCATTCATGTATCTCTGGAAGCGGGAAGCTATGGATTTCTCATGTTAGGTGCAATCATTGGAGTTTTAAATCTCATTTTAATGATCTTCCAAACTTCAGAAAATCGTAAGAGAATTCAGTCCCGAATAAAAGAAATGACCCTCATTAGTGAAATGACATTAATCGGTGGACTTTTTATGATCAGCGCAGGTACGTATCTAGGTGGTGTTTGGGCTAATGAGTCATGGGGAAGATATTGGGGATGGGATGCAAAGGAGACCTGGGCGCTAGTTACTATTTTGGTGTACTCTTTTATTCTTCATATGCGATTTATACCCGGATTTAGGGGGCTTTATGCATTTAATGTCGCTACACTCTTTGGTCTAGCCTCGGTTTTGATGACTTACTTTGGAGTCAATTATTATTTGTCTGGATTGCACTCTTATGCTGCTGGAGATCCTGTGCCCATTCCTTCATTTGTATATTATTCCGTAGCAGTATTGATCATCATCAGTTCATTAGCCTTTTGGAGAAATAAGTCTTCACTTAAAAATAAAACAATTAATAATGCGCATACACCGGCATTGGAATATACGCAACCGTAGAATAATGTATCATTAATTCAGGCCTGATCTTCTCCTCTAAATATAAAGAGTGTAATTACGATTTTTCTTCGATCGTTTGATCAGCAAGTGTCATTATTTATTGGTATTGATCAGAATTAAGGCGTACGCTACATATGCTATCTTTGATAAAATCGTAGCTCATCATGAAAAGACATACCACTCTTGGCGAATATATTGTCGAAAACCAGAAGGATTTTCCCTACGCTAAGGGCGAACTAACAGCTCTCCTAAGTTCAATCCGACTGGCAGGTAAAATGGTAAACCAGGAGATTAGTAAAGCAGGCCTGGCAAATATACTAGGTGCCACCGGAAGTGAAAATGTACAGGGCGAAACCCAGCAAAAGCTCGATCTGCTGGCGAATGATCTGTTCATAAGTACCTTAAGAAACCGTGGAGAAGTTGCAGGAATCGCTTCTGAAGAAAATGAGGATTACATCTCCTTTGAAGGCGACATCCATAGTAAGGCGCAGTACGTGGTGCTCATGGACCCTTTAGATGGATCCAGTAACATTGATGTAAACATCACCGTGGGAACAATTTTCAGCATCTATCGGAGAATCAGCAAACCAGGAACACCGGTGATTATCGAGGACTTCCTGCAGCCGGGCATTAAGCAAGTGGCGGCGGGCTATCTTTCCTATGGCTCTTCCACGATGTTGGTATTTACTACAGGTAATGGGGTAAATGGGTTCACATTTGATCCTGGTATCGGTTCTTTCTTTTTATCGCATCCCGACATGCAAGTACCTGAAGGGAGGATCTACTCGGTCAACGAAGGTAATTATATTCACTTTCCCAGTGGTGTGAAGCGATTTATTAAATGGTGTCAGGAATTGGATGAGTCCACTGACCGTCCATTCACATCACGTTATATTGGTTCGCTAGTGGCTGATTTCCACCGAAATTTGATCAGGGGGGGCATTTATATTTATCCTAGTGGTACAAAATTGCCCAAAGGGAAACTCAGGCTCCTCTATGAATGCAATCCCATCGCTTTCATTATGGAGCAGGCAGGTGGAAAAGCAACTGATGGATATCGGCGAATCTTGGAACTACAACCTACCGAACTGCATGAACGGGTCCCCTTTTTCTGTGGATCAACGGCTTTGGTTGAGAAAATGGAAGAATTTATGGACGCTCAGTGAGCATCTCCACGCATTTACGACAGAATGTCTTTGACAAGGTGTCCGTGTACATCAGTCAATCGAAACCTCCGACCCTGATATCGGTAAGTCAATTGCTCATGATCCATGCCCAGGAGATGTAGTACGGTAGCCTGGAAGTCGTGAACGTGGACTCCCTGTGAAGCTACACGATAGCCAAAATCATCGGTAGCCCCGTAGGTGATTCCGGGCTTCACTCCACCTCCCGCCATCCACATGGTAAAGCAGTTTGGGTGGTGGTCTCGCCCAAAGTTAGTATCAGTCAACTGGCCCTGGGAATAGTTGGTTCTACCAAACTCACCGCCCCATATCACCAGTGTATCTTCTAACATACCACGCATCTTGAGGTCCTTTATAAGTGCAGCAGATGCCTGATCTGTCTCTTTACACTGTACTTTGATAGCAGATGGCAGATTGCCATGCTGATCCCAGCCTTGGTGGTAAAGCTGGATGAATTTGACCCCACGTTCGGCTAGTCTTCGTGCTAGCAGACAATTGGCTGCATAGGTGCCGGGCTTACGGGCATCTTCTCCATAAAGCTCATAGATGCTGTCGGGTTCATTACTGACATCCATAATTTCGGGAACACTGGTCTGCATTCTGAATGCCATTTCATATTGCGCCACTCGAGCCTTTATTTCCGGATCCTCGAATTGGTCAAATTGTAAATCCTGTAGTGATTTCAAATCATTGAGCTGATCTCTTCTGGATTGTGCTGTGACGCCGGGAGGATTATCCAGATAAAGCACGGGATTCTTTCCCGCCCGAAACTGCACTCCCTGATGCTCAGAAGGTAAGAAGCCACTACCCCAGGATCGGGCATACAAAGGTTGGCCAGTTTTGTCCTTGGTTACCAGGACGATGAAAGATGGAAGGTTTTCATTGTCTGTCCCCAGCCCATAGCTCATCCAGGCACCCATGGACGGACGACCAGGCAGTTGCGACCCGGTTTGAATAAAAGTGACCGCAGGGTCGTGATTGATGGCTTCGGTATAGAGGGATTTAACAAAGCAAAGATCATCTACGATTTCGGATGTGTGGGGCATCAATTCACTAACCCAGGCACCGGATTCTCCATGTTGCTTGAATGAAAAGGGGGAGCCCACCAGAGGAAATGAACTCTGACCTGCCGTCATTCCCGTGAGGCGCTGCCCCTGACGAACCGATTCCGGTAGTTCTTCTCCATGAAGTTTGGACAGTAAAGGCTTATGATCAAAAAGGTCGATTTGCGAGGGAGCACCGGATTGAAACAGATAGATGATCCGCTTAGCTTTGGGTGCATAGTGTGGCTTCGGACCTGATTGCGCACTAGCAGAAAAAGGACTCAATAGGTTTGAGATCGCTGCAGCGCCCAATCCCAGGGAAGTACGGGTCAAAAAATCCCTTCTCTTATATTGTCCATGTTGATCTTTGCAGTGTTGATGCATTTCTTTACTCCTTTGATTGATTAACGTTTGGTATAGGTTTCATCATGATTTAGAATCGTGCTTGCTACCATAGACATTGCGGCGATTTCATGATCTCTATTCTTCACTCGGGTCTGGTATTCACCCGTTGTCAGGAGAGAATCGGCTGCCATCGGAACCGATTGGAAATGTTGTAGATGTTTTTCATAGGATTTTTCTAGTAGCTCAAGTTCTTCTTTATGGGCATCTCGTCCCGTCGAAAGTCTGAACATGGTGTTGATGTTTTGGGGAATATCACCGGAGGACTCCAACATCCTGTCAGCCATGGCAATGGCAGCTTCCACATATTGGGGGTCATTGAGTAATACCAGTGCTTGCATGGGGGTATTTGTCGTCTCCCGACTTAATCTGCAGACATCCCGGCTGGGCACATCAAATACTGTCATGGAAGGCGGAGGCGATGTTCGCTTGATGAAGGTATACAGGCTTCTTCGATAGAGATCTTCCCCATTGCCTTGGTTATAGCGTAGCAATATATAGGAAAAGGTTCCTTTTTCTATCCAAAGACCATCTGGCTGATAAGGCCTGACACTTGGCCCACCGGTTTTTTGTACCAAAAGACCACTGGCGGCAAGTGCGTTGTCCCGTATAAATTCGGCAGGCCAGCGATAAGAAGGAGATCGTGACAAGTAAATATTCTCAGGATCTTTTTTCAGATCTTCAGCTGACCCTTTGCTAGTCTGACGATAGGTGGCTGACATCACCATTTGTTTCAAGAGATATTTTATGTCCCATTCATTTTCCTGAAAATCAACTGCCAGCCAATCTAACAAGTCAGGGTGACTTGGGAGCATTCCCTGATTACCAAAGTCATTGACTGTTTTCACGATACCCGTACCAAAGATCATCTGCCAGTATCGATTGACAGTAGCCCGTGCGGTAAGGGGATGATCAGGGTGAAAGAGCCATTTTGCCAATCCCAGTCGATTGGTCTCCAATGTGTCTGGAAAAGAAAGAATGGCTGCTGGTGTAGCGGGTTGTACTTCCTCGCCCGGCGAGTTGTATTGACCTCGATTCAGAATATGGGTCGGCCTGGGTGTAGACATTTCCTCCATGACCATGAGCTCATCCAATGTATCCTGAATCTTTATGATTTCTTTGAGAAATTGAGCTCTCTGATCGCGGAGTTCACCTATTTTCTTCGATTTCGTGATTTGATGATCCAAGTAATCCTCTTCTGTAAAGTTTGTTTTTTCAACACCACCCAGGTAAGCCATTTCAAGGGAAGAAAGACGTCGATCATAGACATACACCTCATCCACAGCACCATGATAGATCCCGTTGTCACCCGTAAATGCACGGAAACTTTTGCCAATCCGCAGGGGCCGATTCTCGGGTTTATGGGAGGCAGAAACAATGGGTCTTATGTTTCTTGTCAGCCGGTCATATTTGATAGAGACACCTACTTTTTGACCGTTAATAAAAATCGTACCTCCTTGAGCTGTACCTGAACCGTCATAGGTAAACCCTACCTGCTGCCATTGGCCAATGGTGACGGGATCACTTGACCGCACATGCAGATAATTATGGGGTAAGGCATTGATCAGCCGTAGGTTCAGATGGAAGGATGTATCCAAATAGAAATCCCAGCCTCTCCAGAAATTATTCTTATTACCTGCGTTACCTATTAGTACCTGGGTGTTATCCGATTTTTTGGGTTTAGGTTTTATCCAAAGACTCGCAGACATGGGTATCTCCACGTCTATGGTTGCAGGTTCTGCCAGTGAGACTTCATCATATCCTTTACCCAATTCTATTGCTTTTCCCTTTTTGCCCTCTACAACAACGGGTTCTCCGCGTGTCGTTACTTTTGGATTTCTGTCAAAAACGTAGCTATCGTCTCCTTTTGATCGGTACGAATCAAATGCCACATAGAAGGTCGAACCACCAGGCTTGACGCTCTGTTGTGTCACTTCATACTTCTCCTCTGCCAGTGCTGCAATTTTGTCATTCATTTCCGAGTCAAGTTCAGCCAATAAGACCTTAAGGCTATCGATATGTGCTTTTGTGACGTCATCCATGAGAGGTATGAGAGGTCCGTAATTTCCATCATCTCCAGTCATACCCAATTCTCTCTGATTGTTGAAGAATGCGGATAGTTGATAGTATTCTTTGGTAGAGATAGGATCAAATTTATGGTCGTGACATTTTGCACATTCCATCGTCATACCCATGAAGGCTGTGGCAGTAGTATTGGTACGGTCTGCAACATACTCAAGCCGGAATTCCTCATCAATCGCACCGCCTTCGGCCGTCATCGGATGATTTCGATGAAAGGCGGTGGCTATGATTTGATCTTTGGTAGGATTGGGGAGCAGATCACCGGCAAGTTGCAGGGTGACGAATTCATCATAGGGTATATTTTCCCGGAATGCCTCGATCACCCAATCACGCCAGGGCCACATATTTCGCCAGCCATCTGCATGAAGGCCGTGTGAGTCTGCATATCGGGCTACATCCATCCATTCCATGGCTAACCTTTCGGCACAGGCTTCAGACCTAAGCAATGAATCAACGATTTTCTCATAATGTTCAATGGAGGGAGAAGCCTCAAACTCTGCAATGGTTTCCAGGTCAGGAGGCAAACCGGTAAGATCCATATGAACTCTTCTGATCAATCGCTGCGGATCTGCCATAGGGGCAGGGGACATTCCCTGTTCCTTGAGTTTGCTTCTGACAAAGGCATCAATAGGATGGTACGAATCACCATCAAGTGCAGGCACTTCCGGTTTCTCTGGTTTGATAAAGGCCCAGTGCTTTTCAAAGTTGGCTCCCTGGTCGATCCATTTCACAAGTAGGGCCTTCTCATGAGGTGTAAGGCTCGTCTTAGTCGTGGGAGGAGGCATCATGAGCTCATCTTCTTCTTCCAGGATACGCTCTACCAGGCTACTTTTTCCCAGGGATCCGGGTACTATGGCTCGGTGACCACTTTCCAGCACTTTCTTTGCCCCATCGGGTATATCGAGTCGCAATCCTCCCTTACGTGTTTCCTCATCAGGTCCATGGCAAGCGTAGCAACGATCACTCAGTAATGGTTTTATATGGAAATTGTAGTCTACCACATCGGGGATAGACACCATGGCAAGGTCAACAGACTCTGGTAATGATGGACGACATGATAGAAAGGGGAGGAGGACAAGTAAGATGCTAAATGATCTCATGTGGTTCCAGTACTTTGCAGTTGCTCCTGAAATTAAAGGAAAAAGGGCATCTTAGAAAGTATGTGGATGGCTTTCTACAATTGAAAAAAAATTTTCAAAAAAGTTCTTACTGTTCGAACTAATTTAGGTCTGGTATCGTTATGACACCAATTGACGAAATAAACCACTTCTATAGAGTTATACATCTACCTTATAATGCTCTGATCTGAAGAGCCGAAAGAATTAGCCTCTTTTTAATTATTGTATAACTTAAATTTTCAATTTTATGAAGTATCAAAATGATGGGCATCACGATGCCTCGGGTGTGTCTGCGTTTAAGAAACTCGCATGGGTTTTGGGTGGTCTACTAGCCATCGCTTTCTTTGTGGCCGTGCACTACGGTGTCAAGAGCAAAAAGCTTCTGCAAGAAAGATCCGCAATGTCCATGAGCATGGAAGAATTGGATGCACAAAAGGTATCACTTGAGGGCGAGTTAATTAATCTGGATAGCTCCTATCAATTGCAGATCTCCGAAAATGAGGAACTCACTGTTACGTTAGAAGAACGGGTGAAAGAAGTCGAAGACTTGAAAGCACGCGTCTGGACAGCTAAGCAAAGACTAGCTAAGAGTGAGGAAGCGAATGCGAAAATCAATGAAAAACTGGCACAACTTGAAGAGCTGAAGACAGGTCTTGAAGGGGACATTGTGGCTCTTAAGGAGACAAATCTTGAACTGATTGATGCCAATACACAGATGGCAGCTGATCTTCAGGTATCAAAAGCTGAAGCCGTAGCGCTTAACGAGAAGCTGGCAGAAGTCAGTGATAGGAATGAAAAACTGGTGCAACGACTGTATACTGTAGCTCCCGCAGGTTTTGTAGCTAAGAATTTTGCGGTGACTGCACAACGGCGCAACAGCAAACTCACTGCTAAAGCAAAGCAGGCGGAAATGATCAATGTATCATTTGATGTAAATGACGTTCCCAAGGAATTTCAGAAAGATGAAGAAATCTACTTGGTACTGACTACGTTTGACGGTAATCCAGTCGATGTGGTACAAGGCAAAGAAGTAGAAGTGAAATCAAATGAGCCAATCGCGATTAAAGCGGTAGACGTAGAGCAAACTACATTGAGTGACAGACAAAACATTGCCATGTCATTTGATGCAGCTCGTGATCTTGAATCAGGAATGTACAATCTATTGGTATATGCTGATCATGGCTTCTTGGGTGCAACCACTTTCCAGTTGCAATAGTAATGTAGCTAAAGTATCAAGAGTTAAAAGGTCATTCTCGATTGAGGATGGCCTTTTTTTGTGACCTTGACACTGGGATTGAGGTAGGTACGCAGGCCACTTTCAAGATCATCATCGATGGTTGTGGAGGATAATAATATGACAGAGTCTGCACCAGTGGTCTGAAATATTCGTTCTACTTTTGCACAAACATCGAGTTTATGAAAATTACTAGAGTAGTCTTGATTCTGCTATCGGTTGTTTGGTTAGTGTCAAGTTGCAGTGTGAAGCGCACGCACAGTTATCAAATCGAAGAAGGTACATATGCAGCCGCGATCAATCCCGTTAATATGGACGATTCTCTCCGTGCCTATGCGGGGATAACGCAGGTGTTTTTATCCTTTGAAGCTGATAACAAATTTATATATCAAGTACGTGCGATGGGCAATGAGATGGACGATGTCGGCAAGTGGGAAGTACGGGGTGATAGTCTGTATATATTTGACCTGGGTCGTGGGCCCAATAGTGCCTTTAAGTTGAATGACCTGGGAGATGGTCAGTTCGAATTGATTGGTCCCAATCATTTTGTACTAAGTAAGACTGACCAGGAAATAGTCCCTTTAAAGCAATAGGACATGCTGATTAGACCGAGACGAAATAGAACCAGCGGCAGTATACGGTCGTTGGTTCAAGAGAATTATGTGACCGTACATGATCTTGTATATCCCCTGTTTTTGGTGGATGGTCAAAATATCCGGGATGAGGTATCTTCCCTGCCGGGTAACTATCGACTTTCAACTGACCAGGTACTTTCGGTCATTGAGGAAGGAGTGTCGATGGGCTTACATAGTTTCATGATGTTTCCTGCCGTCGATGAATCTCTTAAGGACAAGACTGGCACCTACAGTTATGCATCAGAAAACTTCTACCTCAAAGCTGCTTGCAAAATCAAATCTGAGTTTCCATCTATTACCTTAATAAGTGATGTTGCGTTGGATCCCTATAGCAGTGACGGCCATGATGGCATTGTGAAGGATGGCGAGATTTTGAATGATGAAACGCTACCTGTATTGGCAAAGATGGCAGTGGCCCAGGCGCAGGCAGGCTTTGATATCATAGGTCCCTCGGACATGATGGATGGCAGAGTAGCCTCTATTCGTAAGGCCCTGGATGCTAGCGGTCATGCGAATACGGGCATCATGAGTTATACCGCCAAATATGCTAGCGCATTTTATGGGCCATTCCGTGATGCTCTAGATTCTGCGCCCAAGGCTGGAGATAAGAAGACCTACCAAATGAATCCCGCTAATCAGCGTGAGGCACTACGCGAAGCACAATTGGATGCGGAGGAGGGTGCTGATTTCTTAATGGTTAAACCAGCAATCCATTACCTGGATGTGATCAAGACTTTGAGGGACGCTAGTCACCTACCCATTGCAGCCTATCATGTAAGTGGCGAATGTGCCATGCTCATTGCTGCATCTCAAAAGGGATGGCTGGACTATGATAAAGCGATGCCGGAAGCTTTGCTCTCCATTAAGCGCGCTGGTGCGGATGTGATCATTTCGTATTTCGCCCTGGATTTTGCAAGGAGGTTTGCCCCCTAGGCAAAAAAAAGCCCAGCCTACCTACCGATAAGCTGGGCGTATACTTTTCAATCGTATGATGTTTCCTACTACTGAAGAATAATCTCCTTCTCCTCCACCATTTTTCGAATGTTAATTAATGCATATCGCATCCGACCCAGGGCAGTGTTGATACTCACTCGGGTAAGTTGAGATATTTCTTTGAAGCTCATGTCCGCATAGTGCCTTAGAATGACGACTTCACGCTGTTCGGGTGGAAGATTGTCCACTAACTGCCGCACCTTATCATGAGTTTGGCTTTTGATAATTCGTGATTCCATATTGTCATCCGATACTTGCAGTACATCAAAGATGTCAAAGGTTTCAGTAGGAGCCACTTGAGGCCTTCTTTTCTTTCTTCTGAATTGATCCACGCACATGTTGTACGCGATCCGCATGGCCCATTGCACGAATTTTCCTTCGTGATTGTACTTGCCACTGCGCAATGTCTTGATGATTTTGATGAAAACTTCCTGGAAGATATCTTCAGCCAGACTTTGGTCTTTCACAAAGAGATAGATGGAAGTGTAGATCTTGTTTCGATGACGAGATAAGAGCTCCTCAAAGGCCCTTTCATTTCCACTAAGATACTGCTGAATGAGTTCCTGGTCGCTAAATGGAGTAACTTGCATACGACTACAAAGTTTAGTTTGATTAACAATTATGTAATGTCGTGTATAAGTTTTACTCTATAAGCAATCAGATTTTTTAGAATAGTTAAAGATCTACTTGATCTAATATAGCACCTCTTTTTAGAGCATACTTTAAAGTTCTTGTCGATTAACTAAAGTTTAACGAGAACTTTATTTTTGCTTCCTCGTTTAAAAGAGGCAATTCAAAAATAGAGATTCATTTTACATTTTTGCAAGAATCAGACCAACTTTTTAAGAATTTGACTTTTTTAACATTTATCATCTACTCACTATTGGAGCAGTACATATGACGAATTCGCTTAAGGAGACAATATCTATCAAAGGAGCGAGAGCTAACAACCTTAAGAATGTTGACTTAGAGATCCCCAAAAATCAGTTGATTGTCGTCACAGGTGTATCAGGTTCGGGCAAATCAACCATCACCATCGATACCCTCTATGCAGAAGGGCAAAGAAGGTATGTAGAGAGCCTTTCTTCCTATGCCCGGCAGTTCCTCAATCGAATGAAGAAACCTGAAGTCGATTATATAAAAGGAATATGTCCCGCTATTGCGATTGAGCAGCGCGTGAGTACGGCTAATGCTCGAAGTACGGTAGGTTCTTTAACAGAGATTTATGATTATTTGCGTCTACTTTATGCGCGAATCGGTATCACCTACTCGCCCGTAACTGGCGATGTTGTCACCCGACATACCGTCACCAACGTAGTGGATCATATCAAAGGCCTTGAAAAAGGTGAAAAAGTGTTACTTCTGATCCCTCTCCATCAGCAATATAAGGATCGGACGATTGGGCAGGAGTGTTCAGTCCTACTACAGAAGGGGTACACCAGATTATATATTGGTGAACAACAGCAATATATTGAAGACTATCTGGCAAGTGAGAATGAAATATTGGAGAAGAAGATTTCAGAGGTAGATCCCTATGAAATCCTGATCCTGATCGATCGCTTTGTCGCTAATAATGATGAAGAAAACATCAAGCGAATTGCAGACTCAGTTAGCACGGCCTTTGCAGAAAGTGGGGGAGAGTGTCTGTTGAGAGTTCTGGAAGAAGAGGAAGATCTCATCTTCAATAACAGATTTGAATTGGATGGTCTGACTTTCATTGAGCCTACACCACATCTCTTTAATTATAATAACCCCTTTGGAGCCTGTCCACGATGTGAGGGTTTTGGTCGTGTGATGGGCATCGATGAAGACAAGGTTATACCCAATCCTACACTTTCCGTCGTGGATGGTGCCATACAATGTTGGCGTGGTGAAAAGTCCGGACTGTACCTTGACAGATTGCTCCAGGCCGCGCATCATTTTGATTTTCCCGTACACCGAGCTTACCGTGACCTGACGGATGAGCAAAAAGACCTCCTGTGGGATGGTAATGAATACTTTGAGGGGATCAATGATTTCTTCGATGAGCTAGAAAGCAAATCATACAAGATTCAAAACCGGGTAATGATGGCCCGTTATCGTGGTCGCACCGTCTGTCCGGAATGCAAGGGGTCCAGATTGAGAGAAGAAGCGGGTTATGTGAAAGTCCATGCACACAGTATTAATGAGCTGATCCTTATGCCCATGGATACTCTACTTCGGTTTTTCCAGGAGATTGAGCTTTCTGATCATGATCGGAAGATTGCCAAACGCCTACTGATAGAGATAGAAACCCGATTGGCAAATCTATGTGCTTTGGGATTAGATTACCTGCATTTGGATCGTACCTCATCTACCTTAAGTGGAGGAGAGACGCAAAGGATAAATTTGACCAAATCACTGGGAAGCAACCTGACTAATTCGCTGTATATCCTGGATGAGCCCAGTATAGGCCTGCATCCCCGTGATACCGAAAAACTGGTGGCAGTGTTGGAGCAGCTTCGGGATCTTGACAATACTGTGATTGTGGTAGAGCATGAGGAGGACGTGATCCGGAGTGCTGATTTTCTGATCGATATGGGACCCGAAGCAGGCATCCATGGAGGGGAGGTAGTCTTTGCCGGACCTTATAATGAGTTGTCACAAAGTAAAAGGAGTTTGACAGCGGGTTATCTCAACTATGAATTATTTATCCCTATCCCTGAGACACGAAGGAGATCCGCTAACAAGATTCACATCAAAGGAGCTTCGCAACATAACCTGCAGGATGTAAATGCTACATTCATGCTGCAAGCTCTTAATGTCGTTTCGGGGGTTTCGGGCTCTGGAAAAAGTACACTGGTCCATGATATTTTATACAGGAGCCTAAAGCGATACCTGGAAGAACCAACAAAATATGCTCCAGGTACCTTTAAGAAATTGGAAGGGGACCTTGATCTGATCACACAGGTAGAACTCATCAACCAAAAACCAATCGGTAAGTCTTCCCGATCCAATCCGGTGACATATGTGAAGGCCTATGACAGCATTCGGAAGCTCATGACTTCACAGCAGCTGGCTAAGATCAGGGGTTATAAACCCAAGCATTTTTCATTCAACGTAGAGGGTGGAAGATGTGATACCTGCCAGGGTGATGGTGAAATCGTAGTGGAAATGCAGTTTCTTGCTGATGTAAGATTGCAATGCGAGGATTGTAAAGGTCAGCGATTTAAGAATGAGGTATTGGAGGTACAATATAACGGCAAGAATATCTTTCAAATTCTGGAACTCAGCATTGATGAGGCTATCACTTTCTTTGCAGAGGAACTTGATATCGTCCAGAAACTGCAACCGTTACAGGACGTAGGTCTCGGATATGTGAAATTAGGTCAGTCTTCCAGCACCCTGTCAGGAGGGGAGGCCCAGCGTGTGAAGCTCGCTTCATATCTGGGCCAGGATAGGAGTAACCAGCAGATGCTTTTCATTTTTGACGAACCTACCACGGGGCTACACTTCCATGATATCAACAAATTGCTCACCTCGCTCAATGCGCTAGTGGAGCAGGGACATACTGTGGTGGTGGTAGAGCATAATCTGGATGTGATAAAGTCAGCAGACTGGGTGATTGATCTGGGACCGGGCGGTGGTCGTCATGGAGGTCAGATCATTTTCCAGGGTACTCCGGAAGGATTGATCCAATGTGATCCTTCATTGACTGGCAAATACCTCAAAGAAAAAATGGAAGCGGTTTTGGCAGTGCAGACCTAGAGAAGTGTCAACCTTTTGGAAATAATTAACATTTCCAGCCAAACCAGCATTTTACATCTACCGTCTTTAAGGGTGTAACCAAAAGATAATTACTATGAAGATTTGGAATATAATTGCATTCCTCTTGCTATTGAGCGCCTGTGACAAATCAGATGATCCCATCATTGATACACCTGAGGAAGTGACAGCTGATCAAATGATGCAGGGTTTGCATGATTTTCAGTGGGATCTATTTAAACAAACAGTAAAGGAATCAGTGGCAGGAGAAAATGTGAGCATCTCAGCGCTCAGTGTGGCTTCTGCACTCTATATGGCTTATGAAGGTGCCGCCAACGATACTCGTAAGGAGATGGCAGAAGTATTGGGACTTCCGAACGAAAGCCATGTGGGTGAAGCCTATAAGTCGGTCAATGAGTTGATGTCTGCAACCGGTGAAAATACTCAGCTGGATATGGAAAATTCGGTATTCTGGGATAAAAATCGTGTGTCCGCTAATGCTGATTTTTTGAATTATATGGGCACCTACCATGAGGCTATGCTTTCTGATCTCGACTTTACACAAGCATCCGCTTTGGAAGCCATTAATACCTGGGTGAAGAATAGTACCGATGGACGTATTGACAAAGTAATAGAAGAGATCAAGGATGAGGATGTGATGTTTCTGATAAACGCCTTGATTTTACAGGCAGATTGGGCTTATCCTTTCCCCATAGAAAACACCATCAACGATAAATTTACCCTATCTGATGGTAGCGAGGTATCCGTACCTATGATGTATCAGGATGTGTACGATCTTAGTTCATATAAAGATGATCAGCTAAAAGCAGTGGAATTACCATTGGCAGATACAACATTTTCGATGGTACTTATGCAACCAACCAATTCTGAAGCGTCTATTGATGATTTTATCGAAAATCTAGCGGTGACAGATATTGATGAGTTGATCAATCAGGAGTTGCAGAAAGGTCGCATCTTCATCCATATGCCAAAATTCGAGATCGAATATGAAAAGTTAATGAACAGCCCTTTGAAGAATCTTGGGATAGTACAGGCTTTCGATGATCAAAGCGCTGATTTTTCAAACCTGGGAAGTTCGGGTGCTGGAAATCTATTCATTAATAAAGTGATCCACAAAACTTACCTGAAGGTAGATGAGAAAGGCGTAGATGGTGCTGCGGTAACATCTGTGGGTGTAGGAGTCACATCACTACCGCCCACATTTAGATTTGATCGTCCATTTGTGGCACTGATTATCGATAAGAAGACAGATGCTCAGTTGTTCACAACCAAAGTGGAAGATCCTTCCTAAAAGGACTTAAATCATAAGTGTTAGAAAGTTTTGTCAGGCCCATATCTGCATACGTGGATATGGGCTTTGCTTTTAGTTAGGCCAGGTATAGATTTCAAGGGTCAAAGTACAATCGATGCACTTGTTTATGCTACTTTTGAGGAATAAGATATGTATATACTTCTCATTTCAATAGTCGTGGGCCTTTTTTTGGCCATGTTATTTCTCAACTTCTACTTCAGATGGAAGGTTTTAAAGCTGTACCATTACCTTACCCGGAACGAGATCGAATTTGAAGCTTCCCATGTATTTAGTCTCGAGAAGCTCAGAAAGGAGATTTTGCCAAGATATCCGGACTCGCAAGAACAAATTGAAACATTTGTGAAGTATGTGCGATTTTCTGTGAAAATGGCTTCTATCCTCATTGTGTTGACGATTGCTTTTGGAAGCATCTTAATGTACTATAGTCACTATGCCAATTAAACTAGGACTAGCGGGAGTTGGGCATTTAGGCAAAATACACCTGAAATGCATACAATCTGTACCTGATTTTGAACTTGTCGGATTTTTTGAAAGTGATTTTGAGAAAGCTGATAAGATCTCTGAGGAAACTGGTGTAAGAAGTTTTCGTACTCTCCAAGCTCTTTTAAGTGAGGTGGAGGCACTTGATATTGTGACACCCACCTCTTCGCATTTTGAAGTAGCTGAAAAGGCACTCGGACAAGGGAAGCACCTTTTTATCGAAAAACCCATTACTGCGACTCTGGAAGAGGCCGAGCAGTTGCAGGTATTGCAGAAGCAAATGAATGTGGTCGTCCAAGTGGGGCACGTAGAGCGTTTTAATCCGGCAATGCTTGCCATAAAGGATATGGACCTCAATCCCCGGTTTATGGAAGTACACCGCCTGGCGAATTTCAATCCCCGTGGTACGGATGTTTCGGTAGTTTTGGATCTCATGATTCATGATCTGGATATTATTTTGAGTCTCGTACCTAGCAAGGTAAAGCGTGTCCTGGCCAATGGAGTGTGTCTCGTCAGCAATACGCCGGATATTGGCAATGCCAGAATTGAATGGGAAAATGGATGTGTGGCTAATGTGACCGCAAGCAGAATGTCGTTTAAGAATATGCGTAAAATGCGACTGTTTCAACCGGACGCATACATTGGTGTAGACTTTCTGGAGCGTCAGGCCCAGATCATTCGTTTAAGTGACACGGTTTCAAAAAGTAGTCCTGCAGAAAGTATTAATGTCTTTGAGTTGGAAACAGCCAATGGAAGTAAGCAGATTGAAATCGAAGTGCCTGAAGTTAAACCCGTAAATGCAATCGAAATGGAATTGTCCTGCTTTGCACATTCTATTCTGTCGGGTGATCCCCCCGAAGTCGGGACGGATGAGGCCTATAACGCTTTGTCCCTGGCTTTTCAGATATCAAAGGAGATTGATCATAATCTCAAGCAAATGACCTGAATGACATTCCCCGCACAATCCGGATCATATTATCTGCTTTTTATTAGTATGATGTTGGCAGCATGTAGCAAAGATCGACTTGCGGAAATACCGACATTCGTCGAAGTCACTAAAGTCGATGTCGTGACCACTATGGGCCAGGGCACTGACCTACACGAAATATCTGAACTGTATGTATACGCCGATAATAGCCTGCTGGGTATTTTTCCCGTGCCATCCGCCATTCCTATCATTGGAGATCAACAGGCCCAATTAGAACTCTTTGCCGGTATTCGCGAAAACGGAATTTCTAATAATTCAACCCCATACCCCTTTTATCAGCCAATTAGTCTGACCATCGATTTGACACAACCTACAGTGATGTATTCTCCGGCCTTTAGTTATCATGAAAATACTGTATTTACGATGGTGGAGTCTTTTGAATCATCTCATACGTTAGGAGTTGATCTAGACCAGGATACAGAAACATCGATTTCAGCACGCGAGGGAACGGGTGGCATCGATGGAAAGTTTGGTATAGGATCTATGACACGTGATCATTCTCTATTGGAGGTGGCTACTAATTTTGTATATGATGATCTTCCAGATAATGGGGCCCCTGTATATCTAGAGTTTCAATATAAGAGTGATGTCACTCTGGCGGTGGGCTTGAGGGGACATAATCCTTCTCAAGCTCCTGTTTCAATATATAAACTGGGTTTGTTTCCATCAGATGATTGGAAAAAAATTTATGTAAACTTTACAGCTGATGTACAGGGACTGGAAAGCTCTGGTTATCAGATCATTTTTTTAGCCAGTTTCAGTGATTCGAATTCCAAAGCTATCCAAAGTATTTATTTGGATAATCTAAAATTGCTACATTTCTGACCGTGAGTGATCGACGCAGGAGAGATATCATCGTCTATGGAGTTTTTGATTTTCTTATGGCTCTTCTTGCCTGGGCCTGTTTTTTTATATATAGAAAACGTGAAGAAAATGGGTCATTCAGCTGGGAGATGCTTGATGATCAAAACTTCTTTATCGGGATTCTTCTGATTCCATTGGGTTGGGTCTTATTGTACTCGATTTTTGATGAGTATAAGGACATTTATCGCAAATCTAGGATTCGTACGATTGCGCGTACCTTCTGGCTCATTCTGATTGGGGTACTGTTCCTTTTCTTTACGCTTATTCTAGATGATGCGGTCATCAAATACACAGATTATAT
Source organism: Saprospiraceae bacterium (assembly GCA_050298535.1). Taxonomy (GTDB): domain Bacteria; phylum Bacteroidota; class Bacteroidia; order Chitinophagales; family Saprospiraceae; genus JABDMH01. The sequence goes on from JBNKUI010000091.1 coordinate 22,560, forward strand.
CGAGTCCTTTGTAGTGTTACTGGTCTTGCAGTTCTTTCTCACAGTAATTTCAAGATCTGTGCTATTGACCCAGGCCAGTCGTAGATTAAAGTCTGGACTGGTGCAGTATTCCACTGTGATTGTGGGTGGCAATGAACGTGCAGTGGAACTCTACAATGAAATGAGCAGTCTACGTAAGGGTTTGGGCTATAAGTTTATTGGATTCATTGATGCCAATGGTCATAGTAGCAACGAACTTTCGCGCTATCTTCCCAAACTGGGTGGAATCTCTGAGATACCTACTGTTATTCTGGAGGAGAAAGTAGAAGAAGTCATCATTGCCATTGAGACTTCTGATCACAACAAGCTCAAATCTATTCTGGATATTCTCTTTGATTTCGAAGATCGCCTACTCGTGAAAATCATTCCTGATATGTATGATATCATGTTGGGTACAGTGAAGATGAATCATGTCTATGGGGCAGTGCTCATTGAGATCGAACAAGGACTCATGCCCCGTTGGCAAAGACTGATCAAACGTCTCATCGATGTCCTGGTCTCGGTATTTTGTATGACGCTCCTGGCACCCCTGTATCTTTACATTGCGCTACGTATTCGATTGGGTTCGGAGGGCCCCATATTTTATAGACAGCAGAGAATCGGGTATGGTGGCAAACCTTTTACCATTTACAAGTTTCGATCCATGTATGTTAATGCTGAGAAAGATGGTCCACAGCTTTCACATGATAAGGACGAACGTTGCACACCTTTTGGTGCGACCATGCGTAAATGGCGCCTGGATGAGCTACCTCAGTTCTGGAATGTATTAAAGGGGGAGATGTCACTGGTAGGACCAAGACCAGAACGATCCTATTATATAGATCTTATTATGGCTCAGGCGCCGCACTATAAACACCTCCTAAAAGTAAGACCCGGCATCACTTCCTGGGGTCAGGTGAAATATGGTTATGCCAGCACGGTGGAGCAGATGATCCAACGACTCAAATTTGACATTCTCTACATAGAAAATGCTTCATTGGCCTTGGATTTCAAGATTCTTTTCTATACAATATTGGTACTTCTCCAAGGGAAAGGAAAATAGGCATAATCTTGTCTATCAATCTACTTCGTATCTCATTTTATTTTAATATTTTTGTTCGATTCACTTAAAAAGAACCCTTTATTTTTGTCTTAAACTGTTAGTAACTAAGAGAGACTCCTTTGGTGACTTCAATTATATTTGCACACTTCAATCAAAAATCCAAATTCATGTCACGAGGCCTACTGCTGATAGCTGCCTTATTTATATATGTTCAGGCTTTTTCACAATCATACATTAGAGCCACTGTTTCACTGGAGGATCGAAGTGTCAGTGAGATAGCTGTCCTGGGAGTTGCTGTGGATCACTATCATCGTATTGCCAATACGATCACAGGAGACTTTTCTGTGGATGAGGTACGTCTGATGCGTAATGATGGATTTAAACTTGAAGTTTTGGAAACCGATGCAGAAGCTGCTTATTTCCAGCAATCCAGATTACCCTTTCAGGATTATGCCAGGGATAATGAAACCTGCATCATGGAGCTGGAAGAGTTCGATCATGAGGAGCCCTTCAACTTTTCCGGAGGATCATACTTGGGGAACTATCGTTATGAGGAGATGTTAGAGGAATTGGATAAAATGGCATCTCTTTACCCGGACTTAATTACGGTCCGAGCCCCCATAAGAGATTATAGGACACATGAAGACCGCCCAATATATTGGGTCCGGATTTCGGACAATGCTACTGTCGATGAAGATGAACCGGAAATACTCTATACCGCCTTACATCATGCACGCGAGCCGGTAAGTCTTACACAGATGATTTACTATATGTGGTACTTGTTAGAGAACGCGAGTACAAATGATAAAGTAGCCAGTATCATCCGCAACACAGAGATGTACTTCATACCCTGTGTAAACCCTGATGGCTATCTCTATAATGAATCGACGAAACCTGAGGGAGGAGGACTTTGGCGAAAGAACCGAAGAAATAACGGTGACGGAACTTTTGGGGTAGATCTCAACCGTAACTATGGACATGAATGGGGACATGATAATCAAGGATCGACCGGGAGCACTGGTTCTCTTACCTATCGGGGGCCCGCTCCATTTTCTGAGCCGGAGACACAAGCAGTCCGTGCCTTTGTCCTGGATCGTGAATTCAAAATGGCTTTAAACTATCACACCTATGGTGGATTTTTAATCTATCCATATGGCTATACGGAAACACCACCTGATGACATTCATATCTTTGAAGAACTGGCTTCACTCCTGACGCAGGAAAACCGATATCATTATGGAAATGGTATTGAGACTGTCGAGTATCTTACCAATGGCGATTCTGATGACTGGATGTACAGCGATCCTGAAAAGGAAAAAATTTTTCCTCTGACACCGGAAGTGGGAACCGATGGGTTCTGGCCACATCCTGACGAGGTGATTTTGCAGTGTAAGGCCAGCCTCAAGCAAAATCTTGATGCTGCATTTTTTCTCCTCAATAGTGGAGTATTAATTGATCAGACAGAGCCTTACTTCAATCATACGGTGGGTACATGGCCGTTTACTTTACAAAAACTGGGATTTGAAGAGGTGGGCCTCACACTTAATTTTCAACCGCTCACAGACAATATCTCATTTAATGCTCCATTCAAACTTTATATTCTGGGTACTTTTTCTGAGGAGAAGGACAAGATAGATTATCAGTTAGCTTCAGACATTCAGGATGGAGAACGTATAAAATTTGCCTATACGATTGATAACGGCACCTATACCTACCGGGATACGATAGTAAAATATTACCGTGCACAAAATTTCGTTTTTGAAAATGATGGAAGTGCTCAGGATTTTAATACGAATAATGTATTGAACAACTGGGGTGAAAGTGATGTCGAATACTTCACAGTTCCGTCCAGCCTTACTGACAGTCCACAGGGAAACACAGTTCCATACACCACTAACTATCTGACAACCCTAAGTCCGATATTCCTCGATTTTGCTGATTCTTCGATGCTCACCTTCCGGGCCAAATGGGATATTCAGAATCACCAGGATTATGCAGTATTGGAGGTATCTACCAATGGCACGACCTACATGCCCTTGTGCGGTCGGTATTCAGTGGCAGGCAGACTGCAATTAAATGAAGGATTACCGGTCTACACAGGTAGACAAAAAGATTGGGTCCTTGAACAGATTGATCTCTCTCCGTACATCGGTGAAGAAGTATACCTGCGATTTTCAATGGTTTCTACGAATACGGGAACACGTGATGGAATCTATCTAGATGACATCAATATCCTGCAGTATAATCAGGGTGACATCACATCCACACATGAGATACCTGCCGAGGCTATTCAACACACTGCATTTCCTAATCCTTCATCAGAAAAACTTACGATTCAGATGGAAAGCTCTGATCCTTCCATTCAAATTGAACGAATGATCATTTACGATCAATTGGGCAGACAGGTACTTAATACGAGCTTTAGTAAGAGCATCACCTTTCCCGTGGACCAATGGAGTCCAGGTCTGTACTACTATCAGTATGTAGATAGAAACGGAGCAAGGAGTGCAGCCAGAAAGCTATTGATCCATTAGGAAGGATCAGATTTATTCTGTTTAGGCTGCAATCAGTTTTTCGAAATCAGCCTCAGTAAAGTTCTTACCATCCCATTTACCATACCATTCTACATCCTTATTCACCGTAAGATATCGTGAAAAAGCCTGGATTGCATCATTCTTCTTTTTACGCTTGATTGTGATGCCATTTCCGGCTCCTGACTTAACATTGAAATAATAAACACCCTTCTGGTATTCAAAACCTTTTTTCCTTCTCATAATCTAATTTTTCGAAAATGCCGCAAGGCATCGATTGAGACTCAACTCACCTTGCGCAAATATTGTAACAGGACGAGTGTTAAAAAAGTTCACCAGTCCGGTAATTACTATATGCCGAACTATTTTCTACCGAAGTGGGTTAAGAATAATCATGGTATAATGAGGTGATTATTCAGGCACCAAACTTCTTGATTTGATACTTTAGAAGTTTGGAAAGATGATAGAATTACTTACATTTGCCATCCCTTAAAGATAGGGTCTATATCGCGGAGTGGAGCAGTTGGTAGCTCGTCGGGCTCATAACCCGAAGGTCGTAGGTTCAAGTCCTGCCTCCGCTACTAAGAAGAAGCCACATATTGTTTCGGCAGTATGTGGCTTTTTTAGTGGATACAAATCATGAAGATCCTTCTCTTCAACTCTTCATTTTTTCCAGATATTGATTTGCCAGGCTTTCCTTGTAACCGTTACTAGCAAATCGACCACCCGCACAAAATAGACTGCTTTTTCTACTTTTTTCCACCCTTTTTTTACCGTGCAAGTATATTGCACGGTGTCAATTTACCTTAGTGCTATCATAAAAAGGAAACGACATGGATACCACTAAATCAAATGAATTTGCTACCACTTTTCAACTTCATGTAGATGCTCTGGCCTGGGATCTGGTACATAACCAGTCTTCCCTAGCTGTTCTTAAGCCTGAGGAAATTGCCGATTTACTGGATCTTTGCCCTGGACAGAACGTGTGGATGTATGAGCCAGTACTAGACGAGGAATCAGATGAAGTACACGCTACTTTCCGATTAGTAGCGAGTGATGGCACCACTTTTCATATGGCATGCCGTCTGACATCTGATAGTGAAATAAGGGAGTGGATCGGACCACACGATATTATTTTACCGGTGCGAGATCTCGAGACAACCAGACATTCTATGGCTGCCTAGTAGCTATTAGTATAAGACCTCTCTGATAGATTCCAAATAGGATCTTGAGTCACAAAACCAGCAAGAAACTCAGTTATATATATCTAGTCAAATTTTTTGATAACCAGAAACACCCAAAATACATATCGTGACCGATATACGAATGTGATGGCTGATCAACCGATCAGCCATCTTCATTTATAGTAAGTATCTTGATCTCCACCCGCTGATTCTTACGCCGCCCCTCTGCGGTCCGATTGGAATAGAGAGGCTGTCTTTTGCCATATCCCCGATAATAGACACGCTGATCTGCTACCCCCTGCTGCACGATATACTCGGCCACAGATTTTGCTCTGGCAGTCGATAGTTTGTCGCAAAACTCATCCGGCGGAATGTTGTTCGTGTGTCCTTCAACCCGAATGACGACACCCGGATTATCCTTTAGGAAGTAATAGACTTCATCCAGTATTGGCTTGGCTCCTTCATTTAAGTTTGTACTATCCGCATCAAACTGGAGCATCTGCATCTGTACCACTTCACCTTCCCGCAGTTTCGATAATGAAAGTTGTGGGAGAATCTTCTTTTCTGTTTCAAAGTCTAGTTGTACGGTACAGCCATTGGCATCAGTCACAGTCACATGGTGATTACCGTAGGTGAGATTTTCTGCCTTTTGCTCAGTCGATTGATCGTCCCAGGCGAATGAATAAGGAGCCGTCCCACCGCTGACTTCCACTTCAGCTCTCCCATCATCCGTTGTTTCGTCAGTTACCCCTCTTTGCTCCACGATTTGAGCCTCCAGCGCTACCGGATTGGCAATGGTCACAGAAGCATTCGCTTCATTTCCAACCGCATCTGTCACAGTAAGACTGTAGTTGCCACCCGCCAGTTGGCTGATACGTTCACCATTCAATGAGGCATCATTCCAAGTATAGGTGTAGGGTCCTTTACCTCCTCGTACTTCAGCTACGATGACTCCATTCTGCTCACCATAACAGTTGTTATCATCCGTCTTGTTGAGATTGAGGGCTAGTTCCAGAATGTCTTCTGTGATTTCCACGGTAGCTGTTGCTTTACAGCCAGCATCATCAGTCACAGTTACCGAATGCTCACCCGGGCTCAAAGATTTTGCCTCAATCTCTGTTTCGCCATTATCCCATGTGTATTGATAATTTCCAGTACCCCCTTCCACGTGTAATGATGCCCTTCCATCGCTATTTCCTCTACTGGCCGGGGCGTTGACTTGAGTTACTACTTGGATAGGTGAAGGCTCCCTTATCAGCACAGATTGCTCTGTTTTACTACCTTCTCCATCAGTAATAGTTAAAAAATATGTTCCAGCTTTCAGCCCTTTATGCTCAAGTCCTTCGAGATTAGGGTCACTCCACACTATGGAGTACGGTTCAACACCACCGGATATGGAGGCAATTATCTCATTCCGGCCATCGTCAGCACAAATACTTTCATCCACCTTCTCGATTCGTACCGCAAGTTCACCCACTTCCTGTTCAATCTCTACTTCTCCATAAGCAACACAGCCATTGGCATCTGTGACGGTAACTGTATGGCGACCGATTTCCAATTTCGTGGCTCTTTCTTTGTTCTCGCCATTATCCCATCCAATCTGATATTCACCAGTACCACCTTTTACGCTAACTGAGGCTCTTCCATTGTTGCCATTGGGACTTGCAGGAGCCACAACCACAGTTTCCACTTCTAATGGTGCTGGTTCATTGAGTAAAACGGATTGTTCTGCTGTATTTCCCTCAGCATCCGTCACGGTCACAAAGTAAGTCCCGGAACTCAGTCCTTTATGTTCCAGACCTTCCAGGTTGGGGTCGCTCCACTTAAAATTGTAGGGTTCTACGCCCCCAGAAGCTGAAGCAATGATCTCATTGAGTCCATCTTCAGCGCATTTGCTTTCGTTTCTTTTCTCGATTCTGACGGCAAGAACGCCGATTTCCTGTGTAATCTCCACCTGTCCTTCTACCGTACATCCATTGGCATCGGTGACGGTCACGGTATGCATGCCGGCATTCAGCTCAGTAGCTCTGGCTTTGTTTTCACCATTGTCCCAGGTATACGTCATTCGACCATTTCCTCCCGATACTCGCACTATAGCAGCACCATTCTTTCCATCCAAATCTGCCTGACTGTTGGCGGTTACCTCTATCTCCATGGGTGATACTTCAGTAAAATTAACGGACGCTTCGGCTGTAGCTCCCTGACTATCGGTGACGGTCACTCGATACGTTCCTGCCGCCAATCCGGAGGCGGAACTTCCCTGTACGGTACCATCACTCCAATTATAAGTATATGGACCTAGACCGCCGGATACGGTTGCTGCCACTCCGTTAGACTGATCATCAGCGCAATTGCTTTCACTTGTTTTCTCCAGATTAACCATCAGATCGCCAATCTCCCGACCCACTTCGATACTGGCCTGAGCCTGGCAACCGTTAGCATCAGTCACCGTGACATGATGCATACCTGCAGTGAGCCGTTCGGCTCTGGGGCCCATTTCACCATTGTCCCACTGATATATATATCGGGGCTTACCACCTTCCACTTCAGCGCTGGCACTTCCCCGGGCTTCTCCATCTGGTCCGACCGATTGATCCTGCGAAACAGCAAGTTTCAATCGCGTATCAGGAACTTCTCCTGTGGTCGACTTTGCAATCCCTTTACTGTCTGTGACCGTCAATTGATAGAGTCCAGGTCCCAGGTTTGCGACTTCGTTGCCGGAAAGAGCATCTGATCCCCACTGATAACTGTAGGGAGGTTGTCCTCCATTAATTTTCACGATAAGTGAAGCATCATTCACCTGGGGATCACAAGAAAGGGGATTATCTAAGAGTACCGTGACAGTCATTGCAGATTCTTCCTCGATGAGATAAAGACCTTTATCCTGCGTGCCGACCCAGATAGCACCGGTTCGGTCCGCCGATAATGTATTCACATCATTACTGGTGAAATAGTCTGCTCCGTCAAAGATCTTATATCGTTCATTTTCAATGTCAAAAACTGTAAGGTACTCAGAGGCAATCCACAATTTTCCATTCTTATCCAGTGCAATATCTTTGATCTGACCCTGTACTTCCTCCAGGTCAATCGAGAGAGATCTCCATTGTTTGTCTCCATCTACGATCCAAATAAGATCTTCAGCCAGCAGCCAAACTTCTTTCCCCCGATGTGCTATGGCCTGAAAGGAGAAGTATCGCTCTTCGAGCCCCCATCGCCCCCCTTTTCCTACGACAACACCTTCATCTGTACATATAAAATGCAGGTCCTCATCTCCATCTACGTAGATACTATTGATTTTGTTGGATCTCAACTTAGGCATGCGTCTTTGGATCTCTTTGATTTCCCGGAGCTGAGGTTGTGTCCGGAAAAGATACACTCCGGACTCGGTCGTGCCGATCCATAAATGATCCTGCACCTCATTGTAGTAGGCAGCGCTGATCGTGTTTGTTTCACTGAGAGCTCCGTCCAGTGCGCTATTGATAGCATCTTTGGGGATTCTGATATCTGCATTTCCACCCGGTAATTGCAGCACAGAAATTTCATCAGGAGCCATTATAATCTTAGTTGCCAGATCGGCTGCATGCACCTGAAAAAGTCCTTGACTATTGCTCACCCATTTTTCATCTGCATCATCAATATATACGTTGTATACTGGTGAATCGGGATCGATCGCTGTACATCGCTCCACACGCATGGTCTCCTGACTCATCAGCAAAAGGGGCAAACCTGCCAGGAAGAGTGTAAATAGTCTGTGCATAAATGCTTCTTATTTTCAATTGGACAAATATCCAATTCTTTTATAATATCAGTAAACCTATTGATCGTACCAACAATAATAACGCCAACGCTTCAGGCATTCTTATCATTTATACGGTCTTAATCGCCATGGAAGAACATGTAACCGAATCAGTACATGTATAGAGTCAGACCATTGGGATGATGGAGGGAAGGCGAGTGTCTACTTATCCTGCTTGGAGAATACCTTTTGCAGTATGTCAGATGATCGCTGAGAGACATCCGTTCGTATACCTTCTTCTTTCTTCTCAATTAGCCCAAATACACCATCCAATGATTTGTTGGTGACATGATCATCCAGCTCAGGATTCGTCTTTTTTACCAGAGGTATCTTATTATAAGCCGTGACGGCCTCTTTCCAAAGACTCCGGGCATTTACCTCATCCAATGCTGCTGCAATAATGGGTTGAAACTCGCCATACAGTTGTTCTTTGGTCGTCCGCTCGAGGTACTGAGTTGCAGCGTCTTTTTCACCCATCAATATGTTAGTCACATCTTTGAAGGTTAGATTCTTAATCGCTGATACGAATATCGGCTTGGCCTTCACGACAGCTAGTTCAGCCGCGCGGTTCATACGCTCGACTAACTTTGTTTCCAGATCATTGAACCCCGGTACCATCGATAGCTTTTTGACTACTGTCTGGGCCTCTTCCGGCAAAGCAATTTTGTACGCAGATTTATAGAATCCATCTTCTGCCGACAGAAAGTCGACGGCTTCACCCGTACCTATATTCAGAGCTTCTTTGAGTCCCATTCCGATTTCATCATCGGTCAGTCCTGTGCCGGACAGTGCGTCTTTCGCTTTGCTCAGAAGGTTGCCCAGTTGTGCCTGGAGTGGAGAGGCGGCTATCGCAAGTGCCAGAATCATGGTGATAAATCGCATAGTATTGTATTATAGTCTACCGAGGGATGTAACGCAGGATCCTGGCAAGTAGTTTGATTAGAAGCTAATTCCCGTTAAGATTTATCCACTTTTAATAGCTTCTTAACGCTTTAGGAAAGCTTTCTCTTCATGTTTTAGCAGCCATTCCTTACGTGCCAGTCCACCTGCATAACCCGTCAGTTGCCCATTCTTACCAATCACTCTATGGCATGGGACCACGATGGCTAGGGCATTAGTTCCGTTGGCTGTGCCGACAGCTCGAACCGCCCGAGCATGGTCGATATGGTGTGCTATGTCTTCATATGATCGAGTCGCCCCGGCAGGTATTCCAAGCAATGCATTCCATACTTTTTGTTGAAATGTGGATCCCACCATCAGTAAGGGTATATCAAAAGAGGTCGATAGTCCTTGAAAATATTGGTCAATTTGCTCCTGTACATCCTGGAATAGATGGCCCGGACCCTCAATACTTGCTGCTTGCAGTTTTTTACCAATGCGCAGCAACTGCCATTTTACCCGCTGATCTGACTTAAATTCTAACATAACCAGTTTCTGATCATACATGCCGGCAACCATGGGTCCCAAAGGTGTGGAAAGCTGATGTGTATAGATGCAAGGTTTGCTTTCACTAGGTGAATTTCCGGTACTGCGTTTATAGGCATCGGTAAACCCACTTAGTGAATTATAACCATGATTGTAGGCTACTCGGGAAATTTTTTCACCTTTTAGAAGATTCTGATGTGCATTTTGCAGCGCCAGTGATCTCTGGAATGCATGAAAGGTCATACCACGATTTTGCTTAAACCAGCGTCGTAATTTCAGCGGACTTACATTCCGTTGCTCCAGTTCAGCATCCGTGATCCGGTGGTCAGGATTGGCTTCTACCTCATTGACCAGTGATTCAATCCATGCTGGTGTTGCGTTCCGGTTTGTCAATGGGTGACACCGTTTACAGGGTCTAAATCCATGCAACATGGCTTCCTTTGCAGTCTCGAAGAAAATGGTGTTGGATCGTTTTGGTTTTCTAGCTGGACAACCGGGTCGACAGAAAATACCGGTTGATTTTACACCTGCAAAAAAGACCCCCTCATAGTTTTCATCCTTTTCAAGCAATGCCTGATACCATCGGTCTGTTTTATCAATACCTGTCATCTCCATGCTGCTTTTATTGTAAGTAAAATTGCATCCTGAAAATCATTGAATCAACCGAAAAAAGTGCATCGTTTTAGGAATTCGGTTTTTCATAGTCTCCCTTGGAAAAATACTTTTCAATGAGGCAGTAGAGAAAGATAAAGAAGTAGCGGCTTCCCATTTCCTTGATTCTCAAATTAGACTTTCCAAATCTGCGATTTGTCCAGTCATTAGGCAGTACCCGGTAGCTGTAGCCCCTGACGATGGCCTTTAGAGGAAGTTCTAATGTAAGATTGAATTGTGGGGAAAGAAAAGGTTTGAGTCCTTCGATGGTGGATCGACGGTAAAGCTTGAATGCATTAGTAACGTCGTTGTATTTTATCCCAAAGACAATCCGTACCAGATTATTAGCCAATCTATTTAAGAATAGTTTGATCTTGGGATAATCCTGGACGGTTGCACCTTTGGTAAAACGACTTCCAAAAACACAATCCACTCCAGATGAAATCATCTCCTGGTAGAACCGCACCAGATCTCCAGGCGAATCTGACATATCAGCCATCATGATGGCTACACAATCTCCGGTACAGGCTTCGAGGCCGGCACGTATGGTGAAACCAAATCCATTGCTATATGGATTGTTAATCAGTTGCAGGGTGGGTACACTAGCGGAGAGGTCGTTGACTACGTTTACTGTGCCGTCAGTCGAATGGTCATTTACTACAATAATTTCATGGGGGATGGCTGCATCAACTAGTGCTGTATGTAAATCTGATAGAGTATATGGTAGAGATTCTGCCTCATTATAGGCCGGTATGACTACATTTAGGATCACTTTATAGAAGTTGCTTCCCTTCGCTCCATCAGGCTTTCTGACAGCTGCTGCATGATTTCGTCAATACCGACAGTCACTGACCAACCCGGATAATGAGTTTCGAACTTTGTGGTATCTGAGATCCACCATCGATGATCTCCCCGACGTGCCGTATTTTCGTATGATACCTGAAGTGTTTTGCCGGTGATTTCTTCCCCCTTTTTAATGGCTTCAAGCATACTAATGTTGGATGATCTTCCACCACCGGCATTATACACTTCACCGGCTCTGGGCTTCTTCTGAAAGAAGTCAAACATGCGTACGAGATCTCTGCTGTGCAGATTATCCCGTACCTGTTTTCCTTTATGCCCTATGATGGTATAGGGTTCTTCAAAAATGATACATCGCATCAGATACGCAAGAAACCCATGGAGCTTTGCGCCTGAGTGTGCGGGTCCGCTCAGGCATCCACCGCGAAATACGCCTGTCTTTATTCCAAAATATCGTCCGTATTCCTGCACCATGATGTCCGCTGCTACCTTACTGGCACCAAAAATCGAATGCAACGTCTGATCAATCCGCATGCGTTCACTGATTCCCTTCCTGGCATACGGGTGTCCATACTCAAGTTCATAACGTGTTTCTTGCTCTAACAGCGGTAAAAGGTTAGGACGGTCTCCATACACCTTGTTAGATGAAGTATAGATAAAAACCGCCTCAGGGGAATGTTGACGGCAAGATTCCAGGAGATTAAGCGTGCCCGAGGCATTCACCGCAAAATCCAGTTTAGGGTTTGTACTTGCATAATCATGACTGGGTTGTGCGGCGGTATGTATGACCAGCTCAATGCTTCGACCGTGTTCTTTGAAGATTTTGTTGATTTTATCCTCGTCGCAAATGTCTATATCAAGATGACGATAGTTGCTGATTTCGGATGTAAGTAACTCTTTATTCCAATTGACAGAAGCCTCTTTTCCAAAAAAGCGAGCACGGAAATCATTGTCTATTCCGATGATCAGATCAAACGAGGGCGCAAAATAGCGCACACTCTCGCTTCCAATCAATCCAGCTGAGCCTGTGATAATCGCGATTTTCATGTGGCTAAATTAGTACCTTTCTCAATTTATCTTCGTCTTGCTCAAGCCAATCGAAGATGTCTGATATGATTTCCGTTGGACCTAGTGTGGGTTTCCACCCACTGTGACTTTCTATTAGGCCATTATCACTATAGTAAATGCGAATATCTCCGGGACGGTTTTCCTGTTGTCTTCCCATAGGCATTTTATGTGTACTAATACGCTGACATATCTCGGTCAGCTCCAGAAGAGACAGCGTGTTTTCTATTCCTCCACCTACCTGATATACGGCATCCGTAAATAGGTGAGGGCTTTCAATTTGCCTGATTATTAAGGCTGCCAGGTCATTGATGTGCAAGAAATCTCGCACCTGCTTTCCCGACCCATTAAACCCAAAGTATGCCAGTGGTTTTTTCCAGAAATATGCAGCTGCCCAGTAGACGGCTATTCCTTGATCTACCTTTCCCATCTGCCCCGGTCCTGCAATGATCCCACACCGATTGATGATAGCTTCAAGACCCAAGGCTGTTCGGTACTCTTCGATAAAGATTTCTGAGGCAAATTTCGAGGCACCGTAGAATGTCTTTGCGCCATGGGTGTCAAAACTTTCAGCGATACCTTTTTCACTAAACCCTTCGATAGTGTGGGGAGTAAAAGTGTAACGAGTTTCTTCTTCCTTATACGGCAACTCATTCACTTTTGCATGGGGATATACTCGACTCGTTGAGATAAATATCAACCGGGCTTTATTTTTATTACAGGCGTCTAAACAGTTTATTGTCCCGATGAGATTGTTATCGATAAGATACCGATGATCCCCATGCGTACCTGCTAGTACGGAGGGTTCTGCTGCTGCATCAATCATAAGGTCAAACGGAGCCATCTGATCGAAAGCCTCTTGGGAACGGATATCACCACGGATGATATCAATATCCATAGATCGGAGAAGGGGCACATTCAATTCAGAACCCTTTCGGACGAAGTTGTCCAATGCCGTTATCTTATAGTCAGGCCACTTACTTTTCAAAAATCGACACAGGTGACTACCCACAAATCCACAACCTCCAGTGATCAATATGTGCATTATATTGATATTACTTTTTACAAAAATAGACCTATATGCAAGAATATATGTGTATTGAATACTTTAACGAGGGTTGCCTTGATAAGATTTATTCACGTCTTGAACAGAAGGGAAGGATGCTCCCTGATGGACTGTATTTCATCAATTCCTGGGTGAATCGCTCTGAAAACATTTGTTTTCAACTGATGAAAACCCATGACCCCAAGTTATTCGATATTTGGATGGAAAAATGGAGTGATCTGGTAACCTTCCAACTATTTGAAGTACAATCTACTCAGCCAATTTGATGCGCACAAGGAACATATCAGCAGTAATGTAAAGCACCTTCCCTGCCTCATCGATGGTGCAATTTGATGTAGCCTGTCCGGTCATCAGTTTTCCCAGAACTTTGCCATCAGGTGCGAAGACATATACTCCACCTGGACCGGTCGCAAAAATGGTCCCATTGCTATGTACCGCCAGTCCATCCGGTAGGCCTTTCTGTTCACCCACCAGATCAGTGGCATCATGAAAGATCTTTCCATTGCTGATTTGTCCATTATTCAGATCATACACCACCCAGATAGCCTTGTCGGGATCCGAACACGCCACGTAGAGTTTATCTTCATTGGGCGATAACCCAATGCCATTGGGTCGGGTGATGCTGTCGGTTAAGAGGAAAAGTTCTCCATCCGCACTATACCGATATACCCCCTGAAATGGAATCTCTTTCGCAGGGTCATCCACATTTCCTACTAATCCATACGGTGGATCTGTAAAGTAGAGGTCACCATTACTTGCAAAGATCGCATCATTAGGACTGTTAAATCGCTTGCCTTCATATTGACCGACAATGGTCTCATAGGAAGGTGTGGGGTTCTCCCACGAACCCGTATATCGTGCTATCTGCCGATCACCGTGTTGGCAAAGCACCAGATTGCCTTCAGCATCCAGAATAAGGCCATTCGATCCGGGTTCCCCACCTCTGGGAGTCGTGCCAGTATAGCCCGAAGGTTTTAAGAATAGCTCGGCACCCCCTTCTTCCGTCCACTTAAAAATAGAATTTGGTGGAATGTCACTAAAAAGAAGCATCTGATGTTCGGGGACCCAGAGCGGTCCTTCGGTCCAGTCATACCCTTCACTAAGAATTTCCATCTCAGCCTCTGGAGATATGATATTATCTAAACCTGGGTCCATTTTAGCCACTTCACCCAGCTTCTCATATTTACGGGTCATAGCTTCTGTATCAGTATCTGATGTAGATTCAGTATTTGTCTTGGTGCCACAGGAAAGGAGGAAAATGCCGATCCCCAGGAAAACAATAGCTCTCATTTGTGTATCTGTTTTAAAGGATATTAACCCAACCACTAAAGTTAACACTTTGGATCAAAAATTAGTATCCTACTGGAAATGTCCTTTCGCAATACATATTATTATATAATTTAGAAAAGGAAACATAACGAGATGGCACACGTAAAGTTTACACAGGCGCTTAGACGGTTTTATCCTGATTTAAAACCATTGCATTTAGAAGGAAGTACGATCGCTGACATCGTACAGGGATTGGAGAGTAAATATCCGGGCCTCAAGGACTATATAGTGGATGAACATGGCCAGGTTAGAAAACATGTAAATATTTTCATTCAGAATAGCCTCATAAAAGATCGGACTAACCTGCAGGATAAGATCACTGATCAAGACGAGATATATATCATGCAGGCCCTATCTGGTGGGTAATAGCTTCAACCTCTAAAAACACAAGATTATGAGCGAGCGTGCATTAGTGGGTACCCGAAAGGGATTGCTAGTTTTACAAAAGAAAGGTTCTCATTGGAGGATTATGGATGATTTCTTTACGGGCATTCCGATCAGTATGGTCTATCAGGATACGCAGAACGGCGATTGGTGGGCAGCTCTCGATCATGGACATTGGGGCAGCAAACTCCAGGTCTCTTCTGATGAGGGAAAATCATGGACTGAAGTCGAGGCACCCAAATATCCTGAAGGTGCAGAGGTGAAGGACGGTGTACCTGCCAAGCTCAATTACATCTGGGCATTTGCCAATAGTCTACCCGGCGCTGATCATAAACTTTATATTGGTACGGAACCCGGAGGGTTGTTTCATCGCAATGGATCACTGGAGGATGGAGCGCATCTTGTTCAAAGTCTTTGGGATCATCCCTCCCGAAAGGAACAGTGGTTTGGAGGAGGCCGGGATAATCCGGGCATCCATTCCATACTGGTAGATCCTCGAAATAATGATCACATCTATATTGGTATCAGCTGTGCAGGTGTCTTTAAGTCAGAAGATGGGGGAAGCACATGGACTCATCGAAACAAGGGGTTGAATGCAACTTTTCTCCCCGATCCCCAGATGGAAATAGGCCATGATCCGCACATCCTCAAATTTTGTGCTGCACATCCGGATGTGATGTGGCAGCAGAACCACTGTGGAATTTTCAGAACCACAAATAGTGGCAATCTATGGGAAGAAGTTTCTCAGGAAAGTGGCCCGGCCTTCTTTGGATTCGCACTTGCAGTGCATGAAGAAAATCCCGATCGTGCGTGGGTGGCACCGGCGGAGAGTGATGAAATTCGCGTAGCAGTAGATAAGAAATTATGTATATCACGCACGGATGATGGAGGAAAGACCTGGAACGATTTTCGGGCCGGATTGCCTCAGGACCATTGCTATGATATTGTCTACCGTCATGCACTCGTTTCACATGGAAATGACCTTTTGTTTGGCACCACAACAGGCAATCTTTTTTCTTCGGCAGATGAGGGTGAAAGTTGGAGTGTGGTCAGCAATTATCTCCCTATGATTTACTGTATAGAATTTATAGAGTAGTTCTATTTTATTTTGCTTCAATCATTTCGAGACTCTCCGCAAAACGGAGGAATATTCCATTATTGTCCTGGATGGCAAATTCTCTTAGCCCCCAAGGTTTATCTTCAATGTCATCTGCAAACTTCACTTTATCTCGTACCTCATGGTAAAAGCTGTCTACACCGCTAAGGAAAACCATGAAGTCCAATCCTTTTATGTTTGCACCTGTACTTCCATTCTTCTCAAAAATAAGCGTGATAGATCCACGCTTCACCCTGATCATTGTATTGTCCTCCCAATTCCAGTCGTTTTCAAATCCAAGCGTATTCACATAGAAATCAAGTGTCTGATTGATGTCTGAGGTGGGAAGTATGGGCACAATGTGACTTAGCTCAACATTTGACATGATGGTTTATTATGATTTTAAGAAATGAGAAGCAGGTGAACTTTAGTCTAAGTTAGCGTAAAATTGGATACGATCTTGACCCTTGGGCCTAGCATTTCTTATTTTTGGCCAATTCTACCTTTAACGATGTCAAACAATCAATTAGTTATGCAGCGATCCATTCTGTCTATCAGTCTCGTTTTCATTTTTTCAGTTTCCTTACTTTTCAGTCAGCGAAACAGGAATGTAAGTAATGAAGTCTCCACTCAGGACACTGCCAAGACAATGCTAGAAAAGACCAGTCTTTCAGGTCTTACATTTCGTTGCGTGGGGCCGGCACTTACCTCGGGACGAATCTCCGACTTCGCTGTTCACCCTGAAAATGAAAAGATTTATTACGTAGCGGTTTCTTCTGGAGGCGTTTGGAAGACCATCAATGCCGGTACTACATTTGAACCCATCTTTGACGGGCAGGGTAGCTACTCCATTGGTGTAGTAACCATGGATCCCAATAATCCCAATAGAATTTGGGTAGGTACGGGAGAAAATAATGGTCAAAGGAGTGTGGCCTATGGAGACGGTATTTATCGATCCGATGATGGTGGCAGTTCCTGGAAACATATGGGTCTCAAAGAATCGGAGCATATTGGTTCGATCGTTGTGCATCCCGAAAACAGTGACATTGTTTATGTGGCAGCGATCGGTCCGCTGTGGAGTGCTGGAGGTGATCGAGGTGTATATAAAACAATGGATGGTGGAGATACCTGGGAGTTGATTCTTGAGCTAGATGAGCATACTGGCGTGAATGAAATTGTGATGGACCCACGGGATCCCGAGGTCATGTACGCTACGGCTTTTCAAAGAAGACGACATGTATTTACCTATCTGGGTGGAGGTCCCGGATCTGGCATTTATAAGACGGTAGACGGAGGGGAAAATTGGGAGAAAGCACAGACTGGTCTACCCTCAGTCGACCTGGGAAGAATCGGACTATCCATAAGTCCGGCAGACCCTGAGTATATCTATGCAATTGTAGAGGCGGCTCAGGGGAAGGGTGGTTTGTATCGCTCCACGGATCGGGGCGCCAGTTGGCATAAGAGAGGTGGATACAGCTCAAGTGGCAATTACTATCAGGAAATCATTGCCGATCCGAAAGATCGGGACAAGTTATTTGCCATGGATACCTGGATGCAATATTCGGTAGATGGAGGAAAAACTTTCAGCAATGTGGGAGAGGATTTTAAGCATGTAGATAATCACTGCATTTGGATTGACCCCGAAGACACCGATCACTTCATGGCCGGGTGTGATGGTGGAATCTATGAAACATGGGATCATGCAAAGACCTGGTTATTCCGCGCCAATCTACCCGTTACGCAGTTTTACAAGGTCTCGGTGGATAATGCCGAACCTTTCTACTATATATATGGCGGTACACAAGATAACTTTAGTCTCGGAGGTCCTTCACGAACCATTAGCAATAATGGAATTGCAAATACAGATTGGTTTGTGACTCATGGTGGTGATGGTTTTGAGACACAGATAGATCCCAAAAATCCTAATGTAGTTTACGCGCAATCCCAATATGGATATTTGGTACGTTATGATAAAGCCACAGGAGAAGAACTGGGTATCAAACCGAAGGAGCGACCCGATGAAGCAGCGTATCGTTGGAACTGGGACGCCCCATTAGAGGTGAGTAATCATGTTGACGGTCGACTCTATTTTTGCGCCAATAAGGTCTTTAGATCAGATGATCGTGGACATAGCTGGAATGTAATCAGCGAGGATCTAACCCGGCAAATCAATAGAAATGAGCTGAAGGTAATGGGAAGAATTTGGGGTATAGATGCAGTGGCAAAAAACGGATCGACATCTCCCTATGGAACCATTGTGGCTTTCAGTGAATCTCCCCTTGATCAAAACCTGTTAGTGGTAGGCACCGATGATGGTCTGGTGCAGCTCAGCAGGGATGGAGGCGATTCATGGTCGAGTATTATTATTCCAGGGGCACCGGATACTAGCTATGTAAATGAGGTGCTGACTTCTCATCACAATGCCGGCGTCATTTATGTTGCTTTTAATCATCATAAATACGGTGATTTCAAACCCTATGTGTTCAAGTCATCCGACTATGGGCAGTCCTGGGAAAGTATCAGTGAGGGTCTGCCAGAGAGAGGATCGGTTTATGCCATTGAAGAGGATCATGTAGACCCCCAATTGCTGTTTGTGGGAACGGAGTTTGGAGTTCATTTTTCAAATGAAGGGGGTGCAAATTGGAAGCAGCTAAAAAATGGACTTCCTACCATTGCTGTAAGGGACATTGCCATCCAAGAACGTGAGAACGATCTCGTGCTTGGCACCTTTGGCCGGGGCTTCTACGTGCTGGATGATTATTCCTCTCTTAGAAATGTTGATGAGAGTACACTCATGGCAAATGCTGCATTATTTGAAATTCGCGATGCAGATCTCTGGGAATGGTCGTACCCACTAGGCTTGCCAGGTAAGTCATTTCAGGGAGATAATTATTATCTCGGCGAAAACCTGGGCCCGGAAGCGATCATCACATACTATCTCAAAGAGGATGTCAAGTCTCTGGAAGATAAAAGGCGTAGCAATGAGGGCAAGATACGCAAAGAGGATGGTGACGTGACCTATCCGGACTATGATGCACTTCTGGCCGAAAGCGAGGAAGTGGCACCTAAAATTCATTTCTATATTAAGAATCAGGAAGGTGAGATCGTACGTAAATTAAGTACGAATCCCTCAAAAGGTGTCAACCGTATCTCATGGGACCTTCGATACGCTTCCAAAGACCCGGTAAGTCTTCAGGGACCTTCTTTTTACAATCCATTTGCTGTCCGCGAAGAAGGGCATCAGGTAGAGCCTGGTGATTATCAGGTCGAAATGTATCTGAGTGCCGGAGATTCAACCACATTATTGGCAAGTCCCCAATCTTTCAAGGTGATACCACTGGATCATCAGACTTTACCTGCTGAACAGCCTGCATCTGTTACTGCCTTCAAGATGGAGCTAACCACACTGGATGCAGCTGTCAGCGGAGCCAGCAGGATCATCAGTGATCTAGAGACAGAATTGGACCACATGAAGGTTGCCATTACTCGATCCGAAATCGATGACTTCGAATACTTGAATCGTGTACATGCTATCCAAGAAATGATTAATGGATTGAAGCGTGAATTATTGGGGGATCGAGTGGCTTCGACATTGGATATTGATCTTCCACCTTCTATTGCTGGAGTGGCAGGAAGTATTCTTTACGAAGCGAAGTATTCTAGTAGTGAACCTACACAAACCCACAAAGATGCATTCTCGCACGTGCAGACCAGATTTCGCACCTTCATTACTTCACTGAATGAAGTGTTGAATGGAGATATTCTACGATTAAGAAGTGACTTGCAGGCAGCAGGTGCCCCGTATATTCCTAACGCTCTACCTCGGTCTTTAACATATTAGTTGCGTAGAGGGAATCATATTGCAGGTAATTTGCTTTTACTGCAGAGAAACATGGAGTTTGGCTAGAATTTTGTGGTTGAAAAGATGAATGAAAAAAGATCAGGATTTCCTATTCCTGACACAAGATAGATATTATCTTTTCGTTCAATATTTGTTTACGGACGTACTCTTGGCTTTGTCGTTAAATCCGATAACAATAAATGCGCAAGAGATTTCTACCCTTTTATTCCGATCCACGGTACTGTTATAATTTTCCCCTTATGTTGAAGTACATTCCAACATTGGCAGTAGCATGGATAGTATTACCCCTGCAACTCGATAGTCAAAATTATCTTGGAGCAGGCAATAGTGATGGTATATCAGTAACTGCCAGCAGTAGTCATCTTGAGTCAATTTGGATAGATAGCGCCAATGCGATTAAGACTATTGATGGGTCAGGCATGCTGGCTGATTATTTTGATGTTTGCCGGTTCTTAAATCAGGCGACACTTGGATTTGACTCATCTCATGTCAATTCTATTTTAAATTCCGGTCTTCCTCCTATGCAGGCTTACGAAGCCTGGATCGATGCCCAGTTAGCTGGAAATGCAGATTATCTCACCCCAGAGCTGAATACCATTTTTGAGCAAATCAAAGACTCATTAAGCGCGGGAGGTGTTCATGACACACTCTTACCTAGACGACCCGGTTGGCAGGAGTTTAATTATGCATGGTGGTCAGTACATAGTTTCACGGAAGATCTTTTGCGTCATCGAGTGGCAACCGCTTTTTCCGAAATATTTGTGATTTCCCGGTTTTCAGATCTGGAGGGGTATGGTGATGGTCTGGCGGATTACTATGACATGTTCCTTTGCAATGCTTTTGGAAATTATCGAGAATTAATTGATAGCATCACCTTGCATGCGTGCATGGGTCATTACCTAAGTCATGCCAATAATCCTAAGACTGTCGACTCACTCAACCAGCATCCAGATGAAAATTATGCTCGGGAAATCATGCAGCTTTTCTCTATCGGACTGTACGAGTTAAATCAGGACGGATCAAGAAAGACGCAGGGAGGAGAAGAAATTCCAACCTATACCAATGCAGATATTAATGGGTTGGCCAAAGTGCTTACCGGTCTTGGATATGGAGGTACACTGCCACATTTGACTTCTGATCCACCCCATTGGGGTATGGGTCTATGGGAGGCTGATGTGACTGTACCTATGATCATGTATGATGTAGACCTTCCTCCCATTCAACCGTGGTGGGATCCAGATGAAGATCAGCATGAAGATGGGCCCAAGACATTCTTAGGCCATACAATTACTCCCAATGCATCTGGTATGGTGGAGTTGAATGAAGCGTTGGATGTCATTGCAGACCATCCTAATGTAGGACCTTTCATCAGCCGTAGATTGATACAAAGATTGGTGAAATCAAATCCCTCACCTCAATATATATCCGATGTCGCGGGAGTTTTTAATAATGATGGCACGGGTACACGAGGCAATTTGGGGGCAGTGGTTAAGGCAATATTATTGCACGATGAAGCACGTGACCCATCCTATCAATTGGATGCCGCTAATAGTAGATTGCAGGAGCCTTTGTGGAGGTATACACACTTCCTAAGAAATGTTGAAAAGTATAATCCCAACGGGCTCTATTGGAATAATAACTACTTCGTATTCGAGAACATTCATCAGGATATTTTTGCTTCTCCCAGTGTATTTAATTTTTTCCTACCGGATGATACACCCCATGGAGATATTCAGGATCAGGGTCTTGTAGCCCCGGAATTTAAATTACACGATGCCAGAAGTAGTGTAGGATATATTAATGCATCACATCAATGGACAGTACCCTGGGGTCAGCTAATGAATACCTGGTTAGGTGACTATATGGATCACACGGAGGTCGATTGGGTCATTGATGACTTATTGCCTCTTGCAGAAGATTCGGAGACCTATTTAAATTGGTTAGATAAGCATATTCTGGGGGGAAGGATGACAGACCGTACACGATTTATTATTCGGTCAGCATTAAATGGATTTAATCCGGATTACCATTGGCACAACCATGCTGAAAATCGGGTTCGTGTCGGTATGCACCTTGCGCTGTTATCTGCCGATTATTCCATTACCCGATAATATTTAGAAGTTACAATATGAAGTACCTCAGTAAAACGGATTATTCCCGCAGACGATTTTTCGGCCAAATGAGCTGCGCCGGAATGGGCTATCTGACTTTTGTCAATAGCATCTTAAACCTTAAAGGAATGAATGCCGCTGCTATGGCAAATTCGGCGGTTAGTGGAGCAGATGATTATAAAGCTATTGTATGTGTGTTGTTGGCAGGTGGGAATGATTCCTATAATATGTTGGTACCTTCGGACAATACCCACTATGGTGAATACAGCAATACGCGCAAAAACCTGGCACTGTCACAGGGGTCACTGCTTGATTTATCTTACTCTGAAGGAGCAAAAACATGGGGTGTACACCCTTCCATGGGAGGGGTTCGTACCCTCTTTAATACAAATAGAGCAGCTTTTATAAGTAATGTTGGAACGCTACTAAACAAAACAACAACTAAGGAGAATTATGATAACGGTACGAATCTGCCGATTGGTCTTTTTTCGCATGCAGACCAAATTCAGCAGTGGCAGACCGGCATACCTGATCAACGTCTCGCAAAGGGATGGGCAGGAAAAATGGCTGACCTGATTGGCGACATGAATCCCAATCAAAATATCTCCATGAATATCTCGCTGTCCGGATCCAATATCTTTCAAACAGGTGACAATAGTGTAGAGTATGCCATTGATCCTCAGGGAGGAGCAGTGGGCATGAATGGGTATAATCCCGATACGGACTGGATTGTAGACTCTATGCGTACAACAGCTATCGACAGCATGCTGGGTCAGTATTACGAAGATATATTCCACAAAACTTATATCAATGTCCTCAAGAATTCCAAGGAAGCCTTTATTGAGTTTAATGAGGCATTTGAAAATGCGCATAATTTTGCACCCGGTGATTTTGCAGATAATCCTGTGAGTGAGGCTTTCAAGACCATAGCACAAACCATTAGTGTCAGACAGGCACTTGGATTTAAACGTCAGGTATTTTTTATGACATTTGGTGGATGGGATCACCATGATGGTTTGCTGGCAAATCAGGCAGGTATGCTGGGTGCTCTAAGTCAAGGACTGCTCGATTTTCAGAATGCCATGGAAACATTAAATACTGACGATTGTGTTTTGACAATGACCATTTCAGATTTTGCCCGAACATTAAATCCAAATAGTGATGGATCAGATCATGCATGGGGAGGAAATGCCCTGGTAACCGGAGGTCCTAATTTAATAAATGGAGGAATGATTCATGGTAATTACCCTTCTTTGACTCAGGGAGCTGCCAATCCATTGGAAGTTTATTTAGGTCGATTAATTCCCACCTTGTCTACTGACGAATACTTTGGAGAAATTGCGCAGTGGTTTGGGGTGCCTCCTAACGATCTGGATTTGATTTTTCCAAATATCGGAGAAATGTATACCCCCTCAGCCGGTTCTTATCCTATCGGTTTTATTAAAAATTGATCGCAGATGAAAAATTACTATATAATCCTTACGATAATAGGTTATTCTGTTCTGCAGTCATTTGGTCAGGCTTATCCGGATCGGCACACCACAAATATATTTGATGGTTGGATTTCTTGTGAGAAAAGACAAAACCCCAATAGTGCGCATGGTATGTCACATTGGATCATGTATGATTTTGGTCAGCAATATTCGTTACACGACATGACCATCTGGAATATGAACCATCCCGAATATGCGGATGCAGGGTTGAAGAATATTGTTATCGAATATTCCAATAACGGAACTTCGTGGAATTTGGCCGATACCATTACATTGCCCAGGGCTCCCACCTCAGGGCTATATGAAGGAGCTGCGGGCATCGATCTCAATGGTCAAAATGGCAGGTATCTTCTGATTACTGCGCTGGATAATCACGGGGGCGGTTGCTACGGCCTAAGCGAAATAAGAATTTTTACAGATGACGTACAGCCTAATATTATGAATTTAAATCTCACCGCATGCGAATCTGATGGAATGTATAAAAATCTGTCCGGTGGAATTCAGCAAGGCGGCACTTATAGTGGCCTGGGAGTTATAGACAACGGAGATGAAACATTTGATTTTGATCCCACAAGTCTTGGACCGGGTTCCTATACAATTACCTATGATTATTCAGGTGGATCGCAGACGGGCTATATAGATATATTGCCATGTACAAGTCCGGGATGCCCCGCATGTCCAGAGTGTGATAATAGTGATGTAATGAATGTCACGCAAAATCCCATTCCTTCTGATATTTATTCTGCACACAGAGTTTTTTCCGGTACTACGGTAAACGGGACTTCGGATGTCTCATTCATGGGATATATCTCGGTTGAATTAAATCCGGGGTTTGAAGTCCAGCACTCCGGTAATTTCCTGGTCGATTTTCGTCATTGTGATGTGCTATTTACAACGAATGGCAATTTTGAAAATGGAGAAGCTGGATGGACCACTGGGACAGGTGGTTCAGCATCTATAAACTTCGATGTGAATGGCGATGATCCCTATGAGCAAAATATGTCGGCAGTAGTTACTGTTTCAGGAACAGATGGTTCTGGATCGAATGCCAGAGTGTTTCAAAATGGTCATTCTATGGTGGCAGGTAGACAGTACGAAGTCTCATTTTATGCTAGGAAATCGGGAGGAGGTGAAATTGAATTTGTGATATCACACGATGGTGCTCCCTGGACATGGTATGAATATCATGTGAGGGATATCGGAGAATACTGGGATAAGTACTCGATCATATTTGAGGCAGAAGCGACGGTTTCTAATGCATTGTTATTTCGACTTCATTTTGGCAGAGGTAATGGTACCTACGAAATAGATGATGTTCGATTTGTTGAAATAAACTGACAGGAAAATGAAATGGTGTATAACGGTAATATTGGTGATAATTTCAATGACCCTGTTTGGTCAGAAAATAGAAATTGTCGAAAAGACTTCTAACCAGCGATCAGCAGAAATAAAAAATGAAAAGGTAGTTCGATTTACAGCGGACACTACCGATGTGTATACAATTAAAGTGGTGGGGCCCGGTGGCATGAAGATGACTACTCCTATCAGAAAGGAAGAGATATTGAGTCAGAGTTTGAACGAATTTACCCTTGATACCAGATACTGGAGGAGAGGTACATATTTTATCATCGCAGAAAATGAAAAAGGTGCATTGGCAACCAAAAGACTCACCCTTCGATAATTAATTTTGAAACTGAAACCCGATGAATAAGTTCCTGTTTTTTTGCTTTCTTCTTGCGTGGAATATCACCTCATCTCAATCACATCCCAATATTCAATTAGATGTGGCTTTTACCGGATTTAATGCCCCAATGGATTTGACGCATGCCGGTGATGGTAGCAATAGAATTTTTGTGGTAGAACGAGCGGGCGTGATCAAAATCATCGAAAATGGTACAACTCTGACCACTCCATTCCTAAATATTTCAAGCCTCGTGTCTTCTGATGGTGAAGGAGGTTTATTAGGTCTTGCTTTCCATCCCAATTACAGTGCTAATGGGTACTTTTATGTGAACTATACGGACAATGGCGGTGATACCCAGGTATCCCAGTATACCGTAAGTGGTAATCCGAATGTTGCTAATGCCGGGGCGGCACTATCAATTATAAATATTGACCAACCAGCCAGTAATCACAATGGTGGAGGTGTGAAATTTGGTGCCGATGGCTATCTGTATATTGGAATGGGTGATGGCGGGGGAAGTAATGATCCCAGTGACAATGGACAGCGGCTTAATACACTTCATGGCAAGATGTTGCGATTGGATGTTGATGGGGGAACGCCCTATGCGATTCCGGCAGATAATCCCTACGTTGGGGTTATGGGAGCCGAGCCCGAAATTTGGAGCAGTGGATTGCGAAATCCCTGGAGATTTTCCTTTGATAGACAGACGGGTGACATGTGGATTGGAGATGTGGGGCAAGATGCAAGAGAAGAGGTAAGTTTTGCTCCCGGTACTTCTTCGGGAGGTGAAAATTTTGGCTGGAGATGTTATGAGGGTAGTATTGTGAAAAATCTTTCGGGATGTGGACCCATAGGAAATTATACATTTCCGGTATTTGAATATCCGCACAAGGCCTCCGAGCCTAAGACCGTGACAGGGGGATATGTGTATCGAGGAGAAGACTATCCTTGTCTGAACGGATATTACTTCTGTGCCGAATACTTTGAGGATACGATATGGACCATTGCATCGGATGGTGGAAGCTGGTCAGTGGAGTCCCATCATGGATTGGGCATCAATGCGATTGTGGCATTTGGTGAGGATGAAGGTGGTGAGCTCTATGCGATTAACATTGGAGGTACCATCTATCAGGTTAAAGGTGCTTCCAACGAAGTATCGTCTACTCCCATACCCTCTGGTGCGTATTCAGCCGTGGGTGATCTGATCTCAAGTGGCCTGGTCGAGTCCGGATCGTCGGTCACCTTCGATGCATCGATCGTACGCTTAGAACCTTCCTTTGAGGTCGAGCAAAATGCTCAGTTTACCATTATAAATGAGGGCTGTTTGACGCCCTGATAGGTACTTTTCTTCTGAGTATTTGTCTCATTGAAGTGTTCGGATTCGTACATTTTCTGATCGGATTCGTACATGTTTTTTTCATATATAACCACTTCGTTGTGTTACAAGCAATTGAATATCAATTATATACAATTGATGGCATGTATTTGGCCTAGGTTAAAGTGGAGTTCTATCACTAAACCTAAGATTTTATGTGGCTCACTTACCTCAAGGTTGCTTATCGTAATCTCCTCAAACAGAAGATACACAGTGGCATCAATGTAATAGGCCTGGCACTTAGCATTGCCACTTGTACGATCGTATTTCTCATCGTTGGTCATGAGAACAGCTTTGATAAATTTCGAGAAGATGGTGATAGGATTTATCGGGTGTATTCCCGGTTTACTGGAGCATTCAAGGGTACAAATCCGGGAGCTCCCGGACCGACCGGTGCGAAGATCCGAAGTGATTTTTCTGGTCTGGAATCTGTCACAGCATTCCATACTATGGCAGCCGATGTGACGACTAATAGTGAATCGACACAGCCTAGAAAATTTAAAAACCAGGAAGATATAATCGTCGCTGATCAAGACTATTTTACTACGATTGGCGGTTACAAATGGCTGAGCCAGAATGATCCCGCCGTATTTTCCTCACCGTATCAGGTGATCTTAACCGAAGAAAAGGCAAAGTTATATTTTGGCGTGGAAGATCCACTCCAGGCATTGGGCAGAGAAGTGACTTATCAGGACTCACTCACCTGTTTGGTCACAGGTATCGTGGCCAAGCCTACACAAAAGACAGATTTTTATTTTTCTGATTTTATTTCATTTCCTACCATTGAGTCCAGCTGGTTAAAAAATCGCATTGACCTGGATAACTGGTCTAATACGAACAGTAGTTCCATGGTCTTCATTAAATTGGAACAAGGAGTAGACCTGGACCAGATTAAAACGCAATTTGATCCACTGATAGATATCTACGATGAATCCAGTCAGATGCCGGGTTGGACTTTTGAATTTGGATTGCAACCCCTGAGTGACTTGCACTTTAATCAGGAACTCAGACTATTTAATAATAGTCAATGGTCACCTGCCAATAAAAAGACGCTTAATATTCTCCTGTTGACAGCCCTGTTTCTATTACTATTGGCCGCTGTCAATTTTATCAATTTGGAGACTGCTAAGGCTACGCTTCGAGCAAAGGAAATTGGTATAAGAAAGACATTGGGCAGCTCCCGGCATTCACTAATCCTTCAATATTTAGGTGAAGCACTTTTGACCACATTTCTTGCCATCATTATTTCCTGGATTTTGACAGAATTTGCATTGCGATTTTTTGAGGAATTTATACCGGTCGGATTATCTTTTAGCCTTTTATCGGCACAGACTATTGTTTTTTTTCTTTCTATCCTCGTTGCTGTATCACTTTTAGCAGGTTTATATCCAGCCTATGTGATCACGAGATACCGTCCCATCGAAGCACTCAATTCGCGATTTAGTAAGATTGATAGTAAAGTGATACTCCGTAAGGGTCTGATAGTATTTCAATTTTGTATTGCACAGTTTCTTATCGTAGGTACCCTGGTGGTCATGAATCAGGTGAAGTATATGTCAGAGAAGGATCTTGGATTCGAGACGGATGCTATCGTCAATATTCAAATGCCCTGGGAAAGTGCGGTAGGAGATCGGCGTGTACTCACGCAGGAAATAGGTTCGATATCAGGCGTGGAATCAGTCTGTGTATATGATGAAGCACCGATACGACGTGGTTGGAGTAGCTGGCTGATGAGCCATGAGGAAAATGGAGAGATGGTCCAGACCAACGTATTCCGAAAATTTGGTGATGCTTCGTACATCGATTTTTTTGATCTGGAATTATTAGCCGGTCGCAATCTGCTGGATCGGGATAGTGCCACAGAATTTATTATCAACAATACATATGCTACTACCATGGGCTATGATCGACCCGATCTTGCCATCGGAAACTTATTGGAGGTGGATGGAGAAAAGTATCCCATAGTAGGTGTCGTTGCAGATTTTCACATTGCCGGTCTAAGTTCTAGTATTGAACCAGTGGCCATCGGCATTAGTAAAGAGCATTATTCCATAGGTGTGAAAATTCCCGGTGCAGACATGGACAAGTCCGAGGCCGTTGGAAATCTAGATGTGGTTCTCCAAAATATTGAGAATTCCTGGCGTGAGGTATTTCCTGGAACTGATTTTTCATATCAATTTCTGGATGAGACAATAGCCCATTTCTATACTTCCGAACGGAAGATGATAAAGTTGTTAAGTACAGCAACGACGATTGCTGTTATCATTTCTTGCATGGGTCTCTTCGGTATGATCTCCTTTATGACCAATCAGCGGGTTAAGGAAATTGGAATTCGAAAGGTACTGGGTGCCACCACGGAAAACATTGTACGCTTATTATCGATCGATTTTGTCAAGTTAATTCTACTGGCAATATTGATTGCATCACCGATAGCCTGGTATTTTACCTCTCAATGGCTGAATGATTATAGCTATCGCATTGAGCTGGGAGTTGGTGTATTTCTCATCGCAGGCATTCTGGCCATTATTGTTGCATTATTTACCGTTAGTTTTAAAAGTATTTCAGCAGCGATGGCAAATCCCGTAAATGCGTTGCGGGATGACTAATTATATATTGTACAGGATATGATCCACAATCTTAAAATAGCATGGAGACAAATTAGAAGTAAACCCTTTTATTCGGGGTTGATGCACCTGGGCTTTGCCGTAGGGTTAGCAACTACTTTATTGGTGGTCCGCTATATCGATTGGCAGTGGAGCTTTGATAAGTTTCATGAACATCACGATCGAATCGTGAGAATACAACATCAGAATCAACAAGAAAACGGATCCCCTGTTTTATCATCGTTGACCTATCCTGCATTACCAGTCGTGGCCGCAGATCAATTGACTGCCGTGGAGCAATATGCCAGAGTCGTACCCTGGATTGCTAAAGATGTGTTGCTAAAAACCGATATAGGAGCACTCCTGGATCAACAGATATATTTTGCGGATCCCGGATTTTTTAAAATGTTTTCCTATGAAGCCATTGTTGGTGATCCATATGAGGCGCTAAGTCAACCCAATAGTTTAGTGCTTACCAGAAGCAGTGCACTAAGTCTGTTTGGTAGTTTGGATGTAATTGGCAGGGATGTCACTTTTGAAAGACATAAATTTTTCAAGGTGGCAGCCGTAATTGAAGATCCCCCATCTGCTTCACATCTCAAGTTTACTTCGTTAATATCCTACAGCACCTATGAGGACTGGGGTTTTGAAATTTTCAAGGATACATATTTTGCATCTCCCAGTGCATATGGTTACCTGTTGTTGCAACCGTCTGCAGATCGTGAAGTTTTATCACAAGAATTAACGAATCTTATATCAGTATTCCATGAGGATCAAAAAGTGAATCTCGTCAATCTGGATGATATCTATTTTTATGACCATGCCCCGGATCAGATAGGAGAAGCAGGGAAGGGCAATATCATTTGGATTCTGTATTCAGTAGCCTTTTTGATTCTCATTCTTTGTTGGATTAATCAATTTAATTTATTTACCGCGTTCATTCATCATAATGTAAAAAACCTGAGTATTCGAAAGGTAGTCGGAGCGTCTAGATTACAATTATTCAGGCGAATATTTACTGAGACCATGCTTCAAAGTGTTTTCGGGTTAGGTGCGGGGTGGTTTTTGGCTGAAATGGCCAGACCATTTGTGGCTCGTGCCTTTGAGGTGGAAATATTTAATTCGGGTGTGTTCCTATTTCCTTCTGGTTCTCCCGGATTTTGGCTTATAGTTTTTCTGGTAGTGGGTACATTGACGATTGCAATAGTTCCTGCAATCCTTTACAGTCGATCCACAGGTGCCACCCTAGGAAGAAGTTTAGTGTCGCCCGGTATAAGAGGGTTGAACACAAGACAAGTCTTGGTGGGTTTACAGTTTGGTGTCATTCTCATCCTGGTGAGTATGGCGTTATTAATCGATCGACAATCTGATTATTTCAATGGCAGACACCTTGGATTTAATGATGAACATTTGATGGCTGTCAGAGGTGCTATGGGAGTACACCCTGATGTCATGCAAACAAGATTTGAAAGGTTTCGAAGTCTGGTCGCTCAAAATCCGGACATCGAGGAAGTCTCTTTCTCGAGATATATTCCGGGAGATCATTTGGAAGTTTTACGTGAGGTCTCATTTGAAGGTAACTCGCAGGAATTAAATTTCTTTCGCAATACAGTCGATAGAAATCATTTTGCAGTATATAATATTCCCTGGATTGCAAAGGAAATGGAGGAAGGGAATAATAGGTCGGATGCGCGTCATGTAGTGATAAATCGAAGAGCTATGAATCTGCTGGGATACCAATATGCGGATGACATTTTAGGTAAGCAGCTTCAATTTTATTCATGGGATCTTCGTATTGTGGGGGTAGTGGAAGATCATCATCAGAAATCACTGCATCATCCCATACAACCGATACTTTATGACCTGGCCTCTGAGCCTTCTGTAGATGGATACTATACGATTCACTTGACCCGTACTGCTGATCGGGATCTGCGAGAGTTGATTTCATCCTCCTTTTTACTTGCTTTTCCCGAAGCTGTTTTCAAACCTTTATTTGTTGATGAACACTTTGATGCCCAATATTCGATGGATGCTGCCTTCGAGAAAATACAGTATCTCTTTACGGTCCTAAGTGTGTTCATAGCCATTATAGGCTTGATAGGCCTGACACTATTATTACTGCAAAAACGAGTGCGTGAAATTGGAATTAGAAAGATACTGGGTGCCAGTCTTTATTCGATTGTGGTGCTCTTTGCAAAGGGATACATTCGACTGATGATTTTGGCTATGCCCATAGCATTCATTCTCGCATTTTTTCTGATGAAAAATTGGTTGAATGACTTTTCCTTTCAGGTATCAATCGATGCCTGGATTTTTATTGGAGCAGGTCTGGGTGCTTTTAGTGTGATCATGGTGACCATGCTGCTGGTGACTTTTAGATCAGCAACCATCAACCCTATTAATGTCTTGAGAGACGAATAAAAGAAAAAGCATGTTTAGAAATTACATACATATTGCCTGGAGAAATCTAATTAAGAATAAAACACAGTCGATGATTCTCTTGGGAGGGTTGACTGTCGGTATGGCCACTTGCATCCTTTTACTGCAATATGTTTCCTTCCAACTTAGTTTTGATACGTTTCACGGGAAGAGTGCCAATATTTACCGCGTCATCAATGAGCGATTTCAGAACGGCCAGTCTATTCAAAAGGGAACCATTACCTATCCTATGGTGGCACCATCTCTCAAAGAAGATATTCCTGCTGTAGTCAACGCTACAAGAATGGCCTATAATGGTGATATTATAATATCAAAAGATGATAAGGTAGAAAAGTTAGGTACCAATTTTTGGGTAGATGAACATTTCTTTGAAATATTTGACTTTCCCATGCTGGCCCTGGAAAGTGACCAAATATTCAAAAATGTAAATGAGGTCGTTATACCTCATAGGATTGCAGATTTGTTTTTTTCTGATATAAATAAAGACTATAAATCTGTGTTGGGTAGGTCTGTATTTCTAGACCGGTTTGATAATCCTTTCAAAATAGTAGGTGTCTTAGATGATATACCCCAAAATTCGAGTTATGACTTTGATCTTTTAGTAAGCTATCCAACACTAGTTTCTTTTATGGGGGATAATGCGGATAAGAGTAAGACAAATTCCGATTTTCATCACTTTGTGGAGTTGATGCCCGGTACCGATGTGAAGCAACTTGAAGATGATTTAGAAGACTTTTCATCTCGGCATTTCAATGGAACAGAAGCAAGTGGGAGTGAGGAAGTTTTCTCATTACAGCCCCTGGAGGAGGCACATCTTAATTCTAATGGATTGGAGTATGAGGTTGGAAGTACTGCAAATGGAAATTCGGTATGGGGTTTATTAATTATTGCTTTTTTTATTCTGGTGATTGCCTGGATTAATTATTTGAATCTTTCATCAGTACGAGCTATAGAGCGCAGTAGGGAAGTTGGAGTTAGGAAGGTCGTGGGTGCCTCGCGAGGTCAGCTCATGATGCAGTTTCTGTCAGAAGCCGTTTTGGCAAATATATTGAGCTTTATGGCTGCGATAAGCATGGTGCAATTGATTTCTCCCTGGTTTACCAAAATGTTGTCGCTGGATGAGGGTACGCTTTCATTATGGCAAAATAGTAATCTCAACATTTACCTCGTATTGACAATGTTTGGGCTAATTTTGGCAGGTAT
Organism: Saprospiraceae bacterium; assembly: GCA_050298535.1. Lineage (GTDB taxonomy): Bacteria > Bacteroidota > Bacteroidia > Chitinophagales > Saprospiraceae > JABDMH01. Next base: position 55,739 of record JBNKUI010000091.1, read on the forward strand.
ATTACTCTCGGGGTTGTATCCGGCATGGCTCATGTCATCTTCCCATGTTTCAAGTGTATTGAAAGGAGTATTTAAACGAAACCTGGGCGGAAATAACTTAAGACGTGTACTCGTTGTGTCTCAATTTTCTCTATCAATGTTACTAATTGCCGGTACACTTATCGTATCGCGGCAGATTCGGTTTTTAAATGAGAAGGATCTGGGATTCATTATAGATCAGGTATTGGTAATTGATGGACCCGAATTAGAGGGTTTCGATTCCAGTTTTATAGAGCGGATAAACACATTTAAATCGGAAGTGAGACAAATCCCTGGTGTTACTTCCGCTAGCACTTCTAATAGGATACCTGGAGATCGCATGGGTCGAGTTTTTCAGGTCAGAAACGCGCAGCAGCCGGATCATGGTACCTTTATGTCGAGTTTTCTTTCCGTAGATTTTGATTACGCAGATACCTACGATTTAAGGCCACTGGCAGGAAGATTCTTCCGTGCAGAGGATCACCATGTAGATATGGCCAATATTGATAAGATTGTATTAAACGAAAATGCGGTTGAGCTCTTTGGGTTTACATCTCCAGAGATGGCGGTTGGGCAGCATCTTAACTTTTTTAATAAAAATTGGCAAGTGGTGGGAGTCCTCCCTGACTTTCACCAATTATCCTTTCATTATGCAATAGAGCCCATTATATTTACGCCATTCTATGGTACCGGCAATTATATTTCGATAAAAGTCGAAGCGGATAATGTTCGATCTGTAGTCAGTGCAGTAGAGGAAAAATATCATGCAGTTTTTCCGGGTAATACCTTTGTCTATGATTTTGCAGACGCATCATTTAAGAGTAGCTATGAGGGAGATCAGGTATTTGGAAAAGTCTTATCTCTATTTACGATTATTACCATCATTATTGCATGTTTGGGTTTGTTTGGATTAGCATCATATACTACTTATCTGAAGACCAAAGAAATTGGTGTCAGAAAGGTGTTGGGAGCTTCACCTATTAGTATAGTGAGAATGTTGTCGATGGATTATTTACGGCTTATATTTTTTGCCTTTATTATTTCAATACCTGTAGCACTTTATGTGTCCAATCTTTGGTTGCAGGAGTTTGCCTACCATTCACCAGTTGGTTGGGGGGTTTTTATTGTGGTTGGATTTGCCTCGATTTTGGCAGCTATGATGGCGGTGATGTATCAGAGCATAAGTGCCGCCCTGGCTAATCCGGCTGAAAGTTTACGGACAGATTGATAAATATAAAATAGCAGATATGATCTGGAATCATGTAAAGATAGCCTGGAGAACCTTAATAAAGAATGGCCTTTTCTCGTTCATAAACCTGTTTGGGTTGTCCGTGAGTATTGCCATTTTTCTCTATCTATTTTTATTTATTCGGGAGGAAAATTCCTTTGATAAATTTCATAGTAATATTGCTGATATTTATCGTATTGGAATGACGGCCACTTTTGATGGCCAGAGTGAACGTTGGGCTTCCGTGCCTAATATTGTAGGTCCCACGATGGCAAGAGAAGTTCCTGAAGTGAAAGCATTTACTCGTCTGTTGGAACATTCCTTTGGGGAGACCGCTTTTGTTAGATATGAGGATCGAAAATTTGCTGAGAATAAAGTCTTTTGGGCCGATCCTGGAATATTCGAAATCTTTGATATCAATCTGTTGCAAGGCAGTCGTGATGATTTATTGGTAGCTCCTAATAAAATATTACTGAGTGAGTCTACCAGCTATAAATACTTTGATGATAGCAATCCCCTGGGGAAGATTCTTCATCTGGATAGTTATGAATTGGAAGTGGTCGGCATCTACGAGGACTTTCCTAAAAACTCGACCTTGCAACCAGCTATGTTGGGATCTTTCTCCAGTGTCGGCTGGGCAAAGCGAGAGTATTGGGGCAATGCCAGCTATGAGACATTCTTTCTACTGCAGCCACCTGTGGATATGACCCGTTTGGAAGATAAAATGAATGCGGTGCTTGATCGCAACGAAAATAAGGAGGATCAGTGGTTTCGATTTTGGCTACAGCCATTTGCAGAAACTCATTTATATTCAGCGAATATCTCATCACTCAGTGGCGATAATCAAGGCGACATCGCACAGGTGCGTATTCTGATGGCCCTGGCATTGGGTATTCTATTAATCGCCTGTATCAATTATATGAATTTGGCTACGGCACAATCACAAAGGCGCACCAAAGAGGTGGGTATAAGTAAAGTGGTCGGTGCCAGTAAATCAACCCTGATTCTCAGATTCTATGTCGAGGCGGCTTTGATGGTTTGCACGGCCACTGCTCTCGGATTATTCCTGCTGGCGGCCATGATGCCCCTTTTTAATTCTATGGCTGAAAAATCCATGGGTATTCCAGATGTGCTTGAGTGGGACCTTCTGATAGGTATGGGCGGTATCATGTTCCTGCTGACATTGATTGCTGGATCGTATCCAGCTCTTGCGCTTTCCTCGATGACTCCACAACGACTTTTTGGAAGAGGGAATAGTAATAAATCCGGTGGTGTACTCCTGCGTAAAGTTTTAGTAGTGGGTCAATTTGCCGGATCCATTTTATTGATCACCAGTACCCTGGTGTTTTACAAACAATTACTTTTTATTCAGGATAAGAATCTCGGATTTGATGCTGAGGAAGTAGTGAGTGTCAGTCTGGGTGGAGGATTGGAAAATAATCAGGTGGATGGTTTGATCAATGCCTTTGAAAGCCAAAGTTTTGTCGAGAGTGTGAGTCGTACGCAGACATATCCCGGAGCGGCTGGAAGTGGTAGAATACTTAGTACCATTGATAATCCAGATGATGGGATGTCTATTCAGACTAATCGCACGGGTCCTGAAATATATGAGACCCTTGATATTGAATTGTTAGCAGGTAGGGCACATCGGGAAAAAGTAAACGAGGAGGACACTACGGTAGAAGTGGTAATTAATGAGCAGGCCCTGGATTTTCTTGGATACGATCCTGAAGAGGCTATCGGAAAAACGGCCTACAATATATTCGGATGGGATCGGGCAAAAATAGTGGGTGTTATGAGGGATTTCCATTTTGAGACAGTCCATCGACCCATAGGTGCCTACGCATTTCATAATAATAATTCTGAGTGGCAGAGAAATATTTTAGTACGTCTCAGTGGCGGTGAAATGAGAGAAAATCTTGAAATTTTAGAACAGCAGTTTAATCGGGTCTTTCCCAATATGGCTTTCCAGTTTCGGTTTTTAGACGACCACATAGATCAACTGTATGCTTCAGAACGACGCAGTGCCAGAATTGTATTATTCTTTTCGATCACTGCCATTATGATCGCTTGTCTGGGTCTGTTTGGACTGGCAGCTTTCACGGCCGAGCAAAGAACTAAAGAGCTGGGCATCAGAAAAGTGTTGGGGGCAACGGTTTCTGGACTCGTCGGACTTCTTTCAAGGGACTATATGAAGCTCGTGGTTGTAGCTCTAGTAATAGCTATTCCTGTCGCCTGGTATTTTTTGAAAAGTTGGTTGGAAAATTATGCATACCACATTGATCTCTCCTGGTGGATATTTGCATTGGCTGGGCTAGTGGCTATGTCGATTGCTTTATTTACCGTCTCCTTTCAGTCTATACGAGCAGCGGTTGTAAGTCCCATTGAATCATTAAGAAACGAATAAAATCAGTGTATCATGATCGGTAATTATTTTAAAATCGCATGGCGTCATTTTCGTAAAGATAGTTTTATCTCGTTAGTCAACTTTACGGGGTTGGTTATTGGAATGACTACCGTATTATTTATCTGGAAATATGTGGATTATGAACGTAGCTATGATACCTTTCATAGTAACTATGATAATATATACCGGGTCCGAACCGATCGGGTAAAGAATGGTGTGCCTTTTATGCAATTTGCGGCAGGAGCGGCAGGAGCCGGGCAACTGATGCAGCAAAATTTTCCAGAAGTGCAGAATTATGTAAAGTTGACAGAAAGTAGTGAGGGAGTCTATTCGAGCGACTTCGAAAATAATTATCGATTGGATAATGTCTACTATGCCATGCCTTCGCTTTTTGAAATTTTTTCCATTGATCTGGTATCTGGTGATAAAAGCAGTGCTCTGTCAGAGCCATTCACAGCATGTATATCGAAGACTACTGCCCGTAAGTTATTTGGTGATGAGGAACCCATAGGAAAAACTTTTACCAGAAATGGTACAACCGAATATCGAGTCACTGGGATATTTGAAGATAGTCCTGTCAATTCCCATTTAAAATATGATGTCTTACTTTCCTACATTACATTTTCCGATGTTTTTAATGAGGGAAGTAATTCAGAGACTTCACCCTACTGGGATGGATTTTTTACTTATCTGCAACTGGCACCCGGCACGGATGTGAAAGCACTTGAGGCCAAAATACCAGAGGTGATCGAAAGAACCTACGATGTGGAAGCTCGCGAATCTGTGGAGTTTTATTTGCAACCTTTAAGTGATATTCACCTCAACTCGCATTATCTGTTTGAAGCAGAAGTCAATGGTGATGGTCAGGCAATTCGGGCATTATTCTTTATAGGGATTATTGTGCTTTTAGTGGCGTGGTTTAATTATATCAATCTATCTACCGCCAGGGCTCAACTACGTGCCAAGGAAGTAGGTGTCAGAAAAGTAATTGGTGGATCCAGAAAAGGGCTAATAACCCAGTTTTTGGTAGAAGTAGCTTTACTCAATGTGATGGCTTTACTGCTTTCATTTGCAATGGTTCATTTATTAAATCCATTCTTCACAAGTCTGGTAGGGAAGAATATCCCCCTTTCATCACTTTCTGCGACACAACTCGTGTTCTTAGTAGGCTCTATATTAGTCGTAGGTACAGTATTGGCTGGACTATACCCTGCTTTTTTGTTGTCTTCTTTCAAGCCCATTGCGGCCTTAAGGTCAAGTATATCCACCAGAAAACCGGGTGGTCAGCCCTTACGACAAAGTTTGGTGGTCATGCAGTTTATTGTTGCTACAGCACTTATCGCCACTACCTTATTGGTATATAAACAGTTGAAGTATATGCAAAATGCCAGACTGGGTATTAATATCGATCAGATGCTGATTTTGAAAGGACCCAATGTGACAGACTCCACAATTAGCAGTAGAAAAGATGTCTTCCGACAGGAGGTGGCGCAGTTGGAGGCAGTCAAAGGAGTGGTTGGATCGTCATCTGTACCCGGTCAGGCATTTGGATGGACAGCCGGAGGAGTCACAAGACTGGGATATTCAGAAGACCTTTCCGAGAGTTTTCACGTGATGGTGGCTGATGAGGATTATGCCTCCTTATACGAAACTGAATTGGTGGCAGGTAGATATATGAATGAAGACATGAGTACGGACCTAGCCGCATGCATCCTGAATGAAACCGGTGCGAGCTTACTGCGATTTGAGAGTCCCGAGGAGGCAGTGGGTGCACAGATAGAATTCTGGAATAACCGATACAAAGTAGTGGGCGTAGTAAAAGATTTCCATCAGGAGTCTCCCAAAGATGAAGTCGAACCTATGATTCTTGGTCCTTTGGATGCACGATCCTCACCTGACTATTATTCTCTGAAGATCAGTACAGAAGGACTGGAAAGTACACTGGCGTCTATAGAATCGGTATGGAGCGGTGTATTTGCATCGGATCCTTTCGAATACTTTTTCCTGGATGATCACTTCAACAAGCAGTATGAAAGCGATCAAAGATTTGCCAAAGTTTTCAGCATTTTTAGCGGCTTGGCCATCTTTATTTCCTGCCTGGGTTTATTTGCGTTGGTGACCTTTGTGATTGAGCGAAAGAGGAAAGATTTGAGTATCCACAAGGTACTGGGTGCATCCGTCACCGAGCTAGTTTCTTTGATCATTCGGGATTTTCTGAAACTAGTGATTATTTCGCTGGTTTTTGCCATTCCAATCGCTTACTACTTCATGGATGGATGGCTTAAAGATTTTGCATTTCATGTGGACATTGGGTGGGGTGTTTTCATTATTTCTGCCATCATCATTTTGGTGATCTCATTATTAACGGTGGGAGCTCAGAGTCTCAGGGCTGCATTTGAAAATCCGGTGAAATCGCTAAGAAGTGAATAAAGTCTGGATCAGATCCCATCGGGGAGGATCTCAGATCTTTTCAAAGTCAAGTTTCATATTTCTCGAAATCAAACAAATCCGTCCGAAATCGGACAACATATATAATATGTATATATGTAAGTAACTATAAATCAGTCATATTGCTTTTGGCACAACCGCTGCTTAGTGCAGTGTAAAGCCATAGCAATGGATAGAGAACTTACAAAACTTGAACAACGAAAGGAGAATTCCCGCCGATACTTGTGGTCGGTCATCGTGGTGGTGATACTGATTGTGGGAATTCTTTCACTCCGAAAAATCATTCGGCCGGGAATAAAGACTGATGATGTAGTGGTGGCTACACTTCAGCGAGGCCTCATCGAAAACACGATCACAGCATCTGGATATACTGAGGCAGCTTATGAGACTCAGATCAACGCTTCCATTGCTTCGGAAATCAGTGAAATCTATATCCACCCCGGCGATGAAGTCAACCTAGGAGATCGAATCATGCAACTCGACCAGGCTTTGATTCAGCTGCAAGTCGAAGGACTGGAAGATGAACTGGCCCTACGAAGGAACAATGTCGGAAAGTCAGCCGTAGAGCACGAAAAGCGTGTGGCAGAGTTGCAGTATGATAATGACATCCTGGCACTAAATATTGAGTCCATGCGAGCTGCCTTTGATGACCTGAAGCGATTGAAGGAAGTGGGTGGAGCCACCGAAGAGGAGGTTCAAAAGGCAGCTTTAGACCTGGAAGTTCAGGAACTGGAAAAGAAAAAACTTGAAAATGATCTGCTCTTCAGTAAGAAGATTTTCGATAGAGATCAGGAGAACCTTGAGCTAGAGTATAGCATCAAACAGAAAGATCTCACCAAATTACGAAGGCAACTTGACCAGGCACTGGTGCGCTCTCAAACCAATGGCATAGTGACCTGGATCAATGCCAATATAGGAGAACAAGTACAGGAAGGAAGTCCTCTGGTGCGTATTGCAGATCTTTCCCGCTTCCAGATAAGAGGCCAAATTGCCGATCGTCATACCGATCGCATTCATGTAGGTCAACCTGTACGGATTCGTATAAACGATCACCGATCAGAAGGCATGATATCTTCTGTACTGCCCGAGGTGACCAATAATACCATTGAATTTATCGTGGAATTTCGTGATCAGCCAACACTCGAATTAAGACCCAATATGAATGTCGAGATTCTGCTTATCACTGCCACAAAGGAGAATGCATTATTACTCAATAACGGTCCCGCCTATAATGGTAGCAAGCAAATGGATGTCTTTGTAGTAGATGGAGACTATGCAATCAAGAATCGAATTTCAGTGGGGCTAGTCAATACTGACTTTATTGAAGTGTTGGATGAAAGACTAAAGGAGGGAGATAAAATTGTGATATCGGACATGAGTCGTTTTGAGAAAGCATCAAAGGTGAAATTTGTAAAGTAAGACCCATGGATGCAGTAAAAAAGTCAATCGTAGTATTCATTTCATCGCTTATGGTGAGTGCCATATCCTGGGCTCAACTACCGGATACCATCCATTTACAAATGATTTTGGATTTGGCATTGGAAGGTAATCTCTCAGCGAAAGGCGCCCAGGCAGATCGAATGATTGCCGAGCATAATTTTCAGATATTCGAGGCAGGTCTGATGCCACAACTCACACTGGAAGGTACACTTCCAAATTTTACCCGAAGTTCGAATCCTGTGATTCAGTCAGATGGCACTATTTCTTTCCAATCGATACAATACGATAATTCAAGTCTTCGACTTAATGTAAATCAGATAGTAAGCAAGACGGGCACGGAGATCACGCTCCAATCTAATTTTCAGAGATTCAGTGACAGTGGATCGGATCGAACGCAGTTTAATGGCATTCCACTAAGGCTGGGAATTTCACAATCAATTTTTGGATATAATCCCTTTAAGTGGGACAGGAAAATACAGCCGCTGATTCATCAAGAATCGATACGACAATTCAGTGCCGACATGGAAGCACTTCGTGCATTGACTATCGCCAGTTATTTTGACGTATTGCTTAGTAGTAAAATCATTGAATCGGCCCGGTTTAATCTAACCACTGCAAGGGACTTGCTACGCATTGCTGCAGAGCGGTTCGCGCTAGGGAGACTTTCCAGAAATGACTTGTTGCAATTGCAGCTGGCGGAGAGAAATGCCGTTAATATCGTGAGCCAAAGCGAGCGATTATTGACCTCTGCGACCGCGGCATTGTATGATATTATAGGCATACGCTACAATGGAAATGTGAGTGTTCCTGTTGTGCCGGAGCCACTGGAGGTGGAAATCGACCGATCTATTGCTTTACAATACTCGCGATTAAATCGTCCGGAAATTTTGTCATTCAATCGGGCACTACTTGAGCGGCAAAGTGAATTAGAATTTGCTCGAAAGGAAAATGGATTTCAAATGGATGTATTTGCCGCTTTTGGCCTAAATAGATCAGCCATGGATCTAAGTGATCTATTTAGTGACTTGCAGCAGGATCAGGTATTCTCTATTGGCATTTCGTTGCCCATTCTTGATTGGGGTTCACGAAAGAACAAAGTGGCAATCGCGCATGCAAATTTAAATTTTGATCAGGAAAGATTGCGAATAGAGAAAATACAGATTGAATCAAATCTCATCAAAGATCTAATCAATTTCGATCGATTGAAAGGGGAGCTGGACAGCATGGAAGAAATTACTAGAATTGCCCGAGATCGGTTTGACATAGCCAGAGAGTCTTTTGTCCTGGGCTCTGTTAGTGTGACAGAACTTTCTATATCGCAACAAGAGCAAGATGCTGCGATTCGATCTTACATTAATACCTTAAGTACATATTGGAATACGTATTACCAAATACGATCGCAAACATTATATGATTTTCAACAGATGCGTTCATTAGTTTTTTAAAAAAAAATAAATCATACCACTATGATCAGATTAAATAATATTCAGAAAATATATCGCACCCGAGCGATAGAGACCCTGGCCCTGGACAATATTAACCTGGAGGTAAATCAGGGGGAATTCATTTCCATTATGGGACCTTCAGGTTGCGGTAAATCTACTCTCTTAAATGTGATCGGGCTCCTTGATGAGCCTAGCACAGGATCAGTGGAATTGGGTGGTCAGCAAATCCTGGATTATAATTCCAAGTCTATTGCCAGATTTCGAAATAAACACCTGGGCTTTGTTTTTCAAAGTTTTCATTTAATTAATGAATTATCGGTCATTGATAATGTCGAGCTACCTCTTATCTATAGAAATTTATCCGGAGGTGAACGCCGAAAGAAAGCCATTGTGGCATTGGAGCAAGTAGGTCTATCAAATCGAATAGACCATTTTCCTACGCAGCTCTCTGGAGGTCAGAAGCAACGGGTAGCTATAGCGCGTGCCATCGTCGGCGCTCCTGATATACTTCTTGCAGATGAGCCCACCGGCAATCTCGACAGTGTTATGGGTAACGACATTATGGCGATTCTAAAAGGATTGAATAAGGAGCAGGGCACTACAATCGTGATGGTCACACATGATCAGTCCATGGCAAACCAGACAGACCGAATCATAAGATTATTTGACGGAAGTAAAGTAAGTTAATCATGTTGAGAAATTATTTAAAAATAGCGATCAAGTCCCTGAGAAGGAATCCATTTTTTACTTCCGTCAATTTATTTGGTATTGCCTTTACATTGATGCTGTTGGTGCTTGTGGTATCAATGTATGAATCCAATATAGGAAATCTGAAGCCACTTACTAAAAAGAATAGTATGGTGGTGATGAACCGAGGGATGCTCAAAGATCTGAACTATGATACAGCATATACATATGAAAAGAGCATCATTGGGGGTGTTGAAAAAATAGATACTCTTATGGAAATATCGAAAGAACAATTGGGTGGTTGGTACGATAACCCCGGATACTACATTTTGGACAAGTACTTTCGAAATGTGCCTGGCACCAGCGAAAGGACCTTTTTTCAGGATCGGATGCAGAGAGATGTCTTTGTGAATGATGAAAAAATGAGTTTTAGAGTGAATCATACAGATGCATCGTACTGGAAAGTGTTTGATTTTCTTTTCGTGGAAGGTCGTCCCTATTCTGAACAGGAATTTGAAAGTGGAAGTAATGTGTGCATCATAACCACTACTGCTGCTCGATCTATTTTTGGCAGAGAAACGGAAGTGATTGGGAAACAATTTCTTACTAATGGGAAGAATTATGAAGTAGTAGGAGTGGTAGAGCCTGCCAGCAGTTTTATTTCTATGGTCAATCAGGATTTATTTTTTCCCTACACTCAACTGAGCGCTTCGACATTAAGATCACGGAACTACATAGGAGATTTTACGGCTGTGCACCTGGCGTCCAGGGGTGTAGACACAAGAAATGTGATTGCGGATATAATGCATATCACATCTCAGATACCGATGCCTGCCGACCAGAGTTATTATGACGAGCTTTTTTTGGTAGCTGCTGATTTTGATGCGGCTGTTGTGAGTGGAATGATTCCAATAAGTGAAGAAGATCCGGAGGTTTCCTGGTCAATATTCAAATTAATCATAGTATTTATTGTGTTATTGTTTATCACCGTCCCCACTATCAATCTCATAAATCTCAATGTGAGCAGAATACTGGAGCGTAGTAGTGAGATTGGTGTGAGGAAGGCATTTGGAGCTACCACTTCTATGATCGCTCGACAACTACTTTTTGAAAATGTGGTACTTACTGCACTAGGTTCCATCTTTGGGTTTTTGGCTGCATTCGCAATGATCTACTTAATTAATAATGTGGCTTCACATCTATTCACCTTACGGTTTAATGGGACGGTTTTTTTATACGGCGTTTTATTGACTTTTTTATTCGGATTGATTTCGGGGTTACTACCTGCCTATAAGACATCTAAAATTCATGTTGTAGAAGCATTAAAAAATACAAGGCTATGATCAAGCAAATATTTCATTTAATCTGGAACACAAAGCGCAAGAATACACTGTTATTTATCGAAATACTCATTTCATTTTTAGTATTATTTGGCGTTTACACATTTTTATTTACAGGCTATTCCATCTATTCGGTGTCATCTGGTTTTGATATTGATGATACCTTTACAGTATCCTTGCCTTTTACCGAGGGTATGGATTCTATAGCTAAAGTGCAAGTAAAACAACAGGTAAGGAATGAGCTTCTAAACAATGCCGATGTCATCGATGCATCCTTTAGTAATTACGCTATCCCCTATCATTCGGGCGGATGGTCTAGTGATACATATGTTGATGGAAAAGAAGCGCACTCATTTTTCCTGGTTGCTGATGATAAGTATGCGGGAGTTCATGGACTGGAATTGATTAGGGGAAGGTGGTTTGAAGAAGGAGATGCTACTCGAAGGATACCTCCTATTGTCATAAACAAGCTTTATGTTGATAGATATTTGGACAATCGGGAGCCTTTGGGCACGATTATTCAAGTGGATGGTGCAGATCGAGAAGTAGTTGGCGTTATCAGTCATTATAAATATCGCAGTGACTTTCTTTCAGAGTCACCAATGACGGTCATGTACGAGCCCTCGTTGACTGATAGATCTGCATATCTCAATATTCGTGTTAAACCCGGGACTCCTGCCACTTTTGAATTTGAACTGAGCAATGTCTTGGAAGGGACTGGCTTGTTGACAGGCTTTCAAATTCTTAAAACCGAATCTCAGCGTCCTGTTGCAAATCGATTCTTTATGATTCCCATGTATATCTTCGTGTTCCTATGTACCTTCCTTATTTTAAATGTTGCCTTAGGTCTCTTTGGCGTTGTATGGTATAATATTAATAACCGGACCTCGGAGATAGGATTGCGAAGAGCGGTGGGTGCCACAAAACAGATGATTTATTTTCAATTGGCAGGTGAACAGCTTGCTATAGCAACCATTAGTATCGTGATAGGCCTTATCATTGCAGTTCAATTTCCTATTCTGAAAGTATTTTATTTAGATGCCAGCCTTTATATTAAGGGGATGATCTTAGCGATAGTAACCGTGCTGGTCGTGATTCTGATTTGTACATTACTCCCTGGACGAAAGGCTAGTAAAATTCATCCTGCAATTGCTCTCCATGAAGAATAAGACAATTCTGGTGGTAGACGATGATCGGGCCATGTGTGCGTCACTCAGGCTTTTGCTTTCGAAAGCGGGGTATCATCCAATAGTTGTAAATCATCCACGGGACATCAACGTGACACTATCTGAGCATTCAATTGATTTGGTGCTGTTAGATATGAATTTCGCAATAGAGACTAGCGGCAGGAAGGGGATGGAAGCACTAAGAGAGATTAAAATGCAGGACAAAAATGTTCCTGTGATTCTTATGACCGGTTGGGCAACTGTACAGCTAGCGGTGGAAGGGATGAAATTGGGTGCTGCAGACTTCATCGCAAAACCATGGGATAATAAACATCTCCTGGAGTCCATTCGTACGCTGCTGGTACTGAAAAACCCTGTTGGTCCCAGGAAAGGGTTCAATTTTGAGCATATAATTGGCCAGGATGATAGATTGCTGGATATACTCGAGACGGTCAAAACCGTGGCGGATACGAAGGCCAATGTGTTGGTGCTGGGAGAAAGTGGTACGGGCAAGGAAGTAATTGCAGAAGCACTGCATTACAGTAGTAGTAGGAAAAATAGACCTTTTGTAAAAGTGAATCTAGGTGGACTAAGTACCTCTCTATTTGAAAGTGAATTGTTTGGTCACAAGAAAGGGGCTTTTACTGATGCATCGTCGGATCGCATAGGAAGATTTGAGATGGCAGATATGGGGACCATATTTCTGGACGAAATCGGTGATCTGGATGTTAGTTCGCAGGTTAAATTGCTGCGAGTATTACAGGAATCTACCTTTGAGCCGTTAGGGTCTTCAAAATCAATTAAGGTAGATGTTCGAGTGATTGCTGCTACCAATAAGAATATTGAGGAAATGGTGATGTCGGGAGCCTTTAGAGAAGACTTGTTTTATCGACTGAACCTGGTCACCATTACCTTACCACCCCTTAGAGATCGTCCTGGAGATATACCACTCTTGGCACAGCACTTTGTCAAAATCTATGGGGATCTGTATGAAAAGGATGTATCTGTTGATACTAAAGCATTGCGATGGTTAGCCCAGCAGCAGTTTCATGGCAATATTCGTCAATTGAAAAACCTCATGGAAAAGTGTATTATCTTATCCCATGGAGGTGAAATCAGTTTTGATCTGGTGCAAACGCATTACCGCGATCTTGATAAAAAAGCAAATGTTGTTTTACCGGAAATTGGTTCGATATCACTCGAAGATTTGGAGAGACAAATGGTGTTAAAGGCATTGAAAAAATATGATAATAAGGTAGCCGATGCGGCCAATGCCCTAGGGCTAACCAGAAGTTCTCTCTATCGAAGAATTGAAAAGTATAATATTCCCTTATGAGTTTAAAATGGCGATACTGGATTTCCATTGGTCTGTTGCATGGGGTCCTGGCATTGCTCGTGTATCGTCTGCTCTTTGAAAGTCCCGTTTTATTTATCCTGGGTGAGGTGTTCTTGATAATATCTTTAATCTTTTCTTTTTCACTGTTTAGGAAATTGATCGCTCCGGTTCAATTTATATCTGCCGGTGTGGATGCCATAAAATCTGAAGATTTTCAGGTAAAGTATCTCCCAGTGGGTTCTCGTGAAATGGATAAACTCATATCAACGTACAACGAAATGATTGATCACCTGCGCAGTGAACGCGTGAAAAACAGCGAACAACACTTCTTTTTGGAGAAATTAATTGAGAAAATTCCCGCGGGTATTATATTACTGGACTTCGATGGAAATATAAGTCTGGTAAATCCGTCTGCTCATGACTTTTTGGATCAATTAAAGGGGGCTGGACTTGAGTGGGGTGATATGGTGAGTCTGCCCGATCATCAAAGTAAAATTTTAACCATCGGGAGTGCAAGAAAATATAAAGTAGAATCCTCATCATTTCTGCATATGGGTTTTTCGCGCAGATATTTTATTATCCATGATCTGACCCATGAGATACTTCAAAGTGAAAAGGAATCTTATGGAAAAGTTATCCGGATGATGGCACATGAGGTAAATAATACGATAGGACCGGTAAATTCCATCATTGATACCGTATTAAATCATATGGATCTGAAGGAAGATGCTGAATACCACGAAAGCTTGCAAATTGCTCATGAGAGAAATGAGCAGATGAATGCTTTCATGCGAAACTTTGCCGACCTCGTCAGGCTTCCCGAACCGACACTGGTAAAGGAAAATCTTTCTAAAATTGTTTTAGAGTCAGCTAATCTTTACAAGGCTGAACTTGAGGAAGAAAAAATTAACTTGGAAATATCTATCGAACCAGATATCATGGCTCGACTAGATCCTGTCTTAATGCGGCAGGTGTTAATAAATATGATAAAGAATGCCAAAGAGGCAATTCTCCAAAAGGGATTGGAAGGGGGAATCATCAAAGTGATGGCCCGCAAAGACGAGGATGGGCCGAGTTTTCAGATTTGTGACAATGGCATTGGTATTGATCCTAATATCGAGGATCAGGTATTTACTCCTTTCTTTAGCACCAAGCAGGATGGACAAGGCATTGGATTGACATTGATTCGGGATATTTTAATTAATCATGAAGCGACATTTCAACTGCTGACCAGAGGTGGGTGGACGGAATTTAGTGTGGATTTGAAATCCTGAATTTCTTCTCTTCTTAAATAAGAATCATACTTTGGAGACATGAATCGGATTGACCGTCTTTTCGGCATTTTGACCATGCTACAGTCGCGTAAGTTTTTATCAGCAGAGCAGATTGCAGATCACTATGATATCAGTATCAGAACCGTGTATCGTGACATAAAAGCACTCAATGAACAAGGAGTGCCGGTAAGTTTCGAACCACATCGGGGTTACTTCATAGTACCTGGATATTTCCTCCCTCCGGTGAGTTTCACTTCCGATGAAGCCAATGCACTCCTTCTTATGGAATCTCTGATTAAAGGATTTGCTGACGCTTCGATCAAGGCCCACTATACCAAAGCACTGACCAAGGTAAGGGCAGTGATGCACGATTCACAGAAGGAAAAATTGCAGAAGCTCAATGATCATATTAAGCTTCAATTACCTCCCTTTGTTAAAAATGATTTTGCCCATTTGTCCACCATCCAGCAAGCGATTGCTGAACAGCATATCGTCCATCTGGAATATCGAAGAGGGGATGGTGAAGCCAGTACCCGGTCAGTTGAACCTATAGGACTGATATATTATGCCTTTCATTGGCATATGATTGGATGGTGTCATCGCCAGCAAGGGTATCGTGATTTTCGGGTATCCAGAATCATGTCAGTTAGAGACACACTGGAAAATTTTAGAAAATCGAACCACATGCCTCTTAAAGATTATATGAAACACCTACCGGTCAAATATTAGATCCTGTATTTTTTCTGATATAAGTTTTGGACTGCCATAGGGCTGTCAGTCTCCCTACTTTACTTTGATACTAAATAAAAAAAGTAAGTAATGGATGTGATCAAATTAATGACTGAAGAAATGAACAGGGAAGCAGAAACAACTCGCAAGATGTTATCCCTGGTACCCATGGACAAACTGGACTGGCAGCCCCACACGAAAAGTATGACGCTCGGCACATTGGCAGCGCATGTAGCAGAAATAAATGGCTGGGTACCCATGACACTTTTTACGGAAGAGTTGGATTTTTCGACCGGAGACTACAAGCCCTTTGCCTTTAGTACCCAGGAAGAGCTCCTTACCTTTTTTGAAGACAAATTACGGGAGGGTCTCAATGCCATGCAGGGAACAAATGAAGAACAACTACGTGAAAACTGGACCATGCGAAATGGTGACATCATCTTAAGTACAGAACCTAAGATTGTCATGTTGCGGCACTGCTTCTGTCAGATTGTGCATCACAGGGCACAATTAGGCGTTTATCTCAGACTCCTGGATATTCCCATTCCGGGAAGCTATGGGCCTAGTGCTGATGATCCCAGTTTCTAGTACATAAACTATGCCTCTGGGTGATCAAGAGATGATTCTTGTCACCCGGAGCATACCAATTGTCTACCAGCTGTTACCCCAAATTTACCTAAAACTTAGTGAGGGGGTAATATTCAGATGTTGGTGCAATGGTACATTAGCAGGGTGAAGAAGCCCATTGGTAATGATAATGCTCATACTGGTCTTTATCTCCGGTGAGATTCAACAATAAGTACTAACTTTTAGGCATGAAAAGAAGAAAATTCATATCCCAGACGGGAAGATACAGTCTGGGATTTTTGGGACTACAAGCATTTCTTACCGCTTGTAAGTCGGATGCCGGGACCAGTGATTCGGCCAGTATGTTACATGAAGGGTACGGGGAACTTCTGGATGATCCTCAGGGGGTTTTGAAGCTTCCCGAAGGGTTTTCCTATCGCATCATCTCTGCCAAGGGCAATAAGATGTCTGATGGCTTTCTTGTGCCTGGAAGTGCTGATGGCATGGCTACCTTTGTGGGGCCAGAGGGTAAAGTGATTATCGTCAGAAACCATGAGGTATCACCAGGTGACTTAAAGGGAGGTGCTTTTGGTGAGGACCTTTCGCTACTATCCAAGCTCGAACCCTCGGCAATTTACGATTATGGCCGGGGTACATTGCCATGTCTGGGTGGTACAACGACTTTAGTCTACAATCAGGCAACGGGTCAGGTAGAAACAGAGTATTTGAGTCTTGCGGGTACGATCCGGAACTGTGCGGGTGGTCCTACACCCTGGGGTAGTTGGATCACCTGTGAGGAGGATACCAGTAGGGCAGGGGATGAGCTTGAAAAGGATCACGGATATGTATTTGAGGTGCCTGCATCAGCTACACCTTTCCTGGCAGCGCCAATTCCTATCAAAGCAATGGGACGTTTCAACCATGAGGCTGTATGCGTGGATCCTCGTACTGGGATTGTTTATTTGACAGAAGATAGAGGAGACGGCCTCATATACCGTTTCATACCGAATACCAGGGCAAAGCTATTGGAAGGAGGAAAGCTACAAATACTGGCGTTTAAGGAAAGACCGGGCTTTGATACCAGAAACTGGAAAAACCTGGAGACAGAACCCATGAAGATCCGCGAGTCCTATGAAGTCGAATGGCTTGATATAGACAATATCGAAGCTCCAGAAGATGATCTTCGCTATCGGGGATTTGATAAAGGCGCTGCCAGATTTGCACGAGGTGAAGGTATTTGGTTTGGAGACAATGAGTTTTACTTTGCCTGCACTAATGGTGGTCGATTATCGCATGGTCAGATTTTCCGCTATGTGCCATCACAATTTGAAGGTACACCCAGAGAGGTTGAGGACCCGGCCACTCTTGAGATATTTATAGAACCTAATAATTCAGCACTGGTGGAGAGTTGTGATAATGTCACGATTTCTGCGCACGGTGACATTGTCATTTGTGAAGACAAGAAGGATCCGAAAATAGTAGGTGTGACTCCGGCTGGTGAAATTTATCATATTGCTGAAAATGTAGGATATCCTTCTGAGTTTGCAGGAGCTACTTTTTCTCCGGATGGAAAGACACTCTTTGTCAATATCCAGGGCCCTGGTTTGACACTGGCGATTGAGGGTCCCTGGAAAGGTCGTGCCGGACTTAGTTAGTTTTTTTACTCGCCATAGATCCTCGACCGAGAGTATGCGGGGTTTTAACGGATTCTGACTGAGATTTAAGGTTGTCTTAAAAGAATGGCTGACCAATTATTCCTACTTTTCTCTAAGTTGAAAAGTTTCAGGATGATTAATTGGTACCCTTTTCTCTGTCTTGTGTTTTTGAATCCAGTTTTTGATAATACGGAGTCTGATCGGACATTTGAGCCTGCCTTCGACATTTATGAGCAACGTATTGATGTGATTAGGCAGCGCGAATCCTTTGCCTTGGATGATCAATGCGTGACAGAGGATATACCCTATCATCCCGTAGGCATCGACCTGGGCAATGGATTATTCTTCGACTTGAATTGCAACTTATCTCTACTTATTAACAAACTTCCCTGGGTTGAAAATGAGCATGAGTTTTCTGTCGAGAAGCTTAATCGTTTCACTGAAGATTTACGGAGCGCTTTCAATGCCACGGGTGATCAAATCTGTCGTGAAAGGCAGGGTATTTTTGCCAATGCTTCGTGTCAGTCAATACAACGGACTGCTGATCAGGTATTGGTAAAGCGAGGAAACCGAACTCTTGTCGACTTACAGGTGGAGGATGATGCCGTCATTTCTAATCATCATGGAGGTTGGCATGGACTGGAGCAAAAGGGAAATGGCCTCTATCAGGTGCATAAACGAGGAAGAACACGGCTATTTGCAAATCAATTGCCGGAAGGATTGTTAATCGGAGCCAGAAATCAATATCTCATCAAATCATCCGGAAATACTTACCACATCTATAAAGTCAGGGGAAAGCGCAAAGTCTTTCAAATGAAAATTGAGATGGATGACCATCAATATGAAATCATACCCCCAAGAGGCAGGTCAACGAAGATCCAATTTACTGATGGACGATTGATGGTCCTGAAGGGAAATCGTACCAGGGAAATAATGAAAGTCTAGTAAGTAGACATACATCAACAAAAATTCTCAGTGATCTTGATCAAGAAACATTCAAGTGCACTTAGTGGCCTGAGCCGGCAATAAGTGATTGGACTCAAAAGCATTTAAACATGAATTTACTTCAATTCATGAAACCCACTGTACCTAGACCCAATCTTATATCTACTTCTCCTAGAAGGCTCTATATGTCTTCAGTTCCTTCAGGTATTCTCCTTCTTCCTTTCCGGTATTAAAAACGGTACGAATGGTTTCCCGACCCTCAAGCGTAGGCCTAAATACAGTGAAATGTAAATGAGGACCCGTGGTCCAGCCCGTATTGCCACTGAGACCAATCAGCTCTCCCGAGGATACAGACTGTCCTACCTCGACAAACGCTCCGTTTTGCTTGAGATGTGCATATTCCGACATAGTACCATCACTATGTAAAATGACAATTTGATTACTAAAATCATTACAGGATACATCCGGACATGATCGATTGTGTTCTTCTACCACTTTGATTACAATTCCTGCTCTGGCTGCACAGATCTTGGTGCCGATTTCCATGTCAAAATCAAGGGCATTCTCTCCCGTATGGGACAGGCGACCATTGTATCCCTGTGACACGATGTAGGATTTCCCTTTCTCATAAGGCAAGTGGTAAATATAGTCTTCATCAAAAGATTCCATCAGGACATCACCAAAATGCAGACGATACTTCAACTTATAATTCCAGGTTTTACCAGGTGCGGGACGAAGGATCGCCAGTGTCTGGTCTTTGACCTTGCCTTGTAGCGCTAAGGCTATGTCTTCATCGGTCACATCCAGGTTCTTGATATCACTTAGAGAGAGTTCGACCGTCACAGGAAAGATTTCGTGATTGCTGGCCACAATTTGGATTTGACCTTCATCCCGGATTTCCCGTATCTCGACCTGAAATTCCTGAGCAGAAACGGAACTGAAGCAACTAATCAGAAGAAAAGTTAGTAAGGTATTCGACATAGTCATCTAAACGGCAGATTTTCATTCTTTTATTGCATGCGCCAGTCAGAAAGTGAGGCTATCCCAGAGAGCACTTAAGAGGATTACTTACCTTTCGTTATATTCTATCGTCTTGGCAAGTTTGAACGGGGAGGAACAAAGATTATACATATGGGTCTGGGCAGAATGATTTGGCAAAAAATGGAGCCTCATATTAAGAAAGTGGCATCGAGGAAAATTCTTATCCTGGGTCTTGGTAAAAGTGGAACCACCATATTGACAGCCCGCATTAGTAAGGCACTTAAGGTAAACCATTTGTTTTTGGAACCGCGGAGTGTCTTCGGACAAAGTGACCTATCATTACATCGGCATATATGTTCCAGAAAGGGTAAAGTAGTCAGTAAGGTACTTTTATACCCTCAACAGCCTGAGCAATTACAGGAAATTCAGACATTGTATGATCAGGTCATATGGATTGTTCGGGATCCCAGAGACCAAATGATTAGTTCCTTTTTGTATGCCTGGTATGCTGCGCATGGTGTGAAGGAAGATAAGTATCACGAGGCACTCTCACTTATCAGGAAAAAAGAAAAAAATCCAGTTGAAGTGCCTTTCAGAGAATGCATGACCACTTGCTTTAGACTTGATTCTTTTTTCAATAGATATCATTTTGTCATTGAAAAAATTGATGAAACATTTAATATCTCAGATCCAGACAACAAATTCCTTCTGATTAAATACGAAGACTTTATCGACCATAAACTAGAAGCATTAAACCATTTTCTTGGATTTCATATTGACCCTGAAACACAAGTCTACCAGTTGGCCAGACAGGTAAACAGGAGTCAATCCTACGGCAATTGGCGAAAATGGTTTAACGAGGAAGATGTTGAATGGATGCAGCCTTTACTTAATCCAATATTACAAAGAATGGGGTATGATACAACAGATTGGAAATTGGAAACTCCAGACTCCCTGAATCCCAAATATGGCTCGGAGTATATGGAGCGAATGTTTCGATACAAAAGATCGAAGCTTGATATCATGAAGGGGTTAATTGACTATTATTGAGCGCCAAACTCAAGAACCGAAATAGTATAATGCAGCATTTCAAAACCTCACGCAGAGCGTCGCGAAAAAACCTTAATAGTACTATAAAGAGTATCCAAATTGGGAGGCTGTCTTTGAAACCATCGGGAGGGCAGTATCAATTTCTTCCGGGGTTAGATTTTCTTTCCACCGTCCCACTCTGACTGAATGATCTTTTGTCGAATAGGCCCGGGACGTTTCCGCTTCGATAAATTTCTCATTATTTGAATCCTGTACTCGGTCGATCCAGGCACTTAGACCTTCATGCGGTTCATCCACTTGATAGTTTATTCTATCCAACACCTGCTCTGCGAAATTCTGAGTGTCAAGTAGCATGTCTTCAAATCGGGAAATATGGCAAAGGTCTTTTACTTGGTCGTATCCCACAGAATTGATATAGTGCCAATGATGTGCGCACTGCTCAATTAATGGTCTATTCAACCACTCTTCCCAATCGTGAGGTCGAGGATGATGACCCCAATTTTTTGAGATACCCACTTTTAAGGAACATATGGTATCGAGTGGATGTCTTACCTGCCAAAAGATGACCGGATCAGCCAAGATCTCGTTTAAATGATCAAGGGGTACGGACAGTCCCGGATTGGGAGGGTATTGGGGATCTGATAGGGGTACTTTCACAGCGATTGGGGATGTCTTTTCCAGTTCAATAAGTGTCTGATAGGCGGGTTCACTATAGTATCGATAAGCTGTGAGATGTTCAAATAATTCACCGAAGATTGAGGTGCCACTTCTTCCGCATCCCAAAACAACCACATTAGCAGGACCAACTAACTGATTCATTTTTAAGTAATTTGTAACAGAAAGATAGGGCAAAATCACCCAAATGGGTGAAGGATGGACCTGGCAGGGGCTCTACTTTTGAGAGAAATTATTTATCAACACATTAATCTACCCAAAATGAAAACACTAATAATGAGTTTTTGTGTTGCTGTCTTGACCAGTTTTGCGGCAGTAACAGGTGTGACTGCACAGGAAGAGGCAGCCACATTTTATCAGGATGATAGCTACCGGGGACAGAAGTTCTACAAAGATGGTGGCGATTACGATCCCAAAAAATGGCAGTATAAGGCACGATCTCTAAAACTGAGAGATGGCTGCTATGCTGTGTTCTACTACAATGATAAATACGGAAAAAAGAAGGACTACAAAGTAAGCTCTTCGCACAAGAATCTCTATGAGTTATTTAAGAAATGGAATTTCAAGTCCAATGACTACTGGAGATATATCTACCGCGTGAAGGTAGTTTGTGGTGGTGGTGAGCAAGCCAATAATGGTAATAACAATGGAGGCATGCGAGCCGACGACTACTATAAGAAAGGATATGTAGTCTGGTATAAAGGAAAAGGTTATCGAGATAGCTATGAAGGTCTTAAAATGGGTGAGTATGATCCCCAAAGGTTTAAGTATGGTGCATCCTCCCTGCGAATACCTAGAGACGTCGAAGTTGTTTTCTATTATAAGGATAGAAATAATAGAGACCAGCAATATGTAGCTACAAAGGACTTGCAGGATTTCTACCGTGAATGTCAGCGATGGAACCTACGTGATGTACGCGATCCCTACAAGTACATTAATCGTGTTGTAATTCGTAAGCGCGGTGGAAATGATGGACATGCTAACAATGGCAATAATAACAATGGTGGCATGGGAGCCGACGACTATTACAAGAAGGGATACGTGGTTTGGTACAAAGATAGGGGCTATAAGGACAGCTATGAAGGTTTGAAGCCTGGTGAGTACGATCCCAGAAGATTAAAATATGGAGCTTATTCATTGAGAGTGCCACGTGGAAGGGAGGTTGTTTTCTACTATATGGACCGCAATAATCGGGAGCAGCAGTATGTGGTGACGCAGGATTTACAGGATTTTTACCGAGTTTGTGAAAAATGGAATATCCGTGATCGAAGAGAACCTTATCAGTACATTAAGCGAATTGTGATCCGTGAGGCAGGAGGTAATAACGGTAACGCAAACAATGGGAACAATAATGACTACCGCAATGAAAAGTGGTACGATGATTATAAGAGAGGCTATGTCGTATATTTTGAAAAGCCCAATTTTCAGGGTCGGTATATAGCTAAACCTCAGGGAGACTGGAGATATCAACAACTTCCCTTCATTCCCCAGTCACTAAAACCTTCCAATAACCGATATTTTGTTATTGAGTACTATGACAGAAATAAGCGCAAAAAGAGTGCGACAATTAAGCGAGAGGTGAAAGATCTAAATGATTTCTTCCGTAAAGAAGGTGGTATTCATAGGGACTACGAAAAATATCCCTATAAAGCCCTGACCCGATTGGCAATTATGCAGCAATAATTTAGTTAAGACTAATTTATTGGTGTTTTTTGAAAGAGTGCAGGATTTGGTCGTCCTGCACTTCTTTCTTTTCTGCATTTTAACGACTTTCCTGCAACCTTTCTCAGGGTGACCCCGTCCTTGTTTTGAAAGCCGAGCCTACGGCTGGCTCAATCCCATAGTAAAAACAAGGACCAATGATCAAACATGCCTTCAAGCTCGCCTTTAGAACCTTTTCACGTCATAAAGCCAGTTTCTTAATTAATGTAGTAGGCTTATCCACAGGTCTTGCTTGCGCTCTCTTGATATTCCTATGGGTACAGGATGAAAGAAGTGTAGATCAGTTTCATGATGATAACCTCTACCAGGTACTGGAGCATCAGACGTATGCTGAGGGCATTATGACCACCTCTTCCACCCCGGGATTATTAGCTAGGACGCTCAAGGAAGAAATTCCTGAAATAGAATTAGCAGCTACTGTAAATTGGTCAAATAGCTATACGCTTTCCGTTGGAGATAAAAATGTAAAGGCAATAGGGCATCACGCGGAGTCAGATTTTTTTAAGCTTTTTAATTATGAGCTTATTGAGGGTTCTGCTGATGAGGTGCTTACAGATCATAGTCATATTGTATTGTCGAAAAAGACCGCTTTAAGTTTATTTGGAAGTGTCGAAGAAGCTATGCATCAGACCGTGGAGCTTGATCATGACTGGAAATATCAGGTAGTAGGAATTTTTGAGAATGTACCCGGAAATTCTTCAGAGCAATTCGATGCCATTACCCCTTACGATCGATATCTTGAGGTAAGTGAATGGCTCAAGAATTGGGGAAGTAATTCCCCGCCCACTTATGTAAAACTAATTGCCAATGCGGATGCAGCTGCTGTATCTGAAAAAATCAAGGATTTTGTCAAGGACCGAAATGAGGAATCTAATGTTTCGCTCTTTTTGCAGCCCTATGCAGACCGCTATTTACATGGTCGCTATGAAAACGGTAAACTATCGGGCGGCAGGATTGAATATGTACGTTTGTTTTCAATGATTGCGATCTTTGTGCTGATTATTGCTTGTATCAACTTTATGAATCTTTCTACGGCTCAGGGTTCACAACGCGCAAAGGAAGTGGGTGTAAAGAAAACTCTGGGAGTCGAAAGAAAAAGTCTGATAGGGCAGTATTTAATTGAATCCCTGATACTATCCTTTCTATCACTGCTGATTGCCAGTGTGATTGTATGGCTATTCATTCCGACGTTTAATACCATCACAGATAAGCAAATTGTATTCAGTCTCACCCCAAATATTCTGTTATCATTTCTGGGGATTTCTACTGTTACCGGGTTGCTGGCTGGCAGCTACCCCGCTATCTATTTATCCTCTTTTAAACCAGTGAAAGTGCTTAAAGGTGAATTGAAGACCTCGATAGGGGAGTTGTGGGCAAGAAGAGGACTGGTAGTGTTTCAATTTACAATGTCTGTCATTCTAATTCTATCAGTATTGATAGTTTACAAACAGATCATGTTTGTGCAAGAGCGAAATCTTGGATATGATAAAGATCAGCTCGTACATTTTTCGATGGATGGGCAATTAGAAGATCGATATGATGCCTTTCTGGAAGAAGCCAAAAGGTTACCCTCCGTAAAAAGCGTGAGCTCTATTGGGCATGATCTGGTAGGGCGTCAAAATAATACCTCCGGACTGAACTGGGATGGAAAAAACCCTGAAGACAGAATTCTTTTTGAAAATGTTGCCGTCAACTATGATTTAATTGAAACGATTGGAGCTGAAATGAAAATGGGCAGATCCTTTTCGAAAGAATATGGAAGCGACACTACCAAAATCGTATTTAATGAAAAGGCCATTGAAGTCATGGGTTTTCAGGACGATCCCATCGGAAAAGTGATACGACTATGGGATGAATATGATTTGGAAATAATTGGCGTAGTAAAAGATTTTCATTTTCAATCCTTACATGAGAATGTAAAACCTTTATTCTTCAGATTATGGCCCGAAAATACCTGGAGAATTATGGCTAATCTAAAGGCAGGATATGAGCAGCAGGGCATCAAAGAGCTCCGGGATCTATATGAGAGATTTAATCCAGGATTCCCTTTCGAATATCGATTTGTCGATGAAGAATATCAACGACAATATGCAGGTGAGCAACGAGTGGCGCGCTTGTCCCGATATTTTGCCGGCTTTGCAATTTTGATTTCATGCCTAGGTTTATTTGGTCTCGCAGCCTTTACTGGAGAACGCAGAAAGAAGGAAATCGGAGTCCGGAAAGTATTAGGAGCTTCTGTTTCTCAAGTCGTACTCTTACTCACAAAAGATTTCACAAAACTGGTGGGGATCTCCATTGCTGTGGGACTTCCTGTTGCGTATTTTATAGTTCGGAATTGGTTAGAACGCTTTCAGTATAGGATTCCCATGGAGTGGACCTATTTCTTCGTAGCTGGATTACTTGTGATGCTGGTGGCATGGATTACTGTGAGCACGCAGGCATATCGGTCAGCTATTGTCAATCCAAATGACTGTCTGCGGGACGAGTAAGCATCTTGCTCCCATTTAGGTTCGGGAATCTTATTAAGCATCGCACTATATAGGATGGCCGGTCACAGAAGCACTTTAAATCCTGTTGCAGGGAATTACTATCTTGTATTTTTGTTGAATTTTCTTCACAGGTATGAGTCACCATTCAATCTGGCTGCATCGGCTATAAGTATGATAATGACAGGTCCACAACTGGCCAAAGATGGAAGAGGGATGCTGCTCATTGCCTTCTGGTTGATGATCGTAGGTTGCTCCAGAAACACAAGTCAGTTTGGAAAGCTGGATAGTGATTCTGATTGGAAACTAACATTTGCTGATTCCGGTACAGGTGACTGGCAGGAAAAATGGTTTTTAGACGGATTGAAGGCGGAGGTTAAAACTTCAAATGAAGGCATGAACTTTGCCGCCGGACCCCAAAATCGGGATGATGCACATCATGCCGTATTATGGACAAAGAAGTCTTTTGAGGGAGATGTGAAAATCCAATATAATTACACTCGGACTGACAGTCAGAATATCAACGTAAATATCTTATTTATCCAGGCTTCAGGGACCGGTATCCATGAATTTTCAAAAGATATTACTCTTTGGAATAAATACCGGGAAATACCTACCATGAGTAAGTATTATTATAATATGGATCCACTGCATTTAAGTTATGCTGCCTTTCCAACGGTGAATGAAGATCCGGAGAACGACTATGTCAGAGTGAGAAAATATCCTGCTGAGGAGGGCAAATTTGGTGAGACCGAGATACTTCCAACATTCTTTAAAACGGGCTTATTTCTCCCATATGTTGAATATTCCATTACAGTCATCAAATCTAATAGCAAGTTGTATTTCAAAGTAGAAGGAGACAATCGTGCAGAAGTTTTTTCCTGGGATTTACTTCCTGAACAATCACCTTCAAAAGGAAGAATCGGCTTACGCCATATGTATACGCGATCAGCACGATATAGTGACTTTCGGGTATTTGTTAAGGCAACGAATTAGAGCTACAGTCTTTTCTGGCCATTGCTTTCGAAAAGATTGATTGAAGTCAACGATTGAAGGTATTGGATTTCCTTGCCTGCGACCCTTATTCTCTCGATTGTTATATTGTAGTTAGTTTCACTAAAGACATATGAATAAGAATGGACTGGGTGTCGTCAAAAAAGTGCATGATTTAATTCACTTAAGTGAAGCTGAGTACGAGTCTTTATTGGATCGTATTACAGTATCTCAGATACTTAAAAATGACTGTCTCCTCAAATTAGGTCAAACATGTAAAAAACTGTCATTCCTGGAAAATGGTACGGTGTCTCATATCCGATATTCATCATCCGGGGATCGACATATAGTAAACTTATCTCTGCAAGGGGATTGGGTGCTAGATCACGAGAGTTTCACTAGGCAAAGTCCTTCAAATATTGCCATTATAGCCCAGAGTAATTGTTTGGTCTCCAGCATTTCGATCGAGTCATTGCATGAGCTGATCGCAATTTCTAATAAGTATTTTATCTTGGGTCGATTATTTGCGGCATCTGAATTGGAAAGTTTCATGAATCGTCATGATACCACTCCTGATGTTCGATATCTTTATTTATTAGAGCATAGACCAGAGTTGCTGCAAGCCTTTACTCTCAAAGATATTGCTTCCTTCCTAAGGATGACACCAGAAACCCTGAGTAGAATCCGTAAAAGAATTCGAAAGGCCTGATTTCTTGATTTGAATCAAGAAACCTTTCTGCTGTGGAATGTACATTTACCCTAATAAATGGTAGTAGTATGGAAGACAAAGTAAGGCGACAGGCAGGTCTATTATTATTGATGGGTGTATTTCTGTGGTTTGTCACAATGGTACTCCATCCGGTCGGTGGAAGTATAGAACACATTCGATCGATACGTGGTTTGATAATTAGTACACACGTGATCGCTATTTTGTCCCTTCCGTTTTGTTTATACGGATTTTATGGTATTATGCTTTATGCTGGTAGGAACCTGATATCTCAACTTGGATTTATTTTCAGCTTCTTTGCACTGGTGGCGGCTATGGGGGCAGCTGGTGTGAATGGATTGGCTTTACCGTTCTTTATAGATGGTATCAGTGAAGTGGATGGAGAAGGCGTTTCTCATGTGATGCGGTATAGCATGGCCTTAAATCATATGTTCGATTACATTTTTATAGGAGGGCTGATTATCGCGGTGTCTTTCTGGTCCATCTCTATAATCAGAAATAGGGACACATACAGATGGATGGGATATTTCGGTCTGCTGATCTCTGTTCTGATTATATTTATGCATATTTTTGGATTTTATTTTCTAGATCTATCTGGATTTAGAGTTTTTGTACTGACGTTTATACTGTGGATTCTCGGTATGGGTATTTTAATGCTAAGGAAAAACCCAAAACATCACTAACCCAACAACCCAGAAACCCAACAACCCAAAAAATCACTTCAACTCATCACCATTCTTCAAAATAAATCCCGGCGCTCCGGCCATTCCGATTTTAGGATAGTACTCTACGGCTGCTGGTGCGGATAGTAGGATCAAATTAGTCGTAGGGGCCGCCTTTTGGGTCTCCTGTATGAGTTTTTTACCAATACCCTGATGCTGATATTTTTTATGTACGGCCAGATCAGAGAGGTAGGTGCAATAGTGCCAGTCGGTGATACTACGAGCTACTCCAATAAGTTCGCCCTCCGCATTTCGGGCAGTGACAATAATATCAGCATTTGTGCACATTCCATGGATGATGTCAAACTCTTCGATAGGTCGGCGCTGACCTAGTCCACTCTCGATTAGAACCTCCGTAAATTCGACGGGGTCTAATTCTTTTTCAATAACGTATTCTACTTTACTCATTCTTTTTTTTAGACTAAATGGCCAAAAATAACTCACACTCACACCCACACTCACACTCACACTCACACTCACACTCACACTCACACTCACACCCAACCTAAATCCAGTCCACTTTTTTCTGTTTAAAACCTGAATCGGGATTATCCCCGGTATTGACGGTGCTCGCAGGTTCGAATAACATCACCTGTACCTCCTGGGGAGCAACCGGCCGGTGCTCCGTTCCTTTAGGTATGATAATAAATTCCCCTTCAGAGATAGGAATAACCCGATCACGAAGATGCATTTCAAAACTGCCTTTCACGACAAAAAACATTTCGTCCTCGTCCTCATGGGAATGCCAGTCAAAGACTCCTTGTGCTTTCACCAGTTTTACATGCTGATCATTGAGTGCTCCCACAATGCGTGGATTCCAATGATCTGAAAACAGCTCCAATTTTTCATGAATATTTACTTTCTCGATGCTCATCATGCAAAATAAAAAAGGACGTCCAATTTTAGACGCCCTCCTGTATAATCTGAATATTCCGGTTTTATTTGGGATCTAGATAGTAGGTGTCTCCAGTTCTGCCAGAGAGGCTTGAATCTCAGCATCCGTAAGCTCGTGTTTCACCAGGCGACCCTCGAAATAATCTTCATATGCTTTCATATCAAAATTACCATGGCCACAAAGGTTAAAGAGTATCGTTTTACGGGTACCTTCCTTCTTGCACTGTTCCACTTCCTTTACCACGGTTGCAATGGCATGGGTAGCTTCTGGTGCCGGGATGATTCCCTCTGCACGCGCAAATTTGACACCGGCATCAAAGGCTTCCAGTTGATCGTGCGCTTCTGCCTCAATCAGACCGTCCTTAAGCAGTTGCGATACCACCACCCCTGCACCATGGTAGCGTAATCCACCGGCATGGATAGGAGCTGGTACGAAATTATGTCCCAGGGTATACATAGGTAGAAGTGGTGTCATCCCCACAGTATCACCAAAATCATATCGGAAGACACCACGGGTCAATTTAGGACAAGAGGCGGGCTCACTGGCAATACAACGTACCTTTCTACCAGACTCCAGATTATGACGGAGGAAGGGAAATGAAAGACCGGCAAAGTTAGATCCACCTCCAAAGGGTGCAACCACCACATCAGGCCAGTCTCCCGCTTTTTCCATCTGCAAGAGTGCCTCCTGACCTACGATGGTCTGATGGAGTAGCACGTGATTGAGCACACTTCCCAAGGAGTATTTTGTGTCTTCATCCGTAGCGGCTCTTTCGACAGCTTCGGAGATAGCAATCCCCAGAGAACCCGGAGAATTCGGATCTTTTGCCAGGATCTTTCTTCCAGCTTCTGTCTGATCCGTAGGAGATGCATATACCTTCGCACCCCAAGTATTCATCATCAGTTTTCGGTAAGGCTTTTGATTATAGCTTAGCTTCACCATATATACTTCGCACTCAATTCCATATAGATTGCAGGCAAAACTGAGGGCACTGCCCCATTGGCCAGCACCGGTTTCTGTGGTTATTCGTTTGACCCCTTCCTGCTTGTTGTAGTAGGCCTGAGGAACCGCCGTATTGGGCTTGTGCGATCCGGAAGGACTTACCCCTTCGTATTTGTAATAGATTTTCGCGGGAGAATCTAAGGCCTTTTCCAGTCCATACGCCCGGTAGAGCGGTGTGGGTCTCCAAAGCTTGTACACATCTCGTACTTCCTCGGGGATTTCCACCCATTTCTCAGCCGTAACTTCCTGCTTGATTAACTCCATAGGAAATAAAGGAGCCAGCGCTTCCGGACCAATGGGTTCCTTGGTCCCGGGATGCAGGGGAGGCAGAGGCTTATTGGGCATATCAGCAATTATGTTATACCAGTTTTCGGGGATCTCATTTTCAGTAAGAATAATTTTTCGGTTCATAGAAGCAGTTTGATTTGGTTCGCTCAGATACCTCAAGGCGGGTATATGAAGGAATTAGATAATTACTTCCAAAAGGTAGTAAGCTGCTACGTAACCGCAAAATTAAATGGGAATACTACGACTAAGAATCAACTGGAACGGGGTTCGCGAAGACACTATTTGCTGCGATGCCGTTTTTTTCTTTTCGATCTCCCTTTGAATCCATGATCAGAATCTCTTTTCTTCCGACTCTTCTTCTTGTGCTTTTTCTTCAGGGATATTTCAGGTTGTGGTTTAGACTTCTCCACCACCAGCTTGTGGTCATGGATTTGGGCGCCATCAAAGGCCTTCAGTACATTTTCAGCCACTGAGTTCTCGACCTCAAAAAAAGAAAAGGACTTTAGGATATCGATTTTGCCAACATCAAAACTGTCTCCCCGCATATGTTCATTGAGAATTCCAAGGAGGTCCTTTGCATCCACTTTATGCTTCGAGCCCAGATTAATGTAGAACCGGGTAAAATTGGAGGAATCAGCATAATCTTCCTGCCGATCGCTGTGATCCCTGCGATCCCCGCGATCCCTGCGATCTCTTCGATCCGTGCGGTCCCTTCGATCCGTGCGGTCCCTTCTGTCAGAATGTTCTACCGGTCTTGTCTTGGGCAGATGTTTGTAGAACTCTACTAGCGTGCTGATTTCCTGACTAATGATTCGGTCGATGAGTTCTTCCTTTGTCAGCCAACTCAATTTCTTTTGGACAGCATCCCGGTACCGGGCCACCTGATCTTCTTCAACAGGTTGATGCTCTAGTTGGTCGATGCCCCTGAAGAGTCTTTTTCCAATGATCTCAGTTACCGTAGGAATCCTTTGCTCCTCTATCGAGGCTCCAATCTTTCGTTCAAGGATCTTTATTTTTCTTATCTCACGTCGGTGAATAATCGATATCGCGGATCCTTCCTTCCCGGCTCTTCCCGTTCTACCACAACGGTGGATATAAGATTCTAATTCATCGGGTAGATTAAAGTTTATCACGTGTGTTAGATCGTTCACGTCCAGTCCTCGTGCCGCAACATCAGTAGCCACCAGGAAGTGTAATTGCTTACGACGAAATCGATCCATCACGTAGTCTCGTTGTGATTGCGAGAGGTCTCCATGCAGTGCGTCGGCGCTATAATTGTCCTTACCCAGCTGCGCCGCTACATCCTTGGTTTCTGCGCGGGTACGACAGAAAATGATGGCGTACATATCAGGATGTGCATCGACAATCGCCTTTAGTGTACGGTATCGATCTCTGGGTGCGCTGTAGTAGAATCCATGGTCGATATTGGTGGCTGAAATATTGCGTTGTCCCGCTGTGATTTCAACTGGATTATCCATGTATTTATCGGCAATGCGAGATATCTCCTTTGGCATGGTAGCCGAAAACAAGAGCGTTTGCTTTTCCTCCGGAGTAGCATCGAGAATAGCATCCAGGTCATCTTTGAATCCCATGGAAAGCATTTCATCTGCCTCATCCAGGACTACCCATCGGATGTTATTTAACTTGAGTATACCGCGCTTGATAAGATCGAGGGTCCGTCCCGGTGTACCCACTACCATATGGGTGCCTTTCTTCAACGCTTTGATTTGCTTGGTCATACTGGCACCACCATAGACGGCTAGCGCAGAAAAGCCCCCCATATCCTGCGTGTAAGACTCAACATCTCTGCAGATTTGAAGGCACAATTCGCGGGTAGGGCAGAGTATGAGTGTCTGCACCTTCTTGATTTCCAGGTGTGTACGATGGATTAAAGGCAAGCTGAAAGCAGCGGTTTTTCCCGTCCCTGTCTGCGCCAATCCAATTAGGTCTTTGTCACCTTCCATCAAATGGTCCAGTGCCTTGACTTGAATAGGAGTGGGTTTATCGTATTTGAGTATGCTGAGTGCGCTTAGCAACGCTGGTTTAAGACCAGATTCTGCGAATGTCTCCATGACAATTTTTTATACTATCCTTTCGATAGTGATTTTCAATAAGAAGTGCCTCAGGAGTACGGGAGCTGTGCTGCTGAGCTTTTTGGGCGCGCAAAGGTACGTAAAATAGTTGGGATGGGGGAAGATAAGAAAACTGTTTCAAGAACCTGTCCATGAGGTGATTACTTTCACCAATCCTCAATCAATCTCAACACCTCATCACCTTGGACCTGAAGCTCGTCATACAGTCGGTTCATGGTATTGAGCTGTGCTACTCTCATATTGACTCCTATAAAGGCAGGATGCTTAAGGAGGGGCTCCATACGTTCTCTGAAGTGAGGATCGTGGGAATCACGAAGTAGAACCATAGCTTGTTGCAGTACATTATCCTTAAACATCTCGGTCTCCATATCCTCAATGAAATTATTGAGGCTTTTTTCTGCCTCTCCAATTTCTGCAATCGTATTGTGGTACGTAAACAGCGACTTCTTCACCGAGGTATTCTGTAACTTACTGAGATATCCTGAATTTTTAAGCGCATCGAATCCACTCTCGTCATTTCTGAAGTATTGATCAAAAATCGGCAAATGTTTGCTGTATTGGTCAAAGAAATCTATCATTTCTTTTCTAGTGATTATAGGCTTCTCTGACATAGCCAAGAATGCGATAGCACCCGCTTTTGAGCTGTCACGAAATAACCTTAGCTCAGATAGCTCTTGCAGATCACTTTGAATATTGTTGGAGATATCACTTAGGTATCCTCTGAGTTCTGCAGTTTCTTTTTTTGAGGTATTCCAATTGTTGATTTGAAGGGCAATCAAAATGCCTATTACAACAAGAATGATTTCACCCACAGCATATAATAGATACTTGGTAAATCTTTCGTTAGTCAGCAATTGCTTTCTAATCTTTCTAAAGAATCCAATCATCTTGTTTTGCTTTTATAGGCTGCATAGAGAATTGGATTTCCAACATGCAGATGGGTTGTTTTACGTGAAGTTGTGATTCTTCTAAAACTCCCGATAATCTCCCTTCAGATAAGGATTGGCTTTCGATTGCTTGAAACTTGCCGAGGCATTGTCCCAATCGAGCGTTTCGCCCGGAAATCTCCCGGCGATCGTGCCTAGTAGGATAGTCTCTGAAAGTCGGGCCGCATACGAGAAGGGTGCACTGCACTCATCCTTGTTCAGGATCGTATTTATAAACTGATGGTAATGCTTATTGCTTTCTGTCTCATAGTCGGATGTAGGATTGCCCAGAGTGTCAGCATGTTTTGCAATCTCTGCCTCGAGACTTTCATATTGACCCTCGACAATGAGTTTTGGAAGCTGCATGAAATGTGGGAGGAGCAGTTTCCCTTTTTCGCCCATAAACATCGCGCCCTGATCGGGCAGGTCATCACCGCCGGGCAATGTCAGATCAGCATGGGTTGCAGGAGCACCAGGACCATCATACCAGATCCAGGTGAGGTTTTCCGCTGTATAGTCCGTGCCGGGAAATTGGTATACCACCTTATTTTTTTCCGGGAATCCAAATCCGGTGGGAGGACGACACTCATTCAAGATTGTAAGAGGGACATCAAGCGCCAGAGCATTGTACGGGGTGTCAAAGATGTGGACACCCATGTCTCCCAAGGTTCCACATCCGTAGTCCATGATTTTTCGCCAGTTGCCGGGATGGTACTGATCCGCTTTGTAGGGACGCTCAGGAGCCGTGCCCAGCCATAGATTCCAATCCAGGTAGTCGGGTACCATATCACTGCCGGTCGGAGCTACTCCATCATACCCCCAATTCTTGGGAGACCATGCATGCACGGTGTGTACTTTTCCGATAATTCCTGACTGGATCAACAAAGTGGCCAGCTGGTAATCATAGAAAGAATGCACCTGAATACCCATTTGTGTGATGAGGTTTTTATCCCCAGCGATCCTTGCCATCGCTCGCGCCTCAGATACGTGATGCGTCAGAGGCTTTTGACAATAAACGGCCTTGGCCAGCTCCATGGCTGCCAGGGAGGCCGGTGCATGCGTATGGTCAGGCGTGCTGACAATCACTGCATCCACATCACTTCCTACAGCGTCAAATAATTTGCGGTAGTCCGCGAAAGTCTTTGCCGCTGAATGCATCTTGTGCGCATTACCCAAGTTATGTGCATCGACATCGCAGAGTGCGACTACTTCTACCTGATCATGACTGGTGATTGCTTTCAGGTCGGCCATACCCATACCGCCCAAACCAATATGAGCTGTACGCACTTTGCTTTGTTGCATGCGGGCCCAGGAAGCTGAAGGTAGGAAGGCGAGTGTTGCAAAAGCACCAGAATGCTTTAAGAACCGCCTTCGGGAACGGTTCGTCAAATCAGATTTCATGAAGTTGTCAATTAGTCCAGTTCGGTAATGTTGATATTTCTCCAGGAGACTTTGATTCCCCCTCCACTATGAATTTGCAGTGCGATTTGTCCTTCCGCCATACCAATCTTTTCATCCTTCAGATGGATCATTTCCGTGCCATTAAGCCAGGTTGTGACTTCATCATCTACCACGCGGATCTTCATCATGTTCCACTCACCAAATTTCAGGGCTTTGTCCTTTTCCGGGTCAGGCTTGATCAACCATCCCCGGCCATATGACTCGTAGATTCCTCCACTATCGTGACCCGGAGGCGCTACTTCTGCCTGCCATCCTGTGATCTTGGTACCCTCGATCGAGGATCGAAAGAACACACCACTATTTCCATCCGCTCCCTGCTTGAATTCCAGCGTCAATTCAAAATTTTTAAAAGACTCATCCGTTCCCAGGTATCCATACTCAGCATCAGGTCCACTTTCACAAATTAGGAGTCCGTCTTCCACGTACCATTTCTCGGTCCCGTAGATCTCCCAACCCGTCAAATCCTCACCATTGAACAGTGATTTTTGTGCCTGTATGGTTTGCAATGTCAATAGTGCAAAAGCAATCAGCAGTGTTTGTTTCATCCTTAAAATTATTTGTTTTTGCGAAAGGGGAAGTTAGTGATTAATTTGGACCTGTGCGATAAGTGAAACCGTCTCCGTTTAATTTGGTCCCAGGTTCCAGGTTCCAGGTGCCGGGAATTTTTCTGTCTCGCAGTTTCATGTTACAGTCTTGCAGTTCTCGGTCTTCAGTCCTTCAGTCACGTAATTTTATTCATTCGTCAACTTTACAGGAATTTCTGCGGATTCCTTAGCATAACTCCAAGTAACCGACCAATTTCCTCTGACTTGATTAGGAGCGAGTTGTGCTGCTCTTCTGTGATGTATTCACATGCATGTGCAAAGGATAGCCAGGTCTGCGTTTCAGCATTTTCCATATCTGCATCTGATATTTTAGCAACGAAGTGCTTTATATATGCTCTTTTGCGATACCCTTCCGCCAGATTAACACAAATAGATCGAGATGATCTCCTGATCTGATCTGTCAAAGAGTAGCATTCCGCCTTTGGAAAATTTTTGCTAACCTCAAATATTTCCATAGCTAATTCAAAACCCTTCTGATAGGCCTTCAGAGTCCGAAAGTCCGACATATAAAAGATGGTTGGTTTGGTATAGGACAATTAATATAACAATCCAAACGCTATTTTCTGGATCGAGCTGACCATTTCAGTATTCAGTCTGCAAATCTCAGTCCTCAGTAATATTCTACCAATTTGAATATTTACTCATACTGAAAAAACTGCCAATTCCAGTCCTCAGACTGCAGTTCTCAGTCCTCAGTATAATGCTACCAACCTGATAAACCACCCACTGTTAGACTGCAAACTGGAAAGACTGCCCACTGCTCGCTGAAAAACTGCCCACTGCTAGACTGCAAACTGAAAGACTGCCCGCTGGAAAATTGCTACCTCTTCCCCCGATAGGATTTCTTGCGATTGTCGCGTCCTCGGTTGCCTTGATTTCTGGATTTGCCACCTCCTCCGGATCGACCACCACCTCTAGGATTGCGACCTCCTCCTTTGGGATTCCATTCGGGACCCGCATCAAAGCCCTGGGGGAGTGGAATCTTCATCACCTCTCGCTCAATCAGTTTTTCGATACGGGCAAATTTGTACATGTCGTCGCTATTGATCAGCGTGATGGCCACACCCGTAGTGGATGCTCTTGCGGTTCGACCGACACGATGTACATAATCTTCTGCATCATTGGGTACATCATAATTGATGATGAGATTGATATCCTTGATATCGATACCACGGCTCAAAACATCGGTGGCAACCAGGATTCGTGTCTTTTTGGATTTGAATCGGCGAAGTACTTCTTCTCTTTCATTTTGTTCTAGATCAGAGGAAATACCTTCGGATTCGTTACCACCTTCTTTGAGGGCCCGAACGATCTCAGAGACCTTTTTCTTGGTAGAGCTGAAGATGAGAATACTGTTGTAGTCTGGCTTATCTTTTAACAGCTCGACAATTAACCTGGATTTCTGGCTGTTATGGACCAGATAGGCCGCTTGCAATACACCCTCCGCTGGCTTAGAAAGAGAAAGGCTGATCTCTGCTGGCTCATGGAGAATGGTCTTGGCCAACTTCTTGATCTTGGGTGGCATCGTAGCCGAAAACATCAGATTCTGCCTTTTCTTGGGTAGGAAGGAGATGATCTTTTGAATATCATCATAGAATCCCATATCCAGCATCCGATCTGCTTCATCCAGAATGAGATGCTCTACGTTGTCAAATTTTACGTATCCAAGATTAAGGTGCGAAATGAGTTTACCCGGGGTGGCTACAATTATGTCGGCACCTTTGGTCAGTGCGACTTTTTGCTGATTCCATTCCGATCCGTCACCTCCACCATAAATTGGGATGGATTCGACGGGAACAAAGTAAGCAAACCCCTGAATCTGCTGATCTATCTGGATAGCGAGTTCTCGCGTCGGTACGATAATCAATACCTTGATATGACGATGATCCGCTTTCTCCGACAGTATATGTAATACAGGCAAGAGAAAGGCGGCCGTTTTTCCAGTGCCTGTTTGAGCACAGGCGAGGAGGTCTTCACCATCTACAATTTTTGGAATTGCCTGCTCCTGAATTGGAGTCGCTTCCTCAAAGCCCATATAGGATATGGCTTCGAGAATAGATGGGTGGAGATTTAAGGCGCTAAATTTCATGTATGTCTTAAAATAATGTATTCTGCCGCAAAGATACTTTTAATTCCGGATGACCTTATTATGTGATTGTTGATCCTTCAACCTTATTCATTTCGTCGGTACACGGTTACTTCTGCAAACTGCTGTACTGGTTGATATTTTTGCGCAACAATGTCCTGCCACTGGAGTACTTCTTCCCTCAAAACTATGTACGTCGGGCTAGTTTCGATGATTCTTTCAAGCTCTGATTCCCGATCAATCTCATAAGCTGAAGTGAGATCGTCCTTATATAATAACGATGTATGGACATATTTTGTTGGAATTTTCGCATCACATAAGAAGTACAAGATGTTTTTGTCATTGGTATAGATGTAATCATTCCTATCGATATCGGCCAGAATGAGCGCTGCAATTTCTTTGGTGGGGTCACTTTTTCTGTACAGTTGTAAATATTGATTACCATTTGAAATGAGCGTAACAATGGTAATGGCAACTACTACTTTTCCAATTTGAAATCTGCTTAGATTGGTTGGCTTCCAAACCATTAGAACAAGTGAAGCGATAACACAAAATGGGGGTAAAAATTGAATATAGTAGTGGAAGTATAGTTTGCCTGTGGATAGAATTCCTAACCAGGCCAGTAGTGACCATACAACGAAGAGGATTATTGTTTGTTTTTCTGCGCTGAATTTTTTTGTAAGTAAATACATGCCATAGAAATAGGCTATGGAAATAGGTGCAAATGAAAGAAAATATTCGCCCAAAAAACTAAGTGCCTTTCCTATTGAAAAATCACTGGCATACTGAGATGGAATTGTATAGGTAGCAAATATATATTCATCTATATAGCCGGAAGAATAATAGAAGAGGGCTACCAGGGTATAGGGTAACAAAAATCCGAAAAAAGAAATAAACCAATGCCAAAGCCAATTTTTCCAGGATGATTTCCGGAGGAAGTCAAAGAGGACAAAAGCGAGTATGTCAAAAATAATATGATATTTAAATAGAAGTCCGACACCCAGAATTATACCCACCAAAAAATACTGCTTTGCATTGTTGGATCGAAGTAGCACCCATAGGGTTAGAACGGAACATAAGACAAAATAAATTTCTGTATTCGCACTCCAACCCCATTTATGTAGTGAGATTAACCAGAGGTACAGCGTCCCGGTGATAAGACCCTGGGGGCGGTTCTGAAAGACTCTACAATAAATTCTGTACAAGAGGAATCCTGTACATCCGATGACTATGGCGGTCATGAAACGGATAAACCAGACACTTTTTAGAATGGATAGAAACATGTAAAAGACCGCATAGATACCAATAGGCTTTACATCCAATGTCCCCACATAGGGTAGGACTCCCTGCATCCATTGATTTGCTATGACGATATATGTCGATTCATCATGGTCAATTACGATGGGTAAGAAGCTTGTAAACCGGAAGAGAACGGCCAGTAAACAAAAGATGAGAAATATAGTACCGTCCTTGATGCGATCCATAGTGTGGGAAAGATTGCAAAAATATCAAAAATTTATTCGCAAGTCTGATCCTAAGCTTCCTGAGGATTTCAAGTTAAGGTTGAGTTAAGGCGATAGTGTGCGAAAGAACATGACAATGAAAGCGTTCAACTACTAAATGCGATATTTGTACAGTAAGATGTGCAACATTTTGGAAGTAAGATCAAGTGCTATGGCATGATTTGGGTACTAGGTAAACCAAACATTAGCCCTTATCTCCACATTAAGGATATAGAATGACTCAGAGAGCACCTGCACGATTGTTGAAACTGGTCCTGTGGACACTGGGCGTGTTGGTGTTACTCGTAGGCTTTATCTACCTCTTATTACAGTTTCAACCTGTACAACAGTATGTGGTCAATAAGATCACCAATCGACTCAGCAGCACACTGGGCGCACCGGTGTCTATTGGCAGAGTGGATATAGAATTTGTCAAGACACTCGATGTGCAAGATATTTATGTGGAAGACCTCCAGGGAGATACCCTACTATTCGCATCGTCTTTGAAGGCAGATATCAGCTTATTCTCCTTCTGGAAGAAAGAATTTTTTATCAATACCGTGACACTGGATGGAGCCGTTCTGGATATGTATCGAGGAAAAGAAGCTGAAGATTTTAATTTTCAATTTGTCATAGATGCATTTTCCTCCGATACAAAAGACACTACGACTTCGAGCTGGTCCTTTGGAATAGACAAGATAAAGTTGAGTAATACGGTGGTGAGAAACTTCGATGAACATCTGGTAACAGATTTCGAAGCAGATCTCGGATTGCTCCTGTTGTACTTCGATAGACTGGATACAGAAAACCAGGCCATCGAAATTCGGCAGATCGGTCTTGCAGAATCTTCTATCAGGTATCAAACAGAGGGACTCTCGCAAGAATCAGTCGATACCATCCGCAGTTTTACTTTTCCCTATAGTGGTTGGGATATCTTGATTAAGCAGCTTAGGGCTGAAAATACAAACCTGAGGTATGATGACTTAAGCTCCGTACCTTTGTCCGGGTATGTAGATCCTTCACATTTACTGGTGACCGACATTGATATTTTTCTCGATAATTTTCGCTGGCATGAAACGGAAATGTCAGGGCAGATTGATCGTTTTCATTTTTTGGAGAAAAGTGGATTTATCCTGGATAATTTAGAGGGAGATTTTTCCTGGGATCAGCAAGGATTGAGTCTGGATCACCTGGAAGTAAAGACACCACGTAG
This sequence comes from Saprospiraceae bacterium, assembly GCA_050298535.1. Classification (GTDB taxonomy): domain Bacteria; phylum Bacteroidota; class Bacteroidia; order Chitinophagales; family Saprospiraceae; genus JABDMH01. The sequence continues at coordinate 95,851 of JBNKUI010000091.1, forward strand.
CTCAATCACTAACACCACAAGACTCGAATATGACAATCTGGATGCTTTCAGTGATTTTGTAGGTTCAGTAAGGGTACAGTCTGAATTCAATAGTACCTCACTAAGTCTTAAAGATTTGACGTTGTTGGCACCTGCTTTGGCAAATCAGAATTTTCTGGAAACAGATCTCAAGCAACCGATTGAATTGCAGGGTAGCGTTGATGGGTTTTTAAATAATTTAAAAATAAATGCATTTGACCTTTCTCTGGGGCGCTACCTTGATGTTGTGCTGGATGGTTCTCTAAGTAATCTTTCGGGTGCTGGTGACCTGGGATTTAATATTAATTTACGTAGTCTTGAAACTTCATATGATGCCCTACATAAAATTACTCGAGATATCGACCTTCCAGAAGGAATTGCTCCCTGGGGTGAATTTTATTTAACGGGAAAATTTGTTGGTAAAATAGGTGATTTCACGGGTCGCAATATCTCACTTACAACAGGTAGCGTCACAGGATTTAAGGGCCAGGCACATATTACTGGATTGCCCGATATCGATGCTACTGTTTTTGATCTGGATATAGAAGACCTTCGTACTGTCAGCAAAGATCTCGATGGATTTACTGCCTACGGACTTCCTTCGGCGATGGATAGTCTGGGTCAATTTTATTACCAGGGAAAATTTTTAGGAAATATCTATGACTTTGAACTGGATGGTAGGATTTCATCAGAAGTAGGGGATATCCAAACCAACATAGATATAGAGTTTAATAAAGCCTATACAAATGCCACATATAGTGGAGACATCTCTACCGATTCCTTCCAAATCGGCAGAGTGCTAGGGCAGGAATCGATGGGTATTATTTCAATGGATGTCAACGCATTTGGATATGGTTTGGATAGTGATAGTCTTCGAGCCACCGTATTGGGAGAAGTGAAAGAGTTTACTTTCAATAATTACAATTATCAGGGATTAAGGATTGATGGTCGTTTTGATAAAATGCAGTTTGCCGGAAATGCTCAGATGGAGGACGAGAATCTTGCCTTCGAATATGATGGAGTGATAGATTTGGGTGCCTCGGCAAAATTTAGGTTTGATGCCACAATAGATACCATAGATTTAGAGGCACTCAATCTATTAGATCAACCATTACGTTTGTCGACTAGATTGTCTTCAGACTTTAAAGGTGATCAATTTGATAAAATGAATGGGGATGTGACCTTGCGAAACGTGCACATGTCCAACCTTGAAGAGACTTACTCTACTGATCGTATATATATCGTTTCGGACAATCAAAATGATGATGACAAGCGATTTCTTGTGGAGTCTGAGTTTCTAAATCTCGCATTGGAAGGAAAATTTGTTCTCCAGGATCTCCCACAATTGCTCGTGCGGTATGTGGACTATTATTTTCCATTAGATGGAGTCGATACGGTATTGGTGCCGCAGGATTCCTCTATGATTTCTCCAAAAATGCCGGAGGGGCAGGCCTTTTCACTACATATCAATCTCACCAATATAGCTCCTATTGTCAGTTTGTTGGATCCCAACTTCGAAAAGCTGGATACGCTAACGCTGACTGGGGCAATGGATTCTGAGCAGCATCAGCTCACTTTAAATGGCTATATACATGAATTGGAATATGGAGGGATGCGATTCGGCCCGATGACCTACCATGCCGCAGGAGATAGGATTTACTTTGATCAGGTCTTGCAGATTAGTGATGCCGATTTGCCCGGGGCGACGAATTTTCCATTTATCTACGCTGATTTAGGTATGGCCAATGATACAGCCTATATCAGTCTCATTGCAGATGACATGTTGGGGGATACCATTCAGGAGCGTATCAGCTTTGCCGCCATGGCGACCCGAATGGACGACCTTTTTCAATTGAAGCTGCACAAAGTCTTTGTACTAAACGGTAGGGAGTGGTCCATTGATCCTAACAATATTCTACAGGTAAGTTCAAACAGTATTTCAGTTCGTGATATGGCCCTGGAAAGAGAGGGCCAACGCATTGATCTCTCAACCATGGATGCGGATGGCACGATTTCCAATGATTTGCGATTGGGACTCAAGAACTTTGAATTGGAAGAAATCACTCAATTGCTGCAGATGGAGGACGCGGCTTATAAGGGGAAGATTAACGGAGATGTCACTTTGGAAGACCTGGTTGGAGGAGGGCCAAGAAAATATCTGGCCAGTTTAAATATTGATTCACTTCTGGTCAGAGATGAATTACTGGGAGATCTGGTGGTAAGTTCGAGACAACGTACACAAGACATCATCGATGTACTTATCAAACTGGAGGGCGGTGCCAGTGGTCTTGATGTGAGAGGTACCTACAATTTGTCCAATCAGGCGTTGAATATTGGTGGTGAAATAGACCGAATGGACCTACAGGCGATCGATCCATTCCTGAAAGGATTGGCACATGATTCCAGGGGCAAGATATCAGGACAACTAGATCTGGGAGGTACCGTACTGGTGCCAGTACTGAATGGATCGATAGAATTAGAGGAGGCGTCTACCATTTTTGATTTTATGCAGACACGATATACTATTCCCTCGGAGTCTGTTTCGGTACGAAATAATGTGGTTCAACTGGAAAATTTTGTCATAGAGGATGAAAAGTCTAATGAAGCTATTGTCAACGGTACGATCAATTATGAAAGTAATGAAGCCTTTTTGATGAATTTGCAGGTCAATACCGAACGATTTCAAATACTAAATACCAACGCAAGAGACAATCCACTCTTTCATGGTCAATTATTCGTGAGTGCCGATGTGACGGTATCGGGCACTTCAGATGCACCCCAGTTTCTACTGAATGCCCGTACTCTTGATAGCACCGATTTTACTGTCCAACCCCTAACCTATGAGGCAAGTTTTCAGCAGGAGGACTTTATCATTTTTGCAAACCCCGAGGAGTACGCAGCCCGTGATACTTCCTCCTCAGTCGAGGATCTTTACCAATTGCCTGAATACGGCTTTGATATGACTGCCAACATAGAAGTGACTCCTGAAGCCCAGCTCACTATTGTTGTCGATCCTGCGACCGGGGACCGGCTGGAATGTCGTGGACAGGCAGAGCTTTCGATCGATATGTCGTCTTCAGGTGAAATTCAGGTATTGGGTAATTATGAAATCACTGAGGGACAGTATGCATTTAATTTTCAACGTGTCTTGCGCCGCACCTTTGATATAGCTCAAGGTAGTAGAGTGACTTTTTCAGGAGATCCACGCAATGCGAAATTCGATATTGATGCTAGCTATCAGGTAAAGACCACGACTTACGAACTTATAAAGAATCAGAGTACATTAAATGCTGCTGAGGAAAACCGATCCAAACAACGTACTGATGTGGCAGTTCAGCTTAATCTTTCTGGAGATCTTGAGGACCCGGTTGCTGATTTTGATATTACCACCGCGGAGACTGGAAATGGTCTTACCAGCACGGTAAGTAGTAAGCTGGCTCAATTGCGAGAGGATGAGAATGCCATGAATAAGCAAGTATTCGGTCTTTTGATTTTTAATTCGTTCTTGGCCGAAGAACAGACCACTGGTAATGATTTGCTGAGCGATGCGGGTCAATCTGTTATTTTGAGCAGTGTAAGCAATCTGCTGACAAGTCAGCTCAATAGATTAGCAAAGAAATACATCAAAGGAGTTAATCTGGATTTTGGTCTGGATTCTTATAGCAACAACTTTAGTGATGAGAGTGATCTGATCACAGAGGTACAAGTAGGTTTGAGTAAGCGCTTGCTAAATGATCGTTTAAATCTAAAAATCGGGGGTAATGTACAATTCGAAAATGATGCAAATCTCAATTTTGTAAATCAGCAGAATTCTACATTTTCAGGAGACTTTGTTCTCGAATATAAGTTGACAGAAGACGGAGATTATAATCTTCGATTTTTCCAGTTGCTCAGCAATGAGGCCAACATATTTAATCCCGGTGTGAATTACTCAGAAACAGGCGTATCCGTATTTTTTACGAAGTCATTTAATAGTAAACGATATCAGCTACAGCTAGATAATGCAAGTAGTACAGAAGAGAATAAATGATGATCAGGTTTGTCATATTAGCCTACTTAGCATTTCTATTAAATAGCTGTTCGGTCAGTAAGTATATAGATGAAGCTGAACCCATCTATGGTCAGACTTCAGTGGTGCTGGACACGGCTTCAGAATTTGTGCGACCTGCTGCACTGAGGGCAGATCTAGTAGAGCTTTCACAACCCAAGCCCAACAGTGCTTTTTGGCTTTGGGTCCATTATGCTTTTGGTAACGAAGAAAAAAAAGGAGGTCTCAGCAATTTCATTAAACGAAGATTTGGGCAAGATCCGGTCTATTATGAGGAACCTGAAATAGAGAGGAGTAGACTGATCATGCGTAAGTACCTATCAGACAATGGATATTTTAATTCTTCGGTTTCATTTGATACGTCAAATGTCAATAAACGGGTAAACGTAAAATATCGGATTGAAAGTCCGGGCAGGCATGAGCTAAGAAATATATTCTTACCTACAGACTCTTCTTCGGCTATACCCAGAATAATACGAGATATTTCAGGTCGCTCACTTTTGAAGCAGGGAGATTACTATAGTCTGTCAAAGCTAATAAATGAAAGAGAGCGAATCACGATCGAAGCACGTAATCGTGGTTACTATGATTTTACGGAAGACGCCTTGTTTTATTTTGTGGATACCAACGCTGTGAGAACCCGGGGAGAGCTAGCCTCTGATCTTTGGTTGAAAGTGAAACCTCCCACCTATGGTCCTGATTTTAAGAAGTACTACATTGGTAAGACCTACATATACCCAAATTACGATCTAAACAAAGCTGCCCTTATCTCTATTTCAGATAGTGTCAAGTATCAGGACCTGACGATCCTACAAAATCTGGAGATACTGAAACCTCGGACCTTTAAGGAGTCTATTGCTCAGGACTTTGGGGATGTTTATTCGGAGGAACGACAGATAGCTACAACTAATCATCTTTTAGATTTGGGTATCTATAAGTTTGTAAATTTTCGCTATCGCACCCGGGTAACAAATGATACTTCATATTTGGATCGATATATTTATCTGACTCCCGGAAAAGTACAGGATATACGTGCGGAAGTGGAGACTACCACGCGCGCTGGTGCCTTTGGTATGTCCCTCAAGGGATCCTATACGCATAAGAATATATTTCATGGAGCTGAACGATTGGACCTTAGTTTATCCACAGGATTTGAAAATGGAGGCAAGATTCTAATCAGCGATGACACCCTCAATAATAATTTGGTGGAAGTGACGGCAAGGGCTGACTTATCGTTTCCCAGATTTATATTGCCTTTTTTTAACGTGGACAATTCTTCTGCGTTTCATGTGCCCAAGACTCGTATAGGTTTTTTGGCGAATCTTCAGCGACGTAGGTCTTTATTTACGCTTGCTAATTACAAAATCACTTTTGGATATGACTGGGATGAGACGCGAAGGAAGAGGCACCAAATAGATTTACTATCCTTAAATCTCATTCGAATTCGTGATAAAACAGAAGCCTTCGAGCAATTTTTGGAAAATAATCCCAGACTTGATCAAAGTCTGAGTAATCTATTTATTTTTGGATCTACCTACAATTACACGTTCACTAATCAGGAAGTGGGGGTGGCTAAAGATTATTTTTTCTTATTAGGTCAATTAGAGGCTTCTGGCAATTCATTATATCTGGCATCTTCACTTATAGGTAAGAATAGGCCGTATCAAATATTTAATAGTGAATTTTCACAATTTACTAAAGTCGACCTGGATCTCAGATATCACTGGTTCGGTCGGAATAGTAGTTTGGTGACTCGATTTTCTCCAGGCTTTGGTTTTGCCTATTTAAATTCCTCTTCACTACCCTATATTAAGCAATATTATTTGGGGGGTGCGAATAGCATGCGGGCATTTCCAATCAGAGGTTTGTTGGGGAGTTATCGGGCAAATCCGGAATCTACCATAGCAGAGTCCGCTTTTGATAAGACAGGTGAGGTCAAATTGGAATGGAACCTCGAGTACCGCTTTGATATATTTAAGCCCTTTTATTTAAAAGGCGCTTTTTTTACAGATATAGGAAATGTGTGGTTGTTAGATCCACAAAACCAGGAGACTGATCCCAGAAAGGTGTTTTCTGCCAATCGATTTTTAAGAGAACTAGCGGTTGGTGCTGGATTTGGCCTTCGTCTTGATATTCAGTATATCGTACTGCGATTTGATATCGCTATCCCTATTCGTAAGCCCTTCCTTGAACCAGGTAATCGGTGGACCTTCAACCAGATAGGAACTGATGGGTGGTTTAAAAGCAATCGGGTCTTTAATATCGCATTGGGATATCCCTTCTAAAAAACTCATGACTTTGCATGTCTCCACTCGAAGTCTAGCCAGTGTCATATTTTGTTTACAGTGATCTGTGACTGTCATCACAAATTTTCATCGTAGACCTCACTAGGTTTGATGTTAAATAAAAAAAGCTAATACAGTGGAAACACAAGAAATACAAACAAGTATGCCACGTATCGGAGACCATGCTCCCGATTTTGAGGCATTGACTACAATTGGTAAAATCAAGTTGTCTGATTATGCCAAAGGAAAATGGGTGGTATTGTTTTCACACCCGGCTGATTTTACTCCGGTTTGTACCACAGAAATGAGTGGATTTGCTACGCGTAAGGATGAGTTCGATGCACTAAATACTGAATTAATTGGCTTAAGTATAGATAGTGTACATGCTCACCTGGGATGGGTAAATAATGTGAAGAAAAATACGGGTGTCTACTTCGATTTTCCCATCATTGCAGATCTGGACATGAAGGTTTCTAAGCTTTATGGAATGCTTCAGCCCAACGAAAGTGAAACAGCTGCTGTTCGTGCTGTGTTCTTTATCGATCCCGATCGAAAAATTCGATTGATCATGTATTATCCGCTGAATGTGGGTAGAAACATGGATGAGATCTTGCGAGCTCTTAAAGCACTTCAGACTTCTGATCAGCACAAGGTAGCCTTGCCGCTGGATTGGAGACCGGGAGATAAGGTCATAGTACCTCCTCCCAAGACGTTAGCTGAAATGGAAGCTAGGTTGGCTGACGATTCGTGTGAAAAAGTAGACTTCTATTTGGCTCGGAAGTCACTATAAGAGATGATTTATCATGGCAATACAGCAGTCCTGTCATCGGGCTGGACTGCTGTAATATTATGGTATTCATTGGATCATGATTTTAATTTGAGTATTTATGATGTGGCTTCATCAACGGAGATCTTACGCATTATGATGGGATTTATAGCTATCGGTGCACCGCTTGCTGCCGCATGTACTTTTTTCGTATATCGTACTTTCTGAAGTAAGGTGAAGCTAGACGAGTCTGGTGACTAGTGAACTGCAAGATCTAAGGATAGTCTGGAAAAGGTGAGATCAAAATTCGATTGATTCAAGAATGTCGGTATTTTTATGAACAGCCAGTGTATTGCCTCCAAAATTCTTTACTAGATATTGATGACCTTTCAGGTGTCTAGTACACGCAGACTGGTCTTCATCCGTAAGATGAATATTTTCATAAATGATAGCTGCGGGTTGGGTTTGGCCAATATCAAAAATTTTTATGATTTCATAATCAAATCCCTCGGTATCAATCTGAAGCAAATCTATATTTTCTATGTCGTAGGTTTTCAACAACGTATTTGGACAAATAATCGTAATTTTTTCTTCCACGATATGAGTACTTGGATCATTAGGGAGCTCCCTATTTTCCTTTTCAAGTTGTCTGGCTACATGTCCCGATGTAAATGCTTTTTCTAGCACTTTCCGATTAAAGCTAGTGAGCCCTGAAGCCCACCGTGCATTGCTAAATCCAATTTTAAAGATTTTTCCCACACCGTTTTTGGTTCCAAGGGCTGCATTTAGTGTTGTGATTCCTTTGTCAAGAGAATAGATTGGTTCTAGAAATTCGTGATATACTCTCTTTTGAGGCTCTAATAATACACCTGACCAACTATCTCTTTTAATGAATTTGTGAATTGGATCATGGGTAATACCATCATTTGCACCAATTTGGATTACCTGAAAATCTTCTGTATTTCGAGAATATAGATCCAAAAATGCACTAATGCTATTCCGGGGAGGTACGTAGAGAAACTTGTAAAAAGATAGATAGAGAAAGTGATTAGAAGCACTCAACCTGAATATGAGCCTTCGATACAGTTGTTTGAAATATAGCACCCTCAAAAGTAGGGATATTTTTTCTAATCTCAGTGCTCCGTAATTCCTTTTGCAATAAGATATTGGGCCGAAATGTAGGTGGTCATAATCAAAATCCCCGATGCATAAATAGGCATTGCAAATTTGTTGATTGCTAAAATGGAGTCTGAAACCATAAATAGTATGGCACCCCATAACACATGCCAGTAACTTATGGTATTCGTTTTGCGAAAACGTGAAAGTGCAGCCAAAACCATTAAGACCAGGATGCCAGCATATAAATAAACAGGAAATTTGAGTGGCCCCAAAGTAGGTGAAAGAAAGTAGAGCAATGCAGCTCCTACCAGTAAGACCAATACCGACGCTACAACCACCAGAGAACTGCTCTCATAGGGAGACGGCTTATCTGAAGCTCTTCGGTAGCTCATGATATAGAGAATATGTGCCAGTAGAAATGCACCAAGTCCTATCAAGAAATAGAAAGAGCGAATCTGATCATACATGAGCGCTACATCACCGATCCAGGAGAAAAGAATCCCTGCCAGTAGAAAAGGGGTCGATCTTCCTGATTTTAGCCAAACATAATAGGCAAGTATGGGCATCAGTAATGGTTTAGAAAAGTGTCTCAACTCGGTCCATTCCATCATTATCCCGGCCAGGTCACAGAGTGCTACAAAGACATATAATGAAATGACAGTGCCTGATGATTTCATAATTACTTTTCTAGCTGATTTAATATTTCTTGATAAGATTCCTGGTATTCCCAATAGATCCAGCGGTTGTGGGCATAGGTTGTCAGAATATACTTCTCACCTAAGGATTGAATTCGATCAGTACGAATCATTTTTTTACTCCAGTTTTGGGACTCGATTTCTTCGGTGATCTCCTGATTATTGTTGTCATAACCATGAGAAATCAAATGATTTTTTACCGTTACTTCTATAAATTGCTTGGCCATGTTTCTTTTCAATTATTTCTGGTGATACAACAGATTTACTTCTTTTGACAAAGTAAGAGAAACTTGAGATTATAGATGGGTAAGATTTCGGATCGTTTACATATGATTTGTTTACTTGGTCATGAACCAGATATCAGACATAAATGCAATGCCGACATGATTAGGTATGTCGAGTTTGGCGAAGAGGTGTGGAAAACTTTTGAGGAAAAATCCGTTCAAAACAATAGAAATAGGTTGAAGTGCCAGAGTCTAATACTGATGGGTGGCCCCCCACAGTTAAATGAAAAGAACGTACATTTCATCATTAACCAATGAATGATTCTTGCTGATGCCTATAATTAGGAAAGATACTATACCCGAATATGTCTGGGGTGAAGTTTGTATGGCCTGGGTCTTTTTCAAGACTGAACAACTTACCATAAAGGAGGAGCTGATGCCCTCTGGTACCGGCGAAGCTGCCCATTATCACCAGGAGGCAGGACAATTCTTCTATATACTTGAAGGTGTCGCGACTTTCGTAGAAGACAATCAGATCATCGAGGTGCATGCCGGAGATGGATTTGAGGTGAATCCTGGCACAATTCATAGCATTCAAAATAACGGAAAGAAAAATCTGAGGTTCTTGCTGATTTCTCATCCAGCTGCAGATCAGGATCGATATGAGAAAGATCAAAATCCGGGGATCAATCTTGGGGGACGAAGATTTGTGGCATTATCAAATTCGGACTCCGGCGAGGTTTCTGACGAGACGATCTTCGCCTATCATCAAAAGGGAGACATAGTTTGGGCCACGTATCAAGGGGGAGATATTGTCTTTGGCACCTTGTCGGGTCAGATACTGGGGCAAAAGTTAAAATTCAACTATCAACACAGAAATCAAAGAAATGAATTTATGACAGGTATCTGCCACACCGACATCAAATTAGTGGGTGGGAAAATTCAACTCCACGAAAAATGGAAGTGGACTTGTAATGATTTTTCTGAAGGCACATCTGTTCTGGAAGAAGTGTAAAGAGCACTAGATTTTGGGGAAGATCATTCCCGTATTCTTCATATAATCTCCGTATCCCTGGTAGCGCTTGCGTAGTAGTGATTCTTCATATCGCGCCTTCAACATGAAGAAACCATAGCAGATAATAGACAGGAAAACACGTGGATAGCTATATGATGCGAGCGAGTATCCAAACATCGCCAATACAATGCCCAGATAAATGGGGTGACGAATATAGCGATAAAGACCTCCCTTGATGAGAGTACCTCCATTCACCGGTGTTGGAAAAGGGGAGAGGTTAGTTTTCAACTGTATAACCGCCACAATTCCTACCAATAGACCACCCGCACACAAGGCTAAACCCAACCAAAGTATTGCTGGTGCCTGAAAGTCAAACACGGGGTTTGAGGATACAAAGAAGCCGATAAAAAGCACGGCCTGAAAAGCAACCAGCATAAAATCCTTTATAGGTGGCATGACCTCAAGATCTTAAAAAATCCACGTTTACGGGTCGATTTAAGCTCATCTTTTGTAGGAATTATTCATAATTCTATCTCTTTTCTATGATTATAACTGCAATTACGAAATTAATAACATATATTTACTGCAATTACGAATAAAATAAGTGCATGTATTTAGTAAAACGATGTCTCATAATCCTTTGCATATGGATCGCGGGAAAGAAGATGGCAGGTCAGAATATATATGCATCGGTAGATCAGGATCTTAGGGAGCATTATGAGGCAAGCAATCTACCGGGATTTGCTGTGGCATTAATTCAGGATGGAGAAGTTGTGTATAGGGCATCTTATGGTTTTGCAGATATCGAAAAGCAGATACTATTTACGGACACTACTACGCTGAACGTAGGATCGGCCAGTAAGACGGTGGTAGGGGTTGCCATGGCTCAATGTCTTGCCAGAGGTTATTTCACGTTGGATGCAGAAATCAACGAATTTCTACCCTTTGAAATCTCATATCCCAAGTCTCCAGAATCTATCAGGATACATCATCTTGGCACACATACCTCCGGGCTGCTCGACTCAAAGTATTATGGAAATACCTATGTACCGGCAAAGTTCACAGGTAGTGACTATCATCCGGGTTTCAAGAGTTTTCTTGAGAAGCATAAGGAGATTTCACTTTCGAGCTTCCTCAAGAACCTATTTAACCTTGAGGGTAAATGGTACAATCGCAAAAACTTTTCGAAGGGTGGACCGGGAGCCGCATTCCAGTATGCTAACGTTAACGCCGCCTTTGGGGCGCTAATAGTCGAAGCTGCATCAGGTCTTTCCTTCCGTGATTATACAGTAGAGTCCATCTTCCAACCATTACAGATGACCCGTACTTCCTGGGTACAACCGAAGGAAATGGCAACGAGGTATTTTCCATCTGGGTATAAGGTGGCTCCATATCGGCTGATTACCTATCCGGATGGAGGTCTGTATTCTTCATTGGAAGACTTATCTCGATTTGTGATCGAGATTTTGAAGGGGAGAAGTGGAGAGCCCACAGTTTTGGATCCAATAGACATCAAAGCTTTATTACCGGGAGATGATGATGAAAACCGAATTTTTTGGGGCATGGGGACAGAAAGCCGGGATATTGGACATACCGGAAGTGATCCAGGTGTACAAGTAGATCTCCGGTTTAACGCAGATCATGAAACCGGAATCATCGTGATGACGAACGTAAATGCAGAGGACGATTCCAAGTTAGAGAAGCAATTCCGTGGGATCATTGAAATTCTAAAAAAACATTTTTACCTCACTAATTAGATGCTTTCAATGCGAAAATTTGACTACCTGATATTGCGAACGATATCCGACATAGATGAAGCCTATGCAGTTTCAATTACCAGGTATCTGGAGCAATCTGAAAGTAGGATGACCAGCATTCCCCAAGTGCTTTCAGCTTTGAAAGTATTAGAGAAAATGGGATTCATTCGCTCCACGCCTGTACTGGGATCTGAGGTACGAAATGGGCACAGAAAACGAATCTATAGTTTAACCCAGTGGGGTGTCCGCTGCATGGAAAAAGGTCAATATCAGGATATAACCGAAGAGAGACAGTATTTTTATAAAACACCTGGTTTCAACTCGGTATGAAAAAGGAGTCACAAATTCATCCCCCTGCCTGGCCTTTGAAATTGGTACGGGGTCTCATCAATCCTGAATTTCTGGAAGAGATAGAGGGTGATTTGTATGAAGTGTTTCAGGACAATGTGGACCGACATGGTTTGTCCAAAGCACGTTTCCGATATACCCTTGACTGCTTTAAGCTGATTCGGCCTGCATTACTAAAACGAAACTTTAAAATAGGTGTAATGGGATTCTTTAGCTTGTTGAGAAATAATTTGAAAGTAGCAACCCGGGTTTTGCAACGTGATCGATTGTTTACAATGGTCAATGTACTGGGTATGGGTTTAGGATTGGTGATCTCACTACTGATTCTATTATATGCTTTTTATGAATTCAGTTATGAATCTTACAATCCCGGATCGGCAAGAATGGTCAGGGTCACTATGGATTATCTCGATGGCGAGACAGTGGTAGATCAGGATTGTGAAACTTATCCACCATTGGGCCCCCGAATCGTGCGAGATATTCCTGAAGCAGTAGATTTTGTCCGAGTCTATCATCTGGATGATATTGCGCTGCGAAAAGATGACAGGTATGTTCGTGCTGATCGAATCTTTGCAGTTGACAGCTCGTTCCAGCGTCTCTTCAATTATCCATTTCTCTACGGAGATCCATCCAATGCTTTCCATGAACCCAACCAGATGGCACTCACTGAATCTCAGGCCTTGAAATACTTTGGTAAAAGCGATGCAGTGGGAGAACTACTTTGGTATTCAGCGCTGGATCGACCTTTTGAGATCATCGGGATACTTCCGGATCCTCCTTCGAATACACATCTCAAATTTAATGTGCTCGTCTCACTCGAAACGTTAAAGGAGCACTTTGGAGAATCAGATGAAAACTGGGACGGAAATAACACATTTACGTATATACAATTAAACAGTGCCGCCGACTATGCAGCGTTTGAATCACATTTGGCGGATCTTAATGATCAGTTAATACTTGAAGAAAAAATCAGAAGTGAAAAAGTCATAGCCCAGCCGGTAGATGATATTCATTTATATTCTCACAAATCTTTTGAAGCCGAAGAAAATGGGGATGCCAAAACGGTCTGGATTTTACTCGGAGTGGCTTTACTCGTAATTCTAATTGCTATTGTCAACTATATAAATCTGTCTACATCAAAGTCTTTGGACAGGGCAAAAGAGGTAGGTATTAGAAAAGTGATCGGATCATCATTGGGACAGCTTCGCTGGCAATTTTTTACTGAAAGTTTCCTGATAAATCTACTGGCCGGGGTGGTCGCCATAGTCTTGATTGTAGTTATACTACCTTATTTTAGAATGCTATCTGGATTACCGCCCAATTTTTCACCCTGGGAACTAGGGCAGTTTTGGATGACCTTCCTGTTAGTTCTCGGTACCAGTACCTTATTATCAGGTCTTTTTCCAGCCTTTGTTTTATCGGGTTTTAGACCTGTTTCTGTTCTTAATGGTAAATTTTCACACTCAAAGATTGGACAGCATCTACGGAAAGGATTGGTCATATTCCAATTTGCCATTACTACTTTTCTACTGGTACTCACACTTACCATTGATCGGCAATTAGATTTCATTAGGTCCATTGATCTGGGTTTAGATACAGAACACACGTTAGTAGTTGAAGCTCCACCGACAGAGGAAATGCAAGCTCAATTCACCAGCTTTAAACAGCAGTTGCTTTCCGATCCAGAAGTGATTTCTGTAGGATTATCAAGCTGCGTACCGGGTCTCCCATCTCACCAAATGGGCACGACTACAGGTATAACGCTGGATGGAGACACGGAGAAGCATAATTACAACTTCTACATTTATTCCATTGATCATGACTTCCTGAGGACTATGAAGATGGATCTTCTATCAGGAGAGGATTTTAGAGATCAAAAAGAAACGGATCAGGTCCTGGTAAATGAGGCAGCACTTGATCTCTGGAGAGTGAGTGATCCGGGGTCGGCAGTAGGATTGGAACTCAATATGTGGGGCGGTAAGCGTCAGATTCGAGGTGTGTTTAAAAATTTTCATCAAGGTAGTGCGAAGTCCGATTTTCTACCGATGATATTTCTCTATAATCGCACCTTTAATGAGCTGGCCAGTGTCAGAGTAAATCCACAAGATGCACGAGAAACAGTGGAACGGGTACGAGAAAAATTTGAACGTGTTTTTCCGGGTGCTCCCTTTGAATACTTTTTCCTTGATCAGGAATTTGACAAGCAATACAGAGCAGATGCACAATTTCGGTCCGTCTTCTCTTATCTCACCATCTTTGCCATCCTGATTGCTTGCATGGGTCTATTTGGACTTGTGTCCTTCTCCGTTGCCAAACGAAAGAAAGAGATTGGTGTCAGAAAAGTCCTGGGGGCAAGTACCCGGCAGTTGGTATCTCTGCTTTCAGGTGATTTTTTGGGCATCGTATTGATTTCTATACTGGTAGCTATGCCTGTCACCTATCTCCTCGTCAGGAAATGGCTCACTTCTTTTGCCAATCGAATTGATCTTGAGGTCTGGATATTCGCTTTCCCGGCAGTGGTAGTACTTGCACTGGCCTTATTGACAACCATTCTTCGTACTTCCCGGCTGGCTTCGTCTAATCCAGTATTTTCATTACGTGACGAGTAGATATTTTAAGTGTAATTATAACAATTAATATACTGCTTGGGTTCCAACTTTTGGTAATTGTAACCATGACGTACTGTGTGTTATAGAATTCATAACAAACATCTTAGATCTATATTTACCTTTGCTTGAAACAGAACAGGCTATGCCATTATACAATATAAACATATAAATTACGGATACTATAGCAATTTAACGTAGTGGATTCTATATAAATATGTATTATAATTTATTTCTGGTAAGAGGTGATTCGGAAAATAAAATCTGAATTCTGTTAGGAAAAAGTTAACGATTTATTAAGTTTGGTTCTACGGAACTAAATTTTTTTACCAAAACAAGAAAGATGAAAGCATACTGCTACTTATCTAAGTACATTCTTTCTGTTCTGTTACTCTTAGCATCAATAACAATGGTTTCCGCACAGAGTCGATCTCTGTCTGGAACTATTACGGATGCTGATGGTGAACCTTTGATAGGTGCCACCATCCTGGTCCAGGGCACATCGAATGGTACAGTTACTGATTTTGATGGCAAATATTCATTGGATGTGAATACCGGTGATATATTGGTCGTTTCTTTTACCGGTTATACCACACAGGAGGTAACCGTTGGTGATGAGGAGGCACTGGATATTGTGCTTCAGGAGGGAGTTTTAATCGATGAAGTTGTTGTCACAGGATATGCAGTGGAGTCAAAAAGGCAAACCACGGGTGCGGTTTCAACCGTTAAGGCGGTAGATCTGCAGGTGATTCCTTCTGGAAATATTGAGCAGCAATTGCAAGGACGTGTATCAGGCGTTACAGTACTCACGAACGGTCAGCCTGGTACGACCAGTCAGATCAGGGTACGGGGATTTGGAGCTTTTGAAGGTAACCAGCCACTCTATGTCGTGGACGGGGTACCCGTACAGAACACTGAGTTTATTAACCCAGACGATATTGAGTCAACTACCGTTTTGAAAGATGCAGCAGCTGCCTCTATCTATGGTGCAAGAGCTGCGAGTGGTGTAGTAGTATATACAACCAAATCGGGTTCGCGCAAGAATCAAAAAATGCAGGTTTCATACAACGGTATGGTGGGATTTACAGATCCAAATGTGAATGGCTCACCAGAAATGCTGAATCCCCAGGAGATGGCAGAATGGACGCACATCGCCTATCGAAACAATGCGATAGCCAATGGTACTGATCCTCAGTATACGCATCCACAATATGGAAGTCAGCCGACACCTACATTACCAGACTATCTCCATGCAAATGGTGTAAACGGTGTGCGGGGTTCTATAGATATAGCAGCTATTCAGGCTGCATATGAGGCTGATCCTGAAAATGTATTTCTGATTAAACCTAACCTTGAAGGAACCAATTGGTATGATGAGATTACTCGAACAGCTATGGTACAACGGCATGCATTAGGTTTCAGCGGGGGTACTGAAAATGGTCGATACTATATTGGTCTGGGTATGCAGGATCAGTCCGGTATCTTACTCTCCAACGAATTTGAGCGCTATTCTTTCCGGGCGAACTCCGAGTGGGATCTCCTACCTTGGTTGAGTGTAGGTGAAAATCTGCAGTATACCTACCGATCCGTACGAGGTCAGCAGGGAGGCCAAGGTGGTATTGGGGTGGCCGATGATGAATCAGAAGTGCTCTCTGCCTATCGTATGCCAACAATTATTCCAGTCTTTGATGAATTTGGGAGTTATGCCAGTACTAAGGCGGGTGGTTTCAATAATCCACGAAACCCTGTGCGAAGGCTAGTAAATAATAATGGTTCAGATAAGAGCTTTACCAATTCAATTTTTGGTAATGTCTACCTCTTAATAAAACCTGTAGAGGGCCTCACTCTGAAGTCAAGTCTTGGAGGTGGATCTTTTAACAGCTACTTCGTGAATTATGGTTTCCGATATCTCGGAGATTCAGAACCAGAAGCGAGCAATACATTCTCTGAAGGCAGTTCTTACGGATTCAACTGGGTATTTACCAACACCGCGACGTACAAGTTGCAATTGGGTGATCATGGATTTACTTTGTTGGGAGGTATCGAGGCATTGAATACCGGAGCCGGAAGAAACTTGAGTGGATCTGGTATTAATCCTTTCTCTACGGATTTGGATTTCCAGAATCTCTCCACAGTGCAGAGTCCACAGGTACAAAGTAATTTGGGAAGTGGGGTTAACTTCTTCTCCGTTTTTGGAAAACTGGATTACAACTATAAAGAGAAATATTATGTGACGGGGGTTGTGAGACGCGATGGTTCATCTCGATTTGGAGAAAACAGTCGTTATGGTGTATTCCCTGCATTCTCAGCTGCATGGCGTGTGACTTCTGAACCATTTATGCAAAATCTTGGATGGTTAGATGATCTGAAAGTTCGTGGAGGATGGGGTGAAATGGGTAACTCTAACAACGTGGATCCCTTCAATCAGTACTCCTTATACAATGCCCGAAGAGACCGAACCTTCTATCCAATTGCCGGACAAAATAGTGGTGTGGATGAAGGATTTGCGCAATCACGAATCGGAAACCCGGATGCAAAATGGGAAACCAGTGAAACATTTAACATTGGGTTTGATGCATCATTCCTTAATAATAAGTTGGAAGTTATCCTTGATTACTGGACCAAGGATACCAGAGACTTATTGTATCAAGTACCATTACCTGGTGTTACGGGAGTGTATGCAGCCGCTCCTTCGGTCAATATTGCGAGCATGCTTAACAAAGGTGTTGATATTCAAATTATCAACCGTGGTAATATTGGATCACAGCTGACCTATGATATCACATGGAACAGCTCATTCCTCAGTAATGAAATTACCTTCCTCGCTCCAGGTCTTGATTTCTTTGGAGGGGGTGGATATCGTGGGATTAGCCCCATTCGAAATGCAGTAGGACAGGGTCTCTCGACGTTCTTTGGATATAAGGTAGATGGGTACTTCAACAGCCAGGCGGAAGTGGATGCACATCCTGATCAGGTTGGAAAGGGCGTTGGACGATTTAAGTACGAAGATGTGAATGGAGATGGAGTTATTGATCCTGATGATCGTACTTTCCTCGGCAGTCCGATTCCTGACTATACTGGTGGCCTTACCTTAAATCTTGGATATAAGAACTGGTCATTTGAAACCTATTGGTATGGATCCTTTGGTAACGAAATCTGGAACCAATCCAAATGGTTTACGGATTTCTTTGGAACATTTGAAGGTTCTGCTAAGGGAGTACGCGCCAAGGAATCATGGACTCCTGAGTTGGGTAACAGTGCAGCTGCCCCTATCTGGGAAAGTGCTTCGAACCTAAGTACAAGTGGAGCAGAGAATAGCTGGTATGTGGAAGATGGATCGTATGTACGATTGCAGCGTCTAGGGGTGGCATACTCGTTCAATGATTTATTATTGAACAGGCTAGGACTGTCAAATTTGCGAGTGGGTTTATCAGCTAACAATGTTTGGACAATCACCGGATACGAAGGACTTGATCCTGGAGTCGGTGGAGGTGCGGATACAAATTTTGGTATTGATGTAGGTAACTATCCGGTGACTCCGAGCTACCTGATCAATGTATCATTAGGCTTCTAGGCATAGATAATCAATACATCTTATCACGTAATAAGAAGATTTGATAACAGAAAATTCAAAAAAGATGAACATAAAATTTATATATAGAAGGTTGATGTTAGCATTGCTGGTTGTGAGCATGGTGACAATCTCCTGTAAGGATAGTTTCCTAGACGTGCCGGCTACAGGGTCCCTGGCCAATGCACAGCTTGCAACTAAAGCAGGTGTAGAAGGAACACTCATTGGTGCTTATTCCGCTTTAAATGGAGTATTTGGTAACCGTTTTGAAGGACCTAATCATTGGATCACAGGAACCATCTGCGGTGGTGAAGCAAATAAAGGTACGGACCCAGGTGACTATAGTGCAATCAATCCGATTCAGCGCTATGAAATTGATCCTACAAGTGGCGATATTAATGCATTCTGGAATGCTCGTTACGAAGGGATTAGTCGTTGTAATACGACACTGCGACTCTTAACTCAAGCGACTGACGTTTCTGCAGCTGATGTTACGCGTATTACTGCTGAGGCTCGAATGCTACGTGGACACTACTATTTTGATTTGAAAAAGCATTTTAATAGTGTTCCGTATTTTGATGAAACGATTGAGGCTGCTGATGTACCGACTGTTCCTAATTCACCAAATCTCTGGGACAAGATTGAAGCAGATTTTCAGTTTGCATTTGATAATCTACCTGAGACACAAAGTAACGCAGGTCGTGTAAACAAATGGGCGGCAGCCGCATACATGGGTAAAGCCAAGCTGTTCCAAGGTAAATTTGGTGAAGCGAAATCATGGTTCGATAACGTGATTGCTAATGGAGTCACTGTCAATGGTCTGAAATATGCATTGTTGGATGATTATGCGCAGATCTACAATGCCGAAAATGATAACCATGCAGAAGCAGTTTTTGATGTAGAGTCCGCCAACAATTCAGGTAGCACGCAAAACGCTAACTACTTTGATGACTTGAACTATCCTTATAATACGGGTGCTGATGGTCCAGGTAATTGCTGTGGTTTTAACCAACCCAGTTTTACGATGGCTAATAAGTTTAGAACATCAGCCGAAGGCTTGCCATTGCTAGATGGTTCATATAATGATGCAGCCAATGAGCTGGTGCATGACTATGGTCTTGAGTCTGCTGATGCTTTTACTCCTGACGCTGGAAACCTGGATCCAAGACTTGATCATTCCATCGGAAGAAGAAGTATTCCATACCTAGATTGGATTGCCCATCCTGGTAAGGACTGGATTCGAAACCAGGCATATGCGGGTCCTTACTCTCCTAAGAAATACATCTACTACAAGTCTCAAGAGAATTCATTCACTGATGGTAGCTCCTGGACTCGTGGATATGCTACTATGAACTACACCATCATCCGATATGCAGATGTATTGTTGATGGCTGCTGAAGCAGAAATCGAAGCAGGATCATTGGAGCAAGCACGGACTTATGTAAATATGGTACGAGATCGTGCGGCTAAAAGCGAGCATTGGGTGAAGAATGAGGATGGATCTAATGCAGCTAACTATGTAATCTCACCGTATCCTGAATCACAGTTCGCTGATCAGGCAGCAGCTAGACAGGCAGTTAGAATGGAACGTACTCTTGAGCTTTCTGGTGAAGGACATCGATTCTTCGACCTGGTTCGATGGGGTGTGGCGGACCAGGAGCTAAATGACTACCTGAACTATGAGGCCAACATTTTGGTCACAATGTTTGGAGGCGCTTCATTTTCGTCAGGAAAGAATGAATACTTTCCGATTCCTCAATCCCAAATTGATTTACAGGGATCTGATGTGCTAAGTCAAAATCCTGGATATTAATCTTAGTAGGACATCGAAAAATTCTAAGGGCTGTCATATTTTTGATAGCCCTTTTATTTATTAGTCAAATGATGAAAGCTGATAGAAAAATATGTCCAGCAGTGCGTCCTCTACGGCTGGTTTCCTTCCTGATCTTTGTCATATTCGTACTCCTTTGTTGTCAGGAGAACAAACCAAACATATCGAGAGATGAATCTACTATGAATGGTGCAGAACTGGCCATGATATATTGTGATAGCTGTCATGGCTATGTTCCTCCAGGCCAGCTGGACAAAAGTACATGGAGTAAGGTGTTGACGCAAATGGGCTATTTTATGGGATTTAGAGAAGAGGGAGTAAACCCTTTAGGTGGTTTACCACTGGAAGAAGCGCTACGACTAGAAGTAGGAAATGTATATCCAGTGTCGCCTATCATGTCTGATACTTCATGGCAAAAGATCCAGTCATTTATTTTACGTGAGGCACCAGATTCTTTAATCTATCATGCACAGCCGGATCTTCCTATTAGTCCCATTTTTGAATCAACACTGATGGAAACTAATCTGGGTGGTTTTCCAATGGTGTGTATGCTAGACTATGATGAAAATTATAAGAGACTTTACCTAGGTGATATCAATGGAATGGTTCAGGAGCTGGATGGGAACCTTCAAGTGACAAACTTTACTAAAATGCCTAACCCAATAGTGAAGACCGTTCGTCATCCGGAATCAGATGAGTTATTTATGCTGGATATCGGGTTTATTGATTCAAAAGATCTTCAGTATGGGGCGGTCGGCACTACCGATCTGTCTACCTTTTCTCAAAGGAATTTGCTCTTCGAAGAACTTCCTCGTCCTGTGGATATGGTGATCGGTGATTTAAGTGGAGACGAGCAGGAGGATATTGTAATCTGTGGATTTGGCAATCAAGTGGGACGACTTTCGTGGTTCCGTAAATCTGAGAATCAGTATGTGGAACACATTCTGGTGCGAAAACCAGGAGCTATGAAGGTGGATGTACTAGATCTGGATGGAAATGGTGCTGATGATATCTTGGTGCTCTTTGGCCAGGGAGATGAATCTCTAATGGCCTTCTTAAATGATGGTAAGGGTAACTTTCAGCAAAAGCAGATATTAAGCTTCAATGCTTTGCATGGTTCTTCAGACTACGAACTGGTTGATATGGATGTGGATGGAGATTTGGATCTCATCATGACCAATGGAGACAACGGAGACTATAGTCAGGTACTGAAGCCCCACCATGGAGTTCGGGTATACATTAACAGCGGTGATTTTTCCTTTGGAGAATCATACTTCTACCCCATGTATGGTGCATATCAATGTGAGGTGCGGGATTTTGATGAAGATGGGGATCAAGATATTTTTGTTTCATCCTTTTACCCGGACTTTACATCAGATCTCAGCCAAAGTTTGTTATTTCTTGAGAATAAGGGTGACCTCTCCTTCGAACCTTATCGAATAAGAAATGCGAATGCGGGAAGATGGATGGTGCTGGACGCAGGTGATCTAGATCAGGACGGTGATCAGGACATTATGATCGGAGCCTATACCCTGGGTCCCGGAGATGTCCCCGAGGACCTACGAAGAAAGTGGTTCCAGTCAGATAATCATGTAATGATACTCTACAATAAGACCCGTTAGTTATCGAATCAATACTACGGATTGTGCCATGGATCCTTGTTGTATACTTCCCTGATTGTCAACCCATTCAAATGCGGCATGCACAATATACACTCCTGGTGGACTTTGATGTTGATTTTCACTGATCCCATTCCATTGGTCAATGGTCCGACGACCTTGATAAACTTGGTTACCCCAACGGTCAAAAACGGTGAACTTTAAGGATATCAGTTCGCAGTTGCCAAAGATGCGCAAGACATCATTCTGATCGTCTCCATTTGGGGAAAAAGCGGACGGGAGAAAAGGCTCACATTGGCAGTGGGGTTTTGTCAATGTGTATTGATATGAAACACTATTCATGCAGTCTTCGTTGGAAGCAATATATGTGCCGGGCTTGTTCAGTACTCTTAGGTTTTCTTGTATTGAGGTATCATGCCAGGTCAAATCTGTGCGAGGTAATAACACATTCCATGCCTCTTCACAAGAGAGAAAAGTGTCAATTTTAATAATTTCTTGGGGAGTTTTTCCGTCACATAAGTCCTCGCCTTGAAAAAGTGTATTTGATTCGATACTTGTCTGAGAAATTTGAATTGCTGTCATCGTAGTGGAGAAGGTTGGGGTATCAATGGGGAACATCGTGAGTTCATTACCCATGCGAGTGTCACTGTAACTTTGTATATCGAAGCAAGTCGAGTTAATAGCAGGTTCCCATTGCATCAAGAAGTCATCTATCTCAGTATTCTTTTTCTTAACAATCACACTATTACTTACTACGGTCGTTCTCCCTTCTGTCTGAGACACTGAGAGCTCCTCTGCTTCAAATCGAATCCCAAGATCCATACTGGATTGTTCCAGAAATTCGCCCGTAGTGGAAATGACAAGCCTCGACAGTTCATGTGATGTAGAGCCATCCAGCGTGTGCCAAAGTATAACCTGGCCATTTTCTTTTGTGAATATCGGGATGCACGAACTACTCGCAAATCGTGGTGACGTCCAACTGATTTCCCCGCGGTCATTCACCTGATAGATAAGACTTACTCCATTCTTATGAGCTTCAAAAAGATATCCCCCCGCTACCTCCACCGGTCCGGCCCGGGGTAAAGGATTTGCAGAGTCATCCAAAAGTTTTCCAGCCCAAACAATATCTCCTCCACTTGAAAGTCGATAGTGATATCCATTTGACCAACCGATAATACCTCCATCACTCGTGAAAATTGCTTCGCCATTTGACTCGAAGGGACTAAATCTTCTGGCCCATTGAAATTGCAGATTCTCATTGAAAATAGCGACAAATCCTTCCTTGAGCGTGGAAAAGTCTAGTAGTAGTCCGTATATCATGATGCGAGAACCCTGTAAGTCAATCGAATAGGTAAAGCGATCAACCGTCTCTGTTTGATATATCTGAAAATCAATGAGATTACCATCACCTCCGACCTTCATAAGGAAAATCAGCTCCACGAAGCCCTGAAAGGCACTACCAAAAAGAAAGATTTCATTCCTACTGTTCACTTCGATATCCACCAGCTCGAGATAGGTATCGTCCCGAAAGTAGCTTTGGGTCCATAAGGTTCTGCCACAATGATCTATGCGGGAGAGCTGGATACGACCTGTGCCATTGGATAGGCCGGCAAGATCTGAGTCAGCTAGGATGATATCACCATTGGAGAAGTGCTGCACTTTCAATCTGTGTGATGCACTGGCTGGTCCTATCGATTTTACAAAATTCTGCCCTGCGATGTTTCCCGCGAGTAGAAGGATAATTACAGCAATAATCCAATGGAGAAAATGATGTGTACTTTCCAGATGCACAAATATGAAATAGGTATTGTATGCAATAAGGTATGCATTTTTCCCTTACCCTGTGAAAGGGAATATCGAGTTATTTCGGGGTTACCTATCTACAAAATAAAGCATCAATTAAATATTCTCCGACCACTAGTGGTCTTCCTTCAATAATTCTGGAAATTTGGCCTGGAAACGTTTCAATCGGGGAATAGACACAGCCCGCACATATCCATTATTAGGGTTCTTTTTCTCGTAATCCTGGTGATAGTCTTCTGCATCCCAAAATACCGTAAAGGGACTTACTTCCGTAGTGATCGGTCCTTCGAATACATCATTCGTCTTGAGCTCAGTGATATAATTATCAATCAACTCTTTTTCCTGATCGTTTTGATAAAAAATAGCAGATCGATACTGGGCACCGCGGTCAGGACCTTGCCGATTGAGAGTGGTAGGATCGTGAGATCCAAAGAAAACACGTAGTAAGGTGGGATAATCCACAACTGTCGAATCATAGTACACTTCCACGGATTCGGCATGACCTGTGACTCCTCGAGATACTTGTTCATAGGTAGGATTCTTTTCCGGACCCCCGGCATATCCAGATATCACCTCTTCGACTCCCTTTACACTTTCGAAGATCGCCTCTACGCACCAAAAGCATCCACTGGCAAAGTAGGCCTTTGAAAGACCTTCCAATTGAACTTCTTTTTTTGCCACGGCAGCTTGTCCATTTTGGGAAGTTGTACATGCCTGGCTGAAAGAGATGGCTAGCGTTACAAGAATCATTGAGATCTGATACATAATGATATTGTTTTGTGTTCCTTGGATTCGTTAAATGTAAGAATATGAAAGCTTTATTCTCTTAACGCATCCGCACATAATATGTTTGTCACCTATCAGACAAAGCAGTTTGCTACTATGTACTTTACTTCCATTGTATAAATTTTTAAAGAAAATTCATAATCCTTGTTAATACAATTGTCTGATTATCAATAATAAAAACAACAACAAATGACTGCAATCGATTATAGACGTAAGTAAATAGTTTTTAACCGAGTAAATGATCAGGCTGCCCTCATCTTTGAGTCATCGCCGCAAATCAATACATCGGCACGGTTCGTAAAATCTATTTAACAACTAAATAATTTAATCATGAAAAACTTAATTAATCGTGTACAGCTAATTGGTCACCTGGGTAAGGATGTTGAAATCAAAGAACTTGATAAGGGTCGAAAGGTTTCAAAAACGGTAATGGCAACCCATGAATTTTACTTTGATAAAGAAGGTGAAAAAGTAGAGAATACTACATGGCATAATCTGGTAGCCTGGGGACGTACCGCTGAGCGTCTGCAATCCTTTGCCTCTAAGGGAGCGAAAATCGCAGTGATGGGAAAACTTTCCAATCGCTCCTATCAGGATCAGAAGGGTGACACACGATATATCACAGAGATCATCGTGCATGACTTTATGATGGTGAACAACGTAGCCTAATTTTTTATCATACTAAAATGTAAAGTCATGAAAAATCTGATAAATAGAGTACAGTTGATCGGAAACCTGGGTAAGGAAGTAGAGACTATTGAGACCAGTAGTGGTAGTCGGTTAGCCAAAGTTTCTCTTGCAACTTCCGAGGTGTATTTCAATAAGGCCGGAGAAAGAGTTCAATCGACAGAATGGCATAATTTGGTAGCCTGGGGAAAGGTTGCAGAGCATATGCAGAACACAGTGACGAAGGGCTCGCGGGTTGCCATTAGTGGTAAACTCACTTCCAGAAGTTATGAGGATAAGAATGGTGTCACCAAGTATGTCACCGAAATTGTAGTTCAGGAATTCCTACTATTGAAAAGTAAAGAAGTCACACCCTTTTAATGAAAGAGATTTCACCCCGAAATCGCTGCTAAACTGAGTGTAAAACAGGACATGGAAACATGTCCTGTTTTTTTAGTAGATCCTGAAGGGTAAGCAGAAAAAATGATCAATCTAGTCAATGATCAGGCATACCGAAAGCTGGTAAGCAATGGTTTGCAATCTGGTTACAGCTGCTGGATAGTGAAAGAAAAGGTCACAATGCAATCTCCAAGAGAAGTGTGAATCAGGTACGAATCCTAGTAACTTCCCGGATCTTCTCCTTCAGGGGGTTCACAGTAGAGAATCGGCTGTTCTTCCGCCGAAAGGTCTTCAGAAATTGAATGCGAAAGGGGGATGGGTTTCTCTAAACCGGATCAAGAGCGCTTTTTGATCTGAAGCATGATGGGATTTCCCGCGATCAATAATGCATTAGGGAAGTAAGCTTGTGTCAATGGGTCCCCATTTTGAGACTTGGAATCCGATCCAATACATTTTCAAACCGCTCGGGGTCTTCCACAGATAATGTGCATTCCTCTCCATTCTTCATTTTTAGGGTGACTTTTCCCTTTTGCCCCATAGGCAGTTGATGTCCAAGGAGTGCATAGGCCACATGCCATCCACAATACGCTTTTTCGGAGTTACCCGACTCGATGATCACCTTGTCGATATCCTTCCATCTGATTTTTCTGCGTTTTTTCTGGAAGGGACGTTGGAGATATTTTATCTTGTTTTCACCCACAACAATCTCTGTCCTTAGTCTATTTAGAAAGATCAAAGAACCAATGCTTATGATCAATACCACTGCATCGAAAATGAATGCACTAGCCGAAAACTGTGCCGAGAAAAAGAGAATTTTTATCATCAATGACAAGGCTAACACCAGGAAAATCCCTACTAGCATGTATGCTTCTCTTCCTCTATATCGCTGCTGTTCCTGAAAGATTTTCATTGTTTGTTTACTTATAGTTTACACAAAGTTTACATTAAATTAACACATATTCCACTTCCAAAGACTTATTCAATGGTTAAAGTCTGGTCCAATAGATGGTGAAAACTGTTAAATTGAAGGGCGGTAATAGCCGCCATTCTTAGTCGAAATATGATAGCAGTAAATGACTTTTGCCAACTTTTAGTTCCTGAAACCAATGAAATCAGTGTTTGATAATCTTAGCCTTCTGTTATCACTTTTCGTGTTAAACATACACTGTGATAGCGGAAGAACCACTGCAGTAATGTCAGAAAGTGAGTTGCCGATGGAGACACCTATGCATTTGACCCTTTCACAGGCTAATCAGTTGGCACGACTGCCACTGGATTGCATTCAGACCGAGTTTCCTAATAAGTTGGGACAGGTATTGGAAGATGCATCAGAAATGGGTACACCAGCAGTGTTGCATCCTGCATTCTATGGATGCTTTGACTGGCATTCCTCGGTACATGGGCATTGGTCATTGGTTAAACTCTTGAAAAATTTTCCAGATCTGAGTCATGCAGAAGAGGCTCGGAGTGCCCTGGCTACGAATATGACAGCCGAGAACATTCAGGGGGAACTGGGATACTTTCAACGTCAGACAAGCTCATCCTATGAAAGGACCTATGGATGGGCGTGGCTGCTAAAGCTGGCGGAGGAACTGCATACCTGGGATGATCCACTGGCAAGGGAGCTGTCGGAGAATCTTCACCCTCTGACTGAACTTATAGTGGATCGGTATCTTGCATTCCTTCCCAAACTCATCTATCCGATTCGTGTGGGGGAGCATACTAATACAGCATTTGGATTGACATTTGCCCTCGACTATGCTCGTACGACAGGACACAAGGCTCTGGTGTCCATGATCGAAGAGCGCGCTAGAACGTATTATTTAGGTGACAGGGGATGTCCCCTCAATTGGGAACCCAGTGGATTCGATTTTCTCTCACCCTGTCTGGAGGAAGTGGATCTGATGCGGAGAGTGCTGGATTCGACGGAGTTTAGTGGCTGGGTGAACGAGTTCTTGCCGACGCTGGCCAAATCTACCTTCGCATTGGAAGTCGGGAAGGTTTCTGATCGTTCGGATGGCAAACTGGTCCATTTAGATGGACTCAATTTTAGCAGAGCTTGGGTGATGTATGGCATTGCTCAACAGTATCCAGAGTATGGTCATCTTATCAATGTGGCAAATCAGCACATTGGACATTCACTACCCAATCTGGTGGATGATTCCTATGAAGGAGGTCATTGGCTAGGGAGCTTTGCTATATATGCGTTGAGCCAATAGAGACACAAGGAAGCTAGGCTCCCCCCGACTTATTTGAGACCAACAATAATTAGCGAGCATTCAAAAGATAGTGTTTCATGTCGTACAGACCACCTCCATTATACACCTCCTTCACACCATTGGCAAGTAGATAATTGGCGGCCTGCCCGCTGCGGTTTCCACTGCGGCAGTACAGTACCAGGGGCTTAGCCATGTCTCGAAGTTCTGCAAAATGTTGAGGCACTTCACTTAAGGGAATGTTCAGGGCACCCTGGATATGATCCGCCTCAAATTCATAAGGTTCACGCACATCAATGATAGTGGCGTGATTATCTCTTAAAGCTGTCTGAATACTCATTTTTCCTTTTTTTGATCAAATAAATAGCATTTTGCAAAAAGAAATTGTGAGTAATATCACATAACATGATCAGCAGATTATCATACATTCATTTTATCACTTTCATAAGTATGAATGAGCTTCGAAACATTGATGGGAAGGAAATTGAATTTACGAATCTGAATAAGATACTATACCCTGCCATTGCCGTTAAGAAAAGTGATGTTTTAGATTACTATCAACATGTGTCTAACTATCTCCTTGAATTTGGTGTGGACAGACTATTATCTCTATTACGGTGTCCTGGTGGAGTTACTGACAACTGCTTTTTTCAACGAAACAAACCATCCTGGGCACCGGATTGGATACAAAGTGTGGAGGTGGGGGTTGAGAAAACTGCAGATTATGTTTTGTTAAGAAATCGAGCCTCCTTATTCTGGCTTATACAGATTGACACACTAGAGATACATGCAACCTCAGTGAAATATGATAATCTTGAGAGACCTGATTTGATTATTTTCGACCTAGATCCTTTCGAGGGAATGTCTTTTGGAATGCTTGTAGAAATGGCTTTTGAAATAAAGAAGATCCTTGAATCAATGGGCATTGTTCCTTTTGTAAAGACTTCAGGAAAAAAGGGTATACATTTGTATTGTCCGGTCCGGGCCAAGCATGGTTTTAATGAAGTTTTTCAAATTGCACATCGCCTCGCTCAGAAAATAATTAATACTATATCATCGTGCACTTTGGACTTATCCAAGAGTGCAAGAAAGGATGAAGTGCTAATTGATGTATATCGAAACCATCCATATCAATCCATGATATTGCCATATAGTTTACGAGCCACTGATAATGCTACGGTCTCTATGCCCCTTACATGGAAGCAGTTGGAAAGTATTAAGTCACCCAGCGATTTCTCTATTTATACTGTTGCTGACTACCTGGAAATACATGGTGATCCCTGGATGGATATGACTGAGCAAGCCATCTCCCTCGGCTCATTAAATATTTAGGATGTACTGATACCAAAGGTGATTTCGACTTTGCAATATGATATTAGCTTAAATCCAGGATACTTTAACAGGGATGTATAATGTGTCTGCCCCTTGCACTATTTTGAGTCTCATGCCAATCCAAAGACAAGTTCATATTTTGCCAGAGTGTAATAATGACATCCCATCACAAGATGATTACTTTTTTTGGTAAAGGCAGTCGTAAGAGCGTTTAAATAGTCAGTCCATGGGTAGGGATTGAAGAGTCAGAATAGCTTATTCAAAATGCTGCCATTTTTAAAAAAAAGAGGTAGATATAGTCAATAATATATTTCTTAAGTCAGTCTCTTTTTTGGCTGCTAACATGTTATTTTTTTCTTTTTCTAGAAGTTGATGGATGGGAATCAATGATTTTGCCAATAGAAATTCGTCAGTGTGATAAGTCTATAAATGCACAAATATAAATATATGCCACTCATGCTGATAATTGCCAGTATTGGGAGTCGAAAAAGTATGGCTGATGTCTGAAAGACTTGTGAAAAAATTTCACTGAAATAGTGGAGATATTGTTTGGGAACATAGGTGCCCTTTGGAGGAAGAACAATTGGCAGTCTTAATAATTTATTTATAGAATTTTGCTCATAGGATAAACATAATTTACTTTATAAATATGAAGTAGCTGTATTTAGCTCCAAGAGTTATGACCGAGATTTTATTGAGGCAGTCAATGAACGTTTGGATAGTCCCCATACATTTGTTTTCTATGAAGCTTCTCTTGATCCATCCACCGTGTCGTTGGCAAAAGATTTTGATGGTATCTGTGTATTTGTAAATGACGACCTATCCGGTAAGATTCTGAAGCAACTAAGTTCATATGGAGTACGGGTAGTCGCTCTACGTTGTGCTGGTTACAATAATGTGGATCTGGATGTGGCCGGAGAAATGAAGATGCATGTGGTGCGAGTACCCTCATATTCTCCCCATGCTGTAGCAGAGCATGCTGTGGCACTGATCCTGACGCTAAACCGAAAAACACATAAATCATACAATAGAGTCCGAGAGCACAACTTCTCGCTCAATAAATTGATGGGATTCGATCTAAAAGATAAAACCGTAGGAGTGGTGGGTACGGGTAAAATAGGAGTTGCCTTCAGTAAGATAATGCTGGGATTTGGCTGTAAGGTGCGAGCTTTTGACCTCTATACCAACCGAGCGCTAGAGGATGCGGGTGTGGAATATGTTTCGCTAGACGATCTCTGCCTACAATCGGACATCATATCACTCCATTGTCCACTGACTCGGGATACCTACCATCTAATTGACAAAAGCAAACTAAAGCTCATGAAAGCCGGGGTAATGCTTATCAATACCAGTCGGGGTGCATTGATCAACACACACGATGTCATTCAGGCACTCAAACGGAGAAAGTTGGGCTATTTGGGCCTGGATGTATATGAAGAGGAGGACGCTATATTCTTTAAGGATCTGTCAGAAGATGTGATACTGGATGATCAAATTGCCAGACTTATGTCTTTCCCAAATGTACTGATCACCGGTCATCAGGCTTTTTTTACCCGGGAAGCGATGGAAGAGATAGCTTCTACCACCATTCAGAATCTATCTGATATTGAAGAGGATGGAACCTGTGAAAATGAGATTACTATAAGTGACTAAAGATATTCATCCCGGGTGATCCAGAGTTCTTCTATACGATACATGTGGAAATGATCATGCATCACATGGTGTCGGAGGAGTATATACGCACCATAATCTGTGTATTCTTCATGGTCAGCTTTCTTTAGCCAATCATCCTGTTGGAAAGATCTTAGCAAATCGATGGTCTCCTCGCGCATGGTCACAAGTTTTGTTATCGCTTGCTCGAGATTGTCATCTATAAGATTATCCTCGACGGTCTCTCCTGGAATGTAGGAGGCAAAGTCTGGCCGGTCTTCTTGCAGAAATCGTCGATATCTTTGCTGTATCATTTGCTCGGCTACCGGTAGATGGCATGCATGCTCGTGGATCGACCATTTTCCTTTTTTTCGTCTTTCTTTAAGTAAACTGGGAGGAATGGATGCCAGTAAATTTTGCAGAAAGACGGGTCCTTTTTCCAGCGTATCAATGAGCATTTGGATATCCTGCATATTCTTACATTTAGAGATCAAAGTTATGGTATTGACGATTAACTGGAATGGAGAACTCCATCATGCTTCTCCCTTCGAAAACAGGAAAGGATGAAGACATATATTGTAGATGCATTTACTGCGCAACCCTTCAAAGGAAATCCTGCAGGAGTCTGTCTGTTGGAAACCGCAATCGACAACGAACTTATGTTGAACATTGCAGCAGAGCTCGGAATGTCTGAAACTGCCTTTTTACAAAAGAGACACAACGACAACTACAGCATTCGATATTTTTCGCCGAGAATGGAGATCCCTCTGTGTGGGCATGCTACGCTGGCTTCTACCAAAGTATTGCATGAGATCACAGGTCTTCAGCGCATCTTTTTCCATACGGTGGAAAGTCTTCAATTGGATGTCAAAGTACAGGACAATCGGATCACTATGGAGTTTCCCCGGTATGATACTTCCCCGACGGAAGTACCTCAGGAAATGTTAAACGCTCTTGGGCTGACCAGCATGGTGGCAGCTGTGTATAATGCTGAAACCAATATTATTCTAATTGAGATTGAAGATCCGCAAAGGTTGCAGGGGCTGACTCCAAATTTTGTTGATTTGCAGGGTAGCTACAAGGGTATCAATGGGGTGCTGATTACTTCCCCATCTTCTGATAATCGCTTTGATTTTTTTTCCCGGTACTTTTGGCCCTGGAGTGGCACCAACGAGGATCCGGTGACCGGGGCAACCCATACTTTTCTGGCTCCCTATTGGGCTGAAAAGTTGGGAAAAAACAGGCTGAGAAGTTTTCAGGCATCACAAAGGACGGGTCATATGCAAGTAAAGGTGTATGAGGATTCGATATTAATAAGCGGTGAGGCAATGATTGTGCTTGAGGGAATTTTACGAATTTAGTCGGATAACAGAATATATATGAGACTACTGTGGTGTTTCATTTTTCTTTGGTACTCTTCGGCCATGCAGGGACAGAAACTTCCGCTACTTAAGGTATCTGATGATGACCGGTACCTGGTGACAGAAGCTGGTGAGCCTTTTTTCTGGCTTGGAGGCACGGCATGGGAGCTTCTACACCGACTGGATAAAGAAGAAACTACCCTGTATCTGGAGGATCGTGCTTCAAAAGGTTTTACAGTGGTTCAGACGGTTGTACTTGCCGAACTGGATGGGTTGAGGACCCCCAATGCTGAGGGTGCGGTACCCCTTATTGACATGGATCCAACGAAGCTCAATGAGCCGTACTTTGAAAATGTGGACCATGTGATCCGGCAGGCAGAGTCTCTAGGCATGTATGTCGCCTTGTTGCCCACCTGGGGCGACAAATTTAATCTGGCAAGCTGGGGTACCGGTCCCACCATCTTCACGCCTGACAATGCAGAAAGCTTTGGATTGCAACTGGCAGAACGCTACCTCGACTATAACAACATCATTTGGGTGTTGGGTGGTGATCGTTGGCCGGAGGACGATGAGGACCGCGCCATTATCAACCGCATGGCCAAAGGGATTCGTGCTGTTGATACGCGTCACTTGATTACCTACCACCCGAATGGAAACAAAAAGGGCACCGATTATTTTAATGAATCATGGATGGATTTTGACATGTTTCAAAGTGGTCATGATCGAAGAGTACTGGATTTTGCTTTTGTTGAATCCAGTCATACGGTGGTGCCAAAGCGTCCCGTAGTAAATGGCGAACCACGGTATGAAAATCACCCTAACCGCTTCAGTCCTCAACAATATGGATGGATGGATGATAGTGACATTCGTACCTCAGCCTACTGGACCCTGTTGTCCGGAGGCGCTGGTTATACCTATGGAAGTCATGATATCTGGCAGATGTATGATGCGGGTCGAGAAGCTATCAATGGAGCCAGAACCAGTTGGAAGGTGAGTCTGGACCTTCCGGGTAGTCGACAACTTACCTATATGAAGCGTCTATTTGAAGCTTTTCCCTGGCAACAGATGCAGAACAATCCAGCGTTGATCAATGGCACTAATAATCGCGACTCAACCTTTCAGATTGCTGCTATAGGACCTATGCAGGATTTTGTCATTGCTTATACGCCATTTGGCCAGCCTTTGGATCTAAATGTTTCCTCTATGAAAGCAGAAAAGGTCGATGCCTACTGGTATAATCCCCGGGATGGACGATCACTCAGAATTGATACGTATGATCTAGAGGATTCGATACAGTTTGAGCCCTGGTCTGTGGGTAGGGGAAGTGATATGGTGTTGGTCCTCATAGCACAAGGTGCTGATTTTGAATTGCCTGGATTATAATTCGTCCTCTATAAGTATACCCATCTTTCCCATTTGGTAGTCACGCATAGCGTGGAGTAACTCGGATTCGCTATTCATCACAAAAGGACCCTGTTTGGCAACGGGTTCATCCAGGGGCTGGCCCGCTAGAAGCAGAAATTCAGCATCCGATTCCGCTGTAACTTCAATGATTTCTTTTTCATCGTCGAAAATGGCGAGATGCTCCTGCTCAATAGGTCCGTATCCATGGATCCTTAGCTCTCCCCTGATCAGGTAAACCATGCTATTAAATCCCGACGGAATACGAAATAACTGCTGCCCCTGAGTTCTCGCTTTGGACCAAATGATAAGAAGAGGGCTTTCTGTTTTGATTCTGCCACGCTGTTGATCATAGTCTCCCGCCACCAATTTATGCTGAATCAAACCATCATTAGAAAAGAAGCCAGGCATGACATCTTGTGCCATAAATTGATAGGATGGAACCTGCATTTTGGAGG
The DNA here is from genome assembly GCA_050298535.1 of Saprospiraceae bacterium. Taxonomy (GTDB): domain Bacteria; phylum Bacteroidota; class Bacteroidia; order Chitinophagales; family Saprospiraceae; genus JABDMH01. Next base: position 129,825 of record JBNKUI010000091.1, read on the forward strand.
ATGCCGGACTATTGATCCATAATTGAACGATTTCCTGTCTCCCTTTTCTTCGGATCAAGTCTTCTGAAGGTCTTTCACTATGAACAATACCCATCCCCGCATGCATCCATTGTACCTCACCTGCTTTGGCAATCTGACTGTTCCCCCGGCTGTCTCGGTGGTGCACTTCTCCTTCTATAACAAAGGTGACTGGGGAGAATCCCCGATGCGGATGTGGACCTACTCCCTGAATTTTTCCTGGCCTATCAAACAAAGGCTTCACTTTCGCATGGTGGAGCAACAGGAAGGGATCTACCTGATCCACTTGTTGGGTCGGGATCGCTTGCTTGACGGGAAACCCGCCCATATTAAGGCTTTGTGAGGGTAGGAGATATTTTACAGACTTCCTGCTCATTATATGTGGCTTTGAAGTATAACACGAATAGCTGAAATCTGTTTTCGAAGAGCCACCTATCAGAAATGGTAAAATATTTTATGCAAAACATAAAATATTAACTCTTTAGGATAAACAGTCACAAAATGATACGAAAAGCAATAATCCTAAGTAATGTTTTAATGACGCTGACACTCCTGGGAATGGTAGGTGTTGCAGCTTTTTGGGCCTATTGGACCCTGAGTCCGGAAACATTTGCAAACTGGACCCTATGTGATAAATCTGATAGTAGTGGCACTTTCTTCAACATGTACATCTGCGTGGATGCTTATGAGGGAGAAGGCAAGTCAATCAACGATATCCCAAGCTTCTGGAAGTTCTGGATGTTTTTTCAGTTGATAATGACATTGGGTATCTACTATCTCATAATGCGTGAAATAAAGGTCATCCTTAGCTCCATGAAAAGTCTTAATACCTTTTATGAAGGGAATATCCGCCATTTTAAAGTATTAGCTCGACTGGCTTTTATTGGATGGATAGTCAGCTTGATCTCATTCCATGAATCGGCCAATGGTCATATAACCCTCTTGTTCGAATTCAGTATCGGTATGTTAATCCTGGCTATGGCCTTTTCACTGCTTTCCCGGATTTTTGAGGAGGGTAAGTTATTATTAGATGATAAAAGAATGATAGTATGAGTATCATAGTAAACCTTGACGTCATGCTGGCCAGACGAAAAATGATGTTGAAAGAACTCAGTGAGGATGTAGGTATTTCGGTTACCAATCTTTCCCTACTAAAGACCGGTAAGGCAAAAGGCATACGATTCAACACCCTGGCAGCCATTTGTAAATCTCTTGACTGTACACCTGGCGATATCCTGGAGTACCGATAAGTGTCAAAATTTATCATGACAAAAATGTGGAAAAATCAAATGCATCAACTCTTATTATACATACTCATTTACCAAGTAGATTGAAACATTTAGTGAATGGTGACTACACCGAAGCAATAAAACCCAGCATAATGATGAATCATGCCATCTATATCTATCGTGCCTCTCAGATCATGAAATCTATCCTCAGAATTACTTTTGTTTCTATTTGGATATGGTGGATTGCATTTCCAGAGAATCATGTAGATTGGCAGTTCGTTGTATGCCCTGTCCCTGCCATTTTAGGTAAGTTATTTTCGTCAGTAACTTGAGCAAAAAAGCGATATCTGTCGTAGCGAACAGAACCGGGCGGCCAGGTGTTTCACTTTCATGTACCAGTACACATTTCCGACAGATCTACCTTCTATTCAAAAGCGACTTGATAACATCATGCCAGCGCAGTATGGCAGAACCCGAAATTTTCTAGACGGCGCTGTTACCTATTTGTCTCCTTACATTTCCAGAGGCGTTCTGAGCACCCGCAAAGTATTAAATAGTGTTTTGCGTAGAGAAATTGACCCATCCCGAATGCAGAAGTTTATTCAGGAGCTAGCCTGGCGGGACTACTGGCAACAAATATGGAAGGTGAAAGGAGAGGCAATTAATGACGACTTGAAGCGTCCGCAACCCGATGTGAGAAATCAAGAAATGCCAGAAGCACTATTAAATGCAAATTCGGGAATTGAAGCCATTGATCTCGCCATTCGATCTTTATACGATACGGGATATATGCATAACCATATACGTATGTACGTGGCAGCAATAGCCTGTAACATAGGAGGAAGCCACTGGAAGGTGCCGGCACAATGGATGTATTACCATTTGTTGGACGGCGATTGGGCAAGTAATGCCTTAAGCTGGCAGTGGGTGGCAGGATCTAATGCCAGTAAGTAATATGTCGCAAATCAGAACAACATTAATAAGTACTGTAGGACGCAACAGAAAAATACATTTCTCGACACATCCTATCCAGATCTATTTAGCATGGACATTCCGAATGTGTTGAGACCCCTGACTTCACCAGATCTTATCCATCATCTTCCCAAAGAACAGGAGATAGTCATAGACCAGTCGAAGCCTACTTATCTATACAATTGGTATAATATTGACCCTCATTGGGATACGGAAGTCGATGCCAATCGTGTCTTACTTCTCGAGCCTCAAATATTCGAAGAATATCCGATCTCAGACAAGTCTGTGAAGTTTATGCTTAGTATAGCCCGGAATATTTCCAGTATGCAGATATTTGTCGGGTCTTTTTCAGTCTTGCAAGCTTTGACCGGTTTCAGCATCTTTCATTATAAAGAACACCCGCTAAATACTCATTATACAGGTACGCAGCATTCGAGGGATTGGCTTTTCCCCGTGGAAGGATATTATCCATCATTTTTTGCCTTTTATAAAAAATGTAAAAAACATGGATATGATTTTGAGGGAAAAAATATTAAAATCGGTTGAAGCGCTAATGAAACAAGGTTATTTCAATTATAAGTAGGTGTTTTTATCTGGACTTTTGAAGGTGGTTTTAATTTGAGATGTTAATTGTTTATACTGACTCAAATAGTCATATTGCTGATTAGTACTTTAGTACTGGGGGTCACGAATTATTGACCTTGATTCCAGTAAATTTTTAAATTATTTGTACTTCTTCCTGCGGCTATAATATCTATAAAACCATCATTATTTAGATCGGCTATTTTCAAATCTTCACATGCCATTTGATTTTTATCAATCCATATGCTTTCAGTGTTATTCCAGTCTCCTCCCATGGATTTGATCAGTTTAACCCCCATTTCATTCTGCTCGTTGAGTTCCCTCCATCCGACAATGATTTGATCATTCCCCTCATGTAAGAGATCTCCACAGGCCAAAGCATGTCCTTGTGCCAGGTCATTCAGAATATTTATGGATGAAGAATTCAAATATACATTCAGCGAATTTCCATGAAAAGGCTGAATGCCCGCGATAAATCCAGCCCCTTTTCTGATTTCACCGAATCCCTCAGTACTACTAATTACATAGGGATGCATCGATAGATGCTTCCAGGCACCATTTATATGAGTTAACACCCTGGTTCCTTCTTTTCCGCCAATTAATAAGGTGTCGCTTGCGCTTCCGGGAAGTATGTCAAAATTGTGGGTCAAATGCATGCTGCTATCCAATAAATGTTGCTCCCAGGCACCTTCGATTTGCCCAGGATAGGCATATCCATAGATACGCACCCCTTTTCCCATTGCCTGCACATTGTCACGTCCATGAAGAGGTAATACCACTAGCTGATAGCCATTGCTGGTACGAGCCCAATGCATCCGATGTACGGTGGGTTCATGCGGAAGTGGGTGAGCAGTCCATTTTTCTCTGGGATCAGCTGGTGCCTCTAAAATGTGGACCGATCCGGATTTTGCTGGATCTGAAGTTTCACCCGGATTCCACTGAGCGCCCACGGCAATTTCTACCTTTCCATCATTATCAATATCACGTGCAGCCAGACATACATTATCTCTTTCTGTAAGATTTTCAATAATAACATGTTTATCCCAACTGGGATTTTCGTACCAGACAAAAGACTTCTTATCGGCAAGAATGATGTCATCGAGACCGTCACCATTAACATCTCCAATCGCAAGCCCATATCCTATAGATACTCCGTCATCGATCACGTGATCTTTGAATTGCTGGCTTAATAGATTATGTAAAGGTAAAAGTAGACTTAGAGCGAGGAAGATACGTAACATGCTAATTGTACTTTCAGTTACATACAAATTAATAAAAGAACTTAGATAAACCATACCTATGATTTAGTATCAAACAAGTAGATGGACAGGGTAGGTAGCGGCAAACAATTGGCAGAAGGCTCCGAATTACATAAATACTATCTAGATGAATACTATCTAGATGAAAGCTATGATCTAAACGGGTAGTGATTCATGAAGATGTCCGATACTTCTTATGAACATTGCTGAACCACGGAAGCCTGTCGTTGTTCTCATAGGAGAATAAAAATAACCTATGCACTATACCAGGAAGGATTTAGAAACAGCGGATCGGAAGTTTAGACTGAATTTGGTTAATTCGATCACGGGCATTAAGCCAGCAAATCTAATAGGCACCATATCCGAAGAAGGAAACACAAACCTGGCAATTTTCAGTTCGATTATTCACCTCGGCAGTAATCCAGCCTTTCTGGGCTTTGTGATGCGACCCACTGAAGATGTGCCCAGGCACACGTATGAAAACATTGTCAATAGCGGGGGATACACGATTAATGCGGTACCCTTGCCAATGATCGAGAATGCCCACTTCACCTCTGCCAAGTTTGATCGGGACGTGAGTGAATTCGATTCCTGTAATATTCACCCCACGTTTATAGAAGGCTTTGAAGCACCCTTTGTCCTTGAAAGCCCAATAAAGATCGGTATGAAATGGGAGGAAGAGATCCCCATCAAGTCGAATGGGACCATTTTGATGGTTGGTTCTGTGGAGCACATCGTGCTGGAAGAGGGTCTGGTAAATGATAAGGGTTACCTGAATCTTGCAGGAGGTAACGTGGTAGGTATTGGTGGGCTCAATCGGTACTTCTCATTGAAGCAGGTAGGTGAGTTTCCTTATGCTCGTCTGAGTGAGGTGCCTGATTTTAGTTGAATAAAAAAACTCTGTAAAAACTCAATGCAAAATACGGAGCTTATCTCATAGTGGGATTTAAGAAGAGGTCTTAAATAAGTCTTATTTTTCTGTTAAAAATCATTTGATGGGCTATATCTAAGCAGCAGATCAGAGTGCGAAATTGTTTTGTAGGCATTATTTCAATCCAAAACTATCTCCTGTCATGAAGAGAGTCCAAATTATCCTTTGTTCTTTTTTGTGCGTGTTTATTTTATCAACTTCTCGTGCTCAAGAGTCGAGCCTTAAACTGTATTATAGTTTTCCTTCTTCCCAATATGGACCGCATCCATTTTTCCGGTTTCAAAATCCACCTTCGAGTCTCTATAAATTGAGCCTTGCCTATCAGAAGCGTGTAAATAATGGATGGAAATATGAGATAGAAGGTGGCCTTTCGCCCATATCGATTGAGGATCGTTTTAAGGAATATGGGTTGTTTGCTAGATTTAGTTTAGGTAAGTACTTATGGATGTCAAAAAATGGTAAGATCAGATTTTCCATAGATTTAGCATCTCGAGGGCATTATTACTATACTAATTATTTTAGGGATGGAACTGCAAATGAGGGGCCTAGCCATAGGACACTGTATGGCGTGGATCTTAGACTTTTTAACCATTTGGAAGTTGATATTTCAAAGAAGTTATATCTGGATCTGAACGCTAGTTTTCTGGGAGCTTCCTTATCGCGATCGATTTATGATTTGGGCAATATTTCATCCTTGCCTGCTTCTAGGTTGGAGAATACTGAGTTTAAGGCTATAGATGGAAATAACCTTATTAGGATTGGGTTGGGATATCGGTTTTAAAGCATCTAGGGTCTGCTGGCATAGCTGGTAGAAAGTTTTGTTTGCCTTGTTCAGTGAATCAGTGACAGTAGCTACTGGCTATTCATAATGAAGGGATTTTAATTGCCATTTTCGATGGGTGTAATAAATTTTTAGGCCAGTTTATTCTTCTATTAATTCAATGCTAAATTTTCTATTGCCGTGAAGAAGATACACTTATTAGTTTCTTTTTTGACGGACAAGTCATGGAAGCAAGGACCACTTCAAGGACCGCCTAATACCTTTGATGGCAAATCAAGTTTCAATGGTTTAAATGATCGCCTTCTCAGAGTAGGTGTGGGCTTTCGGTTTTAATATGGGATCACTTTCTGATGAAACAGAAACTGTGAGATAAGCGACATTTATTTCTCAACTAAGTGACTCATATTTCTAGATCTCAAAGTTCATTTCTATGATTTTACCAGCCCGAAGTATTCTCACAGGTATACTACTCTTTGACTTGTCAAAGTATATATTCCTTAACTCCATTATTTTATCGATGTGATCGAGTATTATATCACCCACTTGAAGTATGATGTCGCCTCCAATGGTGACTTTCTCTTCATTGTATATCATAGTTAACTCGCCACCTTCTATCCCGGCAAAAGCAGCAGGAGAAAGGTTGGATACTTTCTGAACCATAAGACCACCATCTTGCGAAACATTAAGTGTTCTGGCTAATTTTTTATCCAAAAAGTAGCCATCGATACCGATGAAAGGGATATCACTATCAATCAGGAGATCTTCTGCAATGTTGCTGGTGGCTGCAAATCCTAATCCTTCAAAGCCGCCTGATTCTGAAAGAATATAACTTACTATGCCAATAACCTCCCCGCTCATATCCAACATAGGGCCTCCGGAATTGCCAGGATTGATGGCTGCGTCAGTCTGAAAAAATTCATTTCTAATAAATCCACTGGTTTGACTTTGGTTTATATGGCGACCACTGATTATTCCGGAGGAAAGGGAATGATATAAGCCATGAGGGCTGCCAATGATAGCCACTTGATCTCCAATTTGGACCTTATCAGAATCTCCAATTTTAGCCACCTTAAGATCTGCGGGTATTTGCCGCAGCTTAATCAAAGCTACATCCGCAGATTTAGCAAGGCGAACCACTTCAGCATTAATCATTTCTCCGCTGGGACACTCTACCAGGATTTGTGATGCATTCTGAATGACGTGGGAAGCAGTTAAGATTTCACCTTCTTCAGATATAATGACACCTGAACCGATTCCCCTTTCATAACCCATGAGTTTTCCATTTTCTCGCCAGGGTTCTTTTACGTGGATCACGACTACGGATGAGTCCACGCTTTTAAAAAGATCTCTAAGTGATTGACCCACAAGATCTGAGAATGATAGTAAGAGTATTGTACACAACAATATATGTTTCATGATAGGTCTCGTTTAGATTATTTACCGAAATAGAATCCAGTCTTGAAGAATAGTCCGCTTTCCAGGTCGAAGTCCTTCTCGTTATTTTCAAGCCCAACCACTTTGAATATCCGATTAAAAGCCATCCCGGCAGAGAATTCAATCCTTCCTCCTTCGTTCGTTTTCCATCCGACTGTTGGTCCGACATTTAATCTGGAAAATTTGATGGCATCGACTTTCTCGATATGTTCGCTAACTTGTTCATTGAGCTGCATATGATACTGATTCCCCTCAAACTCAGCTTTCATGCCGAACATGATGTTTCCGGTCACATACATTGCATTTAGTTTTACCGGTGCCAGTACATCAATATTCCAGTGACTGGTTTTATGCTTGTACATTACAAGGGGTATCAATTTGGGTTCTCCAAAGCCATTTGTGTAGGCAGTTCCAAGACCGATCTTGTCGTTGCCTACTGCTTTGTGGACAATAGCTGATCCCTGCATGAAGAAATCATCAGTCGATAAACTATGCTTAAAATTTGAAGCAATGGTGGGTCTGGCCATTATTCGGATACCCCATTGATCATTAAATTGCTGATTGATTCCCAGTGTATATTGAATTTCGTGAAGTCTGGCATCAAACTGATATTCAACCGGAAGTCTGTGAAAGAAGGAGTTTACGAAGTGGTATTCCAGGCCATTAATGATGGTGGTTTTCTTATTTTTAAACTGTTTTGGTAAAAGTATCTTGAAGTTGATTTCTGATACATCCTGCTCTGCTAATTTTAGACCGGGACCAGGAGGGTTTAATAAGTTTACAGATGGATTGTATGTGTAGCTCAGGCTTACAATGTCAACATTTTGCGCTGTTGTGAAAGTGGCCAGTGAGAAAATAATTGCGAGTGTATAAATCAGATTTTTCATAATAATTTATTTTGTTAATTGATAGGACTAAATTAGGTAGTCGTGTTAAAGGTTCTGATTAGGAATCACCCAACGTTGAGTTTGGATTTCCCAACGTGAGGAAATAAAAAATGGGTAGTATGTATCATACTACCCATTGATTTCAGTCATGATTGAAACCTTAGTTTAAGGTAAGTGATGGATCTTCAGATTGTGAATCCTCCACATACTTTTGTACCAATAGTTTTATAGCTTTATTAATCTTATCATCGATCTGGTACATGCTATCAATCGTATCCATTGCAGTGCCGTGCCATACTACTTGTTTTGACTTATTATCAATGATGTCAAGGATTAGTGTGCCTTCCTTGTATTCATGGATGTCTGTAGTAATATAGTTCATACCCCAATGTCGTCTTCCGTAGTAATTTACGTACGTGTCGACATCTCTTACCGTATTTACAAGAGCAAAGAAACTTATTGAGATGTCGGAATTATTTTGAGTTTCTTTGTATTGAATCGCGTTAAACTCTCTTCTGATGGCGCTTTCAATGCGGAAGGTATTTGTGGGATTAATATTGGGATGTAGGTTCTCAGGTGCTACTATGCTATAAGTTGTTTTCCCTTTGAGATCGATACTGTCTTGTAGTTCACTTCTGACGTACATGGATGATCCGCAGCTTGACAATAACAGAGATAATAATAGAAATAGATTTAAGTTTTTCATGATTTTATTTTTTTATGAATTAGTTTTTTAATTAATCATTGATATAGTTGTTGAATTTTTCCTGGAAGTCGTGAAACCCAATACTCAGGGTTAGTTTTGTAGCAGTTCCTTCCAGGGATGTATTGGTGTTGCCGGAAGAAAAGCTTTGTTGATGTGTGAGAAATAGCTTTATCTGATCACTTATACTGTAACCCATTGTCCCGCCGACAAGATGCGCTTTTTGCCCTTCCTGAGTTCTTACAATCTGGCCTGTTTCTCCGGACATAAACTCTGTGCTTCCCCCATTGATGTAGGAGTAATCGACGCCCAGAAATATGTTCTTGGTAAGATCTCGTGTCAGATGAGTCTCAAGGATAAACGCACCATCTTGCTGTAATTCAAGGCCTTTGTGGTCTTTGTTGTTACTTATGAATGTGTAACTGGGAAAGATTTCCAGTGCCATCCTCTTGCCATCCACTGGAGCACCTATTCTTTGTATCATCGGTAGTCCCAGCTTAAATTTTGTTTGGTTGCTACCAATGTTGATGTCTGATTCCGCATCATATTGACCGGTTGGAAAGGTCAAAGCTGCATGTAAGTAAACCAAAGTAGGATTTTCGTGCCGTACAAAATCTTTTATCATCAGGCCTTTGGCTCCTATGATATTTATAGTGTTCATCCAGATAATATCGCCCAATCCATGTTTGAAGTTCAGCACGGATGAGGAACCCGGTAATGGAGTTTCGATATTTGTGGTTGCTGTGATGTCACCTGCAGGGATCAAAAGTGTTGAATAGAATGTCCTACCAAAAAGTGGTTGACTGCGAGTATATGTCAGCATGTATAAATTATTATCCAGATGAATGTCAGGTTGAATGAATGTCAGGTTATTTATAGATGCATTTACTTTACCCTTGATGTAGGAGAAGCCCACAATATTTGTATTCTTCGGCATGGCCCAGTATGTACGAGCGCCATCAAACTGCGCAGTTAATTTTACTGCACTGGATAAAAGGATTATTAGGAGAATTATATTTTTCATGATTGATGTTTTTACGAATTATTTATTTAGGACGTC
>JBNKUI010000092.1:0-12458 GCA_050298535.1 Saprospiraceae bacterium
TTATATGAAGGACCGGATCGCGCCAGCTTCATTTCGGGACTGGAGAACGGCAGGTATTATTACCGTGTGCGAGCAAGTGATGGTGATCAGTATTCACCCTGGTCTGATATGACACGGGTTGTGATTAAACATCACTCTCTATCATTTGCCCTTCTTTTATTTGGCATTGGTATGGTTGTATTTGCAGCCACTGTAGCAATCATTATCTACGGCAATCGTCAGGTTGAATCACTAAATCCTGAACACCTGTCATGAATCATCAATCGGAGATATTAACCCCCCAAACCGGATGGATCCTCCTGGCGATACTAAGTATCCTATGGATCATGCTTGGGATGTATTGGGGCAGGAAGGCAAAGAACCTGGATGGATTCATGTTAGCCGGTAGAAATGTCGGTTTGGCATTGGGCACTGCGACTGCCATGGCTACCTGGATTACTTCCAATACGACTATGCTGGCCCCACAGTTTGCATTGCAGCTGGGTATCTGGGGTATGATCGCATATTCGACGGCATCTTTTGGCTTATTTCTATTTGCTCCTTTGGCCCGTAGAATCAAAAAACTGATGCCTAAGGGATACACGAGTGGTGATTTTATTCGATTGCGGTATGGCAGGACAACGTGGTATGTATTTCTAATCATCAGCATATTTTATGGATTTACGTGGCTGATAAGTATGGGTATGGCGGGAGGTATATTAATGAATGCACTCGCAGGTATCCCCTATCAAACCGGAATGACTATCATACTCGCTGTGTGTGTGATATATACCATATTTGGTGGGTTATATGCCGTCATTGGTACGGACTATATCCAGTCACTGATTGTAATGGTAGGTATATTGGTGGTGGGAGTTGCTGTGATACTGCGAGCCGATCTCAGTCAAGTCTATGGGTTTCTTGAGACTGAAAGACCCATGTTAATTGATGCTTTACTGCCGGCTTCTATCATGGCAGTGGCCAACAACTTACTCTTTGGATTAGGTGAAGTTTTTCACAGCAATGTATGGTGGAGCCGGGCTTTTGCTATGCGGGAGGGAGTAGGATCAAAAGCCTATAAATATGCCGGATATTTTTGGTTGCCGGTCCCAATAGCTGCAGGATTTATCGCTCTGACCAGTGGTGCCCTCGGAATTAATATCACAAGTCCGGATATGGTAGGCCCCTTGATGGCGGGTCATATCCTGGGTAAAGCAGGGGCGATTATCGTTTTTATAGTCTTCTTCTCTTCGCTGGCCTCATCTATAGACAGTCTACTGGCAGCCACATCCGATCTGATCATGGAGGATGTGTATAAGCGCATGATTAATCCGAAGGCCAATGAGGTCAAACTACGAAAAATGTCAGTAGTCGTAATTCTTGTGCTGGGAATTCTAGCCTGGGCTGTTTGCATGCCGCGTATCGGTACATTGGCTACTGTACTATTCTTTGCGGGGCCTCTAGTGGCTAGTACAATTTATCCTATCGTCATGGGACTTTACTGGCAGAGGGCATCTGCCCAAGGTGCTCTATGGGCCATGGTTTTGGGGTCAGTTTTCGGACTCATTGCATACTTCCAACTGGGGTGGTATACCGCTTCTCTGATTGGAGCTGCAATTTCTATTATAGTCACCACACTTTTTTCAAGAATTTCGACAACGAGGTTTAACTGGAATTATCTGGATGAGTCCAGGTAGATTTTTATAAGTGATTTCTTAACTGCTCACATAAAATTATTAGATGCCTTTTTCAGAAATATTTTTTAAGCTACTAATTCTTGCCTCCCTGGTTTTAATGGCAGTGGGTGTGGTAAGTCTGGTAGTGATGCTGCTAAAGGATATCAAAACTAAAAAGCTATGGTAAAAATAAGTTCTCATAATAATGTGAATGCATTGGAAGTGAAACAAACCGATGCTGAAGGTTTGTATCCTGATCCCACTGATTTACTGAAAAAAGAAAAACTTGACCTTGATGTACTCAGTACTCTCGTGGGTAAGTCCATTATTTCTGTGGGACAATTCGATAAAAAATTAGTACTTGAGCTTTGCAAGTTTGCGGCTTTATTGGAAGCTACAGAGATTTCCCAAAGTCACCCTCTCGATGGAAAAATAATTATTACTGCTTTTTTTGAAGCTAGTACGAGAACACGACTTTCATTTGAGAGTGCAGTACTGCGTCTTGATGGAAAAATTATTAGTATACCCACCGGAAAAGTGACCGGAGTGGCAAAGGGGGAATCCCTGGCGGATATTGGAGAAATGTTTAACTCCTACGGCGACTTAGTAGTGATGCGTCACACGGAGACCCACTCTATTGAAGAATTGCAAACTAAATTACGTCTCCCACTTATTAATGCTGGAAATGGTTCTGGAGAACATCCTACCCAGGCATTGGCTGATTGGTTTGCCATCCTAAAATGGAAGCCAGAGCTCAAAAATGATACCATCGAAGAAAAGGACAAGATTCATTTGGGGATACTGGGAACACCGGGGAGTATGAGAGCGGTGAACAGTTTCTTGCGAATGTCTCTATTATTTAAATCGGGAGTGCGAAAAATTACGATCATTTCTGAGATGGCTGATCCATTAGGTCCAGAACTCGAAGAGCAATTAAGAGATTCGGGCATCGAATCCAGCACTACAAATGATATTACTGAAGTGTTGAGTGACCTGGATGTGGTATATATGAACTCTATTGCGTTTCTGGGAGATAGCTATAAGGCATTAGATTCACGGTTTAAGATTGACGACAAAAGTGATCTCAAAGAGGATGCCGTGGTACTGCATCCTTTGGCGAGACTTGACGAATTGGATCCAATTATAGATGGAACCAATCATAATCTGTACTTCACACAAGCACATGGAGCGGTATTCGTGAGACAGGCATTAATGATTTCAGTGCTTAATCGATTCGATAGAATCCCCAAAGAATCTCTTCAACTTTCAAAAAATTAAAATATATGTGCGGAATTACGGGCTTTTGGAAGCACGAGTTTACTGGAGATGAGAGTCTCCATGTGAGAAATATGGCAGAAAGACTTTGGCATCGTGGGCCAGATGGATATGGATTTCATATTGATCCATCAAACCAATTAGCTATGGGTCACGCCAGACTATCGATCATTGATTTACATACCGGTGATCAACCCCTTTTCGATGCAAAGAAGAATATCATACTTACCGTCAATGGAGAGTTTTATGATTACAAAAGAATTAGAACGAATCTTCGATTAGAGGGCTTTAAGTTTTCTACTAAATCAGATAGTGAAATAGCTATACCGTTATATAAAAAACATGGGTTGGACTTTTTAGAGCATATTCGAGGTGAGTTTGCTATTGCGCTTTTTGATGCAAAGGAGCAGCGATTACTTCTTGTGCGGGATAGATTTGGGATAAAGCCATTATTTTATCATATCGGTAAGAAAGGTATTTACTATGGCTCTGAAATTAAGGCACTATTTGCCAATCCTGATATTCCCAGATCATTTTCTGAGGAAGGACTGCTTCACCAGCTAATGCATACGATGGTACCTGGTACCAGTGCTTTCAAAGATATTCATGCTTTACAGCCGGGGCATTTTCTGGAAGTAAGGAAAAATGAATTCGGGTTCGAGGTGAAGGAGCACAAATATTGGGATATGGATTTTCCCACAGAAAAGGATCGTGATCTTTCTCATGGCGAAGACTTCCATATTAAGAATGTGCAGGAGTCACTCCTGGACGCAGTGGCACATCGACTGGAGGCAGACGTTCCCGTAGGTTGCTATCTGTCGGGAGGTATTGATAGTTGTTCTATGCTAGGTATTGCTTCCTCCATGCAACAATCTAACGTGAAGGCTTTTACGATTAGTTTTGATCATAGTGCTTATGATGAGTCTAAGATCGCACGTGAAATGGCCGAAGCTACACATGCGGATCAGGAAGAAATAAGACTGTCAGCCGATGAATTATACGGCGAGAACTACATCCGGACTATGTATCATGCTGAGCGTACCTTTTATAATACATTAGGTGTTGCAAAATACCGGATGAGTAAACGGGTCAATGAATGCGGATATCGAGTGGTGGTGACGGGTGAAGGTTCTGATGAATTATTCGGTGGATATCCCGCTTTCAAGAAGGATTTTCTACTACACGGAAATCAGGATGATCCATCTCATATGGAGTTGCTCGATAAGACAAATGCCATTTTTAAGGGAGCAATACTGGCTGAGACTCAGGTTACCCATCCTGCACTGGAAGCCGTGTGTGGATTTACTCCCTCCTGGATTCAATCCTGGATCCAAACGCTTGAGATTGCAAGGCCACTATTGCATGATGATCATATACAGACTCTAAAGCACTATGATCCCATTGAGGCCATCGCTGACTCTTTTGACAAGTCTCAGATGGCAGGACGTCATATTTTAGATAAGGCTCAGTATACCTGGATAAAAACAATGCTGGAATGTCAAATACTGAATTGGGGTGGCGATCGAGTGGATATGGCAAACTCCATGGAGAGCCGGCCGGCCTTTTTAGACCACCATGTAGCCGCTATCGCACGACAAATTCCACCATCTATCCGTATTAAGGGTAATATTGAAAAATGGGTTCTGCGGGAGGCTATGAAAGAAATACTGCCAGAGGTGCTCTATAAACGGGAGAAATTTGCCTTCATGGCTCCACCTGCCCACACTTCCGAAAATAAAAGTAAAGCGGTAGATGAATTGATTGGTAGATTTTTGTCTCCGGAGAAAATAAAAAATGCGGGTGTGTTTGATAATGCTCGAATTCAAAAATTCTTGAAAGAGTATAAAGCAGATAGGGATCCGATTTCTCTCGTGCGAAAAGATGCCTTATTAAATCACTTACTGGGTATCCAGATCATGCAGGAACAATTTATCGAAAATCATGGCATGGAGATCTAGGTAAATACGAAGACCGTACAGCAACCAAGGCATAGAAGGTCAAAGCCTGGCGTAAGGTAGGGCTTGAATATTTAATCAGGGAGTATAAGGATCGCTATGAATTCGATTTTACGATCTGAGTTGGGTTTTAATCGTCTCCTAAATTGGTTCGTTGACTTCGTTCGACACCTGATTTCTAATGGTCTTGATTTTTCGACTTATGTTACAGGTGTCATGGAGTGCTCCCGAAATAAAACGGGGTAATTTCTTTTGCCAGGAATTAGGAATGCGTTCATGTACAAAGTCAAATAAATTGATCGACTGGGTGGATCTAATTCTAAGAAATTCATAGGTGATAGCAAATTGAAGGATAAGACCTCTGAGCACGTCTTGTGTGAGTTGTGTTTCGTTTGGATTGTGGCTACCACCAAAGCTCCGTTCTAATTGAAGTACTTGTCCTGTTTCTCTTAGCGGGTATGGGTCCAACTGCTGCTCTACAGATTGGGATGTCTGTACATCATATTTCTTGGAGATTTTGTTTATTGCATGTTTCAGGTCATGCATAAAATCACGCGTGAGAGAATTATCATGACTTCTTAAATCTATGGAGCAGGTCACCTGTTGCGACTTATTTACGTGATTTATTTCCTTAAATGTAAAATCCAAAATACCTTCACCTCCCTGCTCTACCGGCAAATACAATGTGCCTAAAATGTAAGCCTGAATCTGTTGTTGAATAAAGAAAAGTTCACCTTCTGTAATTGAATCTCCTTTCATTCCAAAAGAAATGGATGCAGATCCAGGAATGACATTTCTATTGATTCCAGGCATAAAATCGATCCCACCTGTTTCCACCTGTATTTTTTTGCCATGTGTTGTCTGAAAGTCCTGCATTAAGTCGTACACAAAATCCTTCAAACGGGCCAATGCAACACCCGCATCGCGGCGATCAGCGGTCTCGGTGCCACCCGCATGGTCGCGCTGACCTGTCAACGTCCATCGCATACCGTGGTCGAATGATAGTTTTGCACAATTTTCTGCATCGTATTGAAACGTACCGACCGTGATTCTGAGTCCCTTATATTTAGGCAGAAGGATCAGCTGCCGCATTTCGATATTAAATCGCAAAGCGGCTTCTTCAGCATGATCACCGATGAAAGTGAAATCCTCCTGATGGATCCCCATGATAATGGCTACCTGGGTAAGTGGAATTTGCAAATCCACTAATTTAATTCCTTGCTCGATATGCCTTTCGTAGGTGTGGGGCGAAAAGAAATGGGTGGGCTCAAATGACAGATCGATGGATTTTACATGATCCTCTAATATCAGATTATTAGCGACAGTTATAGTACCTGCTGCCTTGGCGTTGCCTAATAAGACTAGTAATTGACCGAGTTCTTCGTGAAATAGCTGGCCATGATTATTCCTCATTCCGTAGATATCTTGAACGGAGGCCAATCCTGTGACAGCTGCGCTACCGGGCATGGATACATGATTACCGGTAAAGGTCATCTCTTCGCCAATAAATGCCGATACCATACAGCATCTCCTGGTATTGGGGTAGGTAGTATCTATGTTGTAAAAACGCTGTAAATCATGCAACATTTCAGCCACCTCTATACCGGAAAGAACACCTAGCCTGCCATCGTATTTTCCTCCATCTTTTACCGTATCAATGTGAGAACACAAACAAATACTATTTCTTGTAATCTCGCTTAGATAGGCACTATCTGACTTGCAGGCATTATAGGTCTCCTGATCTATTAATAAACCATGAATATTTCCTACCTGATCAATAAATACTTTTAATCCGGCTCGATTCATTTGCTGTATACAATCTATGACTGCCCGGTTAAAGTGCGAATTCAAAGCACATGCATCAATCTGACCTTCCTCATTCTTACTAATACGGGCCAGTCTCTGGATCCTCTCTCGGAGCCTGAAGCTAAATCCAAAAAGAAGATTCAATCCTCTTATACTCGATATACTGGAACACAGGTCTTCCTCTTCGAGGAGTCTTTCAGCTAGCTCGTGTAGAGAAATACTCGTTGATATCACATCTACCAGATCTTTTAATGGCTCCAGTGCCTTCTCCGCTCGTATGGCATCTGCTCTAATGATGGATTCAAGCCCAATACCCATTTCGACGGATCTAATTTGTTGTAGGATTTCCACGACTTTTTCATCCCGATTATTGATCCTCGCTTCAACAAGCTCCTTAGTCATCAAACGGATAGGGTCTCCCTGACCGGTCCTGGACAGCTGTACGTGATAGACCGAGATATCTTCTGAGGGTAGATTGTTAGCATATGTCCACGTATCCGGATCACCAACTGTGCCTGTTTTGGCCTTGTTGAGTGCTTTAATGAGGAACGCATCTGACTGAATGTCATCGTAAGCGTTTGCCTGAATATGCTTGGTATAAGTTTTAAATTGTGAAGGTGTAAGGTACTCGGGTCTGATCTTAAACCTACCCAGTAAGACTGCCTCCAAAAGGATGGATTCCGAAGCATGCAGATACCGTCTCAACTGAGGGACCGTAAAGAATTCGTTCCGATCTGTAGTTAAATCAATGATCAACTGAACGTTAGAGTGATTTAGTGGATCCCAGAACTGGACAAACGTAAAAATATGACTGCGTGCATTTATAAATTGGATAGTCTTCCGATGGGAAATTTTGAAATTTCCGGTTTGTATCCGTTTCGTTGCAGGATCGACCAGTATTCCCGACTCCTTCAGGAGGGTCATTTGAATATAATCATGGAAGTTTATGCGATGAAACATTCGATTTTCCAACGTCAATGAATGAGGCCTGTCCTCATAGGCTTCAGTTGCCAGCGCTTTTTCTGACATATCATTCTCCATGATCATACCTCGGGAAATAGCATACGTGGGAATACCCAGTTCTACCAGCTTACGGATGGTGATATCACACTTCATACCACACCCGTATTCTGAGATGCTGTAGGGTAGAGGTTGATAGTTAGAAACCAAGTCCAAAATTTTCTGCTGCTCTCCGATAAGCGGAAGTCCTGATATTCGATCTAATTCAATTTCTAGTTCTACCTTTTCTTTAAGAAGCGATTTACGCATTTGTATTTGTTCTGTGCGGGGTCAGATCATGAATTGTCCGACTGAGATTCAATGACACCAATATACAAAAACGAGATGCCAATCTATATCTGAAGCAAGGTATGTCAGCTTCTTGTTCCACAAGTTTCAAATCATCATTCAGTCTGATAGATATCATGTCTTTTTGGTCCTATTTCCTTGATTATTAAGATGATGAATTTGATAATCAATTCTTAGTACTATGAGTTTGACCATAAGAGATATAATGAGTGCACCCGTCACCAGTTGCACTATGGATGCCAATGTCGGTAAAGTGCGAGATCTCATGAAATTGAAGGGCTTTAGTGCTCTTCCTGTCGTAACGGTGACTGATGATGATATCCAGGTAGAGGGAATTGTTACTTACCGGGATATTGCAGGGGTCTATGATGACAATGTCCCAGTGACGCAGGTCATGACCCAGCGCATCAAGATAGTAGGACCCGATACTGATGTGCAAGGTGCAGCACACTATATGTCTGGAGCGCAGATCCATCATCTGGTGGTAAAGCAGGAAGGACGTATTGTGGGTATGTTGAGTTCTGCCGACTATGTCACTTTGGTAGCTAAGTATGGGCTGGGAAGAGGAGAAGTCTAGCCACCATTCTTCTTGAGTGCCGTAGTGCTGGTACTCAGGGAAGGAGCAATTTTTTCAAAATCTTCCAATAATTCATGCATCTGGAGGCTGTCTTGTTCGGCAAGATCTGTCATTTCTGTAGGATCATCATGTAAATCATACAATTCCCAGGGGCCACCATTCATACGCACCATCTTATGGTCGCCAGTGCGGAACATTCTAAACGCATCAAGGCCTGAAACAAAGTAGTCCGGATCTGTTCGATTTTGACCCTTAAAGACAGGTAGCAATGAACTTCCGTGGTAGGGTAGGGTGGGATGTCCCATGATACTGTCCGGGTATTCCAGGTCAAGAACATCTAAAAATGTGGGGAGCAGATCTACTACATGTCCGACCTCCTCTGTGATTGAATTAGCTTCAATGACATCTGGCCAATAGGCAATGAAAGGAGTACGGCATCCCCCCTCATGACCGGCTTGTTTGTATTGTCTAAAAGGCGTATTACCCACATTGGCCCAGGTCGAGCGAAGGCACCAATAGGAGTCTGCAGGACCGGGAGGTACATCGGGAATCTTATTGCTGTAAAATGGACAGGCACCATTATCCACCAGAAACATGATCAGAGTATTCTCAAGCTCTCCCTTTTCCGCCAGTTTTGCGAGAACCCTCCCTATGTTTTGATCCATGCGGTCTATGATAGCGGCATACACCGCCATTTCCAGATCCAGGAGGTCCTTTTTATCATCTGACAGTGTATCCCATGCATAGTAATCGGTGTACTCAGGAATAAGAGGGCCTCTTTTGGTATTCAAATTTCCCTCCGGGGTACTCAGTCGGGTATTCATTTCTATGACCCCTAGCGACTTCATTTTTTGAAACCGTGCATCGCGCACAGACTCCCAACCCTGGAGGTATTTTCCACGATATTTTGCAATGTCCTCGGGTCTTGCCTGAAGGGGATAGTGCGCTGCATGATAGGGCAGGTAGAGAAAAAAGGGATCATCACCTCTGTCGAAACCCTCTTCTAGCCAATCTAATGCATAGTCCGTAATAAAATCAGTTTTATACATGGGGGTAATCTTATGCTTAATCTCTGAAGCCGGGATTTCCATGCCTTCCAAATAAAATGGGCGTTCAAAAGCACCAGAAGGAGGCAGAAAGTATTCGGTTGTTGCCCAGAAGTAGAAAGAATGATCAAAGACATTTTCAGCACTACAGTAGTCAGGTACCCACCCATCAAAATGCTCCTTACCACTCATGATATTGTAATATCCAGCCTCTTTGGTAAGGTGAGCCAGATGTACGGCCCCAGGACCACCATTATATAGACCGGTAAGCATGGTAGATCGTGTGGGATTGCATTTGGCCATATTGTAAAAGGTCCTAAAACGCATTCCTTCTCTTGCCAGCCTGTCAAGATGTGGTGTTTCGACCTCACTCCCATAAGATCCAATATCAGAAAAGCCAATATCATCAGCCATGATAAGCAATATATTAGGTCTGGAGACCTCTTCTTTACTGCATCCGATGCACATAACCAGACAGCTAACCAGAAATAAACGATTGATATATTTTAAAATACACATATTAATTATATATTATATATTAGGTGCGATCGGCTTGGTTAATGAGACTTTGCACGTTTTCTTGAATAGCAGAGTTTTCTCCCATAATATATTTCGAGCTCAGATGTGTTTCACTAGACACATCGATTCATCAATCTCTGATCGCTTCAATAATTAGATGTGGATGACTCCAAGGGGTGAAGTGATTTAAATCTTTTGGTAAGATATACTTAATGTGGGTGGTGTCGTATTGCTGATAAAAAGCTGCAGTTTCAAAAGGTACCAGAATGTCTTTTTCTCCCTGAATGAAGACGGTCTCTATGTCAAAATCCTTTAGCTGTTTCTCATTTGCGGCTAACTCATCGTCCAGGGACCACATTTCCTTATTGCTTTGTCTCAGTGGTCCGGGTATCAAAAGCTTGAATAAAGGGAATGAGGCAAGATAGTTATACCACTTTGGGTGATGAAATGCTGGGTTTAGAAGGGCGGCTACAAGGACCGATTTTTTAATTTTTTCAGGATGACTCAGCATGAGCTCTTCCACAATCGGACCGCCATAAGAATGGCCAACAACAATAAACCGAGTGCTGTCCGAGTGTGCAAGTGTCTCCATGATTTGTAAGGCAGCATTTGCTTCAACCTCTAGATTGGCGGTGACCGGGACGGTAGTAGAGCCGTATCCCGGACGGTCGTAGGAAATCAAATGAAAATGATTTCTGAGATATTCATCGGCTAATATGTTTTCCCAGTCAGACCAATAGCCAGGTGAACCGTGGATGAGCAGTACGGGCGTACTATCAGGATTGCCTGTCGATTTTACAAAAAGTGTGTCTCCTTCGAAAGGAATATAGTAATCCACAAATTGAATTTCTGCTTCAAGCATTCGTGCCATCTTGCTGTCAGGATGAAATCCTTTCACCATACGATGCATGTAAATACTGATCCCAATCGCTGCCAGCATGAAGACACCCAAAAAAACATAGATTAAAGTCTTTCGCTTCATCTGTTCTTAAAAATACGGTAAAACCGTCGTAGGGTAAAAGCGCGAGGTATCTTTTAGCAAAATCTCTCCAAATGTGACTGTCCAGTCATATAATTTTGTACATTGGTGACCGGGTAGTCACATTTTTATATGCCAAGTATCACGTTTCAGAATCTTGATGATAGTAAAAGGCGTCAGTTTGTTCGTTGTGCCCTGGAGGAGTTTACCTTCAGAAATTATCAGGAGGCATCGATATCATCAATGATCAAGACCCTGGGTATCGCCAAGGGCAGTTTTTATCAATATTTTGATGATAAGTATGATCTTTTTACATATCTGATAGAATATTGTACAGGTATTAAGAAAGCCTATGTGTCCATAGATAGGTCGGATTTTTCATCATTTTGGTCTTTCTTCCGTGCTTTGTATGAAAAAGGATTGGAGTTTGATCGGGATCATCCGCTCGAGTGCCATTTTCTACACCGATTGCAAAGAAATTTAGACAGTCCGCCTGTACGGAAACTCTATGATCAGCTTCTGGATCAGGTCGTTAAGGGATTTGAGAATATGATTTCAGCTGAAGTAGCAAATGGTAATTTTAGGTCTGATTTATCAAAGGATGCCATGGCTTTTTTTGTCTATAAGAATAGTGTCGCGATACAAGAGTACATGCAGTATTCGGGATCTATTGATATAGAAGCGGCGATCAAGGCGGGACGTCCCGTGTACTACCGAAAGCAGAGAAAAATTATGAAGTTGGTCGACGAGTATATTGGGATGATGCGATCTGCATTGGAAAATGAAATTGAATACAGTCAGAGATGATACAAGTACAAGATCTGATATATACCTATCCTGGTGCAGTGGAGCCTACCCTGAAGGGCCTGAATTTTCAGGTGGAAAAAGGTGCCATTTTTGGTTTTCTTGGACCCTCGGGTGCCGGTAAGAGTACCGCGCAAAAGGTTCTGTATAAAATCCTTCGAGGGTATAAGGGGCATATAACTGTGCGAGATAAAGAACTTAATACATGGGATAAGTCATACTTCGATGATATAGGAGTCGGTTTTGAACTTCCCAACCATTATCTAAAGCTGACTGCCGTTGAGAATTTGAAACTCTTCGGATCATTTTATGAAAAAAGTCGATTAATTCCAGTGGATGACCTGTTTAAAAGAGTGGGTCTTGAAGAGGATATGGATAAGCCGGTGGAGGCATACTCTAAGGGAATGAAGATGCGATTGAATTTCATACGAGCCATCCAACATGATCCGGAGATTCTTTTTTTTGATGAACCAACAGCAGGCCTGGATCCGGTGAATGCCAAAAATATTCGTAATCAAATTAGGGAATTGAAAG
>JBNKUI010000093.1:0-2067 GCA_050298535.1 Saprospiraceae bacterium
TATTTTCTTTAATTCGTGTACTTGGTTTTCTACAACAGGTAATTGTCTATTGTTTTCTACTTTGCAAGAGAACGGTAGTGCAATTAAGCAAATTAGAGTCAATAGAATTTTCGGAGATTTCATTTTATACTATTCGCTTATAAAATTTTACTTTTGATTGCTCATAACGCTCAATTTCAGAGTCGCTTAGATTAATTCGGTCAAGATTCTTTTGTAGCGATCCTACGAGCCTATGTGTATGGGATAAATTACCACTAACTCTTTCTCTTTTGTCTCCACCGAGCAAATGAAATGAAGAGCCACCTAAAAGTAGCACAGTGTTCTCGCTTTCTCCCAAATAGAATATAGTACTTGAATTCTCTTCAAACTCCATGGCGGTCATTTTCAGCTCCCCTGATATCCAGTTCCCATCAACATCAAATGACACTACATTCTCTTTCTTTCTTATCAGTTTTTCAACAATCTGTAGTTTGTTCTTCTTATTATCTCTACTGTCAAATTCCTTCGAAACCTTGGCTGAAACAATTTTCCAATCAAAGCCAAGTTCTAATGCGATTCCTTTTAACAAATCATGGTTTTCTTGATTGAAAAACATGTTAACCTTGCTATCACTTTGGTATAGGTAGTACTTCATGAAAGATTAATTTTGAATAGTTTGTCGATTTCATACCGCTTCAAAAACCCTACAAGCCTAGTGTAACTATCTCCATAATTGAATTCTTTAATAGGCGAGGTTGTGGTTATAAACTTACTAGAGTCCAAAAGAAGTATTAATGTAGCTTTTGGTGGAGAACCTTGTACGGTTATCACAAACCCTGAGATTTGAGAATAACTTCCATAGTATGGGGTTATTAACACTGACCGACCGTAGAAATCATCATTTCTGTCAATCAAATTGTAAATGAACTCAACAAAATATGGATCGTCTATTTTTTGATAGTTTTTCATTTTCTAATTACTGATAACGTCCCGGGTACATGCACCGTCCCGCCGAGTTCTATTCTTTGGTTCCAAAATCTGTTCCTACTTCCGACATTCTTTTCATATTCTGGTTGTCTTGTCTGTCGAGGGCGGGATGGTGTCATCGTACCCTGTTGGTGCCAGTCACTTCTTTCTTAGTTCCTCAATCTCGTTCTGTATAATTCTATATGTAAATATAGCATCAAACTCACTAGTAAATTCCGAGGCATATACTTCTTCAAAGCTGTCGAACCAAGAAACTGGTGGCAGTCCTTCAAGTAGAAGCAACCAAATTCTATCACAATTCTTTAGATAACTTACGACCTTAGGGTTCTTCTTATTTATTATTTCTTGAACATGTTCAGCAGTCTCATTGGGTAAGAAGGTTCCTTCTGCTGTGTACCAAATCGAATCAGATATATTTGGACGATAATATACTTGGATATTCCGTATCTCTGGTGGGATATCAGTATTTATGATGATTCTTTCATACTCATTTCCACTAATGTTAGATATTGATTCAATAATCCTTTCAACTACAGCTCTACACAGGTAATTCCTCTTTGAATTCTTTAAATTCACGTTCCTAGCAAATCCTATATTAACATTTAGTGGAGTTGGATTCCGTTTTATAAATTCATTCTTAGCCTGGCTTACAAATTTTGATAATGCACCATGTTTCTCGGATGGAGAGTAGCTATCTCTATCTCCTTTTGGATTGTGAATTTCAGTTACTTCTATTCCTGTTATTGTGCCTTGGTGCTCGATCAAAAAGTCAGGTCGTTCAAACTCCTTTATTGAGTATTTGCTATCCATAATCTGGGGTAGTATCTTTTCTAGATAGTATCTTTCTTTCTCCTTCTGTTCTGATCTCACAGTTTTCATAGTATTCTGGATTGGCACCAACGGCAGTCTACGCAACAACACCTGTTATCAACCTCTGACAGGCTCCATTCAACGTCACACAAATGTCGCTTATAATATCTAAAGTTCGCAACCCTATACGTGGTGGTGCTTCATGTACATAAAATGCTTTATTTAATGATAATATCGCCTTATTTAGCAGTTTTTTCAACCACTCTATTCCTCTTATCTTTAATGCACGCA
>JBNKUI010000094.1:0-39436 GCA_050298535.1 Saprospiraceae bacterium
GCCAGAGTGAAATTAGCTTATACAAAGATAGCCGAAGAATTCAACCGGTTTATCATTAGTATCAAGGGAGATTTCATGGATCGGAAAAAATTGAAGCTGATTAGAAATAATAGTGACATGTATACTAATTCTCTGCATTTCAAAATAAATGAGCTGCAGATAAGCTATTCACAAAACTTTGAGCGTGTTGTAGCAGAAGTGACAGGAAGCGAAACCTATGCCGCTGTACCAATAGCCGCAATATTTGGCCTTATTAAACTGGCAAAAGACTTTACGGAATATCTTGTCAGAGCCAGTTATGAAGCTCGTAAAGTTAAGGAAGAACACCTTAACATATACCTCGTCGAACCATATAGTTTTAAACCATGGAGTGACATAGAGATATTAGAAGCAGGTGTTTATAATTATGAAGACTATGATCAGGCTGATGATCTGGATCAAGATGTAAATTTCGAGGATATGAACCCTTTTGAGTCAGATGAAGAGGAAGCAGCTCCCGTTAAGAAGACTGGAGGGAATAGAGACAATTGATGCATCTTTTTTGTTTCATGAGTTTTATAGATAGCAAGACTCTCGCAAGAATAAATTTCATATCACTCCCTGTTTGAGGTAATCTAATTAAAAATCTATGTAATGTCGTGCTGCAATTATCAGCCTTATGATAATGTATTTGATCTTCAGCGTGCGCAAAGGGAACTGATTGATTATTCTAATAATGGATTGAAAGCATCATCTCAGTCCTTTATGAATGCGCTTGATGGTCTTCCGGTTAAGAATAAGAGCTTACTTGATATCGGTGGAGGAGTCGGTGCGTTAACGTTTGAGTTGATAAGGAGAAACATTAGTCATGCTACCCAGGTCGATTTATCTCAGGCATCTACCGACGTTTTCCAAACCGAGGTTAATCGTCGATTACTAACTGACAAGGTCCGTGGACTTAGAGGGGATTTTCTGGATCTCGAAAATCAGCTCTCCAGTGCAGACCTGGTGACACTCGATAAGGTAATTTGCTGTTATGCGGACTATGAAATTCTTGTCAACAAATCAGCAGAAAAGGCAAAGTGTTGGTATGTCTATAGTATTCCCAGAAACCACTGGTTGGTAAAAGCATACTTTTTGATAGAAGGTGTCTGGAATCGAATGAGGGGCAAATATTTAAAAGTTCACTTTCATCCAAATGAGGAAATTAAGGCAATAATTCGTAAGAAGGGATTCAATAAAAAACATGAAGTGATAGATGGTAAGTGGCAAATTACTGTGTTCGAAAGGAGTGTTTAGGCATGCAATGAATCCTTAATGCCTGCCCGATGATAGCCATGAGATTATTAGTCACAGTGTAATAGGATCTTCGGCCAGAGATAGCAGTAGTCGACCATCAGCTGCGACTTAAAATATGTTGGGATTCCTACATTTTGTTAATTCCTGGTTGCTTCACAGAAAGCTAAAAAAGTGATTGAAGATAGGTCAGATGATTTGGTGAATGCTCATTCCCTAAAGTGGAATTTCCCAAACTTTTTCACTGCTAGGAAGAGTCGACTAGCCAAATTTATGTGCCTTCCAAATAAATCATAGTGATCAAGTACCTCTTCTGTACACCCTGTACAGGTTAATTTATGTAAATTGAAAGGGTGCATTGTCAGCCATGAAACAACCTCCCAAATTTGGGATATACTTAATTCTGATTTTAGAAATAGTTATAACAAGCAAATTATGAGTAATGTAGATTTAATTAAGGGACTGTATGCGGCATTCGGCCGAGGAGAAGTTCCTGCGGTCCTTGGAGCGATGGACCCACACATTGAATGGTATGAAGCCGAGGGTAATCCTTATATGCCTTCTGGTGAAGCCCTGGTAGGTCCGGATGAGGTATTAAATAAATTATTCGCTAGGCTCGGTGTAGAATGGGATGGGTTTACCGTTCACCCAAATACATATTATGATGCAGGAGAGCGGGTGATTGTTGAAGGACGATACACAGGTACATTTAAAGAAACAGGGAAGGAAGCAAATACCCAGGTTTGCCACATATGGGAAATCCAGAACGGAAAGATCAAGAAATTCCAGCAGTATGTGAATACAGCAGAATTACAGGAAGTGATGGGAGTACATTCTCCTGCGTAAGAATTCAGTGATTTTAATTTGCTGAAATTATAGATTAAAAGTGGTCTCCTTTGAGATCACTTTTATGAAATGGGATCAAATCTATTAGTGGAAGCAATCTAAGAAGTCACTCAGATTTCCAAAGGAAAGAGTCATCTGATCCCTTCTTTATCGTCAGCAGTCATTTTTTTAGGTGGACCTTGTAAGTCTTGTACTTAGTTTTATTAATTACAGATTGATAGTTTGTATATTAACACGATATTCCTATCTGCCTAGAATATTTGTGATGGAAGATTAGATATGGGTCTGCCGGGTGCTTTTGTACTGGTGGTTACCTTTCTAAGAAGAGGATCTCAACTATTTATCAAGAAGATAATCTGTAAGTATGCGACTTGTTTTGCTTTTTTCCTGCGCTCTTTTTTGTTTTTGTGCAATGGTTACATCTTCTGCACAAGATATGATGCCCACATCGTCCATGGTATTTCCGGGGATGGATGGCAAACTAACCTATGTAGCCGATAGTCTCGGAAACACTATTCCTGATTTTTCCCATGCAGGTTATATGGGAGGTGGGACTGTCCTTCCTTATGTGCCTGTGAAAGAAACGGTTTGGCCTGTGAAAGGAGATAACGCTGAAAATATCCAATCTGCCATTGATCGGGTATCTGCTTTACCCGCTGATGAATCTGGATTTAGGGGTGCTGTTTTGTTAAAGATGGGTTTGTATCCCCTCGATACTCCGATTTACATCAGAAACTCTGGAGTGGTCTTGCGAGGTGAAGGTCGCAGCGATGTGGGTACTATCCTTATTGGAAGAACACCTCCTGCACCACCAGCAGATCGACGTCGACGTTTCCGAAGACCTGCTTTGGTAAATCTCGAAGGGGCTGCTGGTGTAAGTCCCAACGAGGACACGAAACAACGTATCACAGATGGTTATGTCCCGGTAGGTGCCACACAGTTTACGATCAGCTCGACAACAGGCTTTTCAGTGGGCGATCCTGTACTCGTACGACGTATTGGTAATGAAGACTGGATTCGGGAAATTGGAATGGACACCACCACGGTAGGAAGATATCGATGGCAGCCCTTTGATATTGATTATGACCGAAGGATTGTGGCCATGGAGGGCAATACAATTACAGTAGATGCACCCATTTTTACAGCCATCGATCAAAAATGGGGAGGCGGTGAGATCATGAAGTATACGGATGAGCGTATCGAAAACGTGGCCATAGAAAACCTACGTGGTGTTTCCGAATTTGATCCTACTGTGCGTACATCCATGTATGGCAATATGGATCGAGGTAATGTTGAGGACTCTACCCAACAATACTATGGCAATGAGTATTATTCGGATGAAAGCCATTACTGGACTTTTATTCAAATTGGAAATGCGAAAAATGCCTGGGTACGTAATATGACCGCACTTCATTTTGCCAGTAGCGTCGTACAGGTAAATCCCGGTAGCAAGTTTGTCACGGTCCAGGATTGTGAGTCCAGAGAGCCGGTATCCTTGCGATGGGGAGCCAGGAGATTTACCTATCAGATGAATGGTCAGTTTTGTCTGGTACAACGATGTTTTTCGCAGAAAGGCCGTCATTCATTTGTCTTGCAAGGATCTGCTGCCAGTGGCAATGTCTATCTGCACTGTAGCGTAGTCAATCCCTATAGCACCAGTGAACCCCACAGTCGATGGGTAAATGGTGTGTTGTACGATAACGTGAAAGCACCTCTTACCGCCAGATACTGGAAGGATATTTCCATTGGATGGGCAGGAGCCAACATTGTATTTTGGAACTGTGAAGGGGATTTCAAAATTCAAAAACCACCGACTGCTCAGAATTACTCATTTGGTCACATTGGTACGGCAGCAGTGATCTATAATTTAGGATTCCAGGAAATATATAAGCCCATTGGCCATATCGAATCACTGGACTACCATGTCGCTCCCCAAAGTCTGTATCTGGCACAATTAAAGGATCGTTTAGGCATGCAGGCAGTGCAAAACGTCACTATATCCCAATAAACGATCCTCTTCAACAATGGCAGCTCCAGTGCAAGCTCGCCTAGATAGCCGTGTCATGCTCTAAAATGACTGGTCCTATAAGTATTGGATAAACCCTTTCTTGTTCGTCCGAATCTTATAAACATAGCTGTAGCTCACCATGTACAGAGTCTGCATATCCTCGTCGCCAAAACAGAGACTGACCGGGAATGAAGGAAGATTGATCATTCCAACAAATGCACCTTCTTTATCAAAGATCTGAACACCATAGTAGGTGGCTACATAAAGGTTTCCATCCGTGTCGATTGCCATACCATCAGCACTGGTTGATTTTCCTTTTCTATCCAACACATCACTCGTCAGAAATAATTCGGCAAACTGCCGCCCGTTGCTCACGGTACCGTCATCATTGACATCATAAGCCCATATCCAATTATCTTTTTCACTATTGACCGGATACCAGGATTCATCGTCATAGGTATTGTTGACATAGAGTGTGTTTCCATCCGGTGACAGGATAATTCCATTGGGCATGGCAAACTCATTGGGTTCGAACAATCTTGTCACTTCTCCCTCAGGTGAAAGATAGTAGACATTACGTCCGGGCTGAAACTTTTCTGCTTCCATAGTAAACTGCGGATCAGTAAAGTATAGGCCTCCTTTTGCATCGGTCACTACATCATTTGGACCATCAATAGACTTTCCATCGTATTCATCTGCCAAAACTCGTACCACGCGACCATTCGGGGTCATTTCGACAACCCGATGTCCCATCATATCACACACCACCAAATTCCCATTTTTATAGGGGTACAGTCCATTAGTCTGCATACCCTGTGCAATGTTGCGATAGCTGCCATCAGGATCCATTTCGACGGTTGAGCTTTGGCTGGGATTCGCACCCCAGTTCTGATCAAAATACATGTTGGAAAAATAGATTTTCCCATTCAACCACTTGGGTCCTTCACTAAAAGTGAGGCTGGGTTCTGTCTTTGTGCCATCAATGACCAGCTCTATCTCAGCGTCTTCAGGAATAATGGCGTGGTATGCGTTCATCCGGGCCTGTTCTTTTTCCAGGTAGTCGGCTCTTGCCGGCCAGAATAAGTCCAGTGCATCGGCTCCCAAATCACTATTGTTGGCACCATGTACCATATTTCCGGGTATACGGACCACGCTATTGGCTGTCATCGTTTGCACTCCATCCAGTAAAATCTCATCACATGCACCCCGAAATGCAAGCATGATCTGTTCTTCCGGATGGATATGATGTGGGAATGTAGATCCCGGTGCCATAGAGATAAAACTGAGTTGCATGTTTCTACCGGATACAAGCCTTGAAAAGGCTCCCGTAGCGAGCTCGGTAAGCTGTATGTCATATAGATCATATACTTTGCCGGCCTCCACATTAGGTGTCTGATAGGAATCAAGATCTGCCACAGATGCTGGTAGGTCAGTTACCCCCGCTTTCTCCAAATAGTCCAGACGAATAGGACTGGAAACTTCCAACAACTTGGCACCATTGGCTCCTGCAGTTACCGCATTGCTCGTGCCTTTTTGCAGAAATACAAAATCCCTGCGCGGTGTAGCACTATGTGTACCATCTGGTGCTTCACGCTCTCGGGATTCCATGGTGACCATGCTCCCATTGATCATCTGTTGTACGGATCCTTCCATTACCATTGCGATGCGATCCGATGGCAAATCTTCTTCAGAAATCTGTGCTCCGGGTTCCATTTCGATCATGCTGGTAAGTGTGCCATCACCCCAATACATGGTGGCAGTCACACCCGATGCCAGCGTTGCACTCGTTAGTTCTTCCAGAGAGGTGACTTCTCCTGCAGGGAGATTAGATTCAATACCATCGTCAGGTAAATTTGGAATATTCCTGACGTTAAGGCTATGCTCTTCAATGAGAGCATTATTCGTGGACTCCCAGGCAGGTCCCGATTCGCATTGAACCAGAAGAAAAAGCGCTGCCAGTGGAAGTAATTTGAGGGCTAAGTAACTGAATGATTTCATAGTCTTTTTGATAGATGTCTTTGGGCGGAAAAATAGTCAAATAATCCTAGGTGTCAAACTTTCTCCTTCAATTAGATCCTCAGGTTTAGCGGTGTTGGAGTCCGAGAGAACTGGATGATTTCATAGAAAAATTATGACCTGACTGAATGACTCCTTTGGCTGCATAGAACTACTGTCATTTCATGATACGATGGCTGATGATTAAATTTTAATATTCTTAAGGAAAAAATACCTAATCACATAAAATACACTCCACTCAAAAGTCTGTATTTTCTTCAATTTTTTTGGGTCATATTCAAATACAGTGGGTTTTGTGAATATTGTGAATTCAAGGTCTATTTCAATCTTGATCCAATTGCTAACATGGTCGAATATTTGTTTGACTAAAGAAATTGGATTGTATTACTCCAGATGCCTCCGGCGGCCAACTTTTTGCAGAAAAAGTTGGGCAAAACTGCCTGCTGTCAGCCTTGGTCGGTCACACTAAATGTTCTTCCGCTATGCTCTATAAACTCGCGCATCTTTCTCCCCTTGTATTTGTTTTCCTAAGTTAGCTATTGTAGGTTCTCCGCTCTACATCTTGTTTTGGCTCATACAATATAGAGCATGGCCGCTTCAAAACATATGTGCGACGCTCGCCCAATGCTGAAGGCAGGAATCTAAACCCATAAAAAGCAAGCTAAATCTTAGGATACTTTATCCCTAATCCTTAGACCCACTAAATATGTTTAAGAATCAATTTCTAATTAATTGCTAGCGGTCAAGAGAAACAAAATAATAAGGTGTTTCTTTTTCAAGATCCGGATATATGATACCATGATTTTCCGTATCCATCACCTCAATGAAGTACATGAAATCAAAATGAGGATCAATATCTGAAGAAGGAACAGTGACTGTGTAGACACCATCTTCATCTACATCAGTCATGGACAAAGTTTCATAGTCCAGATGCTGATTTACCGCTCGATAGCGTAGCCGTACCCATTTTATTGGGGATGTACTCTGTATTTTTGCCTGAATGGTGATATCCTGATTTATGGGAGCATTTTTTACAGGCTCATGTGAAATCGTGTAGAGGTGATGATAGCTTGAATGTTCTGCTTCCTGGAATTTGGGGGACATATTTTTTCCCGATTTTCCTAGTTCCATTCGTTCAGATTCTAATGCATGCAAGCCATTTTCAAGATCTTTTAATTCGTCAGTCCAGTGACCGGTCAACTGATGATTTATACCCATGTAAAAACTTTCCCGAACTCCAAATTTTAAGTTGGAAGCATATACGTCACCCGCCGAAGCAATGATTTTTTTCCAGGCATCAATGGCTTTTTTCTCATGATCAATCGCTTCACTCAGTGCTGATGGATCTTTTGTCTGTTGATAAATACGATAGGATACTGCGGCCGGGATTCGATTGGCATGATAAAGCGCCAGGTTAGATAATATTTTTAAGTCGACTAGGGTAGAATTCAGTTCTTTATTGTCAGAGGATGTCAGTGCCTCTGCTTTTTCTATTAAAGCATTTATTGCTTGATGGGTCTGCAAAAACCATGTACGCGTAGAAGAAGGTCGTCGTTTTGGGGTCTCACCACCCTCAACCAGTAATTTTGCTTCTGTATCAAAACTGGCAAACTGCTGAATATCACTGCCTTCAGCAGCAGCATATTGCGGTAAATCGCCAAAGCGCTGTTTTTCCGCCCATCCTCGGGTGGTAGGAAATTTACTGTAGGGAGCACAGGCGGTCACGATCATGGGCAGCACCCAGCTTGCGCGATGGAGAGCCTCTTGAATAATGGGACCGGCAGCTCCATAGTGTTGATCGAAAGCTTGATCCCAGGCGGTATTTGCAAGGTCTGGATTAAATCCTAATTGTCCATATAAATTAAAAAAGTACCAGTAACGCTCGAATTCATATTTATAGTAAACGTATGCTGGATTTAATAAATCAAAGGGTGCTTCGTCATGTGGTTGTGCTTCCATTTTGGTGGCCAATGGTTCATTGACCTCAAAACCATCACCGTCGTATAGGTGGGTGCTTTGCAAGAATCGCTTCACGAATGTTGGGTCTCCCCATAATAAAATACGCTGCGGACCCATATTCCATAATCTCCAGTGGACATTATATCGTTTGGGATATTGCAGCATGTCTGCATAGCCATGACGCCTTTCCAATTGATTTTCCCGATTTATATGTGTAGGATGGTATGGAAGACCCATTTGCTCCATCCAATATTTAGTGGTAACGGTAAAATTGAGGTTCAGGTCAATAGCGATCTGAATAATTTCCTCCGGTAGTTCCTTTGCACGCAGATCGATTTTAAAATCAGCAGAATTATCGCGGAGCATATTGAATATTTCTGTCCAAAACAGCTCCATTTCTTTACCTCTTTTTAGACCAGATTCATTATGCATTCTAAATTGGATGCCATCGAGATCTGGAACCTTTTCAATAAACTTAGTAAGTGCTGCACGGTTGTAAGCAAGAAGGTTTTCAGCAGTGACTCCTCTTACCAGATGACTATTGTCGAATGTGGCCAGTTCTTCTTCTGACAACCCTCCACCTTGCACTCCTCCACGGTAAATATGATCCCAAATTCCAATTTTAAATTCAATGCCCCGGTCATGCGCCATTTCAATGAGCCGATTTAGCGCATCCAGATTTTTTTGTTGTTCCCTTGCCGTCATGTTTCCCATTTTGACTTCGGGAAATCCTTCGACATCAAAAAAATACGGATAGCAGGGAGCGAGAAAACCTCCATTTTCATATCCAAAAATGACAACCATTGAATTAAATCGATTTTCCGCCAGATTATCCAGGTAGGCGGTCCAATAATTCTCGTCATAAAATCGGCTTTCCCAATAAGCACGGTTCATAGTATATAAGGAAATGGCGCGAGTCGATAATGACGCGGACTCCGTCTTGGCTTCCAGCTTAAAGTATTGATGATCATTGATGCGACTTATTTGCTTTGCAACATCCAGTAGTCCGTACATCAGACCTCTTTGATCAGAGCCATTGACGATCCAAGCTGTTTTTTCGCCTACGGTAGTTTCCCAAATATCCAGTGACTCGGGTGCCGTCAGCACTTGATGATGGTTCTCATTGACTAATCGGGCGGCATCACTTTCGTCGGTAAATAGACCAGCTACGATTAGGATGTCTCCTTGAGCACTATCAACGGAGCCGGTTATGTCATAGGAAATATTTTGGCATTCCAGGCTAGCCCGGATGGAGTTGATGCCATGCGCGACCGCGCCTTCACTGTAATTTGATACAATCGAAACTCTGGGTGAAATGCCAGCCCATAAACTCGTGTGCAATAAGAGGATACACAGATAGCTTAGGACCGCTGTAGGCAAAATCTTTTTCATAGTATATCAGTTACAAAAGCAGATGATGAATTCACCTTTTAAGATATAAAATATTAGTTGTAGATCTTCTTCCTCATGAGATGGAAGAGTTACGGCCTTTTTTACAAGTGTTTAATGACACGACGTGGAAATATCCTCTTGTATTGAGATTCGTTCATTGAAAATGTGATCATTACTTAATGACCATTCAGTAGATTTTGCATTCTTTCTATTTCCTGAGTAGCTTTTGCCGCAGTAGGAAATGAAAGGATACCTTTCAATTTTACCGTCTCACCGGGAGGACAATCCGGAAATTTTGGATCAGCGTGAAGACAAGGGCAATCCACATTTCCCCATGGGTTGGAGCAGCCCTCCCAACCTGTCAGAATCCAGTGCTCTTGATCCTCGGCCTCGACAGACACTACTGGGCAGGACAGTGTTTTATTGGCATTGGTTTGGCTATCAAATAATGTGCTTTGGCCCAGCATAACGCACACTTGGGTTTGCAGGCCAGTAAAGATCGTGTCCGTTGTGTGATTGGTCAGCCATAATTCCATTTCCAAATGATCTTTCAAAGGTAGGACTTTACTTCCGATGATAATGTTATTAGGCAGTTTCCACAAATTGGTCCATGCTCCCTGAACATCTCTTTTCCAGTCTGAATTTTCGACGGGTATTTTTGCATAATCAAATACAGTGGGTATGTGTTTATGTCCCAGGAAGGTGATGCCATATTGTGACATCACCGCCTCGGGTACATCCAATACGACATATTCTTCAGGTGACCAGGGGAGAAAAACACTCAATTTGGTACCTCGACGTGGACTGGCCATGCCTTCTTTAAAATCAATACGTGGATGTCGACCACCGGGGTAGGGGAGTACCTCAAGTTTTTCTTTCGAAACCGTAGGTAGCGAAACATCCTTGGCTAATACCTCCACTTTTTCTGCGGATATACCCAGTACTTTCCCCATCTCCTCTGCGGAAAATTTATGTCGCTTCATCACTGATAACCAGTAATCCTGCCGTGCCCGGGAGGCAATTACCTCTGGTGGCCATTTTAACTCAGTATCCGATAGGTTAGGGTATCGTGCTGTGAGTAACGGATCATTAGGTAGCTCATTGGGTACATATTTTTCGAGGTCTCGCAATGCAATTACCTCATAGTTTTCTGCCTTTAAGTAATCCATGTAGGCCCTGAAATCCTCCGGATCAGTATGTACCCAGGGGTGAGCAACATCCGGTACACCATGAAACTGAAGAACGACTATCTCTTTTTCCGGCACTTTGGCGAGATTCTCTTTAAATATTTTCAGTGTCATATCTGGATAGAAATCCATGGTAGTAGGAATCAAGAGTGGATGGTGTTTCCTCGGATTATATCCAGCTCCTGCCTCAAGACTCCCATACTCGATCTCAGGTTGTTTTCCGCGGCGCGCATATTGGTAGCCCTGGTCTTGTAGTGTTTCAATCACTTCCGGACCGAAAGCATTTCCTGTGTGGGCATAACTTACAGGCTTTGGCACACCCACCTGATCTAATAACCAATCCACCATAATCATTTCCCCCTCCAATTCAAAAGCAGTGGCAGGATGCGCAAAATTTGCGTGTGTCCACGAGTGGTTGCCAATTTCAAATCCCATCTCATGCAGTTCGCCGACTTCCTGCCAGCTCATGAAATTTGTGGTATCATCCATCCAGTTGTAGGTAACAAAGAAGGTCGCATCAAAACCATATTCCTGCAGCAAAGGAGCTACGAGGGTCCGATGTGATTTCACAGCATCGTCGAAGGTGAGGACAGCCACCTTATTAGTTGATGAGTTGATTTGAGGGAAGGCCGTAATGGATCCTAAGCTTGATATTACTATCCAGATGAGAGTTTTTAAACGGAGATTAGACTTCATCATAAATTTTGTGAATAGGAAGGTAGGAAATGAAATCTTAAGGGGAAAGAACCCACTAACCAATTGACCTGGTAATTCGAGGTTCTATTTTAAAAACATGTTAGCATGAAATGGTCGGATATTGACTCCAGAAGAAAATGTATGTTAATGGATGAATGATCTGACTTCAGACAAATTTAAAATCGTAACTGACTTTAGGATTTATGCACTTAAACACAGAAAGTTCCTAGAATATTTTACGATTTGATTTATCATATAAATGAATTAATGAAGATGATTGATAAACAAATAGGTATAGATCAGTAGTTTGACTTAGATGTATTCATCTTATTCAATCCCTAAGTCGTTATGCTCAAGAATAGCCTCGATACGTTGAAATCGTTTTTCCATCCTTTCGTATGCTTCCAGTTTTGTCTCAAGCTCTTCAATTTTCTTTTTTTTGCTCCTGAAACGCAGCTCTTTGATTTGGAGTCTATACGGTCCAGAAGTTTGTAAATATTCTAGGTCCAATACTTGTATATTTGATTACAAATTGATACACAAATTATCTATTCCGCACAAATGGAAAATCAGGTTTTACTCGTTACCGGTTCTTCAAGTGGTATTGGAAAAGCAACCGCTGAACTCCTCAATGAACATGGATACATAGTTTATGGAGTAGCTAGGCAGTTGGACAAAATGAATGATCTTAAAAGAAAGGGTGTCAGGGTCAGATCAGTCGATGTGACTGAGGATGATCAACTTATCGGAGTCATTAATGAAATCATCACAGAGCACGGCAGGATTGATGGCTTGATTAACAATGCTGGAGCGAATCTATATGGTTCTTTGGAAGAGATACCTGTGTCAGAAGCCAAGGCGTTGTTTGATCTGAATGTATTCGCCTATGTAAGGGCAGCACAATTGGTACTACCCCATATGCGTAAAAGAGGATCTGGGTATATAATTAACGTCGGGTCAGTGGCTGGAATTATTGTAATCCCAACCCTTGGCTGGTACTGCGCCAGTAAATTTGCCATTGAAGCTGTGACTGACTCCTTGAGAATGGAAGTACGAAATTTGGGTATTAAGGTAGTTTTAATTGAGCCAGAAATTATTGAAACCAATATAGGTTCGCGAGGTTTGGAATCTTCGAAGCGGTATGCTCCTGTAGAAGACTATGGTTTCTTAAATTCCATGTGGGAGATTATTGTGCCGGATTCGATGGCTAAAGCAGCTTCTCCAAAACTTGTAGCTAGAGTCATTTTGAAAGTATTACAGGCCAGAAGAACAAAGTATAGATATTTCGTGCCATCTTATTCCAGACTTATCTCTGTACTTAAAAGGATACTACCTGAAAGTTGGATTGATCTGTTGACTCTACGCATATTGAAATTAAAGAGTCGATAAAATTATCTTCAAATATGATCTCACCAGATTTAAGCACTAATTTTGGCCAGGTTTTTTCTTAAGAGTACTCTCTGTATTTAAATTGAGAGGTTAAGTAGGTTGTAAGTTTTTTGAGACTTGATAATTATACATCTGCATTCATCGGGGAATAAAGTTATACACTTGAAGTTGTGTAATTTTAGAATTATCAGTAGTAGTTGAACGTACCTCAGTAACCAATGCTCCCACGCAGTTGGAGTTGGTAATAATCTCTTGACCGATCCAGATTTGATTGTCCGCAGTATTTACCTCTTTCCATTCGTTAGATCTGAAGCCTGAGGTATCGATTGAGTGCAGTGGGTAGGATAAGCCTGAGCCAATGGCTTTGATGAGTGCTTCCTTCCTGGTCCAGAACTGATAAAAAGTTCGGAGCCTTTGCTCTATCCTGGATTTCTTAAGGATTTGAACTTCCTGGGTATGAAAAAATCTTTCAGCAATGGGCATGAAATCAATCTCTCGTTTTGCTTGCTCGATATCGATTCCAAGTTCTCTGTCAATTGAAAAGGCATAGACAATATCACCTTCTGAGTGTGATATATTGAATCTTAAATCAAGGGTGTTAAGAGATGATTCAATTGATGGTTTGCCATATGTATCATAATTAAAGACTACTTCTTCAGGCTTGATTCCAAGATAGCAACCTACCAACAGTCTAAGTATTGCCCGGTAACAGATGAAGTCTCGTTTGTGTCTGCTAAATTTAAATCGCTCGGCCCTTAGGAGTTCATCTTCAGATAAAGTGTTGTGCAAATTACGTACCTGATGATTAATTCGTTGCAAATTTAGTTGCCAGATTTGTATTAAATCTGGTTGCATATTTTGACATATTTTATGTCCATTTTTGTTGAAATGGATTGTGTCAAGCATCTTGATTAATTGGGTTTTGTTCTGCTATGAATTGTTACTTTTAATCCACTTTTCGGCCTCAAGTTTAGAAGTTGTTGCATCTCAACCCGTTGATCAGAGGCCAGAGTTACATTCCAATTTTTTGCAATAGTAGCCAGGCTCAACACTCCTTCTAACCATGCATAGTGTTGTCCAATGCAGGCCCTCGGTCCCATACTAAATGGAAAATAGTTCTGTCTGGAAGATTGTATGATGGAAGAATCCCTCCATGCCCCTGGATTAAAAGTATCTGCATGCTTAAAAAACCTGTCATCGCGATGCACAAGATATGGACTCATCAGCACGATAGTCTTTTTGGGAATCGTGTATTCAGCTATTCTGAAGTTGACTTTTGCCTGGCGTGCAATAAGATATATTGGTGGATATAATCTCATGGCCTCTGATAGAACTGCACGTGTGAATTCCAGATGAGGATAATCCTCAATGGTGGGTAACCTGTCACCAAGTATTTTATCAAGTTCTTCTTGGAGCATATATTGAACATCTTGATGCTTGGCAAGTAGATACCAGGTCCAGGTCAATGCTAATGACGTAGTATCGAAGGCCGTAAGCAAAAGGGTAAGTGCCTCATCTTTGAGATATTGATCGGTAAAGCCATCAGGGTTTTTGCTTTGTGCCTCCAGAAGAAGAGAAAGCATATCTGACCTATTATGATAGTCTTTTCGCCTTTGATTGATTATTTGATGAATTTTTCGATCCAATCTTCTTTTTGCTTTATAGAATCGAATAGTGCCGGGAAGTGGAAGCTTCAGCAACCACTCTGAATAAGGGAGAGAAATTCTTCCAAACAGTTTCATTATTGAATCAAGATCCTCATTGATTTCAGAGACTTCTTGATCGATAGAGACATTAAATAGGGTCTTGCCGGCTATTTCAGTACTCATCCTGATCATTTCCTCTAATATGTCGACCTCTCTTCCATGCTCCCATGATGATGAAATCCGTTGAGCATGCTCCGTCATAATTGGGGCGTATGACTGCATCATTTTACGGTGAAAGGCTGGCTGAAGTATACGGGAATGTTCTTTGTGAGATTTTCCTTCGCTGGTCAGCAAACCTTCTCCTAATAGCTCTTTTGCCATTTCCAGGGGTCTTCCTTTGACAAAATTGTCATTCTGGACCGTTAAGATTTCTTTAATATAGTTGGGGTGACTAAGTGAAAGAATATGCATGGGGCCAATCCTGAAAATTACGATGTCACCGTATTTCGTTCTCAAGTCCTTTAGGAATTCCAGGCTATTTCTACGAAATCGGATCAGGTTTGATAAAGATATTATTGGTCTGGGACCTGGTGGAAGTACAGATCTTTTCATGATGTTATTCGGAGTTCTAAAAGCGGTAAATAGCAGATCCTGCCTGCAGTCCTGAGCCAACGCCTATCAGCAATGCAATATCATCCGAATTCGACATCCCATTATCAAATAGGTGCTCAAAGCAGAAGGGAATGGAAGAAGTAAATAGGTCCTTACTGTTTCCAGATAAATCAATAAATTTTTCTATGGGCTGCCCCAATTTTGCACTCAACTTGGATGTGAAAAAAGGCGATATTTGTGGTGGTAGAATCCATTGAATTTGATGTTTTGACAACTTTTCCTCCTCTAATATTTTCTGTATCAGTTGATTGATACAGTCCAGATATTTATCTTCCAGATTATCGTCTTTTTGCATATGCATGCAAAGTCCGTCTTCCTCCACCAAGGCAAAACTGTCATATGATGATATTGATTCCAGATCATAGTTGAAACAGAATCTTGAAAACCCCTTTTTGTTGTCAGGATGTACGTCTAGAATTATTGCAGATGCTGCATTCTCAATGCCAGTCAGTTCAGCTGGATAATTGGAGGCATTGTTATCGGTTTCGGCAGCAACAATCATAGAGGTATCAGATTTATTTTCATGTATCAGGTGTTGGGCAATATAACAGGCATTGAGGAAACCCAATTCGCCGTTAAATACATCGAAGGCAAGAACTTTATTTTGCATTTCGGATGATCCAATATTGATTTTTCCGGCCAAGAGAGCTGCATAGGCGGGCTCCATCAGATATTCACTCCGGTATACACCTGTATACATGAGGAGCCCAATATCATCAATTTCATAGACAGATCTTTTAAGTGATCTGAGTGAAGCAGCGTGTAGAAGCTCAAGGGTGTCAACCTGTTTATCATGTGGGGAGATGTAAGTTCCAACACTTTGCACTCTTATTCCACCAATCTTTGATGGGCAGAGCGTATTTGATTTAGATTCAACATCAACCACGACTTTGACCTCAGGTTTTCTTTTGAACTTCTCTGGTAAATCATCAAATTCATAAAGAGCAGTTCCCACTGTCAGACCCGATGCGGCAATATTGAAAACTGTTTTGTCACCAGGAGCGATTCTGTTTTCCAGAAAGCTGTCTGCTAACGCTACAAAATGAGAGGTAGAAGCAGTGTTCCCCCGATTAGTGAGATTGTCAATAAGATTTTCTTGGTGTATGATCTTTCGGCCCACAATCTTATTTATTTCCCGTTTGGCACTGTGCAGGGTCATGCGTGAAGTTTGATGCATCACCAGGTGTTGAAATTCATCAGGTGACCAGTCGGATTTGCGTAGAATATCCAGGGCATAATGGGCACCCGCTCCGATAGCCGCTTGTGTAAGTTTGACAGAGTCGGTGTACATAATCCATCCTCCTGATTCTGCTTCTTTGGCAATGCAGTAATTACTGAAGCGGCCCAATGTGTGTAAACTGATGTTGTGAAATCCGGATTTGTTATTAGAGCCTCGTTTTAGAGTGATGGCTGCACCTGCATCTCCCAAGGTGAGACAAGCGAGTCTTGAATCCATAAACCCCTCTATTTCCCTTTGTGCTGTATTGGTTAGATGGGTTATGTATTCCCCACTAACGATCATAGCAGTCTGGATGCTACCCGACTGAATGAGTGCGTCGGCGATGTAAATTCCGGTGAACATACCGGCACAAGCATTCGTTATATCGAATGCCAAAGCATGAGTAAAACCAAACTCCTTCTTGATTTTAATCGAGGTGCTGGGCTCAAAGGACAGTGAATTTTCTTTATCAACCCGCGAAATGTTACAGCAGATCAGGAGATCAATATCCCTGGGGTAGTAACTGGATTTTGCCAGACAATCCATAACAGCTTTTTTGGCCAGGTCGATGGCGAATTCATCCTTTCCAGCCATACGTCTCGACTTTACTCCAGTAATCTTTTCAAGAGGGAATCTTATGCCTGTCTGGCAGTTTTGAAGTATATCTTCCGTGGAGCAGATCGCTGGCGGTAGATAGACACCTAAACTTTCAATAACAGTGTTTGAATTGTTTTCTTTTTTAGAATACATAAGTGGGGATTAACGGCCAACCAATTGAAAAATTTTGTCAGGATCAACATACATACTGATTCTCGATAGTTGCGCACTTAGGCGTGAGAAGATATGTTGATACAATTTGTCAGATGTAACCCCGAATGCATGAAATGCCTGAATTAGACGATGCTCTTCTGTTTTATCACCATAAACTGACTTCATTATGATTCTGAGAGCTAATTGATTTCGAAATCTCTCCGATCTGGTTCCCCTTCTGAATAATTCATTATAAATAGCTACACAGAGGTCCATATGTCTTTTTTCGTCTTGTTCAGATATTGTCTTGCATATTTGGCAGAAAAGTGGGTCCGGCATGTATTTCTTGTTGCCAAAAAACTCGAGATATGCAGCCCCGATGGCTTCTACAATTACCGCCAGGAAAAGACCAGTACCGGGAAGGAATCTGGCTATCCACATATATCTTTCTGCTCCTTTGATCAGAGTGGATGAGATGTATTCTTTCGCTTCCAGCTTGTCCACCAGATATCTTCTAAAAGTGGCCGAATGTTTTGCTTCGTCATTAATAAATGTGGTAAGTGCTTCTTGAATTTCTCGGTGACGTTTGTAATGAATGATGCCCATGGTTAGCGGTGCGATGGCGCTCTGCTCGACTACCAGAGCATGGTTAGCTACATCCTTCAATCCTCTAACTTGTCTCTTAAGGATAAGATCTTTCATTATAGAGTGGTGATGATTAGGCCCTAATGAAATATCGTTATTTAGAAATTTATTAATATTATTCCGAGTTGATTCCAGATCTAACATTATCTGATCTTGTACACTATCAATTTTTTTTCTTGAAATCGATTTTAGACTTTTTAGTTGTGTTTTGTTGTTTTGTCTGAGTGCTGAAAGCGAGAGATTTAGATCATTGATTTCATCTTCAATACATGCGATATTATGTACTTGCTTCTGTTTTTCCAATGCACTTTGCAGTTTCCTTACCTTAACACCTTCCTTATACAGACCTAATCGTTCTTGTTCCTTTAAGTCAATTAATTTACTGGCAAGAATTTCAAGCTGATCATCTATTCTAGATTTTTCAACCTGGAAGGATTTTAATGGACTCAGTATACTTAAGGCTCGATCAATATTGTCTAGGTTGTCCGGAAGACATTCCTTAATATCCTTCAATGCATCTTCGTCCAAAGGCAGTCGATGTTGTTCTATATTATTTATTTTTTCTTCAATAGACTGTTTGACCATGGGAAGTACCATGTTTGAGATCCCGCAAAAATCTTCATCAGTGAGATTTTCCAGACGCCCTCGAAGATTTTCGGTGACATTCTGTGACCAATCAAAAGCTGTTTCACGGTTCCAATATTTAGATTCGCAG
This sequence comes from Saprospiraceae bacterium, assembly GCA_050298535.1. GTDB lineage: Bacteria > Bacteroidota > Bacteroidia > Chitinophagales > Saprospiraceae > JABDMH01. Next base: position 18,416 of record JBNKUI010000094.1, read on the forward strand.
TCCCTGGTATATTGTGTGAAGTCTTGACTGGGAGTGATATAATAGTCTGGTCTTCCCTGATCTGAATATTTTGTAGAATTAAGAAAAGGTGGAATCTTCATGCATTACTGTTTGTATCTGAGGGTGCTCATTGCTCAATATACTTATTCTGTAAAATTGATGCTCGAATATTATTAATCTGTCAAACGTGTAGTGTGAAAACTAGGACAAGCTTGGAGAAAACTTGAGATAAATCAATTAGATTGATTTAGATCATATTTAAAGTGCATGGATATATGTACTTTGATTTGATTATCAGTCGATCATCTTTTGGCAACTATGGACAGATCGTTCAATTCATTGGTTGAAATCTTACAATGGCGCGCTATAAATGAGCCCTTTCGTTTGGCTTATCGCTTCCTTAGAGATGGTGAGAACGAGGAAAGCTCTATCTCGTATGGTAAGTTGTATCATCATGTATGTGCAATAGCAGCCAGACTGGAGATGCATACCAATCTGGGTGATAGGGTTCTCATAGTCCTTCCAGATGGGCTTGAATTCATAAGTACTTTTTTTGGTTGTTTATCTGCAAGGAGAATTGCTGTACCGCTTCCACCACCGCATCCTTCCCGTTTTGATATATCGTTATCCTACTTGAAGCGTATCATTAAAGATGTGAGACCAGCTGCAGCCATAATGTCTGCTCCGCTTGCCCATCAATTCAGTCTGCTGGGTATTAAATCAGTAGACCATCCAGAAATGCAAATATTATCGATAGATGAAATTGAGCTTTCCAATCATAAGGAACAATGGGAAGTCCGTAGGATTAATGATAATGAGCCTGCATTGATTCAGTATACTTCTGGATCTACCACTATTCCTAGGGGAGTTAGGATTAGTCATAGTAATTTGATGCATAACTTGAAATTGATCGAGCAAACTTTTGGTCAAACGAGAGAAAGTAGAACTGTAATCTGGTTACCACCCTATCATGATATGGGACTTATTGGAGGTATTCTTCAACCTATGTATACGGGAAACCCAGTCACAATTATCCCTCATTTAGTCTTCATTCAGCGTCCACTTCGATGGCTCAAAGTTATTTCGCGCTTTGGCGCGACTACCAGTGGAGGGCCCAATTTTGCCTATGACCTCTGCGTACAAAGGATCAGTCCTGATCAGCGGGATGAATTAGATCTCAGCAGTTGGGAGGTGGCATTTAATGGAGCAGAGCCTGTCCAGGCAAAGACTATGAGACGTTTCGCAGATTATTTTGCTTCCTGTGGATTTAGATTTGATTCGTTTGCCCCCTGCTACGGTCTTGCAGAGGCCACACTAATGGTAACAGGCAAGGAGAATAGCGAATCCCCTATCATTAGGGATTGGGATAAAAGAGAACTGGAGGCAGGTAGATTTCGGCACCCAGAAACTAAGCAATCACCTGTACAGCAATTAGTAAGTTGCGGCTCAGTGACCGATGATGTAAATATCAAGATTGTGGATCCAAAGAGTAAGGAGTTGGTCGGGGAAAATCAAATCGGTGAGATCTGGATTAGTGGTCCAGGTGTTTCTGAGGGGTATTGGAATCGAGATCAGGAATCTAAGGATGATTTTGGTAGTATCAAATCTGAAAGACCCGGTGATACCTATTTCAAGACCGGGGATTTGGGCTTTTTGTACGGGGGAGAACTATTCATTATAGGCCGATTGAAGGAGATGATCATATTGAATGGAAAGAATTTCTTTCCGCAAGATATTGAAAGGACCATTGTCGATTGTCGCTCAGAGATTCGGTCAGGTGCTTGTGCTGTTTTTCCTGTTACGAGGGAAGATATCGAGCATATAGTTGCACTAGTTGAAATTAAACCGAGAGATATCTTTAACTTAAAGGATGTTCGATTAGCTATACAAACAGCTGTCAATATCCATCATAAGATATCCCTGCACGATATCTTAATTACGACTCCCGGCACCATTCCCAGAACAACCAGCGGTAAGATAAGACGTCTGTATTGCAGAGAGAGATATCAACTGGGAGAGATAGAACAAATTTTGAAAATATGAAGTTTGGAATTTTTATTGATCTTCAACTGCCAAGACCCTGGAAGGAAGGGGATGAATCGAGATTGTTCCAAGAGGCACTTGAGCAGGTGGAACTCGCTGATCGGCTTGGAATTGATCATGTATGGGTGCAGGAACATCATTTCCTGGAGGAGTATTGTCACTCCTCGGCTCCAGAAGTATTTCTGGCGGCTTGCACTCAGCGTACAAGACATATTCGACTGGGACATGGGATAGTTGTAATGTCACCAAATTTTAATCACCCGGCACGAACCGCTGAACGACTAGCTACACTTGATATCCTCAGTGGTGGCAGGGTTGAATGGGGAACAGGGGAATCCGGATCGCGAATAGAATTGGAAGGATTTGGAGTTGATTTTGTAGACAAACGTCCAATGTGGTCAGAGGGGTTAAGAGAGGCAGCTCGCATGATGGCTATGAGTCCATATCCAGGCTATCAGGGTCAATATTTCTCTATGCCACCAAGAAATGTGATTCCTAAGCCAGTTCAAAAACCACATCCACCGATTTGGGCCGCCTGCTCAAATCGTGACAGTTTGAATCTTGCAGCCAGGCTCGGGCTAGGTGGACTGACGTTTGCATTCATCAATGCTGACGAAGCCAAATTTTGGGTCGACGAGTACTATGAAACCTTTAAGAATGATTGTGAGCCGATAGGCCAATGTGTGAATCCAAATGTGGCAATGCTCACCGGATTCATGTGCCACAGAGATCGACAAAGAGCTTTAGAACTCGGTATAGAGGGAGCTCAGTTCTTTGCCTATGGTCTCGGACATTATTGGCGAGATGGCATACATGTACCTGGTCAAACAAATTTGTGGTCAGACTTCAAGCAACGTCCTGCCTCCGACTTGCATGAAATGGAGCGTCATAGAAAGAAGGCAGGAATGAAAGGAATTGGCAACCCATCAGATCTGATCAAAAATTTTAAGGCTCTGGAGCAGGCCGGCGTGGATCAGCTGATCCTTTTGCAGCAATGTGGTTCTTATCAGCACGAAGATATCTGCAAATCCATGGAGCTATTTGCTTCAGAGGTACTTCCACATTTTAAGGAACGTGAAGCTATTCGTCAAAAAAAGAAGCAGGAGGCTTTGGCTCCCTACATTCATAAAGCAGAACAAAAAATAAACAGCCCAGCTGATCTGCCGGATATCGATGGAGTAGAGGCATATCCTCTGTCGTGGAAGAAACGAAGTTCGAACTACGAACCGACAAGTCCGGATCGGCGTCCCGGTATGACTTCATTCTGGAAAATGCAGGTTGGAGCCAAGGGTCATAAATCTGACCTTGATGAACAAGATGTTTAAAATGTCGAACAAGAGAAATGAATAGGCGGTCATGAATGAAAAGGAAATTCAGGATTGGCTTGTGGCACAATTGGCCAGTAGACTGTTTCAGGACAGAACTACCATTGATATTTATTCTGACTTTGCAACCTTTGGCTTGACTTCACAAGAAGCAGTTTCAATTTCGGGTAAACTGGAAGAACTGTTAGGTCAGCGATTGCCTCCAACCCTTTTGTATGAGTATCCAAGTATTTCGAAACTTTCACGGTTTCTAGCTGGAAATCTATCTCAAGCTGATGCAAAAACTGATATCGATCAGAAAGAGTCAATGCAGGAACCCATCGCAGTAATTGGCATGAGTTGTAGATTTCCCGGGGCAGAGAATCTTAATGCATTTTGGCATTTATTGGTAAGTGGTGGTAATGCTATATCAGAAATTCCTGAAGATCGTTGGTCAAAAAATGATTTTTACGATGAGGATCCTGAGGAACCGGGCAAGGCCATTTCAAAGTGGGGAGGATTCTTAAAGAATGTAGATCAATTCGATCCGTTTTTTTTCGGAATTTCTCCTGCTGAGGCGAAACACATGGATCCTCAGCAGAGACTGCTTCTTGAATTGTCCTTTGAAGCCATTGACCATGCCGGTTTTAATAAGAAGGATTTGGATGGTTCTACTACCGGAGTTTTCATGGGTATTTCGGTGAATGAATACAGTCAAAGGGAGTTCAACCATCCCGAATTTATCAGTAGTCATTCCGGAACAGGAAGTGCATTATCGATTGCAGCGAATCGAATCTCCTATTTTTACAATTTGCATGGTCCAAGTATTGCAATTGATACAGCTTGCTCTTCCTCCCTTTCCGCCGTACATCTTGCCTGTCAAAGTCTCCGAAATGGGGAATGCAATATGGCAATGGCCGGAGGAGTAAATATCATTTTATCACCCGCCCATACCATAGCCTTCACTAAATCGGGAGTTTTGGCACCTGATGGAAAATGTAAATCATTTGATGATCTGGCAAATGGTTATGTTCGAGGTGAAGGTGGAGGAATTGTAGTACTTAAACCACTTTACCTTGCAGAGAAAGACAGGGACCCTATTCTGGCGATAATACCTGGAAGTGCCATGGCTCAGGATGGGCATACCAATGGACTAATGGCTCCCAGTCACATCGCCCAGGAACTACTGCTCAGGAGTTCATACCGATCTTGCAATATTACTACTGATATGGTTCAGTATGTGGAAGCTCATGGAACCGGAACTAGAATCGGTGATGCAATGGAAGCATCTGCAATCGGATCAGTGATTGGGTCAAAACGCTTGGAACCTTGCAAAATTGGCTCAGTCAAGACCAATTTTGGCCATCTTGAGGCCGCGGCCGGTATTGCAGGATTAATTAAAGTCATCCTTGCCATTAAACATGGAAAACTGCCTGCAAGTCTGCACTTCGAGAGAGGAAATAGGGCCATTGATTTTGATGGCTTAAATCTGCAGGTACAATCAAGATCGGATCTGTGGCCGCAACCAGAGAAACCACTTGTTGCGGGAGTGAGTTCATTTGGATTTGGGGGAACCCTTGTGCATGTTATTTTGACAGAACCGTCCTTAATGCAAGAGGGAGTTCCAGAAGAAAGCAGGTTGGTGCATCGTGAATGCCATATTTTACCGTTGTCTGCCAATAGTCGGGAGAGTCTCAAACTGTTGGTTAAAGGAGTTCAAGAATTAATAGAATCTAATCAAGATCATTATCTATCCGGAATCTGTTACGCCGCAAGTCATTGTCGCACACAGTATACCCATCGCATGGCATGTTTCGGATCTCACCGGGATGACATCCTCCTTGCATTGAAGTCCTTTTTAAATGGTGAGAGACACCCTTCTCTGCTTGAACAAGACAGAAAGATATCACAAACTTCAGGAACGGCTTTTGTCTTTTCCGGGCAAGGTGGTCAGTGGATGGGGATGGGACTTGAACTCATGAGAAAGGAGAAAGTGTTTCGAGAAGCGGTTCAGAACATCGACCGATTAATCTTGTCTGACTATCATTGGTCGGTTATTGAAGTGCTTGAAAGCTCCAATGGAAATTTGTTGGAGGATCGCATAGACCTTGTTCAACCTACTATTTTCACTTTACAAGTGGCATTATGCAAACTCTGGGAATCCTGGGGTATCACACCTGATGCGGTGATCGGTCATAGCATGGGGGAAGTAGCTGCTGCAGTGATATCCGGAATACTGGATCTACAAGATGGAATCCGTGTTATCTGTGAGAGAAGCAAATTGCTAGGGGAGTATCGTAATAAGGGGAGAATGATAGCTACGGAATTGTCCGAAAAAGATGCCCGTTCATTAATAAAAGGACATGAAGAGAAAGTAGGTGTTGCTGCCGTTAATGGCCCTCAATCAACGGTTTTATCTGGTGATCCCTCTGAGCTAGAAAAAATCATGAAGCAACTTGAGGATCAAAATCTTTTTTGTAGCTGGGTCAAAGTGAATGTTGCATCACATAGTCCTCAAATGATGCCATTGCGAGATCGAATTGTAAGTACATTGGGTGATATTTCCTTGAATCAGGAAAACATCTCATTCTACTCAACAGTATCTGGATCCCCACTTCTATATAATGATTTAGATGCATATTACTGGGCAGATAATCTCATAAATCCCGTATTATTTTCAAACACCGTTCGGCAAGTTATGCTGGATGGGTATCATACATTTGTTGAGATTGGCCCACATCCAGTACTTCTGGGAGCTATACAGCAGAGTGTAAATGATTCAGATCAGGAAGTGATTCTACTTCCCTCAACAAGAAGGGATCAACCGGAGGATCTTGTGATGTGCCGATCTCTGGGACAACTTTATATAATGGGTCGGCCAGTTACCTGGGAAGGTATCTATCATAAATCATCAATATCTGTTGAGTTGCCTCCACTAGGTTGGCAACATCAGAGGTACTGGCTGGATCAAGATGATAATAGACCGACATCAAGATTCAATGAATTCCTTCTCAGTGACCAAAAAAGTCCGCTCCTGGGTCGAAAATTGGACCTCCCTAATAATGATTTGCATATTTGGCAATCGAATTTGAGGTTAAAAGACTGGCCTCTTCTTGCCGGTCACCGTATACATACGGATACAATCTTACCGGGATCGGCCTATATAGAAATGGCAATGGAGGCGGCCAGGATCTTAGGTATCGATAATTCGCATAGTTTAATAAACTTCAGATTCAGGAAGATGATGGTTCTGGAAGATAATTCCTTCCAGGTCATCCAAAATCAAGTTTCCTATGATCGGGATAGTCAGACTTATCGGCTTGAAATATATGGTTTGTCAGCTTCTGCAACGGAATGGCAAAACCATGCCTCTGCCAGTTTCACCCCACAGGATAGACTCAGTATGTCCCATGATGTTATCCGATTGACACCTGCGAGATTGTTAAAGGGAGGACCTACAGAGTTTTCTACTGAACACTTTTATGCCTCACTTTCGGAGGTCGGATTACAATATGGACCTTCATTCCGGAATGTTCGCAAAGCCTGGCGAAGTGGAGAACATGCACTCGGCCTGGTGAAGGTATTAGATTCTCAGGGTCAGTCTTTAGTTGTAAATCCTGCTTTGTTAGACGCTTGCTTTCAAATAGTATCGATTATTGAGTTGCAGCAGTTCAGGGGGAGTCTCTACATTCCGGTTAAATGTGATTCAGTAAGATTTTTTAATGCTATTCCCAAAGAAGTTTGGAGCCTTGCCAGCCTGGTGACCGATAAAAAAACTCCGAATGGCGAGCTGAATTTCAATATTAGGCTTTTTGACCTGGATGAAAAGCCATTGGCTTCGATTGGGGGTTTTACATTGAAGCAAATCGCAGGAAGACCATCGGTCAAAGAGGGAGTAAAGGATCTTTGGCCTTATGAATTGCGATGGAAATTCGCTGTCCATGCCGCTCATACCAGTAAACAGAGAAGGATTAAAGGGAAGTGGCTAATACTGGCTGACGAAATGGGGATTGGATCAAAGCTGGCAGAAATGCTGCAACTGGAGGGTGATCATTGTGAAATCTTTCCAATTGTTGGAAATAAGAATTTGAATGAATCAAGTTTTTCTGCAGTAGTGGAAGAACTACTATCGAAGTATTCTTCTTTTGATGGGATTATACACTTGTGGAGCCTATCGGGCTCAGATCCAGACTCGGATAACAGACATAGTAATGGGTTTTTCAGCTGTGTAAGCCTCCTGTACCTGATTCAGATACTAGGTAAACGCATGGCAGCATCACCAAAACTTTGGCTCATCACCAGTGGTGCACAAGCAGTTTTACCTACTGATTCCATTGCCGTTGAACAAGCATGTATCTGGGGATTGGGCAAGACTATAAGTTTAGAACTCCCGGAATGGAAATGTAGACGAATTGATCTTGATCCCTCAATGCCATTAAATACAACAATTTCTTTACTGGTTGAAAGGCTAGGTGACGATAGTGGGGAGGACCAGATTGCCTTCCGTGATGGCAAACAATATATTCAACGGATTGTCCCTTATGAGAAAATACGCAGTGATGGTGCCTCTCTTTCACTGGCCCGGGATCGCTCCTACCTGATTACTGGCGGTTTAGGAGGTCTTGGACTTGCCCTAGCAGAATGGATGTTCCGGCAAGGAGCCCGTTACCTGATCCTTATAGGAAGACATGATCCGGGCATGCACGCAAGCCGAACCATCGAAAAACTTCGATCCGCAGGTATGCAGGTGCAAATTGTGAAGGTTGATGTCAGTGATGATCGAGAACTCTCCAAGGCCTTAAGCAGGGTGGAGTTGTCCATGCCTGCCATTGCTGGAGTGGTACATGCTGCAGGTATATTGGACGATGGAGCTATATATAATCTTGACGGTGATCGGATGAAAAACGTTATGGCCCCAAAAGTGCAAGGAACCTGGAATCTGCATACTGCTACTTACCATTTACCGCTTGATTTTTTTGTACTTTTTTCCTCAGCAGTATCTGTATTAGGGTCACCGGGACAAGCCAATTACGCTGCAGCAAGTGCCTATCTTGATGCAATGGCACACTATCGAAGAAATCTGGGATTACCTGCGCTGACTATAAATTGGGGTCCCTGGGCTGATATCGGTCTTGCCGCTTCCGTCAAGAAAGCGCTAGGAGAGGGAACGGGATCTTCGCAGCATCTCGTCAAGTTGATTAAGCCCGAGCAGGGTCTCTCCTTACTGGGCAAACTCCTGGTAAGTTCACCTACTCAACTTGTGGTGTTGCCGTTCGACCTCAAGAATTTGATTGAACTCTATCCACCTGCGGCAAGTATTCCATTTTTCTCTGAAGTGGGTGGTCGTGAGACCCATGTATCCAGACTCTATGCTCGCCCAGCACTGAAGCAAGATTATGTGGCGCCCAGAAATGAAATTGAACAAAAGGTAGCTGAGCTATGGCAAAAGACATTGCATATCGATCGTGTTGGCGTCCATGACTCTTTCTTTGAGTTGGGTGGAGATTCAGTTCTTGCCGCTCAGATTCTGGCTCTGGCTCGAAAAATCTATGGTATCAGTATTGATCCTCAGGAAGCATTCAAAGCATTCACCATAGAAAAACTTGCAAGTATTTTGGAATCCGAAATCTATAAGCAAATAGAGAATATGAGTGATGAGGAGGCGCAAAGGCTTCTGTCATAGAGATAAAGCAGTGAATTAATGAAGAAAAGGTTGTCACCAGCAAAAAAGGCTTTGTTGCAACAGTGGTTGCAGGGCAATAAAGGAGTAGCATCCGAAAATACCATTGTTCCCAGAGCTCCGGGAGGTAAATTAAACCTGTCCCTTCCGCAACAAAGACATCTGTTTCATGAAATAGTGAATCCAGGTACAGCGGTGAATAATCTATCCGTTTTCCTTCGACTGGAGGGCGACCTTGACCATGATGCTCTCGTGAGAAGTGCCAATCAAATATTGGCCCGCCATGAAGTCCTAAAAACCCGTTTCACTTTTGATTTTGAAACTCCCGTCCCGGAACTCATCCAGAAAGCTTCTATTGAAATACCTGTTACTCATTTGGGGGACATAAGCCCAGAGAGGGTGAAGGAAAAGGTTCGGATGCTTGCTGAGGTTGAAGTCAGCAAACCTTTTAATTTGACGCAAGCACCGTTGGTCAAATTACTGCTATACAAGATCAGTGAGAAACTGCATTTTCTGCTGATTATTATCCATCATGCGATCGCCGATGGATGGTCTCTGGGTGTTTTTCTGAGTGAACTCATGCAGTTTTATAAATCAAACCATTTGGGACTGGATATTCAGCTTCCTACTCTTTCTATTCAGTATTTTGACTATGCATATTGGCAGAACCTTGAGGAAACCAGAACAAGAATGTTATCCTCCTTATCATACTGGAGAGTCCAACTTGGAGGAGAAATACCACTTCTTGAATTGCCTATCGATGGCTCTCGTGATCAAAAACAATCCTTCAAGGGTGATTGCTTTCGTTTTGAGATATCTGAAAAACAAATAGATGGCCTCAGACAGATGAGACAACAGGAAGATGCTACCCTGTACATGATCCTCTTATCCCTGTTTGGAATTTTATTACATCGTTACAGTGGTCAGGATGATATACTTATTGGTACACCAACGGCTAATCGCAATTTGCCGGAACTCACAAATCTCATTGGCGTATTCATTAATACACTGGTAATTCGTGTGGACCATAGCGGCAATCCCACTTTCCGGGAATTATTAGCCCGGGTCAGAAAAACTTCATTGGAAGCCTATTCCCATCAAGATCTTCCCTTTGAACGACTTGTTGAAGAAATAAAGCCAAGTAGAACACTCAATCGACCACCGCTTTTTCAGGTTGTGTTTAATCTTCAGAACGCTCCACTTCCAGAGCTGAAACTAGAGGGTTTAAAGAGCGAATTTATTGACATTGACAGGAAAGTAGCACCACTTGACCTTACGCTCATGATTACAAAGGATGGAGAATCTCTGGGATGTGTTGTTGAATATAACGATGATCTGTTTGAAGGTGAAACTATCAGCAGGATGTTTGCCACCTATCAGCGATACCTGGACTTGGCCATTGATAATCCGGATTCGAGAATTTCCGAATTTTTATTACTGACCAGCGAGGAAAGAAATGACTTGATGAAATTAAATGATACGGCCAGGTCTTTTTCCTTAAGGAAAGGTGTACAAGAGCTCTTTGAAGATCAGGTAAAGAAATCACCAGACCGCATTGCTGTTGAGTGTGGTGATAAGAAAGTCACCTATTCTGAATTAAACCTTTATTCCAACTTATTGGCTGAGATATTAGTGGATAAAGGAGTAAAAAATGGAACTCGTGTTGGAGTCTTTTTAGAAAGGTCTCTTGATACCATTGTGTCCCTACTGAGTATTTTCAAGCTGGGAGGAATATATATTCCTATTCACATTGACAGTCCTGTTGATCGCATTAAATATATGATCCATGATGCAGATGTCCATACATTGCTTACCAATGTCACCGTGGATCCTACCGAATTTGAGTCTGTGGTTTTTATCGATCCTAAACTTTATGACAACCAACACACGTCGCAGAGTTTTTCATACTTAACTGAACCGGAATCTCTGGCTTACATAATCTATACTTCAGGTTCAACCGGTCGACCGAAAGGGGTCATGATTAAACACCTTTCCTTGCTCAATTTCTTATGGTCGATGTTGTATAATCCAGGTATCAATGAACAAACGGTGATGCTGGCGCATACTACGATTTCTTTTGATCCTTCAACACTGGAAATATTTGGTCCCCTAATGGCTGGAGGAAGGATCGTAATTCCTGCAGAAAGCGAAGCAAGAGATCCTAACAGGCTGGCAGAACTTATCAATGACAAGGGAGTCAATTTCATCCAGGCAACACCTGCTACATGGCGTTTGTTACTTGCTACAGGGTGGGAAGGTAACAAAGATGTGGTGGCATTTTGCGGTGGTGATATGCTACCTGTGGCACTGGCCAGCGATATTTTGAATAAGGTAGGAGTCTTATGGAATGTATATGGACCCACCGAGACTACTGTTTGGGCTTCTCTTTCGAAAGTAGGAAATGATCAAGTCCCAATTACAATAGGGCAGCCGATCGCAAATATGGAAATATACATTCTCGATCAATATCTGCAGCCGGTACCGGCAGGGGTCGTGGGAGAAATACATATAGCAGGACCAGGATTGGCCAGTGCCTATTTGAATAAAACCAAACTGACCCAGGAAAGATTTATATCTGTATTCATGGGTGAATCAGGAGTAGTTTCAATGTATAAAACGGGAGATCTGGCACGTTACTTACCAGATTATCAAATCCAGATGCTAGGTAGAAAGGATGATCAGGTTAAGATAAATGGCAATAGAGTTGAATTGGGTGAGGTCACTTCCGTCCTGCTTGAGCATCCAGAGATCAGGGATGGAGTAGTACTAAATAAAAGAGACAAAGATGGGACAGATAAATTGGTAGCTTATTGCGTGTCAAATCATCAGGAGGGACAGCCATTGGAAAGTATTCGGGAATTTATGGTAAAAAAACTGCCAGCCTATATGGTGCCTTCCTTTTTTATACCCATCGATGCTTTGCCACTGACAAAAAATGGAAAAATTGATCGAAAATTATTGCCTGACACCCATGAATCGGAAATAGAGAGTGACTTTGTTCCTCCATCAAATGAAGATGAGAGGGTTATGGCCGATATCTGGCAAAATGTGCTAGATGTTCCTCAAGTAGGGATAAATGATAACTTCTTTGACCTGGGAGGTGCCTCTATTCAAAGTATTCAGGTTGTGGCACAAGCCAATATGTTGGGCTACAAGATCAGTGTAGAGAATATATTTGAGTATCAAACTATTGAAGAATTGGTTGCTTTTACCAAGAGTGTATCATAAAATAGGATAGTTCCAGGCATTCATAAAGGGGGCTAACTTTCGATTAACAAGAAGTTTTTGCTCTGCTGGTAATTCATGCTTTAGGCGCACGTAGGACTTCTGTCCCTTAATATATGTTTCCATATTCGCCCTGCAATACTCGAAATCTGGTAATTGAAGGTTTGAATAAATTTCTCTCATATTTGCCAAAGGATCCTTAATAAGTTCCTCATAACGGACTTCTACTAATTGGTCTTTGGGGATCAAATCCCTATCTCGAAGATACCTTTCCATAATCTTGGAATAGGTTTCAAGAATGATAGTATCAAAGTCAACTGTACTAGTACTGCCCAGCGCATATATCCTATTGGTTACCTTCCAGAAATTTTTGTTGGAGGCATAAACATCATAGGGATTGCGGTGGATAAAAATAAATTTTGCATCGGGAAACAAAGAAAGCAATAATCTGATACGAGCCGTTTGAGGTGGACTTTTCAAAATCAGCTGCTTACCCTTATTGGCAAGGGATATCTTTTTGATTAAAAACATGAAATCTTCTGTCCAGGCTTCTTTGTCATACTTTGAAATATTTTCAAACAAGACGTATTTGTTAAATTGTTCCATCATTACATTTGGGAACAACCATCCAAGATCCGCGCCTCTTGGATTAAGTGCGGATGTCATGGCTGCATCCTCTTCGCCGGGATACTGAAAGGACATTTGTATACGGTGTACAGGATCCCGAAGATTTAAAAGGCGACAAATAGAGTCTAAAAAAGGTGAAACAATTCGCTCGCTACACAGCATCATTTCTGGCAGAATCATTTGGAAATTTGTATGATATCCGAAGCGATCGTCCTGGGTTAAAAATTGATGTAAAAAAGAGGTGCCACTTCGAAAGTAACCCAAAATAAATACCGGATCTTTACTTAATTGATGCTGTTCAACTTTACTATTGTACGTAAGTTCTATCCACCGAAGAGGTTCAAACAAAATAAGTTTTACCATCCATGCCGGCACATTCCTCCAACCCCTTAAAGAAATCCCACCATACTTGAACACCATTTTACAATAAGTAATAATAGGCAGAGGTAAAAGTTGCTTCATAGATCATAGTTTGAAGAAAGACTTGAGGTCATTTTGAGTGATTGAAAGGTAAAGGCTCAAGTATTTCATTTCTTTTATCCTTTCGATACAGCTCTATCAGGGCATGTCAGGCACTTAATGTACAATATTTAGTATATACAAGTTCACCAAGCGTTGTATTTGTGGCTGATTGTGAAGGTGCAGATGAGAGCCTTCCTTATCCATCGAGGTTTGATGCATATTATCCGGCTACAAAGGCCATAGCAGAGAAAGAGATACTAAGAGTGAGTTCTGACAATTTATTTACATATGCATTAAGGACACACCTGATTTGGGGTCCTGGGGACCTAATCCTTCCAAAGTTGATAGGTCTTCGGCGCAGGAATCGACTCCGTCTCATCGGATCCAGGGATTTTATGATCGATACCATTTATGTAGATAATGCAGCCGATGCACATGTAAGAGCTTTCCAGGTCTTACAATTACGTCCTGACATCGTATCTGATAAAACTTACTTTCTCTCACAGGATCAGCCGATAACTATACGTGCTTTTATCAATTGTTTATTGCGAGCAAGTGGTGAGCAAGAAGTTACCAGCACAATCAATACCCGAGTTGCACTACTATTAGGATGGATTCTGGAGCGTATATATCGATTTTTGCCTACTGAGGGAGAACCACCCATTACAGTTTTTATTGCAAAGCAGATGACAAGTTCGCAATTGGAAGGATACCCGGCTGATGTGTGTAGAATATGTAGTAATTGGAGTCGCAGGGAAATGCAACTATATTACTGTGGTCGTGGTGATCATGGTATCCATCAGGAGATACCCACAAAGTCATCATGGGTTGACTTACTGCGATACTGGCGAAGGTGTTGAATATTACTACGGTTATTAAGTGTTTCATATTGGTGGTCGTTTTGGATTATGAAAAGATTTATCATAAGATAGGAAATAGACTTCTGAAGTGAAAGAGATTCTGCTATTTTAGAAAAGCGTAGTTGTAAATCGATTTTGCATGTTTTTTCATCAAAAGTTGATGGATGTCTTTAAAATTTTGAACTCGAAAAATTCAAAATATATCTTGAAGCGAATTTCTATGCATAGAGATATCGGGAATCTTCAATTTGTTGGGAGTTAGTTAATGAAGGATAAGTATAAACCAAGTATTGTGAAGGAAATGATGGTAGTGATTTTGGTAGTAATGTTATAGCATTACTACCAGGTGGATATTTGAAATTGGAAATTTCTTTCAAAGAATACAACATTGAAACCACTAATCTCAAGTTACATTTCTGTCATAATAGCATAGCTTAAAAGGGACCCTTGTCAGAGATCGAAACTTGAGATTGACTATTACCACTGAAGAATCCGATGTAAAAGTTAATTTAGAAGCAATCTATCGATTATCTATCATGGCTGTAAAAAAGCATTCATTCTACAGACTGTGGCCTTCAATACTAGCAATGCTCTTTTTTTGTGGCTGTCAGGCACCCAAATCCTCCGAGGCTCAAAATGAACGTCCACCCAACATTGTTCTGATCATGGGAGACGATATGGGATACTCTGATCTTGCCTGTTATGGTGGTGAGATTAGGACGCCCAGATTAGATGCACTGGCAGAGGGTGGTTTAAAATTTACCCAGTTTTATAACACGGCGCGATGTTGCCCCACACGAGCCTCACTATTGACCGGCCTCTATCCTCAGCAAGCGGGGATAGGTCATATGGTGGAAGATAGAGGTACACCTGCATTCAGAGGCGATCTGAGCGACCAGGCGGTAACGATTGCTGAGGTGTTAAAGGAAGCTGGCTATGCTACGTATATGTCGGGCAAATGGCATGTGACACCCTATGTGATAGAAAATCCAGATAGAAAGAACTGGCCTCTCCAAAGGGGATTCGATCAGTTTTTCGGGATGATATCGGGGGCGGGAAGTCTGTATGATCCTCGGTCCTTAACGCAGAACAATACCTATATCGCACCCCGCGATGGTTTCTATTGCACTACCGACTTTACAGATCGGGCCGTTGAGTACATTCGTGACCATACATCTGACGATCCGTTTTTTCTCTATCTGTCCTACACGGCTGCGCACTGGCCCATGCATGCACCTGCTGAGGCGGTAGAAAAGTATAAGGGGCATTATGCTGCGGGGTGGGATGCTGTCCGTGAAGCTCGCTATGCCCGAATGAAGAGGCTGGGATTAGTAAAGGAAGAATGGGATTTAACGCCCCGTGATTCTTTGATTCTACCCTGGAGTGATAGTATTCCTGATCGTGACTGGGAGCTTGCCAATATGGAAGTGTATGCAGCTATGATCACATTGATGGATGAAGGGATAGGACGCGTGGTGGACGAGCTTGACGCCAGGGGTGAGCTGGAAAATACACTCATTATTTTCCTCCAGGATAATGGAGCTTGTGCCGAAGAGCTGGGTTGGCAAAAACAAATGGACGAAGCGGATTTGATCCCGATGCAACCCGGGGAAATACAGACGGCGATGGTGCCTAGCATCACCCGGGACGGGAAACCCGTTAAGTTGATGAAAAATGGGTGGCCGGGCCCTCCCGAAGGATACACAGCCTATGGCCGCAATTGGGCGAATGCAAGCAATACCCCTTTTCGCGAGTATAAGCATTGGGTGCATGAGGGAGGCATTTCAAGTCCCCTCATTGTGCACTGGCCTGACAAAATCAGTGGGGGAGGAGACCTTCGTACTGAGCCAACGCATCTCATTGATATCATGGCTACCTGCGTTGATGTATCGGGTGCTACGTATCCATCCAATTACAACGGCAAATCGATTATACCGATGGAAGGTAAATCTCTGGTGCCGGTATTTGAAAACCGGGACTTGGATCGAGAGGCCCTGTTCTGGGAGCACGAGGGTAATCGAGCGGTCCGCATGGGTAAATGGAAATTGGTATCTAAAGCCAGTAAGAATTCTTTTATCTGGGACCAAACGGATGAACTTGATTTGGAGGACTGGGAGCTGTTCGATATGGAAAAAGATCGCACTGAAATACATAGTGTAGCCTCTACAAATCCTGACCTAGTGAAGCGAATGGCCTCTATGTGGATGGATTGGGCACGTAGGACAGATATTATACCCAGGCCGGCTAGATGATGATGGAGGTGCCTTTTCCTAGGTTCTCTTTTTATTTCAGACGCTTTTAAAAAGCGTGGCACTTCAATAATAAATTGATAATCATAAATTGACAATAAAAATATTATGAAAGGAGGTATTGCTTGTTGGCTTGTTCTGTTTTTTATTTTCTCGAATAGTGTTTTTTCACAAAATTCATTTGAGGCATTAGAACTTAAGGAGTCTTTCAATTATGGTAAGTCAGTTGCTGTTTTTGGAGGCTCAGTTTCAGTCATACCCGCAAGTGATAGTGCAAAAATATTATGGGAAAAATATTTGGGAATGACTATTACTAATTATGGAGTTCCGGGAGCAGGATTTTCTTCACTACAAGGAAAATCACTTCAACAGCAGGTGGATGAGGCTGGTTTCTTCGATATTTATATACTATGGGCATCAACCAATGATTATACGAATAAAAGGGAGAATGGTTTTTATACAGATTATACAGAATTTGACGGTTACGACGAAGGAAAACTGATTACCCAGGCAGGAGGAATCAATTATTGTATAAAGAAAATTTATGAAATAAACCCACAAGCTATTATTTACTTCTTCACCTCAAGTAAAGCTTTTAATGATAGAGGCGGATATGATCCTTTGCATACAGAAGGTATGGTTCGATACGTCGAAATGCAAAAAATGATTTGTGAACTACATGGTATTCCTTTTCTGGACCAGTTTACCTTAGGAGGCTATAATATATTTAATAAGGATCTGTATTATCGAGACCCTATTCATATGAATGCATTGGGCTACAAGAAATTGGGTGAATTGCAAGTTTCATTTTTAGCTTTTCCCTAGTTAAAGTAGGTACATCAGTGATGGAAGGTGATAGCCATTGAACTGGCATTCCAAAATGGATAGCACGATCCTTCCAGAAGCTGGGAGGCAAACTCATTTTAGAAGTGACTTCTCAGAAAAAAAAGAAGAAGCGCAACCCATACCCCACGTGGGACTGCCGGAAGAAATCGCTAAATACTGTGCTCTTGTTTTGAGAAGACAGAGCAAGCTTCGGATAGCTCCTCTGACATCAGATGATCGTGGCTAGGGTGCGCCATGAAATGTATCTAATCCCTACCCCTGGTATAAGGCGCCCCAATCCTGTCGAGTTCCGCCTCGAAGTTTTCAACTTTCTTGAGGAAATCATCTAACCGAACTTTAAATACGGTGAATTCACTTTCGGCAATTTCAATACTTTCCCGTTGCGAGGCTGTCGGATTTTGACGTGTGTCCCAATGTCCAGCTGTGACGTAGCCAACACGTTGGTAAATTGAAGGTGTGGTGGATTCGTCAAGACGTTGACGTATGGGATCACCTGACAAGTCCATTCTCAATTCTGCCAACTCTTTTGTAAGTGACCTATACACAGCAAAATGCTCCGCCGAAGCCGTAGGTGTTTGTTTCAAAGCAGCATCGATATGTCTCAATCTGTTATTGACCTCCGACAACTTACTGCTGGCGGAGGAAAGCTGCCGCATCAATTCACTTGTTTGCTGCTGAAACTGACTTATCCTTTCGTAATCAACTCCCTCGACAGTGTTAGGCACCAGTTTTACTTGAGATTAATAAAAGATTTGACACTATCATTTCTGGGAAATTGTTAGATTTGCCGTCCCTTAAAATGGGGCTATAGCTCAGTGCTGACGAAGCAAAGCTTGTCAGCATCTGAGTAAAAATGCATCTTTTTAGGTGGAAATGGGGCTATAGCTCAGTTGGCTAGAGTGCTTGACTGGCAGTCAAGAGGTCCGGGGTTCGAATCCCCGTAGCTCCACAAAAGGCCTTGCAAATTCTTGCAAGGTCTTTGATTTTTAGGCAGTTATGAAATTTTCGCCGCCTATTTGATGCTGTATTTTGCTGTTTTTGTTGTACCAAAGTTGTAGCAAAAAGTAAGCAGCAATGGCATCTGTTAAAGTAGTTCTCTGGAAACACCGTGCCAATAAAGACGGCTCTACCCTGTCCGCCTGGAAGTCATCCACAATAGAAAACGCTAAGCGGTCACCCTGTTTTCTAGCCCCCGAACAATACTGGAACGATGGATGGGTAGATAAAACTTATGATGAGCATTCCGATCTAAATGCCAAGATTGCAGACTGGCATAAAAGAATCTCCAGAAAGATCAGAGACTTGGATGAAAAACGCGAATTTCTTGATATCAATCTCTGATTGCTAGGCTGGACTCGGTGCGATATCAATATATGCAGCGTGTACAAAGGACCAGTGAATTACAGCTATCTTTTGATTAATCTCCTACGGTGAATGAAATGACCATGCGGTAGTAATTATTCTCAATAATAGAGTATACTTGCAACCAAATAGGTTCTTCTTATTTTTTTTGGATCTAAACAGTAAAGAATGAAAACCGTATTATTTAGCGTCCTTGTTTTGCTATCACTTCAGTTAACCGCACAATCAAATATCGAAACTGAGGGAGAGATCCACACCCTTAATGGCGGAATACGTTTTCCTGATTCCACCTTGCAGACAACTGCTGCTTTCAATGCCAACCCCTTGTCAATTACTGATCTCAAACTGAAAGCCTATATTTTACTAAAAAAGAAAGATGAAGTAGAACGAATACCCTTGATTGGGATTCCGCAATTTGGAGCAGAAAGAAAGGCAACCCCTGGACACATTCTGGAGTTTTCGCAAACCGAACAAATTTCACTCACATTCTGGAAAGAACCCGACGAGCACTCTGTTGACTATTTCAAGAATATGTTTAAAGCACCAACCAATACCCAACCTACTATAACTATTGAATTTATCGATGAGAACCAATCCGTTGTACAGAGATGGGATCTGGAGGAGACAGTTTACACTCGTTTTCTAGCACGATCTCTTGCACATGATGGTCAGCTTGTCAACATTGAAGAAATTCAAGTCTACGGCAGAAGAATGATTATTTACAGCTATGGCACCAATCCCTCTTGTTTTTGCTACTCTTTTTATGAGGCAGCCTCATGCTACTGTGAACCCCCCTAAATAATTGGCAGCTAGTCCTGAATGCGTTGAACTACACATCCTACAGGTACGCTTTTATTAGAGTACACATTTCCAGAATCGCTTAGGGTATCTTCATAGAAGTCTACGCAGATAGCGATTACGTGCAGTTCGATTTTTTTCGCCGGTTTCTTCTTCCAGTTCTTCAAAATAGTCGAACAAGGCGCGTAAACCTGCGGCAGAGAATTGATTGCCCCTATCTTGCCAGAAAAAGGCATTCTAGTCGTGAAAACTTACTGTCTTGTACATGGTATGTGTGTTTATGGTTAATTATCTTGCTATGGCCATTTTCAACGCTTCCTGCATGTTTTGGACAGGGTTGGGGGGATCAGCGCAGCTAATCCCGACTACCCAACCATCCTACTATTTCCTACTGAGATTACGCTCCCATTTCAAAGAACATTCTATTGATCCTTTGCTTGGCAATGCTTGCATTAAGCCGAACATGAGACCGTATAAAATCGACCGTAGGGAGTATCACATTTTTCTTTGACCTCGTGAGTATAGGGGATCAGCGCAGCTAATCCCATTGACATAGTAATTTCATTATAAATCAATATCATCCTTCTACATTTCCGCAATCAATAGAACCCATGAAAGAGCACAAAGTATTGCTTTGGTGATCTTGAAGGAAATCCAAAGCTGTCCCCTGGATGGATTCTTGACACCCAAGGAGCACAGGGAAGAAAACAAACTCATCGTATGGACTTTCATTTATTCCTATTAGTAGTAAAGTAATTATCTAGTCCTTGAACTAACTGCAAATCAATGATGATGATCATCTCTGAGGCCAACAGCTGAGTCACGCAATGAGATTCAGTAGCTTCTTTTCTTAAAGTGAGTGATTAGTATCATTCCAATCAGCTGTTCACTCAAGTAAATTAGTAGCTAAATATATTGAAGTTAACTATTGAAGAAATGAGAACATTAAGAATATTTATTTACGTCATCCTTTATTGTGGTATTTCGACATTATATGCTCAGAATCCTTTGCTACAAGTAGATGGTTACATTAGATTGTCTCCATCGAATCCCATTAATATTAACTCCTTACCAGGAATAATCCACTACGACGCAAATGAAGGTGTATTCAAAGGGTTTAATGGTGCAACTTGGGTCAATCTGTCTCTTAGTGCTCACAGTGACCAATACAACTGTCCTGATCCAAATACAGATATGATAGTACCTGAGCCAAAATGTATAACCGCTATGACGGTAGTTCTTGGAAAGGACGGTCTGACAAACATCTATGCCAAAGAATTTGATATAGGAACTGATCTTCCCCCGATAAAATAGACAGTAGACTTAGATTACTAAAACGTATAAATTTACTGTCATGAAAAGGAGAAAATTTAGTCCCGAATTTAAGAGCAAAGTTGTTATTGAGACACTCAAAGAGCAGCTCACGGCACAGGAGATTGCACAGAAGTATAAGATTTTGCCCCAGCAGATCACGAAATGGAAACGTGAGTTCTTAGATGGCGCATCCCAGGTTTTCGAGAAGGGTAACAAGGTTTCCAAAAGTGAAGAGGAACAGGAACGGGATC
>JBNKUI010000095.1:0-4762 GCA_050298535.1 Saprospiraceae bacterium
TACATCAATTTCGGTCTCTTTTGCCCGCTCTCTTTGTTGCTCCGCTCTTCCGTAGCTATGGCTATGGTCGATTGTCGCGCCTCGACAGCGACCAAAACAGCCTCGAAATTTCTGGCAAATCCCTTTGAGACAAAGCACTCGTCCAATGCTGAAGGCTGGAAATTAGACTATATACGACCTTTAGCTTCTTGTAATATCATTCAAATCTCGACTCTATCTATCATAATAAAATCGGAAATCATATCTACAGCCAGTTGTCAGCTTTCTGAAATGGCTTTTACCGCTGCTTCTGTCACCTGATCCGTTGCAGCATTTCCTCCTAAATCTGCTGTACGTAGTCCTGAAGCAGTCACCCTATTGATAGCCTGCATAATGCTGTCGGACGCGGCTTGCTCGCCCAGGTGTTCCAGCATCAGCGCTCCAGACCAAATCTGTCCAATGGGATTTGCTTTTTTCTGGCCCATAATATCCGGTGCTGATCCATGGATAGGCTCAAACATGGAGGGAAAATCCTTCTCGGGATTAATATTCCCACTGCCACCCAGACCCAGACTGCCCATGGTGGCGCCGCCGAGGTCACTAAGGATGTCGCCGATCATGTTCGTGGTGAGGATTACATCAAAGTATTCGGGATGAAGCACAAAATTGGCAGAAGCCGCATCCACATACATCTTGCGATATTCCACATCCGGATATTCCGCCGCTACCTCCTCGATGACCTGATCCCAATACGCCAGGGTATGAATCAACGTATTTGATTTGGTCACATTGGTCAGATGCTTTCTCCTACGCTGTGCTAACTGAAAGGAGTAGCGGGCTACTTTTTCTATGCCTTGCCTGGTGAAAATACTGGTATCCATGGCTACCCCCTCAGGTCGCTCAGGGTACAATTGGCGACCACTCTGCACAAATTCACCCTCATTATTTTCTCGAATAATAATGTAATCTATATCCTGCTGTCCTTTATTTCTCAGGGGACTTTCCAGACCATCAAATAAGCGGACCGGACGATAATTCACATACTGCTTAAACTGCGTACGTACATAGTTGGTAAATAGTTTAAAGGGAAGTGTGTCATCCACATCCGGCAATCCCACCGCGCCAAAGTAGATGGCATCAAACTGCCGCAATGTCTCCAGCCCGTTCGCCGGCAAGAATGCACCATGCTCCCGATAATATCCAGCTCCCCATAGGAAGGTCTCAAACGAGATTTCAAAGCCATGCTTTTGGGCTGCCGCCTTTAGCACTTCCATACCTGCCGGCACAATTTCATGTCCAATGCCATCACCGTGAACGGCCGCAATCTTATACGTTTTCAAAGGTCTTTCATTTTGTTTTTGATGTACTCAAATCTATATGTTTGCATTTTGAATTCAAAATTCAATTCTGTAATTTTCATCCATGGAGCATATGGAGCTAGTGGACCGAGTGTATTTGACCATCCGGAAGATGATTTTCGACCAGAAACTAAAGGTGGGCCAAAAACTGATTCAGGAAAAGTTAGCCGCAGAGCTGGGGGTGAGTCGGAGTCCAATGCTAAAAGCATTGCAGCGCCTGGAAAGCGAGCTACTGGTAGAGAACATACCCCGTCGAGGCATCTACGTAAAGTCTATGACGCTGGAGGAAATCGTCGATGTGTACCAGTGTCGTGCCGTGCTGGAAGGACTTTCTGCCCGTCTTGCCGCTACCCTGGTCACCAAAGACCAGATCAATCGGTTGACATCCCTGTTTAAGCCTTTCGAAAAGGCAAAGGAAATTGACCTGGAAGCCTATGCGGAAGCTGACCGAACCTTTCATTCCCTCATTATGAAATGGAGTGATAATGCGCTCATGTTGCGCCTGGAAGTACTAAGCAGCATACACCTGAAAGCCTATCAGGCCGGACTGCTACGTTCGCCAGAACAGACCCTGCCCGAACACTTTGCGATCATCGATGCCCTGGCCAAACACGACGGACAAATTGCGGAGCAACTTATGCGCCGACATGTAGAACGTTCCCTGGAAAACCTCATGAACCAACAAAATCAGTAGAAATTAACCGCATCCAAATAAGCATCAATCCAAGAAATATGCATGCTATGAAAACTTTGCTCTCCCTACCCATCTGCCTTCTTTTCGCAATACTTACTGCACTCCCAACCATCGCCCAAAACACGACCGTAAGCATCGAAGGGGAAGCTTTCTACATCAATGGAAAGCCCACCTATGCCGGGAAATCATGGGAAGGCAACAAGCTCGAAGGACTCCTTTTTAATGCCCGTCTCGTACAGGGCATATTTGATGATCTCAACCCGGAAACCGCCGTACGCTGGAAATATCCCGATACCGGCACCTGGGATCCCGACCGTAACACCAACGAATTCGTCGCCGCCATGGATGACTGGTACGATCACGGCCTGCTGGCCTTCACCATTAATATGCAGGGTGGATCCCCCATGGGATACGGCAACAAAAACTGGTACAACTCTGCCTACTACGAAGACGGTCGCCTACGACCAGAATATATGGCCCGCCTCAAGCGCATCCTCGACGAAGCCGATGAGATCGGTATGGTGCCCATCCTAGGCCTCTTTTACTTCGGTCAGGACCAGAACCTGAAAGATGATGCTGCCGTCATTAACGCCGTGAACAATGCCATCGACTGGCTCCACTCTGAAGGCTACCGTCACGTCCTCATAGAAGTGGCCAATGAATGCGACAACGGCGGTTACGACCGAGACATCATCAAGGCCGACCGCATCCATGAGCTCATCGACCTCATACAATCCAAAGAAAAAGACGGCCACCGCTTCCTGGTCAGCACCAGCTACAATGGCAACCGCATCCCCCGCGAAAATGTGGTCAGTCGGGCCGACTTCATCCTCATCCATGGCAACGGCGTTGACGACCCAGACCGCATCAAAGAAATGGTCAAGCAGACCAAAGAAGTAGAAGGCTACTCCCCCATGCCCATCGTCTTCAACGAAGATGACCACTTCGACTTTGAGGCTCCCAAAAACAACTTCCGCTCCGCCATCGAGTCCTACGCCTCCTGGGGCTACTTCGACTTCCGCATGGACGGCGAAGGGCACGAAGATGGCTTCCAAAGCGTGCCCGTCGATTGGGGCATTACTTCGGAAAGGAAGAAGGCGTTTTTTGGGATGGTGAGGGCAATATTGGAGTAAACTGTCTAATTCAAACAGAATGACCTAGGATTTTGCTGTCAGAGAATTATTGAGGAGTGGTCTAAATTAATTCTCTGAATGTCTTGCCTCGTCAATTTAAGGGGGAGCAGATCCTGAAATCGTCAGGCTCTAGCATATCTATTATTTGGATGGGTAATCCTATCCCCGGCAAGGTCTTTACAAAATGCTAACGATTAATTTACTTGACCTCAGTAAAGACGCTACAACCTGAGGATTATCCTCTGTCTCACTTAGAAATTAGAGAAAACTTCACTATGTTCAGGGTGCCAAAGGGCGCTTATCTACATAAACTTCAAAAAAATATGAACAACCTTCAAAACCATTGGTCGAGCCAGTGCTCCCATTTCATTAACCGTGCATCTGAATTTGTTTCTTTCAAAGTCTTAGAGACTCAGTTCACTATATATGGTAAATCTGTCTTTGTTTTATTTTTTGCAGGAATTTTTCTTCCGCAGATACAATCTCAGGTATGTAACCAAACCTTTGACTTTAGTGCAGCAATTACTGTTGGCCCTTCGCAAGCCCCTGATACATGGTACATAGATAGATATGCACCTTCTAGTTTTTCATCTCCTTACAATGTACCTGGAGAAATTGTCTTGAAACACTCCATTAGTACTGCCGATGGAGCCATCAACAGGCCTAGTGGACAACAAAGTAGCTTTTACAATACGCAAGGAAGAAAATACGGCCTGTCAACAAATACCAAAGGCGTTACGATTGACCTTTTCATTCCTGCGACCTGGGCAACCACAGATAAAAGAGAAGCCGGACTTTGGGGAACGGCAGTTGATATCTCATCAAATATTACTGCTTATCCTATAATTGAGTTTACCAGTGATATAGCTGGAGGAGGACCCAGATTTCAAGGTTGGGAATCAGGAAGTGGCTCCTTTGTTGATATGGGCTTGCCCACAGGATTTATTTATGACGCCTGGTATACTCTGGAAATCGAACTTTTACCAACAGGTGAATTTCTATTTAAAGTTGACGATCTTGAGTACACAACGACTACGTCAGCGCCAGATGGGAGTGTTAGAATCGATAATGTGATTCTCCAGGGATACAACTACGATCCTACTCATGCGGGTAGTATTGAGACAAATCCCGGCGTAACCTACGACATCTTTTGGGACAATTTCATTGATATTGTTCCAACTGTGCAGAATATCACAACGACGGATCTGTATTGCAGCATACAGGCCGCCATTGATGCTGCATCGGACGATGATGTAATTGAGATATCGGATGGTGCCTATTTAGAAAACATCATCATTGACTTACCCATTACATTGCAATCTACAAATGGAAAATTAAATAGTTCCATTAATGGCGATGGAAGTACACCCACTATCCTGGTAACATCGGATGGGGTGACTATTGATGGATTTACGATTACCAATGTGGGTGGTGCTAATGCTGTGTATTCTAACAATAATTCAGATATCACAATCCAGAATTGCCGGATCATGGATGTGGGCAGCGCTTCATTGAGCGGTACACCAGTTCATGCTCTTTTAATTGAGGCATCAGCCAATACAATTGATAATATCCAGATCTTAGATAATATGATCATG
>JBNKUI010000096.1:0-162630 GCA_050298535.1 Saprospiraceae bacterium
TTTCTTGCGTTTCATCGACTCACTGAAGACTCGTACATGATTCTGTGGATTACTTGACTTGTTCTGTGGATAAACCCTTTTTGACTCCATTTGTTAACCGTTTTTTACTCGTTTTTCGGTCAACATATATCGGCACCTACAGTTTCCGGCTTTTTCACTGTAAAGTCCTGAGTGACATAGTCAGCATTTGTTATTATTAGAAAAAAAGGACGTCGGATTCAATGCGGCAATAAGGTACCGGGTCCCAGGTGCCGGGAGCCGGGAATTTTCTGCAATGAATAAGTAGGCCCCACGTTGTGGATCTTTAGATAAAATCTAAGACAAACTTTAAATAAAAAGTCAGAAACACTGGATACAGAAACAGGACCAATAAAATGCATTTTTATGTTGAATCGTCGATTCATAGAAATGGCCTTTATTGCTTTCCCGCACCCCCAGCCCCTGCTTTCTCGTAAACTGCGAATACCGGGGAGTCCTTCCATCAACGGAAATGCTTCTCAATATTGATAAATTGAATTATTTAAAATAGACAGAACGTCGGATTCAAAGTGGCCCTAATGTCGGTGTCCGGTGGCCGGTATCCGGTATCCGGTTTTTTCGACTGTAAATGCCTAAATAAGGTTGACCGTTTTGTTAGATACAACACTGTATTCGACAACAAATAAATATCATTATTCTACTGACCATTTAAATCCTATGTAAAATTCACGCCCATGATTAGGGGCGTAAGCATATGAGGTGTCAAAAAATGGGCTAAATCCAATCGCTGCATTAGGATCATTGTACCCAACTAATGGTGAGGTACGCTGTACGTAATTTGCCAGATTTTGTACACCGAGGTATACGGACCATGCCTGGCTGAATTGCTTGGTCACCTGTATATTATGCAAGGCAAAGGGCTTACTCCAAAGTGGTCTGGAAGTAGTAAGAGGGACACCCTCATTATTTAAATCAAATACTTCGGGAAGTCGCATGGGTCCTGTGATTTGACCGGTGTATGCCATTGTAATTTTGGCTTTTCGAAACGTATAATTGGCCGTAGCCGCACCGGTCCATTTAGGTGCGTACTCTACATATCTTTTATTTTCCTGATCCATCACCGGATCTTTTTCAAATTCGACCACCTGCTGGATATTTCCATTCAAGGAAAACGCCAGAGGAAAATAAAATGAATAATTACCCGAAAAACTCACCCCTTTAGACACAGCATAACCACTTGAGTTACTATAAATTATTTTTGCCGGGTCGGAATAGTCCGGAAATATTTTATTCTTAAAGTGGGTGTAATAAGCATCCACATCGAAACTTCCTGAGCCATCAAACAAGGCATAGACATGGTGTAAATTCAATGAATAATTTATGGATTGTTCGGGTTGTAGATCTTCGATAATTTCGACCTTCCGTTGGCCGGTCACAAAAGCGTGATCTTCCGTAAAAAGATTTACGATCCGAAACCCGGTCCCAAAATTTGCACGAACTGATGTCCAGTCTGAAAAATCATATTTGACATTGAGCCGGGGAGCAGACACAAATCCATGATTGCCGTAGTGATCTAATCGCATACCTCCCAAAAAGGTGAGGTTCTCCCCTACTGACCACTCATCCTGCACAAAAACTCCGGGAATAAATTGCCTGACCGGATTATTGACCAAAGTTGCCCCTTGAAGTTTTTCTGTGGCAACCGTATTATCATCATAATTATTATATCGCACTGTGCTTCCAAGCAGCAGTTCATGTGATCCGATAGGTTTTCTCCACTGTAGCGAGGCATATGCGATATTTTGATCCGCTTTATAATAATCCGATCCGTAATAGCTGTCCTGGTCATGAGTAGAGAATGAATAATCTAACTTTATATCTTCCTCCGAATTAAAGACATAGGATCCGAATACCTCAAATCGATGCGTATAAATGCTTTCGCCATAAATTGAATCACTTCCTCTTAGATTTCGATACGCTCTATCCCTGACAAATTCTTCGACACCATTTCTTCGATCTTCATAGTAATATTTGGCTGCAAGCGTAAAGGGTTTTCCGCTCTTTCGCCACAGATTCCACTTTGTAAATAAGGAGAATCGATCCAGATTAATGCCATCACCGAAAGAGTCGTTATTGACATCATCAAAATCGTTGATGTATGCATAATTCATTCCCAGCATACCCGTGGTCTTACCCAGTTGGATTTTGGAAGAAATATTACCGAATGACTCCTTATGAGAAGTTCCCATTATATCCACTGCCAATGCAGGTTGCTCCGAGGGGTCTTTGGTGATAATATTGATGATGCCAGCGACAGCTTCTGATCCATATAGTGTACTGCTGGGTCCTTTAATCACTTCAAACCGATCAATGATGAGATTCGGAATTCCATTGAGTCCGTATACTGAGGCCAGATTGCCGTACATTGGGGTACCATCCATCAGAACAGCCGTATAAGTACCTTCCAAACCATTGATACTGATACTATTGGTGTAACAGACACCACATGCCACCACCTCCTGAACACCACTCACCATTTTCATATTATCTACCAGGTTGCTGGAGGCAGCGGGTAAGAATGTCTCTAATTGTTTTGCATCATACACATCTACCTTTACCGGTGATTTCGATACATGTACCTGTTTCATTGTGCCAGTGACTACTACCTCATCCATCGAAATCGTACTTCGCATTTGAAATTCGATATGTACTGTATCACCCTGGCCTACCGAAACCGTCTGAAGGGCCGGGTTAAATCCAACATAGGATGCCCGAACCTTGTATTCACCTGGGGCAGGAAGCGAGATCCTGAATACGCCATCTACATCTGACTCTACCCCCAAATTGTAGTCCCTAATCTCGATCGTCCCAAATGATAAATAGTCCCCTGTACCTTCATCCATCATTAGACCCATCACGACCTGTGCCTGGATAAAAGTCAGATTTAACAAGAAGGTAAGTAGACTAATTAATATCTTCATCAATACTTTATGATTATATTCGAGTACCAAAATAATAAAGTTAGTCTAGGCTAACAAATTAATAATGAATAAACTCACAAAAAGCGAAGAAGATTACCTAAAAGCACTATTTCACCTCATCGAAGAGCAACAAAATGATGAAGTAGGTACCAATCAGGTGGCCCAACACCTCGATGTAAAACCTGCTTCTGCCAGCGCCATGCTCAAGAAGCTGCGTAAAAAATCACTTATTGACTTTGAGAAGTATGGTAAAATCCGATTACTTCCTGCGGGGAGGAACCTGGCTCTAGACATGGTACGTAAACATCGACTTTGGGAGACCTTTCTACATAAGCACATGCAGTTCGAGTGGGATGAGGTGCATGACGTGGCAGAGCAATTAGAGCACATCGATTCTGAAAAACTCATTGAAGAATTAGAGCGGTTCCTGGGTCACCCCAAATTCGATCCCCACGGTGATCCGATTCCACCATCAAATGGCAAATACAAGGCCCTGGACAAGCCTTTACTGGCAGATCTCGAGGTCGGAGAACGCTGCTACATTTCGGCAGTGAATGATCATTCTTCAGACTTCCTTCGATTTGTGAAAGAGTTGGGGCTGGCTCTTAGTTCTGAGATCAAATTAGAAGAAACACGGGACTTCGATGGGTCACTGTTGATTTCCTTTGATGGTAGGAAGATCAATGTATCCCGGAAATTTGCCCAGAATGTAATGGTAACGCGGATCCCCGCTACGAAATGAGTGTCTTCGTAAAGAAACTTGCGGAGGATTTACATGCGGCATGCAATCCTGCATATGCCATGCAAATGAGCCGCTATATGCGCAACAAGTTTCCATTCTTTGGTATTCGATCGCCGGAGGTGAAGCGCATATTGAAGATCAGATGCAATACAACACCCCTGGATGATACGCTGGAGAAAATCCTCCACGCTCTTTGGGCCCACGATAACCGTGAAATGCAATTCGCCGCCATAGAGGTATTAAAGAAAGAACTGTATAAGCAGGAAGCCTCTTTCATTAAGTTCCTGGAAACATGCATCGTGACCAAGTCATGGTGGGATACGGTGGATGCACTTTCTGTCCTCGCTGGAAATCATCTTATGCGGCATCCATCCCTTCAGCCCGGTGTAACGGACCGGTGGATCACTTCTGAAAACATGTGGTTGCAAAGAGCAGCGATCCTGCATCAACTAAAATACGGCCCGACGACCGATTTTGACAGGTTGCAGCGATATATTCTAAGTGTTTCGAATACCCATGAATTCTTCCTGCAAAAAGCCAGTGGCTGGGCACTGCGCCAATATGCTCGTCACGCCCCTCATCGTGTCCGGGAGTTTGTGGAAGAAAACTCAAATAAACTTTCAGCTCTCACTCGGAGGGAAGCCATGAAGCACCTATAATACTCCCGCGTCCTCTTTATAGGTCACCCCTACCTGCCGGCGAATCTCATCCAATAAGGATATGAGATTGAGGCTATCCTGGTGACTCCAAGACATGCTTTCGATCTGACCTTTTGCCAGACAATCCTGGCACTCGATGATTTCGTGGGCATACCCTTTTCCAATCTTCGGGCAGTCAATATCATAGGGATCGTAGCCCGCTTTGATAATGGTTAGCCGCTCGGACTCAAACCATCTCGGCTGCATCAGGATGTATCCCTTTGAGCATGTGATACGGGCTGGCATGTTAGAATCAAACATAAAAGAAGAAAACATAGCGGCACTCTTCTTTCCGGGATACGTAAACTGCATCGAACAAGATTGGTCTGACCCCGTGCTTGATAGACTTCCACTGGCCTCGATACCTTCTGGTACACCCAGTAGCAAGTATGCCAGGAAAACCGGGTAAATACCAATATCCAGGATGGATCCACCGCCCAGTGACATATCGTAAAGACGGCTATTGGGATCAAAGGGTGCCTTGAAGCTAAACTCTGCTTCGACCTGTTCCACTTCACCCATCTCACCGGAGTCAATGATCTCCAGTACTTTCAGCATCGAAGGCATGAAACGGCTCCAAAGTGCCTCCATGAGAAAGGTACTGGAGTGCCTGGACTTCTTAATCATGGCTTCCACTTGCCGGGAATTCATTGCAAAAGGTTTTTCACAAAGCACAGGAATCCTTTGCTCAAGGCAAAGCATAGTATGTTCATAGTGCATTGTATGCGGAGTCCCGATATATACGATGTCTATGTTTCCTTTGGTGAGCATTTCTGTATAATCTCCAAAACTCTGGCTAGCCCCGAATCTTGAGGCAAAGTCGCCTGCGCGATCTTGACTACGGGAAGCCACCGCCTCAAGTCGTCCTCCGTCTACTTTAGCGAGATCTGATGCAAATTTTTCAGATATTTTTCCAGGACCGAAGATGCCCCATCTAGTTACCGGTTTTTTCATTATTGTATTTCTACCTCCTGGCACAATTTACACATCTTCGGCTACCGGGCATCAGGGCCAGACGCTGAAAAGGTATTTCGTTACCGCAGTTTTCACAATTACCAAAACTGGGATCCGTATCGATTTTTCGAAGGGCGACTTCCATGTCATTCAGCTCGCGTCGGGACGTGCGAAGGGCTGCCTCCATCACGCTCTTATTATTAATGGCATCCATCCGACTTACCCTACCAATAGAGTTCTCCGGGCTGATGGGCTGAGTCATATCCTCCATCCGCTCGATCTTAACCATCGTTCGGTGGATCTTTGATTTCAACTTCTCTTTCAGCAATTTCTTCTGTTCTTCGGTCATAACCCGTCAATTTATTATCACCTTCTCCACATAGTTCTGTCCATTGACTCGCAGTAATACCAGATACATACCTGCCTTCAAATCACTGATATTCATATGTGAGTTAGCATCTGTTAGTGTAACTGATCTCTGTAAGACCCCGGTGGCATCGAAGAGTTGAAGCCTCGCATCTATCGGCCGCACAGTAAGGGATACATTTAGAATCTCATCGGCAGGATTAGGATACAGACTAAAAGAAAGTGGCTCCCAGTGATCATCTACCGGCGTGGTTGTCTGAAATGAATTAAAAAATTCGAGAGTTGCCAGGACTGCAGGTAATACACAGGCCCCATGATCAAAGACCGGATTGAGATTTAGGGACTGCACGTCTGCAGCACCCATGGCATTCATCACGGAATCAGCTACCAAACTATTTTGAAAAGGAACCTGATCATCTCCGGCGCAATAGAAAATTCGCATGGGAGCATTTGGCACCCACCGGTACGTATCATTTTCCAGCAGGAGATCATTAATAAAATGACTGCTATCCTCCCTAAATGATTGTAAGAAAAGAGAGTCAAACATCAGGTAGGGAGCACTGAGCCCAAATTCATTACGTAATTGTCCAATCAATGCCGAATTCAGCGTGGGCAGACCAATTTCTCCATTTTTGAACATTTCAATCCAGCTGATATGCGGAGTCCTGAATATCTCATCAAGACTTCCATAGACATCGCCATATGCCGATTGATAGCCCAGGAGGATGTAAGCAATGTAGGCCGGATATAAGTATTCGGTGTCTCTTTCATCCACCGTCAGCGACTTCATCACCCCAGATATACTGTAAGGTCCTGACATAGGTGCGGAGGCCGTGAGCCAGAGATCATCAGTAGGACGCTCTTCGATGGCTTGAGCCATGGCCATGGCTGCATGCCCTCCTTGTGAGTACCCTGTTACGAAGATCTTGCTTATGGACTCGTGGCCCATATCGGCCGCCATATTCATACTGGCAATCAGCATGTCAATACCTGCCGATGCCTCTGTGCCTGCATGAACATACGGATGAAATCCTCGACTCGACCCCATTCCCAGATAGTCGCAAGCACTCATAATGTATCCCTGACCGGCCAGACCGGTCACCAGCAAAGCCTCTGTGTTAAAATTAGAGGGTACATCATCAGGCCCGTCTGTGGTGCCGTGTTGATAGGCAATTATCCCTTTGTCGGTCACCACATCCGGCAATACAAAAAGTCCGGATGCCGTATCAGTCATACCATCGATACCCGTCGTTACATATTCTAGTTTGTAAGCAATGGCTCCATTCTGAGCCGGAACTCCAGTACGTTGTGTAAGAGAATCCTTGTCAAATTGAGCAATTAATTCTGCAATTATGATAGCCTGCCCTATGGCTTGCTGAGAAACCGCGGCTATACAAATTATGAAGGCTAGTACGAAAGGTAATCTTCGATTCATGTAATATCTTTGATTATAAAATAACGAAGCTATCTATTACTTCGTCTGTCAATGAGTGCACCTTAATTCAAATGGGGCACGCCTCATCGGGCATATACTTGAATACCTTCGCTCTTCCGATGGAGGTAAGCCTTTTATCTTTACATTGTTTCTTCAGCAACTTCAAGGTGTTTTTCCCATCCTTTAGCGTTTGACGCGCCACCTTCCGTTCTTTTTGGGTCAGATTTTCCTCTTCCAGTCGATTCGAATTTCTCTTGAGAATCTTTCGAATAAACTGCTCGTAGACTTTACGAGTATCCTTGACTCCATAAATTTTCACCGAAAACAAAAATCTGCTCGCATTAAAAATGAGCATATCTTCAAAAATATCATCTATATCGTCATTAACCTCGGTGATCAAGTCGAAATCGGCCCAGGATCCGGCTGAGATCTTTTCTTCTAATGTAGGGTCTGCCTCATAGATCAGCCTCCGCATCAGCTTTACATCGCAGGATTTATAGAAGTAAAAGTGATCCATATCCTCCGATATCGGCACATTCCCGTCCCTCAAACCTAGTTCACGAGCCTGATACGTCAGGATTTCTTTTGACCGTTCAACACATCCCTGGCGGTCTATGCCAAACTTTTCCAGTTCGTTAAAGATTTTAATCCAATAAGGTCGCAAATCATTCCTTGTGATTTGCCAGTGCGACTCGAGGTGTGCATCAAGCTGATAAATTGCATCCTGAAGCAACCTTAGCCTTTTCAAGAATTTCTTTTTCTTCCCGACTTCTGATGCTTTCAACATCCAGGGAATCATCCTGTATGAAAACAAAGCATCTATTTTCTCGTATGGTTTGGGTGACTTTTTACTCACTATTATTTCTCCTGAAAAATTAAAATTAGATAAAGTCAAAGGTAGATAAGTAGATGGGGCCTGAATAGACACTGGACTCCTCAACAGCATTCAGATTTTTAGAAATCAACAGGCATTCGGCCCGGGTTGACTGAACGAAATAATTCAATAGTCCCAATCGGGCATTCTGTAATTCTTGATAGAGATCGATCTTGCTGTCCATCCAGATAATGGCAGAATTTAGCGCCTTTATGGATAGTGCCGATTCGATCAGTTGAATGATTTGTTCAGGATGACCTTTCTCATAAAAACAACCTTCGAAACTGAGAAATTGGAACTTCTTGGGATTAAATACTTTACGCAGGTACGGTATGTAAGGTAAGATTTTCATGGCCAGAGATCCCAGCTTATCAGGTATACGCTCCACCACCCATGACGCTTCATGTATTTGCAAGCCAGCTACGATCTCACCATCTTCTTGTAACACCAGATAATTATCGTCTCGTAGCAAATGAGAGAAATGTAATAACGCATATTCTTGATGATGCTTTTTGACTTGCTTCACGATAATATCTCGATCTTCCGATCCTGCAAATCGTACATGTTCATGCATTTTCGGCTTAAATCGGCTAAATCCTAACGCTCTGATTTCTGAACGTTCTTCAAAGCCAATCTTTTTTTGAAAGTTGATAGATCGAAAATTTTTGCTCTCTACATACGAGTAGAATACAGCCTTATCTTGCTCAGCCTCTACGATTAGTTGCATCAGCTTCCTTCCATATTTACCCACATATCTTCGATTGCGGAAAGTCACATCGCTGGCCAAATATCTGAAGTAGTAGGCCTTACACTCAAATCCATTGCTGATGACTTTACGACGTTCGATTACTACCATGGCTGCCATTTCGCCATGTACCGAGAGGATGGCAATCACCGGGTCATGAATTTGTTTGACGCGCTCCCGTATGGCCTCATTGCGATAAAGTGTCTCCTCCGTACCTAGTGTAGTGCGCTCTAAAAATCGGATGATTTCAGGAGAGAAAAAATGTTCACGAACAATCTCTGCAGGTTCTTCAGAAAGCAATACTTTTTTTTGCAAATGGGCATTACCCTGCTGACTGGCATTGTCATTCTGCAGCTTCTCCCTGGAAGAGACCGGATCGATATTTCTTGCAGCTGAGCTCCTCATAGTTTTGTTGCTCTTAAAGGTACCAAATCCAGGAGGCATACCCAAGCACTTACTCTAATTCAAGGAGAAGGCCTATTTCTTACCTTTTTGCATCTTCTTTGACCATGAATCTCGCAGACCGACGACGCGGTTGAAAATTAATCGTTGTGGCGTACTATCTGGATCTGAAACGTAGTATCCCTGACGCATAAATTGAAAATGCTGTATCCCTTCTGTCTCCAATAGAGAAGGTTCCAGGGCTGCATTAAGTACAACCTCCATAGATTTAGGATTTAAGAACTCCAGAAAGTCTTTATCCTCATGATTCGTGGGTTCAGGGTCCGTGAAAAGTGTTTCATAATGTCTTATCTCCGCAGAAACAGCATGTGGTATAGAAACCCAGTGTAGAGTACCTTTGGCTTTCACACCGGAGGTGTCTTCACCACTCTTACTATCCGGAAAATAGGTACATCGCACTTCGGTCACCTTTCCTTCTTCATCCGTCATAAAATCATGGCAATGAATGACATAAGCATGTTTGAGCCTGACGTTGCGGTCAGGACCTAGCCGAAAGTACTTCTTGGGTGGATCAGCCATAAAATCTTCTCGCTCTATATAAAGTTCCCGACCAAAAGGAAGCATCCGCGAGCCAGCATCAGGATCTTCGGGATTATTTTCTGCCGGCAGATCTTCGTACTGATGTTCAGGATAGTTGTCAATAACCAACTTAATAGGATCTAAGACTACCATTACGCGCGAAGCGATCTTATTGAGATCCTCACGCACACAAAATTCCAGCAGGGAGAGTTCGATTAAATTGTCCCTTTTCGCTATACCTACCCTATCACTAAAGTTTCGGAGTGAAGCGGCGGTAAATCCTCTACGTCGCAGTCCGGCGATGGTTGGCATTCTCGGATCATCCCAACCCTCAACGTGTCCTTCTTCCACCAGGCGTAGGAGCTTTCGCTTACTGGTGATCATGTAGCTGACATTCAATCTGGCAAATTCGATCTGTCGGCTAGGGAAAATCTCCAGGGCTTCAATGAGCCAGTCATATAATGGGCGGTGATTTTCAAATTCTAGTGTGCATAGTGAGTATGTGATTTCCTCTATCGAGTCAGACTGTCCATGGGCAAAATCATACATAGGATATATCACCCACTTATCACCTGTACGATGATGTGGTTCGCTTTTGATCCGGTATATCACCGGATCACGCATGTGCATATTCGGTGAACTCATATCGATCTTGGCTCTGAGCACTTTGCTCCCATCTTCAAACTTACCGGCCCGCATGCCTTCAAACAGCTCGAGATTTTCTTCTATGCTGCGATCCCGGTAGGGGCTTGCCTTACCGGGTAGTGTGGGTACACCCTTCATTTCCGCAATTTCATCCGGAGTGGAATCATCCACATACGCTAATCCCTTCTTTATGAGCTTTATGGCATACTGATATAGCGTCTCAAAATAATCGGAGGCATAGTATTCCCGATCTTCCCAATCAAATCCTAGCCATCGAATATCCCGCTTAATGCTATCTACATATTCGGTATCCTCAGTGACTGGATTGGTATCATCAAACCGAAGGTTTGTAAGGCCACCATATTGGTTGGCAATACCGAAATTGAGGCAAATCGCCTTGGCATGGCCTATATGCAAATATCCATTGGGCTCGGGTGGGAATCGTGTATGTACCTTCCAGCCTTCTCCCTTGGTGGCAAGATCATGCTCGATAATCTCTTCAATAAAATGCAGCGATCTTTCGGTTTCTGTACTCATATGATTTTGTTACATCCTATCCGGCATTTCAATCCCTAAGAGATCCATGCCATGGGTCAAAACATTTGCTACTAATTGATTTAACGTAATTCTAAAAGCTTTTGCTCCATCATCGGCATTGAGAATGGGTAGATCATGATAGAATCGGTGATAATTTTTAGCTAAATCGTATAGGTAATTGGCAATACCTGACGGATCATAATCCGATGCTGCTTTTTTCACAACCTCGGGATAGAGAAACAACTGCCTTAGCAGTGTTTTTTCAGAATCTGCAATACCCTCATACTCTGTGGGATCTCCAATCCCACCCTCCAGTTTTCGGCCTATTGATCGAATACGAACGTATGCATTTTGGATGTAAGGTCCCGTTGTACCCTGCATATCGACGCTGGCTTCAGGATCAAAAGTCATCCGCTTCTGTGGGTTCACTTTCAGTATGAAGTACTTCAATGCGGCCATTCCAATTCGGCGGAAAATTTCATCCTTCTCGGCATCAGTCAACCCTTCCAGGTCCCCTCTTTCTGAGGCTACCTTCTTAGCCTCAGCTATCACATCGTCGATCAGGTCATCAGCATCTACCACGGTTCCTTCCCGTGATTTCATCTTACCTGAAGGTAGATCTACCATACCATATGCTAAATGGTACAGTCCTTCTGCATAGGGTTCTTCCAGCAGTTCCAGGATTTGAAATAATACTCTGAAATGATAGTTCTGCTCATCAGCCACCACGTATACCATGTGATCGATCCCATAGTCTCGGTATCTGCTCATGGCCGTCCCGATATCCTGGGTCATATACACTGACGTGCCGTCAGCCCTCAGCAAGATCTTTTCATCCATATCAAAGGTCGAAAGATCCACCCAGATGCTGCCATCCTCTTTCTTGAAAAAGACATTTTTGCGCACTCCTTCCAGGACTTCATCCTTACCGAGCTGCCAGGTGTCAGATTCATAGTACAACTTATCAAAAGTCACACCCAGACGATCGTATGTCACATCAAATCCGCTATAGACCCATCCATTCATTGTAGACCATAAAGACTTGATTTCCTCGTCATTGTCCTCCCATTTGATGAGCATTTCGCGGGCTGCTTCACCCAACTCACTGTGCTCATTGAAATACTTATTCTTATAAGCCTTAAAAAAGTCACTTCTTGATTGAGACTTATCCTTTCGATCATTATACAGTGCATCTGCGGATTCTCCAGATTGCCAGGCTTCGTATTCTTCCACAAACACCTTCTCGAACTTGACGTAATACTCACCGACCAGATGATCTCCCTTTTTCCCGCTTGATTCCGGCGTTTCGCCATTTCCGTAGCGTTGCCACGCCAGCATACTCTTGCAGATGGCAATGCCCCGATCGTTGATGACCTGTACTTTCACAACCTCATATCCCACACACTGCAGGATCTTAGAGCAGGACCATCCCAATAGAATATTTCGAATATGTCCCAGATGGAGCGGTTTATTGGTATTGGGTGATGAAAACTCGATCATCACCTTCTCACCGTTCTTAGGTGCTCTGCCAAATTGATCGTTATGGACATTGTCCTTCAGGAATTGCTTCCAGAACGTTTCTGTCAGTGTTAGATTTATGAATCCCTGTACTACGTTGAAGGATTCAATCGCTGCTACATGTTTCTGGAGGTGCTCTCCAAAAAGATGCCCTATTTCGACCGGAGATTTTCTCAGAAGCTTGACCAATGGAAAAATGACCACCGTCATATCACCTTCAAACTCCTTTTTGGTAGGCCCCACTGGGATGCTCCCAGGTTCAATGCTGGATCCAAACTGTCGCTTGGTTGCATTTACTATCTCCGTTCTAATCTTATCAAAAAGTTGCATGTATCTTTCTCATTTTGCAGAAGGCAGTTTGCAAAAGTAAGAACCTATTTGCAAAATCAGTACCTGTCAGGAATATTCACTCTTCTTCCTGGTTCTCTTCTGAAGGATGTTGAAAAAATGAAAAATAGGTGCCTCCATAATTTCTCACCTCCTGGAAAGAGGTCATGTTAGAAAAATCATGATGGGCATTGTGTTCGAGGACAAAAAGTCCATCGATGGCTAGTAGCTGAGATTCCATGATCATGGCAGGAATCTGATCCAGCCATTTTAGTGGATAAGGAGGTCCTGCAAATATATAATCATAAGATGAAGTATGGTTATTGATAAAGTTTGCCACATCCGAGCGAATGATATGTACCTGGTCTGCAATGCCAAATGCCTCCACCGTTTCCTTTACAAATCGAATGCAGGGGCCGTGCTTATCAACATAGGTGATGTCAGCACATCCACGGGAAGCCGCTTCATAAGAATGGCTACCGGTACCTCCAAACAGGTCCAGCATCCGGGTTTCTGTGAAATCTATCCGATTATTCAGAATATTGAATAGTGCTTCCTTCGAAAAGTCCGTGGTAGGTCTTGTGGGCCATTTATCTGCTGGTGGATAGTATCGTCTACCCCTCAGATTCCCGCCAATTATTCGCATGATGGATACAGTAAAATTCGAAGATATCCATAGGATCTTTTATGGATAGAGGCAATCGCCAGCCATTTTTCCAATCTATCAAATGTACATGGATAAAGTAGTTTGCCAGTTCTTCCTGCAATTTGGTGACTTCCGAGCGATCACCCGTGATATGCACATTTAACTTACGGGGATTTAACTTTCTATGCTTTGCTGCCAGGAGAATATAGTACAATCGGTCCTTACCTGTAGGAGCATCGTATCGATTGATAAGTGTCAGTTTCTTTTCTTCAAAGATGAAGACGTATTGTGCAGCACCATGGATGATTGAAAACAGGGTGGGTTCCTCCTCCACTTCCCTCTCCAGAAAGGCCGCCAGCGACTCGCTCAAGTGCTGCACCTTGGTGGTAGGGTATAGTGTGGAAAGCAGTTTTCGGATAGCCAGTGGATATGTGTACACACATACAGAATCCAGTGTCGTCGGTGAACTTACCACATCATCTTTTCGCACACCCGTCGCCAGAAAGTTTAGGTATTCATACCAGGCTGTTTGATTGAAGACCGAGGTAGGCACATAAGTAAAGGCAGGATGATCCAGCGCTATGCGTACCTTATCAAATCGATTATATCGCAGATCCTGCGCCTGTATGATGGATAAAATCT
Source organism: Saprospiraceae bacterium (assembly GCA_050298535.1). GTDB lineage: Bacteria > Bacteroidota > Bacteroidia > Chitinophagales > Saprospiraceae > JABDMH01. The sequence goes on from JBNKUI010000096.1 coordinate 14,071, forward strand.
CCACCGGATCTACATATCGAAAGTGTTGATGTGGCACACCATAGGGAATAGACTCAAAGACCGATACGAGATTGCTTCGATCGATGATCATAAAAGAAAAACTGTCCATCCTCAGCAGGATGGACAGCTCGTTTGGTATTTGTTTTTTATTATCCAGTTTCTCCCTGCTATCTTTCCCAGTTACCCGCTAAATTTGGCTTCGTCATATCTCCAAACTTTATGGTTGCGTTTGGATTATATGAATCATCATACTTGGCATATCGTGGATCTGCAAATGGTCCCATGAAATCCTTGATAGGTACGCCAACCTGTACCACATTTACCAGGGTACTCTGGTATGTTAATGTATCAGCCATTATATCAAAAGTTGCGCCATTTCCATATGGCACATATTCCAACGAATCCAAATTGATCCCCAGTGCGACAATAGTGTCACGAGCAGGAATATAAGTTGTATCATAAGTGATCTCTCCTGTGAAGTCGGGATCATCGGGGTCTCCCACTACCCGGATATTGCGAAATTGTCCATTTTCAAGTACGTAACGTAGGGTGTCAAAGCTTGGAGCAAAAGTACCATCGGTAATGTCCCGGTAGAATTCCTGCATTTTCCTGATCGTCAATAGCCTGTCGACCACTGCATTTTGTCGCTTGTCCTTTTCCGCTTTGAATCGAATGGGCTCATTGATACTATTGACCAGCAGATAAGCCATTACTACAACGAGGGCCAGGAGGACTATGTTTATTAGTAATCTCATAAGGATCTGAATCGGTTGTTCTGTTTAGACACAATTATAATACTTTTCACCAAGATATCTTAAAAATGAATTTTTGATCTTGTTTTTTTTTGTTTCCCTAGCTAGGCAGGAACCTGGATTATAAGATTCATCTAAAAATCTCAGCTGTGGATCAATTTATGTAGATGCTGTTTATACTTCATTTGGTGTATAAGATAAAGAAATCAGTCTTAAGATCTATTTTTACAGGATGGGAGTAAAAATTCTGGCCATAGAATCATCATGTGATGATACGGCAGCCTCAGTGATTGTAGACGGACACATTCGATCCAATGTAATCGCCAGCCAACAGATGCATAAGATATACGGAGGGGTAGTCCCTGAGTTGGCATCGCGGGCTCATAATGAGCATATACTTCCCGTTGTGAAAGAGGCGCTCAAGGAAGCAGATGTAGAGAAACAAGAGCTGGATGCGATCGCCTGTACAAGGGGCCCGGGCCTGATGGGATCGCTCATGGTGGGTTTTACTTTTGCCAAATCACTGGCTTTCTCCTTGGGAAAACCTTTGATTGACGTGCATCATATGCAGGCACATATACTGGCGCATTTTATCGAAGCCCCACGCCCCTCTTTTCCTTTCCTTTGTCTTACGGTATCCGGAGGTCATACTCAATTAGTCGTGGTGAGAGACTACCTCGATATGGAGATTATTGGTGAGACCATCGATGATGCTGCCGGTGAAGCATTTGATAAAGCCGGAAAGATGATGGGCCTGCCCTACCCGGCCGGCCCGGTCATTGATCGTTTGGCGGCAGAAGGCGAAGCCAAATTTGACTTTCCAGAACCCCAGGTGGGTGAACTGGAGTTTAGTTTCTCGGGGCTTAAAACTTCCTTCCTGTACTTCCTAAAAGCTGAAATCAAAAAAGATCCTGACTTTATTGAGAAAAATCTAAATGATCTGTGTGCCTCTCTACAGCATAGGATTGTCACGATTCTACTCAACAAACTGGAGAAAGCTTCTTTAAAAACGGGAATAAAATCAATTGGAATAGCCGGTGGTGTATCTGCCAATCGAGGACTAAGATCGGCCCTCTCCGAAAAAGCAGAAATACTAGATTGGGAGACATTCGTTCCAAAGATCTTATTCTGTACCGATAATGCAGCTATGATTGCCATGACAGCGCACTACAAATTCCTACAAAAAGACTTCTGTAATTTTTCAGAGAGACCAGAGCCACGTCTGAAGTGGCAGGTACAACCCGCTAAATAATTTCTTCCCAGTTTTCGTCGGAGTTTGTCTTAAGTCTGGCAAAAGCATCCTTTCGAATGCCATATAGTTCGGCAAACTGCCCTTCGATGGCGACCACCATATCATGGTCTACCAGACTTCTCACTTCTTTAAAACTGGACACTGCCCCATCCCGGAGCTTGGATACTATTTCAAAATCGGCATTTTCAAATTTTATCAGATAGCGACTCCCAGATTTGAATACGGTAATTTTGACTGTCTTGTGAGGGATGTATCCTTCGATGCGCATGCTAGATGGTTAGATTTCTCCGATTATTTTCGACTTCAACAGCTGAAATTCCTCCTCTGTCAGCAATCCTCGCTCCTTCATTTCTCCCAGCTCATGCAGTCGCTCCACGAAATCGACTTTTTCCTCTTTGTCTTCGACTACTTCGATAGCATCCACTTCTGCAACCTGTGTGATCGTCTGCTCCTTCTTGATCTCCTTGGCGTACTTTTTTCCTTTTTCAAACATCTCATCATAGACCTTTTTCAGTCTGGAGGCATCAAAATCCAAAAACGTGCCTCCTGTCTCAAAATGCTTCTTAAAGACTTCACCCAGGGCATAGGTAGATGCTCCTGAAAGGACCGCCAGGGTCACTCCCCCTACAACTGATCCTACACCAGGAATAAATTTGATGGCCCGGGCACCGATCCTGGCCGCCAGCGAACCCGTCATCGAAGATACCATAGCCTTGCCCTCCGTCTCTTTATAGTTTACCTCATACAAGTTGCAAAGCTGCCGGACCATATCCAGCTGAATGGCACTGACGGCAAATACATCAGCCACCGGCACCGGAATCAGTCCGGCGCCCATACTCCACATCATATGATTTCTAATGATATTATTCGCTTCTTTTGTCCTTTCCATGATTATTCCATTGATGTTCTAAAAGTAGGCCTAAATCAAAAGTGTCCGATTAATTTTCGACAAAATTGATTGGAATTCCGTTTTTCGGAATTTATCTCTCTGTTTAGTAACGTAAACAGTAAAAAGTGGTTCTACTCATATAGATTTATGTTGTAATATTCTGCCCAATTTGGTAGTTTTATCTACATGACTTGATACTATATTAAGTTGTACTCTAAATTAGAGTAATTAACATTCTGAGTGTGTAAAGCCACTTCTTTCCGGAGGTGGCTTTTTTCAATTCTGAACCGAGGTCCTCAATTGGCTACCTTCTGAGTGATTTCCAAATTCCGGTGCATACGCCGATTGAATGGTTGCATATCCATTACTAAATGCTCCTATCTGTGAAACTCGTAGTGGGTACTGAATGATATAGGTACCTCTATGAAGATGATCGATGAAGAAATTGGTAGCAACATCCTTACCCTCCCGGTAGTACCCCAGTCCATCTTTCCACTGATATCCGCTCAATTGATTCACAGGTTCCAGACTACTGGATCGGAGATCTTTCAGATGTATGAACTCCATCTCGCGATCAGTCACAACTTTGAGTTGTACAATCACCATATCACCTACTTCCAGACCCGCACTTTCCACCGGCAATAAAACATCCCCGGCCGGCCCTCTTTCTCTCTTAAAAATTGATTTCTCCAGTGATAGTGGTTGCTCAATTACATCGTCAGTGATCTGATCAAGATCTTCCATGTACTGCCAATATATTGCACCCCAGGCTATTTGCTCATTTGGGTTTTGGAATGAGACACTTGCTCCTTCAGCTATTTGATCTCCCCGAAATTTCCACTTTGAGGTAAGATTCCATATGTCATCCATAGACTGTAAAGTTTCTCCGTTTAGCATTAAATCCACCGGTTCGAAATCAGAAATGGTTCGCACACTTCCTTTAGCTCCATATAGTAAAGCCTGGATCGCCTCCACGGTCGCCTTTCCGGTCTCCCATCGATTAGTCCTTTTATTATTGAGCAGCCATTTTTGCATGCCTGCCAAATGTTCAAAATCTTTGAGTGACTTATAAAGTTTCATCACTGCTACATGCGTGGAGATTGGTCTCCTGTACCACTGATAACCCCTCGTGTAGTTCCAGTGAATTCCCAGTTCATCATTCACGATCATACGCTCATCGAGCGACTTCTTAATGGCCTCTACTGTTTCTTCGTCACCAGAAACCAATAGAGCCATACTTCCCCTCACTTGCTCATACAGTGCCAGCGCTGTCCAGTACTTCTTACACTGGTTCAAGTAAAAATCATATATCTTCTCTGTCTCAGGTGACCAAGCATCTTCGAGAAAGAACGATCGTGCATACAAGTACTCCACAATCAAACTGGAGAGATGATTTTCTTCTAGGCGGACATCCCCATTCTTCGCTCTCTTTTCTAACTCTTCAAAAGTGTCACGCATCTTTCCATCGAGAAAATTAAGCGCAGCATCCAACTTTACCTTCTCCTCGGAGCCGAGCTGATAATATCCCTCTGCCATTAATTCTCCAAAGCCACGGACTATATACTGCGTGGTGTACCAGTTTGACCTCCCTCCGGAAAACCACGTAAACCCACCATCCTGCTGCTGTAAAGCGAACAACTTTCGCAGCGCTTCTCTTTCACTTTGATTGAGTTGATTTTCATTGAAGTAATATGCCATACTCTGCATCTGCGCCTCTTCGGAAAGAGCCTCCCGGACCCAGGGAGTTTCCTCTAACATGACACTCTTTATCTCCTCATTAGTTCTCAAGGAGGATTGGAGTGCGTTATCAGCCTGCCATCTTCTGAAGAACTGCTCAATCGCAGGATTGTCATCAATAATAGTCCTACCGATACGGCTGGCAAAAAAGCGATTAAAGACAGCATCCGTTGATTCATGAGGCTGCTCCAGCAAATAGGGCAGAGATTTCAAAGCAAAAAGCAATGGGCTACTGGTCACTTCGATTTGGATACTTTGCACATCAACAGAAGGATCTTGCATCAATTCAGCCAGCCTAGACAACAATACCGATTCGGTATCATTCGGGTCTATCAGAATAGCCCGGGACTCGGTCACCAGAGTTCGATTAGTCAACACCGGTACAATAAACCGTTCTGCGTCTGTGTGCTGCTCAGATCGACCCTGTATAGTGATCTGAAGTGGCGTCAACATATTGCGTGGTATGGTTACATTCCAACCCACCCGTGCACTTTGTCCCGTGCCCAGTTCTAGATTTTGCTCTATCTCTGATGTAATTACCTCCACTTCCTCGCCGGAAATTGCATCTCTCACCTTTATCGTAACCAGCGCAGACTGAGGCTCTGCAGACAAATTGTCGATACGAGCCGTCAATTGAAACTCATCTCCCGCTCTAAGAAATCGAGGCTTATTCGTGGTAATCATCAGGGACTTCTGCGAAATAACCGACCAACTATTTTGTCCTGTCTCCAGGGCGGGTGTATTGACCAAAGCCATCATCTTCCAGGTAGTCAGTGCATCATTCATTTTGTACGAGAATGATACTTCACCCTTCTCATTAGTTCTCAGATCGGGATAGAAGAAAACCATTTCATCAAAGTTTTCCCGAATGATTGGTGCCCCTTGTTCATCTTCCTGAATGGAAAGATCCTCCTCCTGAATCTCCTTGTTCATAGCCTGGTCACCTGCCATTTCTGCGGCAGGGGCTGCACTTTCCATACGCATCATATCCATCCTGGCAGATCTCATTCTATACATGAATCCCTGAAAGCTAAACCACTCAAGATCAGGGTATACCAAATGATTGGTAGGACGATATCTTTCATTCCAATGATCACTGAAAAGACGGCCATATTGCAATCCATATCCATAGGATTGCATACGGGTGCGAGCATAAAACGAGGGCCAAAAATTCGTGTGCCATTGATGAGGAGCCAGGGCATCCAGAGATTGATCGTACATGCTTGCCAGTACTTCTGATCGCACTCTATTTCCTTCGGTATCTGAGACGATTAACGTCACCGTTTCTTCAACCCCAGGCTCGGTAATGTTTCTTAAGGTCTTTGTTTGTACTCTTAATTCCTTGTTAGTCCAGGGCACATGGATAGTCATGGCTTCACTCCTGGTACGGTTAGAGGCTGCAGCGACAAGGTGTAGAACAATGCCTCCCCGATCCAATTCCCGCACAGGTACACGGAGGGTCGTCCAATCATTCAGGGGCAGCCTCGTTGGAATCGTTATTTCATCTCTGCGTTCGATCCAGTATATGATTTCCTGGGCGACCGGAGACGCTACTACTATCTCCGCGGTATCCCCTGGGGTCCAGGAGCTTTTATCAGAAAAAGTCAGAAACTCCCGATCCAGAGGTATAAAAGAATCCTCTGCCTCGACGATAGTGGTGTATTGTGTAGTTTCTACTTTCCCCCCATCATCCGATGTTGCTTCCAGTCGCAGCCGGTAATAGCCAGGAGTAATGTCTTCGGTTGGGATCTCGATTTCTCCCCCTCCTTCGAATCCTATCACTGTGGAAACGCCTTCCAACTCCAATCTTGTGATATCAAAACTTTCTCTGCTATAGGGACCCACTGGAAACGCATCCCCATTTAGGATAGATTGATCGACCGCGTTCCAATATCGACTTCTGATCCATTTGTCTGGCGCTTTCAATCGCTCAATCGTCAGTTTACCGCTTACATCCACTCCCCTTTGTTCATAGTTAACCGTCCTAACTAGCAATGTATCCAGGGAAGCCACCGACTGAATCTCCGAAAGATTCATATATAAGAGGAAGGGATCAGATCCGACGGAGATGTGTTTTTTTGCTGACTGAGTTTCGCCACTGAGCTCGGTAGCCTCCACCTGAACCTCATAGATGTACAGTGGTTTTGCCAGACTATCCACGTACTCATCTATTGAAGTCTTAAACTGAAAAGAAAATCGCCCTTTATCATCTGTGAGTATCCCACCGGTAGCTACCACCTTTTCCGATCCTCTTGGCAAAGGATAATGTCGAAAATAGGGATAGGGAAAGCTGAGTTTTCTAACTACATTGTAGGTGACCTGAGACCGAATCAGGGGAACGCCGGCGTACGATGCAACTTCTCCCGCTAGAATCAGGCTATCTCCCAGCTGAAACTGTTGACTCTGCTCATCCAGCTTCACTTCAAAAGTAGGTCTCTTGTATTCTTCCACTCGCACAGACTGCCTGCCATTAGCTTGTGAAGCTCCCAGACTCATGCTTCCCATGAGTCCGCTGGAAGGCAGAGTAAAGCTTCCCTGAAAGCTGCCATATTCGTTAGATTGGAAAGATCTTGATGATACCTTTTGACCATTGACATCGTACAAAGTCACTTCAACCTTCTGATTTTGAGCTACCGAAGGAAGTCGATTTTGATCGTATGTAAGAAGAAAACCCTTAAAATACAGCTGCTGACCAGGCCGATATATTGATCGGTCGGTGTAAAAACGTGCCTCTCTATATCTTTGTGAGTGATCGCGATATCTGTAGTTACTAAAGGATGCATCCAACCAAAGCCAATCGCTGTCTTTTGAGATCTTAAAACTAAAGGACTCCTGGCTAGTTAAATCAATCGTGAAACTACCATCTGGACCAGAAGTTGTAGATCCCAGTATTTCCATATAACCTCTTCGGCTGGATCGGTCATACACTGACTTATAATACTGTACCTCGGCTCCTGCTACAGCAAGTCCACTGTCTCTGTCGTAAACGTAATATATTGGGGCTCTTTCGGGCCAGTTGATTTGGGAGAAAGCGAGATTCGAAACAAAGAACTGCTGAACACTAACAGCATTTCCTTCAGTACTCATGGCCGAGTCCGTTGCCAAAAGAATTGCATAGTATCCATTTCCCTGTCCGGGTAGCAGCCACTCAGCGGCATGCAGACGAAAGTCTGTCGTAGCCGGGAGATCAACCGAGAACTCATGTATGGTAGGTTTTTTGAGAAAAAAATCAATCTGATCCTTCATATCCAGATGTTGCCAAGCGTGTCTATCTTCCAGTGACAATCGTACGAGTTTTCCGTAGACCCGAGGTACGTTTCGATAGCCAATTTTTATGAGTATTGACTCGTCTGGTAATACAACCTCCTCACACTCTATGGAAAGTGACTTCTGCTCAATGTTATTTATTAACGCCCGACAGGGCTCTGTGCCCAAACTTTCGGGATACTTCTTAATGGCTTCCATACAGAGAGAATGCGCGCGAACATATCCCTGGTCATGATCCTCCTGCATGATAGCAGAGGCAAAATCCCGTACGATAAATGTTGAAAATGGCAAACTTTCATACCTACTGTGAAGATCTTCCAGCGCACCCCTATATAAAAGACCTCTGTCTGCACTAAGATGATTTTGTGAAAGAAATCGTAGTCTGTCCAGATCAAATATCACCAGATCCCGATCTTTTTGCTCAAGGTGAGATGATAAGATCTTCTGATACAACTGTAAAGCTAAAAACCAGGTATTGTTGGAATCCGGATGGGTCAATGGCAATTGGACAAATCTGCTCGCATCCACAAATAGGTCTTCATCTCGCAGCTGAAAATCAACAATGGGCTTTTGCTCCATACCATTGATTTGATTTAGGTGCTTCAATGCACGATGGCCCAGCAAATCATGCAGCGTCGTAAAGGCAAGAGAATCATTATAGGTATCAGTAGTTAGCACCGTCAAGTACTCTTCTAAACTACTACTCATTAGTACCTCATTATCAATCGATTGCATGATCTCATCTTTCACAATCTGAAGTAACTCGCTCAGAGCCATGCTCTCGTAATCTTCTGATTCTCCAGATGGCAATCGATCCTGGATCGACCAACGTTGTTGCTTTGCATAGTTGAGCAGCAATTCACTATGATAGCTCAATAATAATGCACGAACCACAGGATGACTTGATGCTTCGATCTCAGCATGAAGTCGCTTGAGTGAGTATTGTAATCCATCCTCTTCTGTCTGCACCCGAAACTTTTGCTCTAGGATGATGGCCTTGACATATTGTGCCGGATCTTGTTCTTTCACTAATGTTCCTTTTATCAGAAGGACCTCCTTTAACGCACTTGCCGGTAGACCGGCATTTGAAAGGGAATCTATCTTTTGCCAAATTGAGTCCATATTAGTGACAGGTCTTATCGGATCTGAATGATCCGTTTGAGTTGTCTTGCAGGCATACGCTGAGATCAACAAGATAATGAGAAGAAAGGCATTTGATACTTTCATGTACAGGCATTTAACTAATCTTAGAGATGGTATTTCTGGCAGTGAAGTATAGTACTGAAAAGCCATTTAACAGATGATTAACTCGCTCACTTATAAAAGCGTCTGATGTCTACATCTTCATGCAGTGGCTTTCGATCCAAAATAAAATCCACAAATCTTCCTGACCAGTAAGGGGCTAATGAGGCTCCTTTGGTTCCCAACCCATTAAAAACATGAACGTTCGGTTTTGTCCAATGCGTTCCCATAAAAGGCCTTCGATCGACCACTGTAGGTCTGATCGCAGCCTGGTGGCTTTCTATCGCGAAAGGTACACGCAACTGATAGGTAAGCGCAGTCTTCATTTTGTCAAAGGCAAGGGTAGTTGGTTTTTCATCTCCCACCTCCCATCCATTGGATGCACCATACCAAATATGGTGTTTGGAAATGGGTACATAAAAGTACTTTCGCTTAAAGAGACTGGTAAGATTGTGATCCTTGACTTGCACTATGAGCAGCTCACCCTTGGAAGGCTGTAAAGGTGATATCTGAAACAATGGATTATCACGAAAACGGTAACCCTCACAAAAGATGATCGATCTCCCACGAATCCCTCGATATTCTATGGCATCGTTGCTAATCGTGAGGTCTGAGAAATCCAAAGTTTCCTTTTGAAATCGCTTCTCAGCCATCCATTTATCACGACAATGGTCGATCACATTTGCGATCTCGACCTTAAAGCCACCCTTTACTACACCTACCGTATAGTCGCTATCTTTCAATATGTTATCATACCCTTTTAAATCCTTCTCCTCCGAAATGAAGGGCTCAAAATCGGACCGAACACTTTTTCGGGCCCAATCATTTTGAGTCCTGTGATCCATCAGTGTACGGATGATATCAACCTCTCGCAATATGGGAAGGCCGGAAGCCTCTTCGACCTGGCGATAAATATAAGTCGCATGTTGAATCAACTCTTCGTACATCCAGCTTTTGACAAATCGTCTGCCTGTAACAGGGTTAACAATTCCCGCGGCTATTTGACTGGATGTGCAAGAGAGACAGGGATCAAGAAACATGAATGACTTATGTCTTTGCTCCAGCTGAAGCCCGACCATGGTGCCGGCAATACCCTGACCCACAATAATAAAGTCATAGGTCATGTAGCACTATTTTTTGAGTAGCAGAGCCTGTTGTTTTTTAGGCATTCCCCTGACCACCATATCATAAGAATGATCCACCAAATCACGAATCAAATCGGCCGTAAGATTTCCTGAGCAATCCACTGTATTCCAGTGTCTCTTGTTCATATGGAATCCTGCAGTGATTTCTTCATGTTTTTCTCGGAGAGCCATAGCCCGTTCAGGGTCACATTTTAGATTGATCGTGAGATCTTCTGCCATAATGTTGGTCAGTAGATAAATCTTACCCAGCACGCGAAAGACCAGGACCTCTTCATCAAAGGGAAAATCTTCAGTAGTTTCCGGCTTAGTGAGGCAGTATGATCGGAGCTGTTCAATATCCATAATCAACCATTAAGCATCAGTGACTCCATCTCTTGCTGCAGCGTCTTAGCTGCTTCCGTGACCAAATGCTCAAAGTCTTCAGAATCGCCACCGGCAAAAATTACAGACCTCGAAGCATTGACGAGTAGTCCGACATCTGCATTCTTTCCATAGCGATATACTTCCTCCAGACTACCACCCTGTGCACCGACACCCGGTACCAGCAAGAAATGATCTGGCACAATATTCCGAATCTGTTGAAGTGATTCTGCCTGCGTGGCACCTACTACGAACATCAGCTTCTCAGCATCAGCCCATGAAGCAGCCTTACCGAGTACATGCTCGTAAAGATGACGCCCCTCACCATCCTGTATAAATTGAAAATCTTTACTACCTGTATTGGATGTAAGCGCCAGTAGGATTACCCATTTGTCCTCAAATTCCAAAAAAGGGGACACCGAATCATAACCCATGTAAGGAGCTATGGTCACCGCATCAAAATCGAACGTTGTGAAAAAGGTATGCGCATACAATCTAGATGTATTACCAATGTCACCTCGTTTCGCATCAGCAATAGTAAGATGAGTCTCGGGAATATAATCAAGTGTCTTAGCCAAAGCTTGCCATCCACCCGTACCCAGGGCCTCATAAAATGCTACATTGGGTTTGTAGGCAACGCAGTATTCCTTCGTGGCATCAATGACTCTGCGATTGAACTCAAATATTGGATCTGGATAATTTAAAAGGAACTTTGGAATTCTGCTTAGGTCTGAATCCAATCCAACACATAGAAAGGATCTCTTGGTCTGAATGGACCGGACAAGTGTTTCTCTATTCATTCTAGTATCCCCTATTCTTGAGTGAGCGCCTCTACACCTTGTATTTCCGGAACATGATTCTTCACTGTTTCCTCAATACCGGCTCGTAATGTCATGAGTGTCATGTCACAATTTTTGCATGATCCCATCCAGCGGATCTTGACAATCTTATCGTCCGTGATCTCCACCAGTTCTACATTACCACCATCCACTGCCAAATGGGGTCTCACATAGTCCAGCGCTCGATCTACTTTCAACATTAACTCTTCCTGTGCAATAGCTTTCGAATCCTCACTCATGAACCGTGAATATTATTATCAATAAAATTAAGATTTAATCCCGACAATCCTGGTTGGGCCTTTCGTAGCATTTCGAATCTCTACCTGATTTATCAAGGATCTACCCAGTGACATCCATCGCTCCACTTCTCTCCCATCGGTATCCTTATCTACTATAGCTGGGACCCCGTTCTCACCACCTTCCATAACGGACTGAATGATAGGAATTTGACCCAACAACTCGGCCTCTCCCATTTTAGCCAATTGCAGTCCAGCTCCCTGGCCAAACAAATAATATCGGTTTTCGGGTAGCTCGGCGGGTGTAAACCACGACATATTTTCTACCACTCCAAGAATCGGCACATCGATCGAAGGAAGTCGGAACATATTCATTGCCTTTATCGCATCAGCGACAGCCACTTGCTGCGGTGTCGTCACGAGCACAGCACCAGTCAACGGTACGGTCTGCACCAGAGTGAGTTGGATGTCACCCGTACCTGGTGGCAAGTCGATAATTAAAAAGTCAAGATCCGGCCAGAGGCAGTCCTGCAGAAATTGCTTCAAAATACCCGCAAGTCGGGGGCCACGCAATACGACAGCCTGATCTGCCTCTACAATGAATCCCATCGAGATCACAGGCATGCCAAAAGCTTCCAACGGAACGATCTTTGCCTTTCCATGTACATCTTTGATCTTTGGGCGCATACCTTCCAGTCCCAGCATCTTGGGAATAGAAGGACCATAAAGATCAGCATCTAATATGCCAACGCTGTATCCCTGCTCTTTCAGTGCCAACGCCAGATTTACTGATACCGTGGACTTTCCCACGCCCCCTTTACCAGACCCCACGGCTATTATTTCTCTTACCTGCGGAAGCACGGATCGTGGTTGGTCTCCCTGCCTCAGTTGGGTTTCAAGGTGTACATGCATTTGGACTCCGGGAAAGCTTTGCTCCACGGCACTGATACACGCAAAGTGTAATGAAGACTTTTGCTCCTGTGCAAGGTTTTCAGTATAAACCAAGGTACACTTCACAAGGTTGTCTTCAACTTCCAGAGACCTAATACGACCCGTCGAAACGATATCACGCCCGGTCAGAGGATCCGATACTTTACTTAATACCTGTAGAATATGATCTTTTTCTATTTTCACGCCCAATTTATACTGATTATCTGTGCTGCAAATATAAACAATTGGAAAGTCGAATCGTTCTCATAATGATCTATGGGAGCAGAAACATATTAGAGAAAACTTTTATACTTTTACCCAGTGCAGATCCATCAAGACATAGATAAGTTACCTTCCTTTCGTAATGGAGTGATCACTTTTGGATCATTCGATGGAGTGCATGTGGGTCATGTTGAGCTCATCAACCGAATGAATCGATTGGCAAGGCAACATGATGGAGAGACCGTTCTGGTCACCTTTCATCCACATCCTCGTCAGGTCATCTATCCCAATGATAAATCCCTTCAGCTGCTATCATCTGAAGCAGAGAAAATAATGCTCATCGGAAAGCATCCGGTAGATCATCTGGTGATCTGTCCATTTACTGTGGAGTTTTCACAAATGCTGGCTGATGAATACATCACCAATTTCATCGTCAAAAGATTTAAACCCCGATTCATAGTCATCGGGTATGATCATCGATTCGGTTTAAATCGGGCGGGGGGCATCCACCACTTAAAAGCCTATGAGGAGAAAGGTGGATTCCAGGTGTATGAGATAGAACAACAAATGACTGAGCGGATCCAGATTAGTAGTACGCGCATCCGCAATCTTTTAAATGAAGGAAGTATCGAGACGGCCAACAAACTACTGGGGCATCCATATCTTATATCCGGAAAAGTCGTTCGAGGGCATCAATTGGGTGAAAAATTGGGGTATCCTACCGCTAATATTGAAATACAGAACGCATTAAAGTTAATACCTCCTGAAGGAATCTATGCTGCCAGAATCCTTTATGAAGACCGTGTACTGGAAGGTATGCTGTACATCGGTAGTCGACCGACAGTGACTCAGTCTGGTAAAATTTCAATCGAAGTAAACATCTTCAATTTCACTGAAGATATCTATGGGCAAGAATTGTTTATTGAGGTTTTGAAGTATATCCGGACCGATCAAAAATTTGATAATCTGGAAGCGCTTCGAGAGCAGTTGGATACAGATAAAATACAAGTCGAAGCTTATTTTGATAAGTATCACCACGGTATGGATTCGACATCGGTGGTTATACTCAACTACAACGGCCAGGATCATTTACGCAAATTTCTTCCCGGTCTGGTTCGCTTTACGGAGGACAAGATTATAGTGGCCGACAATGGATCAACCGATAATTCACAAGAAATACTGAGATCAGAATTCCCTTTCATCGATCTCATATCACTGCATAAGAACTACGGTTTCGCTGGGGGGTACAATGTGGCTTTACGGCAGGTCGACGATAAGTACCTGGTACTTTTAAATTCAGACGTCGAAGTAACGAACGGTTGGCTACCTCCCTTGATACAATTTATGGAGGAGCATCCTGACGTGGGTGCATGCCAGCCAAAGGTCAAATCATATACCGATAAATCAACCTTTGAGTATGCAGGTGCCGCCGGTGGTTTGATCGACTGGCTGGGTTATCCTTTTTGCCAGGGACGCATTCTCAATCAAGTGGAAGATGATCTGGGGCAGTATGATACACCCAGGGAGGTTTTCTGGGCTACGGGTGCGGCCATGGTCATTCGTAAGAAAGTATTTGAGGAATTTGAGGGTTTCGATGCTGATTTCTTCGCTCATATGGAGGAAATCGATCTCTGTTGGCGCTTGAAAAAGGCAGGATATCAAATATATGTTGTGCCAGACTCAGTGGTTTATCACCTCGGAGGAGGTACCCTATCCTATAGCAGTCCACGCAAGACCTACCTAAACTTCAGAAATGGTCTAACCCTTTTATTGAAGAATGAAAAGACTTTGAAATTACTTTGGCTGTTACCTGTGAGAGCGGTCCTGGATTTGGTAGCAGCATTACGATTTCTAATGGTCGGAGAAGCCGGGAACGCTAAAGCTGTTTTCAAAGCCATGATCTACAATGCTACCCACCTGGGAAAATCGTGGCGAAAACGACATGATTTTGGGAAGAAGCTGCCGGACCTAAGTATAGGAAGAGACAATACTGAGACCGGCCGGTATAGGGGTTCCATTATCTGGGAGTACTTTGCTCTCGGAAAACGTAAGTACTCAGAACTCAAACACTTCTCATCCAACATTATCTGATGAAAAGATCAGCACTCTCTATCATACATGAAGATGATCGAATCATCGTTGTGGAAAAACCCGCTGGTCTCTTATCGGTCCCAGACCGATATGATCGGAAGATCTCCAATGTGTTTGACATGCTGACTCAGATGAAAGGTAAAGTCTATGGAGTGCACCGTCTGGATCGCGACACTTCCGGATTACTCCTTTTTGGTAAGGACCTTGACACATATAGTGTATTGAGCACTATGCTCGAAAAGCATCAAATCGATAAGTACTATGCGGCTTTAGCTATGGGATCTCCCACCGATGATCAGGGAGTGATCAACCTTCCGATCATGAAGCACGACCGAAAGCACCTGATGATTATTTCTGCTAATGGCAAAGCGGCTGAGACACATTATAAGATTTCGGAGCGATTAGGACCTTTCAGTTTACTGGATCTTCGCCTGGTCACGGGTAGAACGCATCAGATCCGGATTCACTTGAGCGCATTGGGGCATCCCTTACTAGTCGATCCATTATATGGAAGTAAGGATAGTTTTTTCTTATCCAGTGTTAAGAAGAAATATCGGGGAGAGAAGGATCAGGAACGTCCTATACTCACGCGCACACCTTTACATGCACACAAGTTGAAATTCAATCTTGAGGGTAAGTACTATGATCTGGAATCTCCCTTACCAAAGGATATGAGGGCCACCTTGTCTCAACTGCGAAAGATCTATTCCTAAGGGTCTACTGAGATTCTAACTCTTCTACCAGCGCTTCCCAGTCACCCTCTGCTTTTTCAAGATCTGCTTTAAGGGCAGCATGTTTTTCAGTGATCTTAGCTGAATCAGTCCGTTCATAGAAATCGGCCGCATACATTTCTTTTTCAAGGTTTCCGATCTCTGTTTCAATCTTCAGTACCTTTTTCTCGGCATTACTCACCTGCTTCTTGAGAACACGCAATTTTTCCTGGTCTACCGGTACTTTCGATTTCTCTGTAGTAGGAGTGGGTTGATCCGATTGATACAAGGCTACATCCCGCATATTGTCCATAGCCCTTTTTTCAAGAAAATAATTAATATCTCCCAGATAGGTGTGCATATCGTTATCGCGAAGCTCCAATGTTTTAGAGGTCAGGTCCGCCAGAAAATCACGGTCGTGCGACACAACAATTAATGTTCCCTCATAGGTCGCCAGTGCATCCTTTAGGACTTCTTTCGAGTCCATATCCAGATGGTTAGTAGGCTCATCAAGTACCAACAGATTAATAGGCTCCATTAATAGCTGTGCAAATGCCAGGCGGGCTCTTTCGCCACCCGAAAGCACTTTGATCTTTTTTTCCACGTCTTCGCCACTAAACATAAAGGCACCCAGAATACTTCGCACTCTCGTACGCATACCTTCCGGGGCTCTCAACTCCATAAACTCAAAAATCGTGGCATCTTCCTCCAGCTCGTCGGCCTGATCCTGCGCATAATAACCTATAGATAACTGTGAACCATACTCGACCTCCCCAGCAGTAGGCTCCAGGCGATCCAGCAAAATCTTGGCAAGTGTGGTCTTACCTTGACCATTCTGCCCCACTATCGCTATCCGATCGCCCCGTTCCACCTCAAAAGATAGTCCAGACAAAACTTTCTTATCCCCGTACGACTTATGTAAATCAAGAGCTTTCAGTACCGTACGGCCACTTCTGGGAACGGGTAGAAACTGAATCCGCATATTCTTGGAGGAGACGGTGTCCAGTTCGATCCGCTCAATCTTATCCAGCTGCTTTTGCATGGATTGCGCCATGCTAGTCTTGGTGGCTTTGGCCATAAAACGCTTAATGGTGCGTTCCTTATCGGCTATGAGTTTCTGCTGATTTTTAAATGCTGCTTCCTGTTGCTGTCGAATCTCCTCTTTCTGAACGAGATACTTGTCGTAGGTGAGATTGTAATCATACGCCCGACTGTTCTCAATTTCGATGATACGATTTGAGGTATTGCGTAGGAAGGCTCTATCGTGCGATATAACGATTACAGCCTGACTGTACTTTTGGATGTAATCTTCTAGCCAAATGATTGCCTCAATATCCAAATGGTTGGTGGGCTCATCCAGCAGTAAAAGGTTTGGTGCTTGCAATAGAAGCTTTGCCAATTGCACACGCATCTGCCAACCACCACTGAGGGTCGAAAGCGCATTGTCAAATGCCTCTGGT
The DNA here is from genome assembly GCA_050298535.1 of Saprospiraceae bacterium. Classification (GTDB taxonomy): domain Bacteria; phylum Bacteroidota; class Bacteroidia; order Chitinophagales; family Saprospiraceae; genus JABDMH01. The sequence continues at coordinate 31,203 of JBNKUI010000096.1, forward strand.
TTAAATCCCAGACCTTTAAGTACCATCTCAATCTTCTTGTCACGACTACCCACTTCATGATGATTCAGGCGTTCGAGATTGAGATTAAACTCATCCAGCAGGTCCATGTATGCCTGACTTTCATAATCCGTAGCATCGGCCATTGCCTGCTGCAGTCGTTCGTTCTCAGCTTCCAGGGCGATCACTTCAGCAAAGGCGTCATTAGCAGCTTCACGGATAGACTTTGTGGTATCCAGGTGGAGTACTTGCTCAAGATGACCTATAGATACATTATTGGCCACGTGAAGAGTCCCTTCATCCGGAGAAATCTCCCCCGTAATCAATTTGAAGAGGGTCGATTTTCCAACACCATTCCTGCCGATCAGCGCAATCTTGTCGGTAGGATTAATTTGAAAATTGATGTCTTTGAATAAAACGCGATCACCATACTGAATCCTGAGATCGTGTAAATGAATCATGTTCGGCTTTTAATTCCAGTTCACTGAATCGGGTACGTTGGCAATTACAGAATAAGCATTGCCCTTGTTTTTCATGATCTGCGACCACAACTGACCGGGTGGCGATTTAAACAGATAGTTGGCATGTGCATCGGCTAGGACCCAAGAACCATAGCTAAGTTCAGTCGCTAATTGTCCAGCGCCCCATCCCGCATATCCCACAAAAAATCGAATGTTTCGAGGCAGGATGAGTTTTGATTCGATCAGGAACTTTAACTTTTCGAAATCTCCACCCCAATATATGCCATTGGCCACCTTTATACTGTCATCCAACAGTTCACCGACATTATGAATGTAGTGGATACTATCCGTAGCTACCGGTCCTCCAAAGTACACGTTAGTATCAAACTCTGGAAAGTCAGAAAGTAGTTCTTCGATATGAATATCAAGTGGTTTATTTATGATGAACCCTACCGTCCCCTCTTCCTGATGGTCTGTCAGAACAACAGCCGAACGCTTGAAATGGCTGTCCTGGCTAAAAGGCTCAGCCAATAATACAATCCCTTTTCTTACATCAACTTCTTCCATAGATCGGGGCAAAAATACTAACTATAATGCACTTGAGGGAATCGAACGATCTATTCGCTTGATCATTCCCTGGATTACTTTACCCGTTCCACCCACCTCAACAAATTCATCCACACCATCGGAGATCATGTTCTCAATAGTGGTGGTCCATCGTACTGGGGATGTCAACTGCTTTACCAGATTAGATTTGATCACTCCGCTATCTAGTTGTGGTTTGCCATCCACGTTCTGATATATGGGGCATATCGGTGTCATAAAATCCATCGCCTCAATCGCTTGTGCTAACTGATCTTCCGCAGGACGCATCAGTGGCGAGTGAAAGGCTCCACCCACGGGAAGTATCAAAGCTCTTTTGGCCCCCTTTTCTTTGAGAATCTCACAAGCTGCTTCTACGGCGGGTACAGCACCTGAGATAACCAGCTGGCCCGGACAATTATAGTTGGCCGCAATCACCACACCCTCTACTTCTTCACAAACTTGCTCTACCACACTGTCTTCCAGCCCTACAATGGCTGCCATGGTTCCTGGCTCAGCCTCACACGCAGATTGCATAGCTTCAGCGCGGACTCTCACCAATTCTAACCCCTGGTGAAAAGTCAACGTTTTGTTCGCTACCAGTGCAGAAAATTCCCCCAGAGAATGTCCTGCCACCGCGGCAGGTACTTCATCAGGATTTGCTTCAGCTGTCAAAACAGAATGCATAAACACAGCTGGCTGTGTGACAAATGTCTGTTTTAGATCTTCAGCACTTCCATTAACCATTACATCTGCCAGATCGTAGCCCAGTATTTCCCGAGCTTCCGTAAAACGCTGTTTGGCATTTTGGTTGATCTCAAACAAACTCTTACCCATGCCGACAAACTGGGAAGCCTGCCCCGGAAATACAAATGCTTTCATGAATTACTGTTATATATCTTAATGTAAATTTGCGCTGATCAGGTTCAGAAACTCCGAACGTGTGGTTTCATCTTCAAACTCTCCAGTAAATGCAGAGGTAGTAGTCACCGAATTCTGCTTCTGCACCCCTCTCATCATCATACACATGTGTCTCGCTTCAATAACTATTGCTGCCCCGAGAGGTTGCAGCACCTCCTGAATACAATTTAAGATCTCATGAGTCAGCCGCTCTTGTACCTGTAGCCGTCTGGCAAAGACATCCACTACGCGCGGCAATTTACTCAAGCCCACTATGTATCCGTTGGGTATATAGGCGATATGTGCTTTCCCAAAGAACGGAAGAATGTGATGTTCACACAAAGAGTAAAGCTCAATATCCTTTACCAGTACCATTTCACTATACTTTTCCCTGAATAGTGCTGACTGAAGAATTTCACTTGGATCTGTCTGATATCCTGATGTAAGAAACTGAATAGCCTTTGAAGCGCGTTCCGGAGTCTTTAAAAGCCCTTCGCGTGTCACATCTTCACCCACTTCAGTCAGAATGGCTGAGTAGTGATCTAGAATGTGTTGAGTCGTCTCCTGATTGTAAATATCCGTACTTGTGTAATTTTTGTTCTTTACCGTATCCATAACCTTCTTTACTGAAATATTGATGCTGGCAATAAAACCATATCTTAAATAGAGGATATCTGAAAAAGTTCAGTTTGTGACTAAACAGAGAGCAAAACTACTCAATTTGGGTCTTATTTGGTCCTAATCTAGTCTTTTCTTGTCCTTAATCCTCTTTATTAGGTCGTTGATCTATTTACTCATTATATTGCAACGAGAGGTAGGGGCATGCTGTTAGTGATTTTATAGATGAAAGTATTTGCGTTAAGAAGGTTATTTAATCTGAGACCCTGGAGTGAAAAGAGGGGATGGATAGGTCATACGCTCTTCTGGATCATTCTTCTTGTGATTCTGGTGATTTCAGATTTCAATAAAGTGGGGTGGCCGTTAGTATTCTTCCAGAAAAGTATTGATATCGCATTTTATGCGGCTATTATTTACATTAACCTCTTGTATTTAATCCCCAATTTCCTTTCTCAAAAGAAGTTTTGGACTTACGTGGCCCTGCTTATCGTAGCAGTGCTGATACTGACACCTATAAAGATTGCGATTCAGGTCATGTTATTTGCCGACACGCCAACTTTCCAAAATTACTTCATCGAAAATCAATCCTATTTTTTCATGTCGATGTTCATGGTAGGTAGTTCTTCTACGATCTACGGCATCATCTCTGACTGGTTTATACACCAATCAGAAAAAATGGAACTACAGACGCAAACCATGCAGTCAGAATTGAAGTTTCTGAAGTCTCAGATAAACCCTCATTTCCTTTTCAACACGCTGAATAACCTGTATGCATTGACCCTAAAGAAATCGGATGATGCACCGGAAATTGTGTTAAAGCTCTCCGAAATGATGCGGTATATGCTTTATGAATGCAATGAAAAGACGGTGCCTTTATTAAAAGAGGTATCGTACATGAAAAACTATTTGGATCTTGAACGGCTACGGCAGCATGACATGATCGATATTCAAATGGATGTAACTGGTAAAATCGAAGATCAGCGAATAGCCCCTCTCCTTTTGATTCCTTTCATAGAAAACAGCTTCAAACATGGTCTCAGCAATCAGATACATCACGGCTGGGTCACCATAAAAATGCACATCAAAGGCGATAAACTTCGATTTGTCATTGAAAACAGTAAAGGCCCAACTCAGCCCAAACAAATGCATAGAAAAAGTGGTGGAATTGGACTCGTGAATGTGCGAAGACGCTTAAATCTGATCTATGATGATCAGTACAAACTTGATATTAAAAATGAACCTAATAGCTACCTTGTAGCTCTTGACCTCAATCTAAAATAACCTTGGACTTATGGAGATAAATACTCTCATTGTAGACGACGAACCCCTGGCGCTGGATGTACTTGAAACATACATTGGTCAAATGCCCGAATTGAACCTTATCAAACGATGTGTGAATGCATTTGAAGCAAATGAGGCACTATCTAATCATGAAGTAGACCTCATGTTTTTGGACATTCAAATGCCGCAGCTCACGGGCACCGAATTCGTGAAAACACTTTCTAATCCTCCACTCATCATCTTCACAACGGCATTTCCCAATTATGCTATCGAGGGATTCGAGCTCGATGCGGTAGATTACTTGCTGAAACCTATCTCGGCAGAGCGATTTATGAAAGCAGCCAACAAGGCGATCGATCAGCTGAGATTTCGCAAAAATATGAGCGCGGATACGGCAGCCGAAGCTGACGGTGAGGACTTCATTTTCGTGAAAGCAGATAAGAAGTATGTCAAAATCAAGTATGAGGACATACTGTACATTGAAGGTCTCAAGGACTATGTGATCATCAAAATGAATAAAGGGCGAGTCATTACACTCCAGACGATGAAGAGTTTGGAGGAGAAGCTTCCCAGCAAACTCTTCAAACGCGTACACAGATCTTACATCGTAGGCCTGGATCGCATTAATGCAGTGATCGGCAATATGGTGGAAGTGATCGAAGGAGGCAAACCCAAGCATATTCCGGTCGGAAAAAATTATCGGGATGAATTATTGGATATGATCCAAAAGAATAAGCTATAGCTGAGAGTTGAATGCATAGCGATCTTGTTGAGATTTTATCAGGTTTAACGAACGAACCTATACTTGCAGTCCGCTCCGTTTCGGGTGGAGATATCAATGAGGCATATCAGTTGGTGGCAGCTAGTGGGTATTACTTCTTAAAGGCTAACAACAGGATTATTAATCCTGACAAGATGTTCAGGGAAGAAGCCGTCTCACTACAGTTCATGGCAGAGATTGACAGGGTGCGAGTGCCCAATGTGCTTACCCATGGTCGAATGCATGACGTGGGATTCCTTCTACTCGAATGGATCCAACGGGGCCAATCTCAAGCTAATACGTCATGGGATTTAGGATCGTCACTTGCTTCTCTGCATAAAGTAACTTCAGATCATTATGGCTGGTCATCTGACAACTTTATCGGTACGCTAAATCAAACAAATACTAAAAGTACTTCATGGAGTGATTTCTATATTCGTCAGCGGCTCATCCCCCAATTTGAAATAGCCTGCAATGAGGGACTTCTGGAGCAGAAACGAACCAGTACTTTTCTGAAGAACATTGAACCCCTTTTGGTTTCTGAAAGGCCCTCTCTTCTGCATGGAGATCTTTGGTCAGGAAACTGGATGTCAGATGAAGAAGGCACTCCCTATCTGATTGATCCGGCCACATATTTTGGTGACCGGGAGGTTGATATAGCAATGTCCCAGTTATTTGGTGGATTCGATCCAGATTTCTACCGGGCGTACCAGGAATTCTATCCTCTAGCTGCTGACTACAAAAAACGTCTGCCTCTTTATCAGTTGTATTATTTACTGGTACACCTGAATCTTTTCGGTCCAAGTTATCGACCTAGTGTTGTCAATATCGTGAATCGATATTGTTGATGATCTACTTCTGAATCTGAATCTTACGAGTCTGGCGTACACCTTTTTCATCAAGTACTTCCAGCAGATACAAACCACTGAAGATTTGAGAGAGATCCAATTGTACTATATCGCTCTCCGTATTCCATACCCTTAATAAGGTTCCTTGTAAGCTATACAGCCTTATTTCCCTGACAGATTGACTATGACTAATCATAGCTATATCTGAAGCCGGGTTGGGAAAGATATTCAGCTCTGTCTTTTCAATATCTTTGTTTGGTTTACGATGAATATGGATATGACTCGATGTTTCGTCCAGCTCCATAGCCAAACCTTCCCAAGTGTTAAGATGAATGCGCTGGATGTCCATGCGCATACGGATCCAATCTTTAATGGACCTGAAGCCATTTAGATCTTCTTCTACAATAAAGGTCACTTGGCCCAGTACACCATGTGCGGGAGTCTCTTTCCGCGCAGTTTGCACTACGCCAATATCGAGACGACCATCTTCCGGTGATTGAAAGTAGCTGATCACAGCGACGTCCGGATCGAATATTCCATTCGGATCCGGGATAAAATTGAAGGTACTGGAATCAGCAAAACGTTCATTTATCTGGAAGGAGAAACTAACGCCTACCAGTTGTAAGAATTCTCCCGAGTTATTTCTCAGACTCACTTCTACAATCGCTTCTTCGCCGACTTCCACTTCAGGTGTGAGCAATTTAAGGTCCAGTGATATACTTTCACCAAATGGCGGGACCGATGGCACCAACTGATGTGTGCGACCGTAGAAGCGGGAAATCAACTCAATATCATCAACGTCTATTGTCCCATTTCCATCCGTATCCACATGCTTGAGATTGGACGGGCCGAAGGCGATCTGCTCAGGCCAATCCGCTACAGATCGACCATACCACTGCGTCAGATCACCCCGGGCAGTAGCAGGTCCTCGTGCACCCAGATTCGCCCCGAGAGGCATTACATCATCAACATTAACAGCACCATCTGCATTAAGATCACCTGGCCATGCACAGTCAAATGCGCAGATGACAGTATTAAGATCTGAACGTATATCGACCTGAACATCAATGGTTTCACAGTTCGAAATACCATCATTCAGAGTACAATAGCTAAGTTGAAATGCATCTACTCCGCTAAAGTCTGCAGATGGGATATATGAGATTTCCTTCCCATCTGGAGTCACTGAGACAACTCCGCTTCCCGCTTGAGTTAATATTTCAAAGTGATAAGCATCTATGGGCACGTGGTATGAGATGGGAAGTATCTGATTCCTGGCACCAAAAAACTTCCAATACTTCTTTTCAGGTGCAAAATTGAAAACTATGACTTCTACCTCACCAGTGTCACATCTGCCTTCTGAACAAACCAGGTAATCAAAAGTGGTCCTCCCCTCAAACCCTTTTGGTGGAGTAAATAGAAATTGTCCTCCAGCCTCTATAACCTGGCCTGTGGTCACACTTTCAGTGATCACCTGAGCACCACCCCTGAGATCATTTTTAGTCGGATTGATCCATACCTCATTATCTACTTCCGTAAAAACCTGATCGTTATGCACCCATCCATTTCCATCGAAAGGGTCTTCGATGACCATTGAAACGGAGTAAATGACTCTTTCTCCATTATAAAACTGAGAGAACTCTATCACTTCAGACCCGGTGAAGCCATATGCCGGCTTATATCTATAGACTTGATCAGTTAGTTTCTCCACGGAGCCCAGTACATAGTGCACAGCTGGAGGATTGAAACCGGGAGGCACTAATAGGGTTTGTGTCTCATCTCGCATGATGTGGTACCTAACAGACTCTGACTTTGGCACTTCCTGAGAAGCATTCACACGTATGGAGATCTGAGCTGGAGCGCATGAATTCCCAGAACAAGCCAGGTATCGAATATGAGAAATCCCAGTCTCACCGGGTGTAAACACTACTCCATTACCCTCAGGATCGACATATGCCGTACCTGAAGAAATCAAACTTAACTCAGTGATGTGTATCTCATCACCCAGGCTTTTATCATTGCTTAAAACAGGGAGGAAAACTTCCTGGTCATTTTCACTTATGATGAAATAGTCATCATTGGCCAGCATCTTCCGCACTTCCACTACAAAGCCTTCGAAATATGGCTTTATTGTACCCTTAGACTTTCGGATCACTTTATAGATCACCGTATCAAGACCAATGAATCCGGAAGATGCACGATATCTTACCCGATATTGATCATCTGAATTTATCTTATATCTGGCGATACTACCATGAGCTGGCTCCTTAAGTATTTCAGGATATTCGTGAGTTTCCACAAGAACATCCAGGGCCTCTCCGGAAAGATTCTTTAAGTACCGATATGAGTTGAGTTCCTGAGCATCAAGTGACAGAAACAACATGAGTGCAATTGAAATTGCTGACAATCGGGGGAAGAGGTTCATAAGGATATATTACAATCAAGTGCAATATAATCTATATTTGGAGAAGTATAAAATATTGGTCACCTTGACTTAACCACTTTAACTAAATGTACCGTAGTTTTTAGGATGAAGAAGACGAAGTTGTATCAGGCTTTATTGGTCCTTTCGGTAATGGAGGTCAACAGATTCCTGAAATATCTGAGTTGTTCGCATGGCGGTGATCCTCCTGTATCAATGCGTTTCCTGTCCATCTTGCTGACTTTGATGAAAGAGGATAATCCGCAATGGGAAGACAAACAGTTTCTCTGGCATGAAACCTTTGGTGCAGACCGTACATTTGACGATGGTAGGTTTCGAAAACTTTGTAGTGACGGCATTCAGGTCCTGGAGGAGTTTCTTGGACTCGAATGGCATCAACAGGACAAACTTAAAGAGGCTACCACCCGTCTGCAGGCCCTAAATCGAAAGGGACTTGAATCATTGTACCAGCAGCATTTGAAACGGACAGGCACTCTTTTTGAAAGATGGCCCACCCGTGGTGCACCTTTCCACTATCACCGATATCTGCTAGAGGCTTCTGCCTACGATGCGAATCTCTCTGATATCAATCGATTTAAGGTGGCAAACATTGAGGACATCCTATATAATCTGGATATCTTCTATATTCTGGAAAAGATCCGTTACTATGTAGAGACCCTTAGTCGTAAATCCTTTCTCCAGCATCAGTATGAAATTGAATTTCTCAGCCCCATACTGGAAAAAATTGAAGAGGGGGCTTACAAAGATGTTCCCGGGATTTCGATGTATTATCAGATCATCAAAACCCATCTGGAACCGGATGAGACACAGCACTACTATGAGCTCAAAAATTTGATCAACATACACAAAAATCCCCTCCCCCCAGAGCATCTCAAGTCCGTGTACTTTGCCGCGTTGAACTATTGTCTCCGCAAGATAAATCAAGGGAAAAAGGGTTTTCTTGCGGAGTCCTTCGAAATGTATAAGCAGGTCCTCAACCGGGATCTGGCATATGATGATGAAGGTCACCTCAGCCATTGGACCTTCAAAAACGTGATTGTACTGGCCTTGCGCCTGGGTGAATTTTCTTGGGCCAAACAATTTCTCGATGATTTTAGCGACCGCATATCTCCGGAGTATCGTCGAAATGCCGTCACCTATAACCTAGCTCATATGTACTTTTATCAGAAAGATTTTGAGAGGGTACTAAGTCAATTGCAGGAGGTGGAGTATAAAGAAGTGACTTACAACCTGGGTGCAAAAACTATGTTATTGGCCACATATTTTGAGTTGGAGGAATGGCAAGCATTGAATGCATTATCAGACAGTTTCCGCCTTTACATCCAACGAAGAAAAAACACGCTGCCCGATGCAAGAAGGAGATCTTATCTAAATTTGATAAAATTGACTCTTAAACTCTATCAGGTTCATCAAGGACAGGTCAACATTGAGGATGTAGAAAAAATACTGGATAAGGCGGATGAAGTAGCAAGTGAAATATGGGTTCGTGAGAAGATCGACCGCTTGAAAAATCCTCACAAAGAAGCCAGTATCGAAAGAACAATTGACCAATGATTAAAGAAATCGAAGATTTCAAGACATTTATTCGGGGTGGTACCTCATTGAAGAACTGCACCTTTCAACAACTGGACTTTCGAGGACTCAATATCAGTTGGCAGGCATTGGAAATCGACAATACATTTTTCCTGGGTTGTCACTTTGATAACAGCGACGAACTGGATCTTCTCGCAAGAGGTGCCGTTATTATTGACAATCCTGACAACATCCCTTACACACCCCTGAGAAAGAAACTATATACCTGGCAGGAATTACTCGCAGGTGATACTTTGATGACTGATCTCGAAATCTATCAGCACTTTGAGATACATAAGAACAATACCAACATAAATGAGGCCCTCTGGCAGCGAATTCATGACCATGCAATTGATGATGCACTGCGAGAATACATTGAAATGTCGGACAATGGAAAACCAAATAAGAAATGTGTAGGTATGATGGGCGGGCATGGAGTGCCACGCGATGCACAACACTATTACCTGGCAGCCATGACAGCCAAAAAGCTGACCGAGGCAGGATACTTTATCGTATCCGGAGGTGGCCCAGGTATCATGGAAGCAGCCAACCTGGGAGCCTTTATGGCTGATAAATCAGACAATAGCTTGCAAGATGCCATCCAATATATGAGCTCTGCACCTCATTATACCGCACCAAATTTTATTGAAGTCTCAGTAGACGTACATAACAGATATAAGGAGGGTGCTGGAGCATCGCTGGCCATTCCTACCTGGTTTTATGGTCATGAACCCTCCAACGTATTTGCTACAAAAATTGCAAAGTATTTCAGCAACAGCATTCGGGAGGATACCTTGCTGGCTGTCTGTATCTGGGGAGTGGTATACGCTCCCGGAAGTGCCGGCACCGTACAGGAAATCTTTATGGATGCAGCACAAAACCATTACATCACCTATGGATATGTGAGTCCGATGATCTTTCTGGATCGGGATCATTATGAGCATGAGACAGGCCTATACCCCATGATCAGAAAACTAAGTAGAGGGCATGCCTATCATGAGATGCTTGCATGTGTAAATACTGCGGAAGAAGTCCTTTCCTTCATCGAAAAACATCCTCCCCAGGGATAAATCTTGATCGATCGCAACATGCTGATGATTCAACGGGATTTGGAGTCGTATTCCTTGCCAAAGCCAAACAAATTTTTCTCGGAAGAATGGAGATGTTAATAAAGGTGATTTAAAGTATGCAAGTCAGAAACACCGAGTGCCAAGCCTTCACCACCACACTCTAGTCCTTGAAAATCCTTAATTTTATTGCGGGACTTGAAAAACTCATGGCAAACTGCTTTCATGGCCCTACATTAATAAAACAAATAAGATCATAATGGCAAAAAAAACAAGTAGAAGGAATATCCTCCGACAAGGTGCACTGGCGGCTGGATCCTTTTTTATAGTACCTCGACATGTACTGGGCGGCAAGGGATATCGTGCTCCCAGTGACAAGCTAGGTCTAGCTGCGATTGGAGCGGGTGGCAAAGGACGATCGGACATCATAAATTCCTGGAATAAAGGCATGGAAAATGTAGTGGCTCTCTGTGATGTCGATACGGCACAAGCGGCAGAAGCACGTAAGACATTACCCGACGCAAAATACTATACAGACTTCCGAAAAATGCTGGAAGAGATGCGTGATGATATTGATGCTGTCACCATATCCACACCTGACCATACGCATGCTGTAGCAGCTATGGCTGCTATGGAACTGGGCATGCACGTCTATGTGCAAAAACCCCTTACGCACAATATCTATGAGGCGCGAATGCTTACCGAGGGTGCCCGTAAATACAAGGTAGTATCCCAGATGGGAAACCAGGGTGCATCCAATCCCGGACAGCAACAAATGATACAATGGTTCGATAAAGGTATGATTGGCGATGTGCATAGCGTCCACGTCTGGACTAACAGACCCGTATGGCCACAAGGTATCCCAGTGCCCACAGAGAAAAAGCAACTACCGGAAACGATGTCAAAAGAAAGTTGGGATCTATTCATCGGACCCGCAGAAATGGTAGATTATCACCCGCTCTATCACCCATTCAAATGGAGGGGATGGTGGAATTTTGGAACCGGAGCACTCGGTGATATGGGTTGCCACTTGATCGATTCGCCATTTCGTGTACTGGGATTAGGTTATCCCACTGAAGTGGAATGTAGCGTGGGTCAGGTCTTTCTCAAAGACTGGAGTCCAGAATATATTCCTGAAGGATGCCCTCCATCATCTCGTGTAGAGATTAAATTTCCAGCCAATGACAAGAACAAATCAGAGGTGAAGTTACAATGGCATGATGGAGGTTTGCGGCCCTTCCATCCAGACCTGATTCCCGCCGATGATTATCTGGGTGAAGAAGGATCCGGTAATGGTGTTCTTATGATTGGAGAAAAGGGAATTATGACATGTGGTACATACGGTAGAGATCCTCAGGTCTATCTCAAGAATGGCGATAAGATCAAAATGGATAAAGACTTTGAAAAGCAATTTCCTCATGTTGACAAGCCGGGGTGGGGTCATCACTACACCTGGACAGAAGCGTGTAAAGCCGGGTATGGCAGTGATGCCCACAAAAATCTCACTTCTTCCTTTGATTACTCCGGTCCACTGACTGAAACAGTTCTCATGGGCAATTTGGCCATAAGGAGTTATATGTTGGGCAAGAAATCGGGAGATAGCATGAACTTTCCTGGTCGTAAGAAACTACTATGGGATGGTGACTCGATGGAAATCACTAACTTTGATAAGGCCAATCAATTCGTCAAGCGTCCGTATCGTAAAGGTTGGAAATTAATGGACTAACGTATTAAGCATTAGCATGCAAATTCTAACATTTCTTCGCTGCGAAAGCTTATTCGTAAGTCTACGAAGATAAATGGAATAAGCCTCGATAAAAAAGCCGGTTAGCATGTGTGCAGGCCGGCTTTTTCATTTCGAACTCCGATCCATGGCCTTTCGAACAAAAGGGAGCCATCCCAGGTATTTCTCTGTCACACGAGTAATGGTTCTTCCAAATCTTAGAGAATAAGAAGATTCGATCGCTCGATATTCTTTTAAAAGTTGCTTGTACTGGTCAGTATTTACTTTTGATTGATTGGTATGTGACACTGCAAAATCAGAAATTTCGGGTCTTATTTGTCTATCACCCAAACCTTGTCGACCGTGAAATTCAAAAACTAGGTAGCGCGAAGTCTGCTTACTAGGATTACGAATTCCATGAAGTGTACCTGCCGGATAAAAAACAACTTGATGCGTCTCAACTATTTGCCCCAGGGTTTCAATCTTCCCTCCCAGGACAAGGATTGCAACATCATAAGGATCACGATGAGGAGCATAACCGCCCCCTGCTTTTATCACAGAAGTATGACAATGCAATTTACGGAGACAGTCTGTCGCGCCCTCAAACAGCAAAGAATAATTGATGGCTTTTGCTGAATCTTGCACAGGATTGCACTTGAAGCTTCCATAGGGAAGCCTTTTAATAGCAGTTGGAAGAGGATTATACCACTTAAACATCAGATAATGAACGGGTACTTCTCCTACCGATTCCAAAGTGTGTTGAAAATGTGAAGGATAATACACAAAATCTCCAGCACTTAAGCGCTTTCTATAAATACTGTCTGCTTCTATCTCAGGCAGAATCACATCCGCTTGTCCGTCCAGTACTATTAATATCTCCTCTTCCTTATGTGTATGCGGTGGATGTGGGGTATGTCCTGGAAACAAAACAGACACATGACAGGTCAGATGCTGCAGGTTGGCAGTAGTACCATTAAAAATGTGAAAAGGTCTCCATTTCTGCCCAGGCATGAGAGGCAAAGGAAGTTTTAGCGGATAGATCCGGTTCTCCGTCATCTGATAGTTACCGGATTTTTGCCGGGCGGGGGCCTGAACAACCCGATTCACACCGAAGCGATCTTCACCCTGCTGCAAGATTACCGGAGGCCTTGGGTGGCTCAATTGTCGGAAAGGCCATTCAAGACTATTATGATCGGGCATTCGAATCGCAACTTCAGGTGTCGCATATTGGATCAGCAAAGCATATCGTACATCATTTGTCTTATTAAAGGAGGAGTGCCACATCCTCCCATCAAAAAACAGTGCTTCTCCATCAGACATATCAGGGGTCATGACCTGGATATCAGGATTCAGTTGATGGGCCCAGGATAAAATCAAGGTATTGTCGGTTTCTCCGCGTCCCACATTGTTCTCATACCTAAGTTGCTGGACTGTTTTGCCGAAATTGTTACTAAACGGAACGAATGAAAGTCCGCTATCACCCGAAATATTCCTTAGTCCAATCCAGACGTTAATCGTCCTTCCATGCGTCGGCACTGATGCTTCAATATCACAGTGCCAAGGGTGCCTAACACCAGGCTTATTAGCAATCAGACTACAACCCCATAAAATGATATCTGGCCCTATCAATGTAGACACACGGTCTACTATACCTGGGTGAGTAGCCATTTCATAAAAAAACCTGGAACTGGCGGCATACCCCTTGTCCCAATCCAATGGCAACTCCCTGGGTGATTGCAAGGCCTTTATCAAAAAGTCATGTGCTTCCTTTCTACTGAGCAAACGCATTGGAGGTAGATACCCCATCCTTTCATATTGTGCCCTCATTTCATCCATTGTAACTGCTTTATCGATTCTCAGCCCCAATCCGGCCATATTGTTTTGAGCTTGCTGACCCGATAGTGCTCGATCAATATATATCTTGTTCGGTATAATGTCGTACAATTTATTGGCAACAAAATAGTCCCCTCCTTTCCAAGAGTCCCATTGAGCAAATTCTATATATCTGCTGTGAAACGAAAAACCAGCTGTATTAATCTGTGTATAAACAGGAGCCTGACCAAAATACGCATTTGAAGGTATAAGTCGCTGATTTGAAAATCGTACACGCCAAAAGATCAGATCATCTTCACCATTTATATGATCGCAGATTGTTTGAAGCGTGTCCTTTTCTGATAAGCAGTCGTCATCATCAAGGAACAAAATAAAACCTTCTTTAACATGAAGGAGTAACGAATTAAGATAAAGATTAGGGAAAAACAGATTGTGTCCAGCCGTGCTGTCATGTCGTGGCGAAGACTGGATTTGGGGTTTCCCAACTTTCACAGGTATAACATCGGGATACTTGCTCACATAGGCATAAGAATCCGCATCATCATACGAAACCAATACTTGAAAATTCTGATGGCTCTGCCGCCTTATACTAGATATGCATGCTTTGAAATAATTCGGGCGGCCGGAGGTTCTTACCAGAATATTGAAAAAGATATCGTTCATTTTTCAATGACCTACTTTGATTTTCATACGTAAGGTCACAAAATTATTGCAGCAGCGCGAGCTCTAACTTAATTACTAAAAGTTACCAAAGGTCACCGTGTCAAAATAAGATAAATACTTTGGTTTCAGTATCAACTATTATCACCTTGTTACCTGCTGATTAACCTTCATTACAGGTACCTGCCATCTACTTTCTCTACCCGGCGAATTCCATCTTGAGAAATAGTGCTCAATGAAAAATCAAGACTGACATGAAAAGTGTACTTGAGACCTTGGCCCAATACCGAGTGATTCCTGGACGACTTCACAAAGGCAACCTATTAGGGGACTTGGCAGGGAGAAAAGCTTGAAACTCGGATAATCGCTGAGATTCAGCTTATGATTGTCGTATTGTGAGTTTTTCCAAAGTATTAATCTTCATTCAGCAGTATCTCCAGCGTTCTAAAGGCTATACGTGGATCTTCTGGATCCTTTACCACTCCGAAATAACCGACAATCGCTTCCTGGGCATCATAGTAGATAAATCGGGAGGCCGTGGTTCCCTGATCATTTTTTACCACCGAAACTTTATTACCCTTTACAGTATACAGCACGGGATATGTACCTATGGAGGTTTGCTCATACGCATAGAATGAAATGACACCCCGCTGGTTCTTCTCGATAGGCCCCAATGCCACATTAGCTCGCGGATCTGCATTCTTTGGCCTCTGATAATAATCTGCTGCGAGTATTTGTCCATTGGGTTTCATATGCAGCAAAACTAAGCCATGATTGACCATTGTGGCATCACTGGCAAGTCCCTGAGAAGCTCCAACACCTACGTCTTCCTGCACTTTATAAATCGATAAAATGGTACTGTCTTCAAAGATCTTGGGATCCTGGTGCAATTGTAACGAAATATTTCTACGATGATTTGCCATCGAGCTGTTGAACAAGCGCCCCAGGTTTTCCATTTGTCCGCCGGAATTAAATACCTCATGTTCTCCATCATTGGCAATGTAGCAGGTGGTCAGGACTTCATCCTGGTTCGAAATGAAGATCACTCCATTCTCTAACCACAAATCATTTATGGCGTTGAAAACGGGACTATTTGCCAAGACCTTACTGGATGTAAGCACAGAGGCATGCATGTCAAAACAGTAGTAATAATATTGCTTGTAAGCCTGGTCCTGACCGATGTTGGCCTCGGGTTCAAATACCCAAATTTGTTTATCGATAGCATTTACTCCGTCTTGATAGTGTGCAATCTCGTCCCGATAATTGATCTGCATAGGTTGTTCGAAATTCAAGTCATAGTGACCCGTATCTTGACCCTGCCAATCGAAAGCTTGAAGTCTCCATCGCATCTTAGACGGCTCCTTTGATTCTTTCTTATCATGAAAATTTAACATTGCCAGCGTGTTACCATACAAGGGATCTGTGGAAGGCAGGTAGAGATTGGTCCAGAAAGCTTTTTTAGTGCAGCTATCGTACATTTCAAGATTGGCCTGGCTTCTTACGATTGAGTAACCGTTCTCAGCATTACTGTTACGAATATGCTTCTCATTCTCAATTTTTTGTAGCCTATTCTCCTTATCCACCAGAAGTTCAGCATTATATACAGTATCAGGCTCTACTTTTTTGACAGGTTTAGTAGTATGTCCATGCCCCACTACCCAGGGAATGGAATCAAACTCACCCTGAGGAATCAATTCCAAATCAGATTCCAGTAGTTCAGCACGCTGACCATTCAGACCAAATACCATCCCCCTATCCGGGATCTCATCTGTCTTAAGGAAAGACCGCCGTTCGGAAATAAGAGAGCCATCTTGATCATAGGTAAGAAAGTAAACACCCCGCAAATTGACCGATTTGCCCTTGACATCATCAGGATTGTCGGGTGTGATGATGCGCGCCTTTTTTTCAAATTCAAGAACCACATCAATCATATCACCTTTAGCCTCGATATATCGAATGCCACATCGCTCAGGTCGCAACTGATTCATGGATTGTGGTAGCAAGCGAGCCTGACCCCACAACGTATGAAAGCTCAAAAACAATAGGAGTGTAAATAATTGCCTCATAGTATGACTTTTATATATGACCCTGTGATACATGTGTGCACTTGCGGTCAGTGATCATCAGATCAGCATACTATGGCCCTAAACAGGAATCATTCTGGTGCATGGATGCACCAAGGATAGAGGCAACATTTATCATGCCATAATGCTATGGTGTGGGTATGGAGTGTGGGTGTGGAGTGTGGGTGTGGGTGTGGGTGTGGGTGTGGGTGTGGGTGTGTGGATCTCGGTGTGAGTGTCCATCCTACACTGAAGTTTCGGATGGCGCGGGTGCGTGTGGTGTGAGTTTGATGGTCCGAGGATGGAGCTTGAAGTGAAAGTCTAATCTTGACTTATACTATCATTCCTAATTATCTGTACATCAAAGTGGACGGCAACAACTGTTCTTAACAATTTAACTTTTGGCCTCAATTTGACGTTCTAGGCTGCTGTTTTCTGCCTATTAGAGATTTCATCAATGTTACTAAATTGCTTTATATACTAGAACATTCCAATTTTACTACAACTACATAATCAATTCATTATCTATCACTTATGACCTAGTTAGATAACTCATATTTGAAAGCCACATATCCCATATAGGAATGAATGAGTGTCATAGGTTCGTTTTAAAAGATGGAAGATAGGTCGAGACAGCTCAATGTCTCTTCTATGACAAAGCTCCAGCCACCGGGCACCTGGTACCTGGACCAACCTTGAGTGGCATCATTCTTGAGGATGCAACGACAAGAACACCATTCAATAAGGATACCCCCCATTTGGGTGATTTTTGGGTATAGCCTGGATCAAAAGCACTTTTTTCGTTAGATTTGTAACAAGATGAGAGGAAAATTAGTATCTTTCCTAAGATATTATATAACAATTATCTATATATTTGATCACGATGGTGTTCGAATGGTTTTTTAAGAAACTACATTTCAAGACCACGATGTTTTAACCCATTCAAATGATTGCAAGCAAACATCAGGTTTTGTTTAAATCATTAATATTTAATTTTAGAAACAACAAAATTTGAAATTATGAAAAAGAGTTTATTTACCCTCCTACTCTGTTTCGGCCTGATGATGAGTTATGGGCAAGTTAAAGTGTATAGTTCAGGAAAGACAGTAATGGGAAGCAATACTGGAATTACTACACCTGAAGGTACCATACATGTGGTCAGATCATTAAATGAAAGTGCTCAAGCAATATTCGCTGATGCTCCTGCTTCTGCGACATCCTTTACATCAACATATTCTTCTCTATATCTCAGTAATTCGCAAGCAACTAATAATAATTATTCACGATTAAATTTTGGTGATGGTGATGCTGCTGCTGTTGCTTCTGTTGCATCTAGGATTGAAAATCATGGCGCAAATGGTGGTTCTCTCGAATTTTGGACTAGACCTACAACGGGTGGAGCAGCTATTACGAAGAGAATGGGAATCCAGAGTAATGGAAATGTCATTATTGGCAGTGGTTCAGCAAATGCTTTATTGAGCGTCAATGGAAATGCAAGTAAAGTAGGTGGAGGTACTTGGTCCATCTTCTCGGATAAGCGTCTGAAGTCCGATATTAAGCCCTTCGAAGATGGCTTGGAACAGATCCTAGCTATAAATCCTGTTAAATTCAGATATAACGGCAAAGCTGGTATTACCGATACTGAAAGTGAATTTGTTGGTGTAATTGCTCAGGACATGGAAAAAGTAGCTCCCTATACAGTCAAAAATGTAGAAGTTAAAACTGCAGACTTGGAAATCGTGAAATCGGAGCTTGATAGAGGCTTGGAAGAGAATTCTAGATCAGTGAGAACTGAGAACTTCAAGCAATTTGATCCTAATGCATTGACTTACATGCTAATAAATGCAGTAAAAGAACAACAGGAAATAATTGAGGATAAAGAAGATAGAATTAGTGATTTGGAAGCTAGACTTTCTAAAATTGAGAATTTGGTTGAGAGTTTTGGTTCGCTGGATAATCTTCCTAAGTTTTCAGAGATTACTTTGGATGGTAATGGAATAGCTAGTCTATCGCAAAATGCTCCTAATCCATTCAGAGGCAGTACAACAATTGATTATATTGTTCCTCTTGATGCGTCTGATTCCCAGATATTAATCTATAATGTAACTGGAAATCTAATGAAAAGTTTGGAACTTGATCACACTGGGCAGGGTGTATTGAAAGTTAATGTTCACGATCTACCTTCAGGGGTATACTCATACAAATTAGTCGTTGATGGAATTGATCAGGGTACAAAGAAAATGATCTTGCAATAGTTTCATCTATTAAATGAAAAGAAGATTTAGGAAAGAGGGAATAATGTCATGTTATTTCCTCTTTATTTTTACGAAAAACCCACTTCTTCAAAATCAAATAAGTGAGTAAAGCTCTAGGCACCAGTACTATATATACGATTACAAAGTCTTGAAAATTTGAAGTGATTTTTTTGATCATATAAATTAAGAACAGGCCTAAGCTTAATCCTAAAAAATATGTCAAAAGGTATTCAAAGAACTGCTTAAAGCTCTTTCTATCACCAGTTTTAAATGTATATCTACCATTCAGTAAATAAGACAAAATTGTACCCGAGAAGAATCCAACAATATATGTTGGGTAAATTGGCAAGTGGAATATCTCAAGAGTTATGTAATAAAAGAGAAATCCATAAATCAATAATCCTCCACTTACAGCAAAATATGGTATCAGTTCCTTTTTATTAGAGGATAATAACCTATTTAACCAACCTATAGAACTCCAAGATCTCATCAATCACCCTATTTTGCGCAGTTTCATCCAACTCAATGTACAAAGGTAACCTTAGTAATCTATTAGTAAACTTCTCGGCATTTCTAAGATTAGTTTCGATGCCAATTTCCTTATAAAAGGGACTTAAGTGTAACGCTATATAATGGAAAACTGCACTTATCTCCTTATTTCTGAGGTAGGTCAATAATTCCTCTCGCTCGTTAAAACTACGACACATAATAAAGAAAATGTGACCGTTGTTGGTTGAGTATGATGGCAAACTTGGAAGAAATACTCCAATGCTTTCAAGAATCTTTAACCTATCATAGTAGTAGTTCCATAGATTAACTCTTCGGGTTTGAATTGCATCCAGATTTTCCAATTGTGCATATAAGTAAGCTGCAATCATGTCAGAGGGAAGATAAGAGGACCCAATATCAACCCATTCATACTTATTTACTCTTCCCTTAAAAAAAGCAGTTCTATTTGTGCCCTTCTCCCAAATAATTTCTGCTCTTTCAATAAACCTCTCATCGTTGATCACAAGCATTCCTCCCTCTCCTGCACTAATGTTCTTTGTCTCATGAAATGAAAAACATGCAAGGTGTCCAAAAGAACCAAGTGCCCTACCTTCATAATACGAATCTATGGCTTGAGCAGCATCTTCAATCAGGAAAAGATCATATTTGTCGCATAACTCCATGAGAGGCTTCATATCACACGCTGCACCAGAGTAATGGACTATAACAATTGCCTTTGTCCTTTTAGTTATAAGTGATTCTAACTTATCTACGTCTATATTTGGAAAGTCATTACAGGAATCAGCCAACACTAATTTAGCTCCTCTCATTACAAAAGGGTTAGCTGTGGATACAAATGTATAAGATGGCAAAATGACTTCATCATCAGGTCCTATACCCGAGAGTATTGCAGTCATTTCAAGTGCATCAGTACACGATGTTGTTAAAAGACACTTTTTGAATCCAAATCTATCCTGAAAATACTTCTGACAACTATGACTAAACTCTTGATTACCACTTATCCTGCCATTTAAAACAGATTGGGCTATATAAAATAATTCCTTTCCTGCAAGATATGGTTTATTAAAAGGTATTTTCAAACCTAATCCCTATTTTCAAGTATTACAACAATGGATGAACCAAAGGGTATCTTAACTCGACTCCTCAACCGCCCAAGCTCCCAAGCATGTAGTTTTTCTATTAACCAATCAAATCTACTTTTTTTGTGATGCTTTAAAGTCTTCTTTCTTACGTTCTTTTCATTGATTAGCCCCATATAGCTAGGGATTGCCCTAGAGAAAAATATTGGCAACACGAGATAACTAAAGACATATGAACCATATAAAACCTTAAAGTTGGTGGCTTCAGCTAAATTTACAATATCGTTCATTGAATATCTTCTATAGTGACCTGCTTTCACATCGTTTGAAGACCAAAGCACACTTAAAGCTGGCACCGTTAAAAAAAGCTTGCCACCTGGCTTCATAGATTGAGCTATATTCATAACAAATCTCGTATCATCTTCAATATGTTCTATAACATCAAATGCTCCAACATTTGATAGAGAATCTTGCTTAAAATTACTTCCTGCAAAGGATGAATGTACAATAGATTTTACTCCTCTCTTTTGAGCGTTCTTGACCCCATCTATTCCTGGCTCAATCAAAAGAACATCTAGCCCCTTAGATTGCAGGAAACTGCTAACAAACCCATTACCTCCACCCACATCAACGAATGGTTCGTCTCTAATACCATACATATCAATTAGCTCAAAAATCATCTCATTCCTAGCAACGAACCAAAAAGATTCATCCTCAATCTGATAACAAACCTCATTTCCGTCTTTTGGATAGGAGACTTCTCCAGCATCCTTTAAAGGAGACCAATAGCCAGACTCAAAGGCTAAACCATCGGTAAATTCAGTAACTTTAACCATTAATCTAATGTACTCACTATTCATTACTTATGGAAGATTTTCATAATATTAATTCTAGACCTCAGTATTCAGTTGTTGTACCTGTATACAACTCAGATGAATCCCTTCCAAGACTTAGTACTCAGTTAAAAGAGGTCTTTGAAACGTTGAATGAGTCATATGAGCTGATTCTAATTAATGACGCTTCTACTAACCCCAACACCTGGAAAGTAATAAAGAGAATCTGTAAAGATAACTCTAATATAGTAGGTATAAATCTTACCAAGAACTTCGGTCAGCAGAATGCAACCATCTGTGGATTACATTATGCCAGGGGAAATTTCATAATCACTATGGATGATGACCTGCAGCATTCACCATACGACATTCCTAGACTAATAGAGCATAGGGATCATGACATAGTAATAGGTACTTTTTTGGACAAAAAGCACTCTGTCTTCAAGGTACTCGCTTCAAAAATAAAAGGATACTTCGATAAATGGATTATATCCTCCCCTATCAAAGGAAACCTCTCTTCTTTTCGCCTTCTTAGTAAATCAGTTGTTTCTGGCGTAAAAGCTATGGATTCCATCGACCCCTTTCTTCCTGCACTGATCTTCTCACTTTCTCGGGACACTGAAACAGTCCATCTCAGTCATCATAAAAGACTTGATGGAAAGTCTGGTTATACATTACGAAAGCAGTTGAAATTATTTAGCAATCTTCTGATAAACAATTCGTCAATGCCCCTGAGACTAATAGGTTACTTGGGACTACTTATCTTTGGATCAAGCTTACTTACTTCATTTTACCTAGCATATGTTAAGTTACGATTTAACACAGTCCCTGCTGGTTGGACTTCCAATACAATACTAATTTTGCTATTTGGTAGCTTGCAATTACTAGCCTTTGGAATTCTAGGTGAGTATTTGATTAGAATACTCAAAACCATCGAAAGAAAACCAATATATCATATTAAGGAAGTTGTTAATCTTTCAACTCCTCTAGATTCATAGTTCTTCTTATTTCATACTCCTTATTTTTAGGATTTTCGCTGAAGTCTTCAGAATAATAGTCCCTTTGCATAATCTCCCAGGGTTCCCTAAACGTCCTTATCGCATCCTCAATATGAATTCTATTTAGCTTAATGTCGTAACCAAAGAATCTTAATTCATGATAGCAAATTGCTTCAACGTAATTTTCAACTTCGATAGGTAAGGACCGTCTATCATCCTTAACAAATGAACTATTTCCAGACCAATGCAAACCACTTGAATCCTTTAAATCATGATAAACATCATTACTTTGACTACCGAGAAAACGTAGTACGGAAAGCCTACACTCTTCCTTGAGGACAAAATCTTCATATCTTATGAACTTTAAATTTGGTTCTAACCTGCTCGTCCTAACTATTTCCGCAACTTCTCTCCAATTTCTTAAATTCAGTAATGTGGGCCTAATTCCTCCAGTATAAAGTCCACCCCTGCCAAAATTAAGAGATTCGATAATTCTAGAAGGATGTCTAATAATCACTAGAACTTTTACGTCTTCCGCTAAGAGTTCCCTAATAAATTCGTGACATATTATCTCCTTATCACCCAACACCCCAATTGTCTTATTTCCAGAAATCTGCAAGCTATAAATGGTATCCAATTTTCTTTTATAGAACTCAGCAAATCCAACACGCCCATCATTCGATAGGGAATAACGTCGCAAGAATTTCTGCCACGAAGCAAAATCATAGGAAGGTGGAGCTCCATAGCCCAGATATTGCTTATTCTGACAATCTATCAATTCATAAAACTCCTTCTTACACGCAATAAATATGTCCGTCAATTTTTGATCAAAACTTGCACAGTCCGCTACGCTGTCAATATATCGTGACATCATAGTAGTTCCTGATCGATAACATCCGGTGATAAAAAAATATTTCACCTTGTTAATATTTTAGGAATTGACGACTTTGGGGCCCTTCATTAAACAATAAATCAAGTATTGATACCTCATGAACAAATTCACCAAATTGTTGATGATAAGGCTTATAATTACTATATTCCATAAATTCCACTCTTATATTCCTTGAATAAAATTCCTCTAAGACCAGATATCCTCTCGCAGAAGGACCCGTCAGATAGACGTCCGCTCCAAGAACACTACATATTTCAACCAGATCCATAGTTTTACCTTTTCCAAGTGCAAACTCGTTACTGCGCCTAAAATCTGTATTAATACCAAGAAGTCCTGCAACTTTACGTAAAAATGATTCATTAATCATAGAAAGGTTCTTGTATTTATTTTCCAAATACAGAGGTGATATCTCCTCAGCTATAAACTTAAAATAGGGCGCTTTAGAATAATTAGTTTCAAGAGTTTTCCAATGTTTAACAGACCATTTTTCCCAAGAAATAAATGTATCATCAATTCTCTGCTTACTATTAGAGAATAACACTGGTATGGTCAACCAATTTAATCCTGATGCAGTCTTAATAATATTACGATTTCTCCAATCATTCTTGGTATACTGCACATGATCATATATGACAAAAACATCAGATTTGGCTATCAAATCGAAATACCCCTTCCAGGGTATATAATTAGATTGAATTATTGACACAACCATACCTTACATCTATTGCTCACCATCACTACTTTGATTCATTATTCTCATTTCATCTAGCTAGATTAGAAAAAGCCAATAATGACTGTATCGCTTAAAGTAACGTTCTCATATCCATATTAATAAATACTTAATCCAATGTAACTAACCACGTCAAGATTTAAAAAATCGAAAAAACCATGACTAATACGATAGTGGTTATTATTTGCGAACATCATAACGGAATTGATTTTTTCTCTAAGTTACATTTCAATTTTACCTTAATAAATAAAGAGTAAACATATTGAACCTAATTACCTCTCGAAAATCACTACTATACATAGAAATAAAATCGTTAATGGACTTCACACCCGATGCGCCATTCTCAACAATCAGCAAATCAACATTATACGATTCAATATATCTCCTGAGAAGCTCGCTATCTTCTGTTAATGCAAAAATACCGTAGGCCTTAAATGCATTTCCAAATGACTCTAATCGTATAGGCCAAGGTTTATTAATAAATCGCCGATCTGATGCGCTCTTAGTATAGAGTAGTCCCAAGGAATTCTTAAACTTCTCATCACTAAGATAATTATGAATATCTTCCGCTCCATTATTAACAAAAATGTGCTGTCTAATGTAATCTTTACTATCGAGAACGTGAAATCTATCCTTTGTTTCTAGCATATGCAATCCTGATTTCCAAGACCAATGACTGAAATAGGACATTAGAAGTTGAAAAATTAAAAAGATAAAGAATACTAACACCATGACTCGGTACCTTCGAGCATTTATAAGGAGAAAAGATAGGAAAATCGAAAGAAGAATGGTGACCGGAATCATTAGATAATTTCCATCTCCTCCATAAACTCTTGAAAATCCATTTAAATAACTCAACCTCAACGCTATATACTCAAGCAATAATGGAAGTGTAATAAGAAGTAATTTAGCTCTACGCAATTTAGACATCCCCCAAGTTTTTACTCCCAACATAATCAAACAAAACAGAAGAATGTTACCGGGCCAAGCCACTATCACATGTTCCATAAATTTAGGATCAAAATTATATCGATACAGACCAAGTGCTATATCTGAAAGCGAACTGATCACTATTTTCGAACTATGTTTCTGAAATAGATTAAAAGGAAATATTCCTTCAAATCCCAAATAGTTCCACTTATCAGCCAGAAAGGGGTATGTAGGGTACCCAGTCAAAGACAGCGTTCTAAAATGAACTAAAAAAAATAGGCTCAGGGCTATTCCCACAACAATATAAAAAGGAAAAGTAATCTCTCTTAACGCAATACGTCTAATAAATCTACGTCTAAAAATAAAAACAAAAGTCACAAGCAAAGCAGGTAAGTACAAAATTGATGTGTATTTCATGCACATTGACATCAATAGGGTGCCTACGAAGTAAGATAATTGAATCGTTTTGAAATCCTCTTCAATATAAATCCTAATACCGATATGCATTGCCCACAATACGAAAACGCTAGTACATATATCTGTCTTTGCAGTTGAGGCGAGATTCCCAACAGCTGGTATAGAAACAACAACAAACGCTATCAATAAGGCACCAAAGGTATCTACGCTTAGTAACCTAGCAATAGAAGAAATAGTAGCAAATAGAAGTGCCAAGAAAAAGGAATTAAAAACATAAACAAAACTATACTCAGAGGGACTATACACTGGTAAAGTCAAAATCTCCACCAACTTTGGATAATAATGAGGAAACTGGAGCATCCCTACCTTTTGATAGATGGTGCCAGAAGGTATAAGAACCTTGTCAGATTGTAATCCATACCACAATGAATCATAATCAAATGCTATATTACTTCTTGACATTTGAAAGATCAGAAAGAAACCGAATGCAATCAAGATGAAATAACTCTTTCTATCAATCTTCTGACAATAATGATATATGTTAGTAAGAAGTAAATTTGACCTATTAAAAAAAATAGCAAATGGACCAAAAATAAGAAGCATGTATTTACACAAGTGAATTGATCCGAAACCAATCAAAGAGAATAAGCACAAGAGTGTTCCGATACATAGAAAACCAGAAATTAAGTGAATGTAAAACCTCTCAGAATCCGGTCCCTGATGAAAATATTTCTGATTAAATAGGACGCCAATAGCATAGGTCGTTTCAAAATACAATAAAACTAAAATTACTGGCAACCAAATACTATATAAATATGCTAGTAAGATGTAACTAGACATTGCTATAATCAGGCTAAGCCTCCTTCTCCTACCTAATATGTGAACAATAATCGAAAGAAATAGCAAGCTTGCTATCGAAATCAGGCCCCACCAATTATTCAAGTTCAAGAATTTTCCAGCAAAGGGACCATATACAAAAAGATTGACAAAGCTACCCATTTCCATTAGACAAGCTAACAGAATCACTATCAAAGAATATCCACTTGCCTTAAAGTAGTAAGACCTCATTCATTTATTTTATAGTTCCTCAGAATTACGGAAAAACATCAATCTATTTAATCAAGTAATAAATTTAACTTGAATCTAGAATATCAAAAAATCACATCGATACTTACTATAATTAACTTTAAAATTGTGTCGCGAAGAGGTCTTTCCCAGCCCTCCTTAAATGTCTCCGCAGATAGAGTCTTAATCATTTAAATAATTCACAAATCCGAAGTAAATTACTCTATTAGTATATCCGGAGGTGGCTGATTCATTTCAGTTTTCTCCTCAATAAAATTCTCCATCATTTTTTTTCAATCACAACCGACAAGGCATTTTCTTGCAACTCATTTTTTGTTAAATAATATTATCTTCCAGATCCGATCTCAGTCACGCATTTTAATCTCATTTGCAAGCAACCCAACTGACTTATTCACACCTTAACTCCCCCCCCCAGAATTTAGTACGGAGTCTGCACACATCTTAATCATACTTTATAAAGGAGTCTTCATTTTTCTTCTTGGCATTCAAGCACTCACACCTTTTCTGAAAAATATCTACAGCTCGATTATATAACTCAGTTTCTAAGGAATTGGATTCTTGTATCCTCTCAATTATCTCTGTACTTAATCTCTCATCAGTCTTGTTTTTATTTAGAATTGGAAAAAAAACATCTCCATGCAGCCAATCAGGTTTCAACTGATTGAACAACGCCAAAGAGGTCTCCATATCCTCCAAAAGTCCGAAGCAAGGAAACTTAGACTCGAGAATGAAAATTGCATCTAACAAGGTAGATTTGTTTACCTCTCCTGATCTATAGTTGGTTAAATATCTAATTTGAAGATTAGAGAAATTACTTAGTACTTCAACAAGTTTTTCCTCTCCTATCTCATTTAAGCTGACTCCCCTTAGCCCCCGATTTCCAAGTTTTTTGCAGAAGAAATTGTAGTGAGAGATAAATCTTTCAATCGGATCTCTGAGAATTGTATAATAGAACGGGTTCGCCATCTTAATAGATAATTGATCTATACCCTTATACAATGTATGATCTGCCAAAACCCTAATATTCCTTCCACGAACACGATCTAATTCTATTTGATCTAAAGTAAGTAGATTCTTAGTATTCTCAAGTCCATTAAGTCCCGGTATATAAATTTGATCTTCATTAATTCCACTCGAAATGGCAAGGTCATTAATAAATCTTCTAAAACTAGTTCCACCACATTTAGGTATATGAGTAAAGACAAAGGAAAGGTATTTAGATTCCTCACTTTTAAGTATAACACTCTTTTCAGCCGAGCGTTCATGATTCCTTGTCCAAATTTGACTGTTTAATTTGTCGACAGAATCCTTGTGCTTATTTAAGAATTTCTCCATATTAATCCTCTGATACTTCTTAAAGCCCACAGATGTATCAGTACCTGAGGTTGACCCTTCATAATGAAAAATCACACTATCGGATGTGACAACGGTTTTAATCCCATTTTCCCAACCTGTATAACAATAGTCACTATCCTCGCAGTAACACGGATGAAATTGATCGTCGAAAATACCAATCCTATTGATGGTGGATCTCTTAATATACATTGAACAGCCGGAGACATACCCCACTTCCTTAATACCCTGATACTCTGGCTTATTGGCATCGTCGTTCTTACCCAGGTTCTTACCCTTACCTGTTGAGTAAAGTTCAGAGCCAAATTCCTGAAGGACTCCATTCGGATACAGTAGCTTACTGCCACTTATCCCAATTTCTTTAGATGAGTATGCTGCCCGCCACAAACCCATCAGCCATCCCTTTTCTACTTGCGTATCATTGTTTAACAAAACGATGTCACAATTACTGAATTTGCGCATCATCTTATTATTTGGTCTTACGAAAACCTCGTTTTCTTGCGAATAAAATGTTATCAATCTCGACTCGGACCTAGACAGCTTCTCCAGTAATTCTTTGGTACCATCTGAACAAGCATTCGAGTAAACTGCAACCTGATAGTTAGGGTAAACTGTATTTTCAAATATGGAATGAAGACAATCTTCAAGAAGTCTTCTTTGATTATATGTGACAATACATATCATCACTTTTGGTGAAATGCTTTGCCTAATGGTCTTTCTTGCTACTTCAGGTCCTACTAGCTTCTTTATTTTATCACGTGCGTTGAGAGCTATTTGCCTCCGGTCAATATCATTACTTAAAACTTGAACACCATACTCAGCCATCTCGACAACATCTTCCGTAATAAAACCTTCTAAACCATTTATTAGATTAATTCCCTCATTTCCAATTTCATTTGTTATCACTAAAGTATCATGTGCAATTGCTTCACAAATTTTTCCCTTAATTCCGGCACCGGAATTCAATGGAACAATAGTTAGCAGTGATCTTGCATATAAGTCCTCGATATCTTCATCCTCAACAAAACCTAAAAACTCCACATAGGGTAAGTCTCCCAATTGTTGAACTTCTTCAGGAGCCTTTGATCCTGCGACAATCAATTTTGCTGAAGGTACCTTATCCACTATAAGGGGCATAATTTCTAAGGCCAGTACTTTAACTGCATATAAATTAGGGTGATGCTGATATCCCCCAAAAAAAAGAACGTTAGATTCCTTTTTGCTGTTTGATATCTGATCAGGAATAGTGTGAATATTTGAAACGATCGCAGTTTCAGCAGATGGTATCTTATCTAAGATTGCATGTCGATCTTTTTCTGTAACCACCCATATCAAGTCTGCAATTCTGTAGAATGCAATTTCACGCTTCATATTGGCAGATACATTTTCCTCTGTATACCTTTCGGATGTGCCAATGGACCGTTGTTCCCTGATCCAATGAACATCCACAGTATCCGCAATAACTTTGGCCAAGGGAAATAACTCCAACAAGTTCTGACACCTATAATACGAGGAATACCATGCAAAGATGATTACATCCACTTGATTCAGATAATCTGGAATTCGATCAACACTTGATGTTTCTATTACCGTGATATTGTGTGCTTCTAAATTCTCCACATATTTAGCGGGTCTTCTTCCGGGAGTGAAGGCATAGACATCAAACTCTTCTGCAAGTAGTGATAGAATGGCTGTAGCTCTTTTACCACCGCTGGATTCGTCATAATCCGGTAAATTAGGTGAAACAAATAGAACACGGATATAATCAACTTGAACTACATTATCACGCTGTGATGCAACTATTTCGGCATCACTTCTATTTTCCAAAAAATTCTTGAGATTAGTAGTGATAGTTTCAGAAGATTCTGAACCCATTGCGTTCATAAGAACACGGATCTTTTCTAATCTAAATCTTTTAATGAACTGGATTGGCTTTTCGACTACACTGAAGAACAAGCGTGTCAGAATCCAAAGTCTCGTCTCAGCGATAGGTGCATCATTAAAGAACAACCTGTAGATTGAGATAAATGGAAATAATATAGCATGGCCTATCTTGAAAGTTAGAGAATTCTTTATCGCTGATTTTTCGTAGACTTCACTCTCAAGGTTAATACTTACTGACTTAAGCCTCGTCACTAAGTGGTGGAGTTTGTTTTTAAGTTTCTGTGCCTCATTTTCGGAGTTTTGCAAAGCATTATCTAATTGACTTATCCTCCTTTCTGCCTGTTCCTTAGACTTCTCTAACTCAGAATTCTCGGCTTTAATAGTTTCAATTTCCTCTCTATTTTTTGATTCCTGCTCCAGTATCTTGACCTTAGAAAGCTTAAGTTCCTCACTAAGAACTTCGAGACGTCCTGTCATTTCATCCTGCCGTCTTTTTCCAGTCGTAATGTCCTCTTTTAACAATCTAATCTTGAGTTTAGCATCCTCAATTGATTTCTCCAGAGTTCTAACAGTTTTAAAGTGTTCAGATTTTTCCGTATTCCTTAGATCTAAAAATCGGTCTTCTATTTCTTTCCTCTGCTCTTCAAATAATTCACTCGAAAATAACTTACCCAATTTCAGATCATATCGTAATTGTCTCAAATGATCTTCTAGATAATAGCCATTCTTTGACTTCAGTAAGCCCTTACCAATATCAGTCCAGATCTCACTAATTTTCGGAAAGCTGTCAAGTTTTGAATCAGTTAACCTAATATGTCTTAGTCTCCGATCTACAAAATCAAAAGCTGCATTGAATTTGGATGAGGCTGGTGCATCCAAGTCGAACTGCGCAATTATTTCACGAAGGGTACTGTCTGGATCATCGATTAATTGATCGAACTCAATTAATTTTCCATCTAAATGCTTAAAGTGAAGTAAGGTCCTTAACACGTGATCCCGCCAGATCAAAGATGTTTTAAAAGCAGTAAAACTCTCTCTGCGTTTGAGCGATTCACCTATCTCAAAAGGATGCCTCAACATCATAATCCACTTCATCTCAATACCCAACCCATCAAAAACTTCAATCCAGATAGGTGCCAGAATACTGATCCTGGGATCTTTGATCAGAAACAAGTCTTCATTGGCAAACTCTTCGTCCAGGATTTGGACTATCCGTTCCTTAAAGTGTCCAAGATCCTGTCGTTCGTACCAATTTTCTTCTAGCAAGTACGTAGTGTGCCAATTGACTCCTAGGAATTCGAAGATTTCATCATTAAGGCGGTACACCTTATTATTCTCAAAGTACCCCTTTTCATTATACTCATTAGGGGCCATGATGTCCTTACCGATGGTGATCCCGAGCTGATGAAGCGCTCCAGCCATAGCTGACGTGCCACTCCTGTGCATCCCTATCACAAAAATGCATTTCCGCTTCTTCTCACTCATATAAAGACTATCTCAGCGTAGTAACTAGCAAGTTACTAATTAATTTCACATTACATAAATTTTTAATGTAATGCCCCTCACCCCACAAAGATCTGACTTTATTACTAAATGAACTATCATTTCAAGACCTTAATCTTTTCGTATGGCTCAGGACACAAACTTTCGATGCCTTCTCATCCGTTATCATTGTGTACATCATCAGGGACTATTTGATTGAATGAGACTTCGTTACTTTAGTATATCTGCTCGTAAGACATACATATACAGCACTTTATCTCTATGTATAATGCTTAGAGCACTTCAGAGCATTGCCCAGGTGCCTACCATCCAGGACTGTCTGGGTGCCATACCGATTTGTACAGAGATCTATGAGGAAGACTTTGTAAACATGGGATCGGGCAACTACCCCAATGAGATCAATCCAGTGACCAATAGTGGGGGCATCAGTTGCATGGATGAGGAGGTGAGTTCCATCTGGTATACCTTCACTGTAAATCAATCCGGCGATTTTGGATTCCTCCTTACACCTAATGATCCTGATGACGACTATGATTGGGCCCTTTTCAATATTACAGATGCCGATTGTGAAGACATATTCGATAACCCGCAACTGCAGGTGAGCTGCAATGCGGCGGGTGGTGAGAACTGTCATGGGCGGACCGGAGCCACCAATGCTTCCAGCTATGCTAATCAGGGAGGTGGTTGTGATATTTTCCCACCGGACCAATTCGGCGGATTTTCTCCATTCAATGCATTTGTCCCGGTAGAGGCCGGTAATACTTATGTGCTGCTGGTCAGCAATTGGACGGAGTCGACCAACGGTTATACCATTGACTTTGGTGCCTCCGATGATCTTGGCATTTTCGACAATGCCCCTCCCCTGATCCAGGCCGTACAGACGCCAGAAGACTGTGACACATCAGGGGTAGTGTTTGAATTCTCAGAAAACATTCAGTTGAATACTGTTTCAGCTGACAATTTTATACTGACGGGACCTGGCGGACCCTATACCGCAAGGGTGGACTCCAGAGTTTTACAATTAGGTGGATCCTATGATCATCGTCTGGAGATACACTTCGACCCTCCGATCCAGCAGCCAGGTACTTATGAAGTGGAGGTCATCTTGAACGAGACGGATGAGATCCTGGATCTATGCGACAACCAGCTGGACAATCCCAACACGTATAGTTTCGAAATCAATAACTTTCCATTGACAGCTCCAACCCTCCCGGGCGATACTATATTGTGTGTGGGTGAGTCATTGGATATCAATATTTTAAGCCCTGCAGTGGACACATACAGCTGGAGTACTGGCGATGAAGGTGCCGATATCTCCGTGGTGGATCAAGGAGAATATGAGGTCACTATCACCAATACGTGTGGTAGTGTAATTAGCTCCTTTGATGTAGACCTTGTCAATTGTGGTACCTGTACTGTCTTTGTCCCCTCTGGCATCACTCCTAATGGGGATGGACTCAACGACGTACTGGTCCCCTATTCAGACTGTTTATTGCAAGACTACTCTATGAAAATATTCGATAGGTGGGGAAATATGCTTTTTACCAGCACGGAGTTTAGTTTAGGTTGGAATGGGAAAAAAGATGACCAATCCATCGATAACGGAGTATACACTTACGTCATCTCCTACCAGGTCCAGGAGCAAGGCACCGTCCTGGAAAAGGTCATATCTGGAGATGTTACTCTTTTGAAATAGACAAAATCAAATCTGAAGACTTTCTGAAGATTCAAGACAGAACCTGAATATCCGGGAGAATACCTATAAATTAGAGGATACCTTCAAAGGAGAATTAATGATCACCTTAGAACGAGTTGCCGTTGCGTTACTTCTCATCGTTATACATTGTGGACTTTCTGCTCAGGAGACTTCCTCACTTCAATCACAATATCACTTCTCAGTAAACTATATTGACAAGCCTATCCAGCTTGATGGAAAGCTGGAGGATGAAGTCTGGGATGAAGTAGACGCCATAAGCGATTTCTGGATGAGCTTCCCAGTGGATAATCGAAAAGTAGATTCCAGTCTCCAGACGTTTGTGCAGATGTATTATGATGATGAAAATATCTATATCGCTGCAATCTGCAAGGGAGCAGGGCCATATGTAATACCCTCACTAAAAAGAGACAATATGGAGTTCTGGCAAGGTGATGCCTTTGGTCTTGTCATTGATCCAGTGAATCAAAAAACCAGTGGGTTCACTTTTGCCACCAATCCTGCAGGTGTTCAGACAGAATCTTTAGTGAGTGGTCAAACGGGTACCCGAGGTAATAATCGAAACTCCGGAATTGATCGAGCCTGGGATAATAAGTGGTACTGTCGCTCCAATGTTGAGCCAGATCAATGGACCACCGAAATTATAATTCCCTTCCGTTCCTTACGATTTGGCAGTAATGGTACTTGGGGTATTAATTTTATCCGGGGAGATTCAAAGACCAATAGTTATCACACCTGGTCACCAGTACCGGTGCAATTTCGTGGAGTGGATCTTGGATATACAGGTGCCATTCACTGGGAAATGCCACCTGATCGAGTGCGCGGTAATATAGCTGTCATCCCCTATGTTTTAGGGTCAACCTCGAAAGACTTTGAAGATGGCACAGAAAAACAAAATGATCTAAAGTTCGGTGGTGATGCCAAGGTCGCCGTTACATCTAGTTTGAACCTTGATCTTACCATAAATCCAGACTTTTCGCAAGTCGAGGTGGATGAACAGGTGACGAATCTGACGACCATAAATCCAAGATTTCCTGAGAGAAGACTCTTTTTTCTTGAGAATGCTGATGTATTTAGTGAATACGGCATTCCACCTATGCGTCCATTTTTCAGTCGCCGTATTGGTCTCGACGAGGATGGAAATACAATTCCTATATTATTTGGAGCCCGATTGAGTGGAAACCTAAACAAAGATCTGCGCATTGGTGTCATGAATATGCAGACTAAATCCAGTGAAATATCTCCAGCACAGAACTACAGTGCTACGGCCTTTCAACAAAGGATCCTCAATAGGTCAGTAATAAAGGGTTACTTCAACAACAGACAGACCTTTGATCATGGCGAGTTTACCAATGACTTCAACCGCACTACGGGATTGGAATTGGATCTCAACTCTGCAGATGGAAGATGGAGGGGTCTAGCCGGGTATGGTTTATCATTTAGTCCTGATAGAAAAGGTGACAATTACTTTTTTAATGGCTCTCTTACCTATAATGGACGTAATCTTCAGCTCTACAGTAATTTCGCAGGAATCGGAAATAACTATAGGGCGGACATGGGGTGGATTCCTCGTATTGAACATAAACATGCAGTACTAGACACTGTTTTCGAGCATGGATTTAATCATATATTCAATAGAATTAGCTACATCATATATCCTGAAAATCATCCCAGAGTCAACACCCATGAGATTGGCATCGACGATAGACTTGATATAACTGAGGGTGGTACATTAATTGACAATAGAATTAGGCTGCGTTATCGCTTACAATGGCAAAACACCAGCAGATTAAGTGTGGAGATTGCTAATAACGTGACCAACCTCCTGTATCCATTTGGGTTCACAGATGAAGACCCCTTACCTGCCGGAAGATATTCATATAACATCTTTGAGGTCCGCTATGAATCGGATAGACGAAAAATCATTAGCTATGAGGCTGGAATACAATGGGGAGAATTTTACAATGGCAAGAGGACCCAGCTTGAGTTGAAGATGAATGTTCGAAAGCAACCTTGGGGAAACTTTGGACTCAATCTTGTTCAAAATTTCTTGAGTTTTCCAGACCCTTATGGGAGCGAAGAATTGCTACTTCTGGGCCCAAAGGTTGAGATCTCTTTTTCAAGAAATTTATTCTGGACTACTTTCCTACAATACAATACGCAGAATGATAATTTTAATATCAACAGCCGATTCCAGTGGAGATTCCAACCCTTGAGTGACATTTTCATCGTCTATACAGATAATTATACAGTGGATGTGTGGGGACCCAAGAACCGGGCATTTGTCCTTAAAATGAACTATTGGCTTAATCTCTAGTACTCTGCATTCCAGGATATTCCAAAGAATTTCAGTCTTTCTCTTCGATATCCCAATAATTATCGCTCTGTACCTAAGCTGAAGGCAAGGGTTTTCAAGAAGCGTACATTAATCCTGAGTATTTTTTACACCAGGCACTTGGTGGATATGCTTCAGTATCATTACCTTACCCTCCGTAAGAAAAAAAATAATATGCTAACGATAATGAATAACGAATTTAGACATGCTTTCTTCACCCTAGTATGTCTAAGCTTTCTAACCATCACAAGCTCTTTTGGTCAGAATAGAGAATTCTACGAGTTGAAAACCTATTATCTGAATTCGGACGAGCAGGTTCAAATGGTAGACAATTATCTAAGAGATGCTTATATACCTACGGCTCATGCTAATGGATTCGATAAGATTGGTGTTTTTAAACCCATAGGAATAGACACTATGGAGATGAAAAAGATTATCGTCCTCACGCACGCGAGTTCATTGGATCGACTTTTGTCCCTCACTGACATCCTCTCAAATGATGTTGAACATCAAAAGATGTCTGAGTCCTACTGGTTTGCCCCTCATGATGCCCCCGCCTACTTGCGTATTGAGACCACCGTGGGGCATGCATTTACAATGATGCCTCAAATGCAAGTGCCTTCTTTTGAGACACCAAGAAAAGATCAGGTTTTCGAACTGAGAAGTTATGAAGGAGCCTCTGAGAAGCACTACCGCAAGAAAGTTGAGATGTTCAATGAGGGTGGAGAAGTTGCTCTTTTTAAAGAATTGGATTTCAATGCTGTTTTCTATGCTGAAGTGATTGCCGGACCAAAACAACCCAATTTGGTCTATATGACTAGTTTTAAAGATATGGATACTCGAAATGAGCTTTGGAAGGCTTTCTTCGCATCGCCGACATGGGAGGTGTTGTCGGGAAAAGAAGAGTATAAAAATACTGTCTCAAAGGCTGATATCTTCCTTCTGTTTCCTACCGAATATTCGGATATATAGGTTAGAATTTCATGGCAATCGTGTTGCACTTTATGGCAATCCTGCTTTGGTCCTTCATTGGTCAAAATCTGGTATCCCATATCGATGTCACTGAGGAAGCTTCAAATGCCTCCTTCACATGGCCTGAAGGGATCGATGCTGCCTTAAGTTTCACCTTTGATGACGCTCGTCCCACTCAAGCTGATAGTGGTCTGGCAGTGCTGGATTCTTTAGATGTGAGAGCAACTTTTTATGCCAGTATCTGGAGTTTGACCCAGCGGATTGAGGTTTGGCGTGAAGCCGTAAGAAATGGGCATGAGATAGGCAATCACACCCTAACGCATCCCTGTTCTGCCAACTTCGACACCAATCGTCCACACAGACTGGAAGATATGAACCTGGATCGTATGCTCTTTGAGCTGAAGGAGTCTAACCGGCAACTTGATTCGCTGATCGGCACTACGCCACAGAGTTTTGCCTATCCGTGCGGCCAGACTTTCGTGGGGAGGGGTACCGATGTACAAAGCTACGTCCCCCTGGTAGCGCAGCACTTTAGTTCTGGACGCGGTTGGCAGGATGAGAGTGCTAATAATCCTCAGGTATGTGATTTATATCAGCTCATGGGTTATCCCATGGATAACAAAAACTTTGAGGATCTAAAACCAATTGTAGATGAAACCATAGACGAATCTTCCTGGCTTATTCTGGCAGGACATGACATGGGTACGAAAAAGGAGTTAACGACCGACCTGGAAACGCTCAAAGCGATCATATACTATGCACGCTCTTCGGGTAAAAATATATGGATTGCACCGGTATCGGAGATTGCTGCTTATGTCCGGTCGCAGCAAGGTAAAAACTAGTGATTCCACTCGTTACCATTCAGTAACCCTCTACTCAAGCCTAAAAGGTGTCAATTGAACAAGAAAAATAGATAGGTGCTGGGATGTAGTTTAAATTTCAGATTGTGGAGGAGTCGAAAAGCGAGACGACAAAGATACTAGCCTTGCAGAAGCGAATTGCTCCCGGTTTTTCCGCGGCACCGTGGAGGACAAACATGTATCCTTCACCCCAGGGGCTTCTAATTCCTGAGAGGGCCGGGGGTCTGTTATCGGACTAAACGTAGCCCCGAGCTCTATTCAATTTGAGCAAAACAAACCTCAGAATCGAGATGTATTCTCGGCAGCCCGGTAAAAAACCAAGTTAAAACTGGTCAACCCTTATTTAAGCATCTACGCACTCCAGCTCCCAACTTCACACACTCACACTCACACTCACACTCACACTCACTCAGCACCATGGTTTAAATAGTGAAGAAGATCTGCCATCTCCTGGGGTGAGAACGTGACTTCAAAACCCTCCGGCATCAGTGACCTTCCACTGGCGGAGATACTTTCAATAGCGGACCTAGAAACGGAAACAGACTCTCCCCCTGCCTGTAATAGAGTGATCAGCTGATCGGACTCACTAATGATCACACCATCCAGGCGAGTACCTTTCTTGTCAATGATCGTCTGTTGGACATATTCAGGATCTACCACTGCATTAGGATCCAGTATATCGTGTAGTAATGTCTCCGCACTCTTACGACTGATTTCAGTGAGGTCGGGGCCGACTGCAATACCCTGGTCAGCATAGCGATGACAGGTACCACAATGAATCGAGAACAATTCGCGACCACTATTGAGGTCGCCGGCCAGATCAAGAGCATGTCTCATCTTAGCAATAGCTTCGCTTCGTGTGACCACTCCCGCATCCGTGAATAGTGAACGGGCTCTTTTCCGCACACTTTCCTGATCACTCCACAGTAATTCCCGACGCCTTTCAAGGTCAAAATTACACTCACCGACACTCACAAGTCCCTTATCAATGGCATCCAATAGCAGATCATGTACTTCGTGCTCATAAATCAGCATTGTGCTTGCTCTGTATCGTACGGATGGACTCATTTGACGCCAGGCCTTTAGTAAAGTACTGGCGGCTTGCCGATTATCAGGTAGTCCTGCCAACATATCTAAAGCACGATTTTGTAATGCTGATGGATTTCGAAGATTCAGCATTTTCTCGGCTAAAGGTATCACGCGCTCACGTGAGGCCGAGCCAGCAAGTGCTAGCGCTTCCATCCTCTCATCCACAGTAATAGTTGTATCCTCAATCATTTCTCCCAGTTTTTGCATCACAGCAGGAGAAAGAGGTAACATCTTCAGTCCCAACAGATCCGCAAGCTGTCTCACCAATAATTTGGTTTGATTGTCACCCCAGTCTGAGACTGCCTCGAAGAGTGGTTGCAATCCGCTACCTATTTGTAAGGGTGTAGATCGATCGGTCAAGCCTTCCACACTTCCCTCCAGAAAACTGTGCATTGCCTGGGGAGGTATGTCTGGCATAGAGACCATCTTATTTAGCAGAGACTCCACCTCCACATGCTCCTCTGAAGCAAGATAATTTCTGGTAAGCCCTTCGATAATATGCAGTCGTTCGTCGTGGTCAGATAAATCCTGTAAGGAGGTCAGTTTCAAAATGAAGTAGTCAGCTCCTTGTAGAGCGCAAATGATGAATGCATTTCTCAAATAGGGATCCTGCTCCTGATTCATCCTAACAAGAAGTGCCTCTTTCCGGGCGTCAGACCAAAATTGACCGGAGGTTAGCGAAAGCGTCAAGAGTGTTTGTGTCAATACCCGCTTGTCATCCTGATTTAGCAAGTCATATATCTGCTCTGTCACACGCTCTTCATCCAGGTACGACTCTCCTACCAGAATAGCCTGCTCCAGTAACTGAGGTTGATCCGTTTGAAAGCATGACAAAAGACCTTCAACGGTTAATTCGTTTCGATTATTCAAAATCCATAAAGCGTGTATTTTTTGAATTACGGATATCCCAGGATCTGAAAGTAAGGGTTGTAACATCGAGGATACATCCGCATCACTGGCCTGCAGCTCACTGTGTGCTAGCATTCTCCAGTATTGATTGGCATCTGCCAGGGCACTCACCAATGAGGAAACATCATTGACATCATACTGCACTGCAACTGTATCGCCATTTCTATCCATGATGCGATAGATCCTACCTTTCTCCTTCCCGGCCTCCAAATCCAAATCCTTCTCAATCTCATCCGGTATCCATTCCGGGTGCTCTATCACCGTCCGGTGGATGTCCAGTAGATACATTTCTCCTTGTGGTCCCACTTGCATATTGACCGGACGAAAATAGCGATCAGTCGATGCCAGAAACTCAACGCCCTCTCTTCCCCTACTCGCTTCAAACGATGAACCGGATGCCTGTACGACATCCCGATGTACTAGATTTAACACTACGTCGGGTACAAAGAATTGCATGCCCTCGAGACTTGGAAAATTTCCTCCACCATAATACGTGATTCCACAGGCGCCTGAGAAAAATCCAGATTGTTCAGGGTGATTCACTCGAGTCTCCTGTACACCCACCGGGTACAATCTGGCAAGACCCTCGATATCATGATCTGAAATATTGTTTCGAGTGTGCACAGGATCCAGTATCATACCCTGAAAGTATCGGTTAGGATAGACTAGATGCGATATATGGACGATATTATTGGTGGTAAAGATGTGTCCCCAATCATCAAATGCCATTTCAAAACCACCTGATGAGCGACCGATCCTTTCCAAAGCCTTTCGATCCATATTGAATCGAAAGTCACTACCATACAATCGTAAAGTATCTTGCGGATTTGCTAACCATACAATCCTGCCTCCATTTCCACCATTAGTAGCATATATCCAATTGTCCAGCCCCAGGGTAAGACCATTGAAGTTATGTTGTAGATTACCATCACTAAACCCCTCCATAATTCGGGTCCTTGTTTCTGCCGTTCCATCTCCATCTAAATCACTCACTTGCAGAAGGAAGGGAGGTGCAGCTACTAGAAATCCGTCTTCATACGAAAGAAAGGAGGTAGCCTGCCGCAAGGTATCAGCAAAAACATGCCGATTATCATATATACCATCGCCGTCCAAATCCTTTAATCGTATCAGTCTGCTCTGCGCATCCCGATTGGGATAACCGGGCATCTCCAGGACAAATAGGGTACCATCGGGCATTGCTTCCATATCAACAGGATCAAAAACTAATGGCTCCTCAGCGACCATTGTCATGTCAAAATCAGGATGTAAGACAAAGCCATCCGGAACCACTTGCGAACCATCGAAAGAGGAACATGAATCAAGATAGATGCCCAGTAACAAGAGTGTAATTATTGTAAAAAAGGTACGCATATCAGGATTCGAAAATATGTTGCTGATAAGTTATTAAATTTAGGCTGGATTTGATGAAGGTCCCATACTATATCGATGCAATATGAGTGAACCCGTCAGGAAATTAGCAGCGGTTATGTTTACAGACATAGTAGGCTCTACTGCTATGATGCAAAAGAATGAAGATCAGGCTAGAAGGGCACTCAAACGTCATAAAAAGATTGTTGAGGATACACACGCGGAGTATGGTGGCAAGGTGATTCAATACTTTGGTGATGGATCACTCAGTATTTTTGATAGTGCTGCAGCCGCTGTAAAATGCGGCATTGCTATTCAAAAGGAGACAAATAAAAATCCATCTATTCCATTGCGGATCGGTATCAATTCGGGTGATATCACGATCGACGATACGGGTATATACGGTGATGGGGTCAACATTGCTTCCAGGGTCGAGAAAACCTGTACTCCCAATTCGATTTTTATTACAGAGAAGGTATACGATGATATAAAGAATCAGACAGACATCGAGACCAAGTCCCTGGGAGGATATGACTTTAAAAATGTAGCAAGCACCGTCAACCTTTATGCGGTGGTAGATCCTAGTCTAGCGGTACCTACTGATCAAGAAATCAGAATCTCTGCAGCACCCAAGTTAGAAGTATCAGGCACACGTAAAAAAGGTATCGCCTTCACCTTGGCTTTATTGCTGGGTATGTTTGGAGTGCATCGCCTCTATCTCAGGCAGAGAGGTACTGGTATTGCTATGTTTGTACTGGGTATCGTGTCAATCATGGCAACAATCGATGAAGGATTTCCATTTGTAGCCATCTTGGCGCTGATTGGTGTGGTCGATGCAGTACTACTGCTATCGATGTCTACTGTCGAATTTGATCAGAAATACAATGGTACATCAAAATCCTCCAATGTCCTTAATAGACAATCTCCCAAGGCAGCCAACAAAATATTTAAGATGGGCATCCGTGAGTATAAGAGACAGCGCTATGAAATCGCACTTGACTTATTCGATAGGTCACTGGACCTAGACATGGAAAATGCTCGAGCTCATTTTCTAACTGCTTGTGCTTATTCACAATTAAAACAAACAGAAAACGCAATTTCTCATCTTGAAGCCGCCGTAAATCTTGACAAACGGTACTTTGAAATCGCACGGCAAGAACCAGACTTACTGTATGTCCGCATGCAAAAAAGCTATCAGTACTTCGTACAGAGGGTGGGACCTACCCGAAAAGAAATGGTCGAACCTCCCAAAATTGACAGCCCTGTAAAGGAAGCTTCTCAGACTGAGACTCTGGAACTGAAACCATTAAAGGAGATTGAAAGATTGCAAAAAAGATTACAAGATGGAGAGCTCACGAAAAAAGAATTTGACATTCTTAGGGAAAAAATCAAGACCAGAAGATAAATCAAGTTTTTGGTTATTCTTGGCCATTCATTGTGCGCTCTTGTTTTTCCTCCATACTCCGCACGTAGTAGGGCAATCTGACCATGGAATCACCTCCCCGGACACCTTGTTTCAGCAAGTAGTTGATGCCTTTGAGGGCTTCGAAAATAGAAACTCTGATCGTCGTTGGGAATATATCTCTGAAGACTATTTTGAATCACAGAAGGATACCCTGGATTTCTTTATAGGAAGACTTTCGGAAATAGGGAAAGAAGAACTTTCCGAAACAAATAAAATAGACTTTGAAGTTTTTAAATACATTTTAGAAAACGATCGGGATTTAATTTATTTCAAGACATATTTAATACCCTTCAATGCCGAAGGGGGATTTTACAATGCCTTTTCTTATCGGGTAAACAGATATGATTTTAGTGATCAGGAAGATGCACAGGATTATCTAGAAAGATTGCGAGAATATAAAAATTATTTTGATGGAAATGTGACGCTCATGAAGCAGGGTATAGAGCAAGGCGTTGTGTCTCCAAAAGTAGTGGCAAAAAATTATGCGGTACTTATAAAACCTTTTATCACAAACGATCTTCAAAAAAACATACTGTTCTCCCCCATGGTGAAAGCTGGAGAATCTGCCGTGCAACCTCACCATCGTAAAGCGCTGGAACTTCTATTGCAGGATACAATCATTCCTATGTATGAAATGTTTGATGCGTTTATGCGCGAAGAATACATTCCTGCGGCAAAAGCAGAAGTTGGGATATCTGCCATACCCCAGGGAAAGGCACTTTACGAGCAGAGGATCCGCTATTTTTCCAGTCTTGATATGACACCCGATTCGGTATTTGATCTGGGGCAAAGTGAGGTGAGGAGAATTCGTTCGGAGATGGAGACAATCATTTCGTCTCTGGATTTCGATGGTTCTTTTGATGATTTTCTAACATTTCTTCGGGAAGATCCCCAATTCTATGTTACCGAGCCTCGAGAGTTACTTAAGGAAGCTTCTTTCCTGGCCAAACGTATTGATGGTATGCTCCCACAATACTTCAATGTCCTACCGCGTCTTCCCTATGGGGTCATGCCCGTGCCCGCTGCAATCGCACCTAACTACACCGGAGGAAGATATTCTGGAGGATCCTGGGAGCAACACCGTGCAGGAAACTATTGGGTAAACACGCATAAGCTGGAAAGCCGACCACTATATATTCTTCCGGCACTGACCCTGCATGAGGCAGTGCCCGGTCATCATCTGCAGATCTCTCTTGCTGCTGAGATTGAGGAAATGAGAGATTTCCGCCGTACAAACTATATCAGTGCATTTGGAGAGGGATGGGCTCTATACTGTGAATGGCTAGGAAATGAAATGGGTATTTACGAAACTCCCTATGAGCAATTCGGCCGGCTAACCTATGAAATGTGGCGTGCATGTCGGCTGGTCGTAGATGTGGGAATGCATTACAAAGGCTGGGATCGACAGAAGGCTCTGAGTTTTCTTTCCTCAAACACCGCGCTGTCGCTTCATGAATGCAACACAGAGATCGATCGATATATCGGTTGGCCCGGTCAGGCTGTGAGCTACAAGATCGGAGAACTCAAAATCAGATCCTTGCGTAAAGAGGCCGAAAAGGAACTCGGGAAGGACTTTGACCTACGTTCCTTCCACGATCTTGTCCTTAGCATGGGATCAGTACCACTCTATATTTTGGAGCAGGAAGTTCAGAACTATATAGTCAGCC
Source organism: Saprospiraceae bacterium (assembly GCA_050298535.1). GTDB lineage: Bacteria > Bacteroidota > Bacteroidia > Chitinophagales > Saprospiraceae > JABDMH01. The sequence continues at coordinate 74,857 of JBNKUI010000096.1, forward strand.
ATAAAACATCATAGACCTGGCGGGATATCAATCCTTGGCCCAGTAGTCTATGACAGTCACCTTATCTAGATGCGGCCTAAGTACACTGCCAAATGCCTTATGATCAGGATGAATTAGATAAGCATCCCGATCCTCTTCCGATGCAAAAGTCAGCAAGAAACAATGGGTCAGGCCCTGATTAAGGCCCTCCGGACTATTGTTTGTACCCCATTCATAATCTCGGATTTCCTCAATTTTTGAAGGCAGATCAGCAAAAGCTTTCTCCACCTTGGCTACATCAGCCTCCGTAGAACTGTCCTTAAACTTAAACAACACAACATGTCTGAGTACAGCTTGCTGATTATCCTGGGCCTTTATTACCATGGCAGTGGTCACTAGTAAGAAAACTATGAATATTCGTCTCATGATGATATGTAAAACAGTAATGAATAAGCAAGATACACATAAAGAAATGACAATTTAAACCAGTGCAAGAATTCTCCTGATAAACTATATAGACAGCAGAATAATAACCGGTACCTTTGATCGTTCATAGTACTTTAACCGGTCGGTCAAATCTTGTGTGTTGTTTGTCGGCTGTCTTGTGTCCGTGCTGAACTCAATTTCAATTTAAGTTGTATTTACTGAAATAAAATCATTGATACGATCTATGCGTCAATTGATCATAGCACTTTTTGTCTCATCACTTTCCTTCATTTCGAATGCTGGTACACTTGATAGTACAGTGACCGTAAAGGATAGCAGTTACTGGCAAGTCCATCCTACGGTTAGTTTCTTCTTCTCACAAAACGGATATAGTGAGTACTACAAGGGAGGAGGTATAAATTCTCTGGCATTTGGGTCCCACTTCGATCTCAATGCATTATATAAAAAGAACAACAAGACATGGTCAAATCAACTACAGGTGCGTTATGGAGTGTTGAAAATGGCAGATCAGCCCTTGGCCAAAAATGAAGACGATATTATTCTTGACTCTAAGTTTGGGATTGATCTTTCAGATCATCTGAAGCTTACAGGCCTCCTGAATTTCCAGACGAAAATGCATGATATCTATGCCATAGACAAGCAGGGAAATATTGGCAAAAGAACAGGTAATTTCTTGGCTCCCGCCTTTCTAAATCTGGGTTCGGGTGTCGACTATAATTCAAAAGATAAATCGATAAGTATTTATTACTCACCATTGAATAGTAAGGTTACTTTGGTCATGGATGAAAAACTCCACGATCAATACTTACAAAATGTCGAAACTGGTAACGCAAAATACGAATTGGGATCACTGCTTAGATTAGAATTCAAAAAGAAGTTGATGGAGAATATTACAGTCCATTCTGTAGGAACATTCTTTACAAATCATCTTTCAGATTTCGGAGTATTTGACGTCAACATCGAGAACAAACTCAATTTCAAGGTAAATAAATTGTTCAAGATTCATCTCTTGACTCAATTGGTTTACGATGAGGATATTTTGTTTGATATAGAATCGGCGGGTGAAGAAGGGACTACCATTCACCAGGGTCCCAGAACTCAGTTTCGCGAGGTACTAAACATCGGGCTGTCTCACACTTTCTAGTTTTTTGGGCTCTTTCATGTATTTTTACAAGTATGATAAGTCGAGCTATTTCGCAGGATTTAGGTCTTGCTCCAAAATCCGTGAAAGCGGTACTCCAACTATTGGGTGATGGGTCTACTATACCCTTTATTGCCAGGTATCGGAAAGAGGCCACAGGTGGTCTGGACGAGGTACAGATTGGAGAGATTTCAATTGCTCAGAAGCGCTGGGATGAGTTAGAGAAGCGTAAATCCTATATCCTGGAAACAATTGAAAGTCAGGGCAAACTGGACAGTCAGCTTGCAGAAAAAATCCAAAATGTTAGTGACCTTACAACACTCGAAGACATTTATCTTCCTTTCAAGAAAAAGCGAAAAACCAGGGCAAAAGCTGCCCGCGACCTGGGGCTAGAACCCCTGGCAAATCAGATCCTGCATCAAAAGGAAAACTCACCCATGTACCTGGCTAAATCATTCCTAACAAAAGAAGTCCCTACGGTTGAAAAAGCACTGGAAGGAGCTCACGATATTATTGCCGAAAACATATCGGAACTCGACTGGGTCAGACAAAAATTCAGAGAAGATTACAAGAAATACGGTAGAATAAAGTCTAAACCTATAAAGGCAAAAATGGCGGAGGGCCGTAAATACAGTGACTACTTTGAAGTAGATGAACTGCTACATCGCTGTCCGTCTCATCGACTACTGGCCATAAACCGAGCAGAGAGTGAGGGGTTCATCAAGACCAGTATTGAGATTGATTATGAGCGTTCCGTGTACCCACTCAAAAAGAGGCTTATTCGATCAGGAAAAAATCCTGCCTTCCACTTTTTAAATGAAGTATTTGACGATGCATTCAAACGTCTGATCAAACCCTCAATCGAGAATGAGATCCTTGCTTTCTTCAAAGAGAAAGCTGATCTAGCCGCTATTGAAACTTTTGATAAGAACCTCGAGCAGTTGCTTTTGGCACCACCACTTGGCCAGAAAATGGTGCTGGCAATTGACCCTGGATTTCGGACAGGTTGCAAAGTAGTCGTTCTCGATCAGCAGGGCAGTATTCGGACACATACCAATATATATCCTCATCCTCCACAAAACCGACGAAAAGAGTCCCTTGATAAAATTGTCCAGCTCATTCATCAATACGATATTGATGCTATCGCAGTGGGAAACGGCACAGCAAGCCGGGAAACTATGCAACTACTAAATGACTTGCCGGATAGAACCACAACTGAAGTCTATCTCGTGAGTGAAAGTGGCGCTTCTATTTATTCAGCATCCGAACTCGCCAGAAACGAGTTTCCTGATCTGGATGTCACAGTTCGTGGGGCGATTTCAATCGGTCGACGACTGATGGATCCACTATCTGAGCTCATTAAAATAGATCCTAAATCAATCGGTGTAGGGCAATACCAACATGATGTAGATCAGAAGAAACTCCAGGAAAAATTGGATCTCACAGTCGAGCGATGCGTTAATAAGGTGGGAGTACAACTAAACACAGCCAGTAAAGAACTACTTCAATATATCGCAGGAATTGGTCCCGCATTAGCGGATAGTATTATAAAACATCGGGAAGCCCAAGGTCTTTTCAAAAACAGACGTGAACTACTACATGTACCCCGATTAGGCGAAAAGGCTTTTGAACAAGCAGCTGGTTTCTTGAGATTGCGAGGATCAAATAATCCACTCGACAATACTGCCGTGCACCCTGAATCATATCATATAGTAGAGTCGATGGCAAGAGACCTGCGATGCAATGTTGAAGAACTACTGAATAATCCATCCATACGAGAAGATATTTCGCTGGAAAGATATCAATCCGAACGGGTCGGCATGCCCACATTAACAGACATTATGAAAGAACTGGAGAAGCCAGGACTGGACCCCCGTGGACAAGCTTCTGTATTCTCTTTCCGCCAGGATATTGTAGTACTTAAGGATCTGCACAGAGGCATGGTTTTACCAGGATTAGTCACCAACCTAACAGATTTTGGAGCATTTGTCGATGTGGGCATTAAAGAAAATGGACTTATTCACAAATCGCAAATGGGTGAGCACAGAAATATACATCCCTCAAACGTTCTAAGCCTACAACAAGAAGTTGAAGTTGAGGTACTCGAGATAGATTTTGATCGAAAACGACTTCAGTTAAAACTTGTCAGAAGTTAATCTTTCCGGTTCTTCAGACGGTAGACTTTTTCACCTGTAGCCTATTCATTTTGTGTCTCAAGGCATTCTTCCCTTCCATGGGAAAGATGTCTTTCCCGGTATTAGTATTTAATTGACTTGTACTATCTTGTATCAAGATAATCACAAGAAATGCAAGGTCAAAAAAATAGCTTTTCCATGGGCTTCTTCATGATCCTTCTACTGTTTATCACAGGAATATTCCTCGGGATGGTAGGCAGTTATTTGATGGCTGTTTTTTGGGCTATCATTTTGGCTGTGTTATTTCAAAACTTACAGAGCTGGTTTGTAGCAAAATTTCCGAATCGGTCAAACACTACGGCAGCATTTACGCTATTGACGATCATTTTGATTGTAATCATTCCTGTTTCTCTGATTGGAATTGCGGTGGTGGCCGAGGGATCAGAATTTTATAATCGTCTAGAATCAGGTGATATCAACGTCCAGAAGATGCTTGAAGGTTACAAGGCACATATTCCAACTGTAGAAAACACACTTGAAAGATTTAATGTCAATGTCGATGAATTTCGCACTTCCTTTAATGAAGCGATCACCAATGCCACAAAAACCATTGCTGGTAAGTTGGTGGGATTCACTCAAAATACCTTCACCTTCGTGGTCCAGTTCTCGCTAATGCTATATATTCTGTTCTTCTTCTTAAGAGACGGAAAATCAATTTTAGATCAGCTCGTCTGGGCGTTACCGATTGGAGACACACTAGAATGGAGACTGATCAAGCGTTTTGAAAGCGTCACACGTGCAACCGTGAAAGGGAATTTAGTGATTGCCTCTATCCAGGGAACCATTGGTGGTTTATTATTCTGGGCCGTTGGCATTCCTGGGGCTGTATTATGGGGAGTGCTAATGACATTCTTTTCCCTGTTGCCATTGGGTAGTGGTATCATTTGGTTGCCGGCTGCCATTATTTTCTTTACACAAGGTGAGCTTGGCAAAGCACTTACAATTGTCCTGGTGGGATCTCTCCTGATTGGACTTATTGATAACCTGCTTAGACCGAAGCTTGTGGGGAACGATACTAAGATGCCTGATTATCTTGTACTGTTATCTACACTGGGGGGACTTACATGGTTTGGAGTTTCCGGATTTATTCTCGGCCCCATGGTTGCGGCATTCTTTGTCACTTGTTGGCAAATCCTCGGGGAAAGACAGGGAGAAAATCAGGATAACAACACGGATCCACAACCAGAGTCTCCATAAATCAAACATTAGTTTGTGGTTAGCCCATCCGGTATACGTCTACTTTACGAGACACCTTAGTGCAAGTAACCAGGATATGACAGAAACAGGAAGACCTGAACTTCTCGTTCCAAAGAAAACTAGAGATCTTTCTGTCCTTATGAGCCTACAAATACCTGAGCATAGATGCAATGTGCTCAATGTTTGCATATAATCTTTCCGTGAAATTAGAGTCAACACACTCAAATATGGGGATCATCCATACGTGGATGGTCCCTTCTTATTGATAAAAGGCCCTGAAGCATTGCACTACCGACAAGACCAGAAATACGGTGCCTACAAACTTGTTAGTGTATTGGGTTACCGTCTCCATCCGTGAGACCACATAGCTACCTAATTTTACATAACCCAAAAAGACCAGACACGCACCTAATGCTGAGCCGATGGAGACCAGCACAATGTGCCCTATGTGGAGAAAGTCATATCCCTGCCCTCTCATCCAAATACCAATAAATAACCAGGTTGGGATGATGAGCATATTCATGGCAGCCACGCCCACGCCTAAAGCAAGATCTCGTGAAGAAGATTTATTGACAGGCTTGATAGGCTTTGCTTTCCGTAGGAGATAGTAGAGGCCTAAGAACAGAAAAATAGCAGCTGCCGTCCAGGTGATAAATTTGCCAATACTCTTATTCTGCGTCAGTTGATCTATAAAGTAGATGGCCAGGAAAGTATACAAGAACTCGATGATTCCAGCACCCAATGTGACCATCAATCCAGAACGGTATCCCTTGCGAATAGTGCGCTCAGCAACCGCCAGATTGATCATACCTGGTGCCAATGCTCCTATGGCACTGAACAACATTCCAATGATAAGATACTCCCAGATCGACATAACTTCGCAATTCACAAGATAGCAATACCAGATAGGAATGCTAAGAAGTTAGTCGATTTACCGAATAATTAGATTGCTATTTTATCTATAATGATGTCTAAATCTGCCTTAGAGCTCTCGTACCCAGATATTTCTAAACCGAACCAGATTGCCATGATCCTGCAGTAGAATGGGCATTTTTTCTGGATGTGCCACATAGTAAGGCTCACCAATATAGATGCAAGGACCACTCAGTTCTGCATTATTCAGAATCAAAACACCATTATGAAATGCTGTGATGCTGGCTACTTCTTCGAGTGATCCATCTTCTTTGAAACGTGGTGCATTAAAAATGATATCATACGACTGCCATTCGCCGGGAGGTCTTGAGGCATTTACAAGAGGTATATGTTGCTTATACATTGATCCTGCCTGACCGTTGCTGTAGGTAGCATTTTCGTAAGAATTGAGCACCTGAATTTCGTAAAGACCCATTAGAAATACTCCGCTATTGCTATATCCCTGGCTTTTCTTTCCCGGATCAACCGGAGCGAGCCATTCAATATGCAATTGTACATCGCCAAAGGACTGCTTTGTCTCGATGGCTCCCTTGCCAGGGGATACGATCATCGCACCATCCTTCACTTCCCACTCAGCATCCGTAAAACTCGGATTTGATGTCTTCCAGGCCAGAATTGACTCTACCTGATCCATGCTTGCACCATAATCATACTTAGGTTTGTGCCATGCGTCAAGATTTGTACCGTCAAACAGTATGATTGCATCAGAAGGAGGAGTAAACAAAAAACCCGGAGTCACCTTAGGAGGTATAGGATCCCACTGCTCGGTCTTCAACCAGGGCTTTGTCTTATTCAATTCATCCCAATCCAATTGCATTACTTCTTCTTGTCCAAGCAGGGATATCGTCAATCCTGTACAGATCAAAAGGGCCAAAATTTGCTTCATCTTTATCTATTTACACTACTGTTGAAAGACAATAGTAATCAAAATGTACCTGAAGGACAAAATATCATGAAGACTTAATAGGGGATGGAGTTTGATTGGATTCTGCTGCATACTCGGAAGGACTACAACCAAAGAGTTTCTTGAAACATTTTCGAAAATATTGCAGATCTGAAAAGCCTACCTGATAGGTAATCTCGGCAATGGTTGACTTATTCTGAAGAATCATTTGGGCTGCTCTCTTCAGCCGCATCGTACGAATAAACTCAACGACTGTCTGACCGGTAAGAGCCTTGATTTTCCGATATAGGTGCATACGGCTCATAGCAACATCCCGGCTTAGATCCTGCACTCTATAGTCAGGATCGGACATGTTTTCTTCAATACTTTTGAGCACATTGTTGAGAAATTCTTCATCTACTGATGTGATTGTAACCTCACTGGGTTCAATAGAAAGTGGTCTGGCAGCACTGAAACGAGCCCTGAGAGCATGTCTGGTGGCAATGAGATTCTCAGCTCTGGCAAGGAGCATTTTAGGGTCAAATGGTTTGGTCACATAGTCATCAGCACCCTCCTGCAGCCCTGCCAATTCATCGGCATTAGTTGCTTTGGATGTCAGTAGTAATATGGGAATATGGGCAGTACGTTCGTCTTGTTTGATCTGTTGACAGAGCTCTATTCCATTTCTATGAGGCATGGCAACATCAGATACGACCAGATCTGGCATATCTGACAGACATTTCTCCCATCCTTCTCTACCATCTACTGCCGTCCCGGTACGATATTTTCCCGAAAATTGGTCTTCGATAAAATGTTGCATATCGACGTTGTCTTCGACAATTAGAATAAGAGGTGCATCAACTTTCGAATGTGTCTCGGCATGTTCCCATTGCTCAGAGGTGACAGGGAGCATGTCTAACGGTTGAGGAATGGATGAAGCACTTGCTTCTGAGCCATTTAGGATTATTTGATCATCTGTTAAATGATCATTACCTAATGGCAGAAGCACACGAAATATTGTCCCCTTCCCTTCTCGGCTCTCCACCACTATAGATCCGTGATGTAACTCAACTAATTCTTTGCTTAGAGCAAGCCCTAAGCCAGTACCGCCTGCCGTATGATGATCAGAGTGATCCACCTGATAGAATCGGTCGAAGACATGGGGTAAAGATTCAGATGGAATCCCAATCCCAGTATCCTTCACATAGATCTCTACACAATGAGGTTGACCTTCAGGGAGTCTGGTCCCCAATTCAACAGTTCCGTCTTCTGCAAATTTAAGAGCATTTGACAGGAGATTATTGATGACCTTTTCTAGCTTTTCCGCATCAAAATAAACGGTGAGATCATCATGATTCGGCTTGAACACATAGTCCACATTGCGAGAATATGCATAATCTTTAAAGGAGATAAAAATGGTCTGTAAGAATAGCTTTAAATCTTCCTTTTGTGCATTTAGAGAAAGGCTGTTGGCTTCAATTTTTGACAAATCCAGTAGCTCATTTACCAGCGAAAGCAACCGTTCGCCACTGCGAATCATCATGCGAAGCTGACTTTTGGTGTTCCCCACAAAAGATCCTGAGTACATGTTGCGAAGGGGCCCAAGGATTAAGGTCAGCGGGGTCCTGAACTCATGCGAAATGTTCGCAAAGAAATTGGACTTCATCTGGTTTATCTCCTGCATCTTCTGGAGTTCCAAACGTTCGAGACGCAGCTTGCTTTTTAATCGCTCCCTTCTGATTATATTTTGCCTACCCCATAATACTAATGCCAAAATCAGGAGAGCATAGGTGCCATATGCCCACCAGGTTTTCCACCAGGGAGGATGTACGATAATTCGTACCGGATCACGATCAAAAGAAAAGACTCCGTCATTATTAGTTCCTCGGACGTGAAAGAGAAACTCTCCTGGTGGCAGCTTCTCATAAGTTGCAATTCGCTGACTACTGAGGTCAGTCCAGTCGTGATCGTAACCCTCTAAAAAAAAGGAGTATCTGTTTTTTGTCGATTGAGAATAGTTGAGGACCGCAAATTCAAAAGTCAGGTGATTCTGATTGAAAGAGACCTCAATATCGCTGACATCGTTGATGTGACTGGTAAGTATACCTGATTTTTCAGGAATCACCCGGTCATTAAATAGCCTGAAGTCTGTCAATACAATTTCCGGAACGTGAGGATTTTCCTTTACGTTCTCCGGATAAAAGGCGTTAAACCCATTAATTCCTCCGAAGAAAAATTCACCACTCCTGGTTTTGTAATAGGCACCACGTATAAACTCCATAGCCTGCAATCCATCCTCAGTAGTGTAGTTTTTAAAGCTGCCGTCCTGGGGATTTAGCGTAGAAAGACCTTGATTAGTACTAATCCAAAGGATACCTGCTGAATCTTCCAAAATTCCATTTATGACGTTATCCGGCAAACCATTTTTCCGGGTAAATCTTTCAAATGTTCCACTTTGTCTATCGTATCGATTCAATCCCATCCAGGTTCCTATCCAAATATCACCTCCTTTACTTTCAGTGATCACATTAATCATATCGCTACTAAGTGATGTAGTATCTCCAGGATCATTGACAAAGTGAGTAAATCGAAAGGTGCCATCTGACTGCCTTTCCATCATATCCAAGCCGCCTACTCCCGATCCTAGCCAGATATTTGAATCCGAATCCTCATAAATCTTAAAAATCCGGTCAAATCCGATGTGCTGATCATCTGCATATCCGGAAGAGGGAAACACCTCAAAAGCATCCCTACCACGATCATATCGATTGAGTCCAGAGGCTCTGGTGCCCAGCCAAATATCACCATATGAATCCTCAATCATACTCCAGACACGGTCCCCACTGATAGAATTGACATTATTGGGGTCATGTTGGTATCGTATGAAGCCGTTGATTGATTTGACATAACGGTTCAATCCATTCCAGGTACCTACCCAAATATATCCATCACTATCCTCAAAGAGAGAAATGATTGCGTCATTACTAATACTGCTAGTATTGTTTGGATCATGGTAAAAATGAACATAATCCGATCCGTCAGGATTGATCACATTGAGTCCTCCCCCATCTGTCCCAATCCAAAGGTATCCTTCGCGATCTTCCAGAAAGCAGGTCACTTCCTTGTTGGCAAAGTGGTATCCAGATATCCCCGAACGATGATAATTAAATCTGTGTTCGTATTGATCCCATTTACTTATGCCCCGGTTTCTGGCGCCAAGCCACATCGCCCCCAGTTTATCCCGGAAAATGGCCCAGATCGAGTTGCTACCCAGGCTTTTGGGGTCTTTTGGATCCGGCAAATAATGCTCTTGTCGGTTATTCTCGCGATCAAGAATGGTGAGACCTCCATTTTCAATACCAATCCACAGTCTCCTATGGTTATCTTCGCTTATGGCAAATACTTTGTTTCTATTGACATTCCCTGATCCATCACTCAACAAATTCGTATATTCAAAGTGGTAAGTATCATCTTCCTTAATCGCTTTTTCCACTCCAATATTGGTACCCAGCCAAATATTACCGTCAATATCTCTGTACATGCATTCTATTGAGTGTGCTCCGGATGCCTGATTGCCAGTTCGGTAATGTGAGAAAGTAAAATTCTCATTCACTTCATCGAGTTGTCCATTATTGTATCCCACCAGCAATTGACCCTGACCATCCTCGATGATGGAAGACACCTGATTACCTGCAGGAGACCTGGGATCTTGGGGATCATGCTTGAACACAGTAAAGGTCCGTCCATCCTCATTCATCAGATTTAAACCACCATGCTCAGTACCAATCCAAAGTCGATGGTACTTGTCTTCATAGATTATGTTTACCCAGTCATCACTTATACTGCTTTCTTTGTCAGGATCTGATTTCCAATGTACAAATCCATCCTTATCCCGATCATACATGTTAAGGCCTCCATCCATGGCCCCCACCCATAATCTCCCCTCCGAATCCAGAAAAATCGATCGAATATAGTTGCTACTGATCGTCGTGGAATCTGCCGGATCAAATTCGTAAATGCTAAAATCGATGCCATCATATCGATTGAGTCCATTTCTTGTTCCAAACCACATATATCCCAGTGCATCTTGAGCGATGCAGGTTACTGTGTTTTGTGACAGCCCCTCCGGAATGTGACTAAATTTGATATCAGTAGGTGGAATCGAATGTTCCTGGGCATATAAGGAAAGAAAGAGCATACTCACCATCAGAGTCCACCACATTCTAAAACTCTCCAATGCGAACTCGGCTTTACGTATACTACATATCATAGTGAATGGCACCATAAACAAAAGCAGTGCTAATAAACAGCTCAACTATTATTAAAAGAGTATATCTCAGACAGTTCCGAAAGAAAGATATGTAAAATAGTGGATAGGATCAAAGAGGAACAAAGACCTACAAGGTTTCTGCATTCCAAAAATAGAAGATCCAACTGCTCACCAGAAGGTGCTCAGATGGATCTCCAATGATTGCCCAATTGCCGCTAAGTGTAGGTGCAACTCAAATAACATAGATGATAAATACTTTCATGAACTGTAAAGGGAACGTCAAAAAAGCTAGAGTATCACCTACGAAAACGACAACCAAGCATAAGGCAAACTGCTTCCATCCGTTTGATAGCTCTTAAAATGATTCTGGTGTGAAAAGGCAATATCTAAACAAGTAGCATCAAACTTGCCGGAGGCGAGTTGATTAACTCCTACCATTGTAGAAATCTTTCAATTGATACCAAATGTCGCTCCTATTGTCACACTAAAGGGATGATATTTGTAACAAAACACCATGTGATTATGAACATTAGGTGTTTTTTACGGAATTTATAATCAATACTTGCCCCCCAGATAGATGATCTAGGAACCTGAACTCATGTTGAGGTTGACAAACTGCTTTTTGTATTTTGCACGTTGGCGAAAAGAACCAACTCATGCATCTACGTTACTCAGCTTTCTCCACCCTAATTCTTCTCTTGATATTCATGAATCTGGCTATTAGTCAGGTTCCGCATCCAAAGGACATCTTTGGATTCACACCGGGTGATGACTACCAGTTGGCCGATTATTCGCAAATGCTAGAGTACTATAGGGCCCTGGATGAATCCACAGATCGCGTCAAAATGATCGAAATCGGCCGGTCTGTACTGGATCAGCCACTAGTCCTTCTGTTTATTAGTTCTGCCGAAAATCTTGAAAAGCTCAACGAGTACAAAGCAATCAACAAGCAACTGGCACTGGGAGAGGTAGACAGAAATGTTGCCAAAGAACTTGCCAAAGAAGGAAAGTCCATTGTGTGGGTGGATGGCGGTCTTCATGCCACCGAAGTTGCTTGCGCTCAAATGATGACACTACTAGCTCACAATGTTGCAACGGAGGACTCTGATGAGATGGAGGGAATTCGAGATAATGTCATTCTACTTCACATGCCGGTAATGAATCCAGATGGACTGGATATCATTGCAAACTGGTATCGGAAGAATAGAAATACTCCTTTTGAGACTACCAGACCCCCATGGCTTTACCATCATTATGTCGGCCATGACAATAACCGGGATTGGTTTATGTGTAACATGCCGGAATCAAAGGCCGTCAATCAGGTCTTGTATAATGAATGGTATCCCCAGATCGTATACAATCATCATCAGACCGGTCCCAGCTGGACCCGTATTTTTATTCCTCCATTTGCGGATCCGGTCAATCCCAATATCCATCCAGGAGTGACCACAGGTGTCAATATGATCGGCACTTCCATGGCCAATCGATTTGCCATGGAGAAGATGCCGGGCGCCGTCAGCACCGTCATATACAGTATGTGGTGGAACGGTGGCATGCGAACGGTCCCATACTTTCACAACATGATCGGTATTTTGACGGAGACCAGCCATGCGTCTGCGACGCCACGATTTTATGACCCAGACTCCATTCCAGACAGAATTGCTGCTCGAAGAGGAAGTGGACATCCTACAGACGGTAGCAACGTCTTCTACCCCTACCCTTGGAAAGGAGGGGAATCAACTTTTGACCAACCGGTGGCATATATGCTTACGGCTACCATGGCCGTACTGCGTTCGGCATCGGACCTTAAAGAACAATGGTTGTTAAACATGCATCAGATGGCTACCGATGCAATAGAAGCAGGGTTGTCGGATTCAATAAAGGCTTATATCCTTCCCCGAGATCAGATTCAATATGATGAAGCCATCAATCTGGTAAATATTCTCAGGCTAGGTGGTGTACAGGTCCATTGTGCAATAGCTCCTTTTCAAATAAGAGATCGATTCTTTCAGGAGGGTTCTTTTGTGATACCTACTGCGCAGCCCTTCAGAAACTATATTGTCGATTTGTTGGAAAAACAGAATTATCCTGATCGCAGAGTTAATGGTAGACCCGATCCTCCCTATGATATTGCAGGATGGACACTTCCAATGCAAATGGATGTGGAAGTATTTAGAGCCATGGAAGATCCATCTGTATCTACAGAGGAGGTTTTTGATTTATATCAGTACAAGGGACGAGGATTGCCTTCAAGTCCCTATTATAGACTCAATGCCGGTAGTAATGCCTCAATTCTCGCTATAAATGAGCTGCTAAGCACAGGAGTAGACATTAGATTGGAAACTACGTCTAATCCAGATTACCTGATCCCATCTTCCACCAGAGTGCAATCTCTTGCTAGAAACCTTCCCTTAGCATTCAAGGAAATAACGGAGCTACCTGCAAGTAGGGTAATCCGAAAACCACGCATCGGGCTTTACAAATCCTGGTATGCCAGTATGGACGAAGGCTGGACCCGATGGCTCCTGGAAGAATATCAATTCGACTTTGACACCTTGCATGATGCACAAATTCGTGCTGGTAGCCTGGATGAATACGACGTCATAGTACTACCTCATCAATCTGCTTTCAGAATGTTGCAGGGACATCGCCCTCTAATGATGCCTGAACCCTATACAGGTGGTCTTGGACTGGATGGCACTATGTCACTTAAGCGTTTTGTGGAAAAGGGAGGTCGAATTGTGGCGCTGGATGGCGCTACCGAATATATTATCGATCAATTTGGATTGCCTGTCAGAAATGCATTGGGTAGTGTATCCAGTAACCAATTTTTCATCCCCGGTTCATTGGTCAAGATTAACGTAGACACAGAAACCTTCATTGGCAACGGAATGCCAAGCGAAGCGATTGCTTCCTTTGTACGGAGTCGTGCTTTCGAAAGAGTGAAACTCTCAAGAGAGCAAGAAGGGGGAATAACCCAAATCCCTGACCCACCCACACCAGAGATGACTATCATTGCCCGATACGCTGAGGACGATATATTACAAAGCGGGTGGGCTCTCGGCGAGGATAGGTATCTCTCGGGAAAACCAGCTGTAGTGCAGGTACCCTTTGGCGAAGGTGATGTCGTATTATTTGGTTTCAGGCCACAGTTTAGAGGCCAACCGAGAGGTACCTATAAGCTATTCTTCAATAGTTTGTTAGAAACAGGAATTGAAGATGACTAGTGGATACTTGTTCATTCTACTATTTTACACGCTCCACCCGATTTACTTGAGTACCTGCAAGATTGAGATTGATGAGGAAAGACAGTGGCAGGCTACCTTTCGAATATTTTATGATGATCTGGAAGACGGAATACAAAATATGCAGGGTAGCCGTCCCAACCTGGACACAAGCTCCCTGCATAGATATGAGCATTATATGCTATCGTACATACAAAAGCACTTTGAGATTTGGAACGTCACAGAATCATTGCCGATTAAGATGAAAAATGTGGAACGTGTTGCAGATGTTATCATCTTAACGGTATCGGGTGAAACGATGTGGCCTGATCATGAAGTTAAGCTACGATTGGACCTACTCACAGAAATCTTCCCTCAGCAAAAGAACATTGTCCAGGTCCACGATAGCCACTTACCAGTTTTATACCGATCTCTCGATTCTGCGGATACCTATTTAATTATTCCTTAGCAAGACTTGAATCAATTTCAGGCTGCTCGTCTCTTTTCCAGGGTTTATAATTCTTTGCCCAGGGACCCTGTCGCTTCGACCGGTCCTTCTCCATCACGACAAGAGCTTCAGATCGATCGTCCTTCTTAAATAATCGCTTATTCTTAGCTTCAGGACCTTTTGGTTTTTCCACACTTGCTAAGGTATGCAAGGTACTTGCCTGCTTATCGGACTTCCAAACTTTGTAGTTTTTGTACTTGGGCCCCTTAAGATTTGATCGTGACTGACCCATCAGTAATAAAGGACACATCATGATCGCTACTATTAAAATTTTACCTTTCATATAGTTGGATATTTTTATTACAAGTATAACATGTCCAACCAGTGCTCTGCACTATGCTAATCTTGGTAAAATATTTTGCGCGTATATACGTAGGGACATATCCGTATAAATACGGATGCATACTTACTAGTCAAGGAGCTTCAGTTCGAGAGCCTTTCGTATCAGTTCCGCCGAGTTTTGGACATCCATCTTTTTCATGATATTCGAGCGATGAGTCTCTACGGTTCTCTTGCTTACAAAAAGAGTGTTTGCAATTTCTTTTGTTGTCTTTCCTTCAGAAACCAACCTTAAAACCTCAGTTTCTCTTTGAGAAAGAGGTTTGACTTGTGTCGCTTGCAGGGACATATTGTTGATCATCAGAGCGGTAATCTCCGCATTGTAGTATTTCTTGCCCTGAGCCACCATTCCAATGGCCTTTTGTAGTTCGTCCACCTCCGCATTTTTGAGCAGATACCCGTACGCGCCCAGACGTGCACATTTGGTAATATAATGGCCGTCATCATGCATGGAAATAGCAATAAAGCGGATTTCCGGAAAATCCTTCTTTGCAATTTTGAGGACTTCAAAACCATCCATACCGGGCATGGTCAGATCAAGTAGAACAATATGGGGGTCCAGGCCATTTCTCAGGGCTTTGATAAGCTCCTCACCAGACTCTAATCCTGGTAGCACTTCATAGTCCTGACTTTCTTCTAAAAGTGACTGAAGTCCCTTGCGAAATAATTGGTGATCATCTACAATAATAATTCTAAGCATTGTCCAAAGGTATATCAACTTCGATTTGGGTTCCGGTTTCGTCCGAGATTATATCGAAATCGCCATGCATGATTCTGCATCGTTCTTTCATATTTACAATACCTGCACCTTCAAAGGTTGTATCAGTATCGAATCCGATACCATCATCTTTGAAGTACAATGATACATGATCCTCAAATTGTGTCAAAGACAGTCGTATCGTCGAGGCGCGGGCATATTTGAGCGCATTGTTGAGAGCTTCCTGAATAATCCGATAAAGTGTCAGCCCCACATCATGCGAGAGTGGCACCCCGGGATCCAGGGAATTTATAAATTGTATATCCACATTACTCACTCTTCGCATCGTTTCTACCAGCTTCGAAATAGCATACCCCACACCAAAGTCTGCCAGTGAGGATGGCATTAAGCTGTAAGACATTTTGCGTACTTCCGAAATAGTTTCATTAATGAGAATATTGATCTCCTCTCTGACATCAGGACTCATATCCTCTTCTCGAATCTGCATCTTGAGGCTTGTCAACAAGGGTCCTAATCCATCGTGTAGTTCTCTGGCAAGACGGGCCCGCTCATTTTCCTGTCCTCGCACCAAGGCTTTCTCCTTCTCAATTTGATGTCCGGCCTCCAACTCATTAAATCTTTTAAGCCGATCTCTCATTTGAATTAGCGCCTCGCCCAAAACATCATCTTCGCTAAGCAGATTATAGTCCTTGTTCAAATTTAGGCTGCCCAGTTCATCGGCAAAATGTACCGCCTCCTGAATGGATCCCTTTAGTTTCTCCAACGCTTTAAACATCGAATTCACCTCCTGGGCATGGCGTGATTCGGGTATTTCGATATCTATCCTACCCGTAGCCATCTGAGAAAGGAGTCGGTGCATGGTACGTAGGGGCTTGGTCAATTGATCAGATAATTCAAATGTTACAAAGATCAGTATCAGCACAATGACTAATGAAATGATAAGTAGCCTCTCCCGCATCCGGTTTACTGGCTCCATCACCTCTTCTACATCAATCTCAGATAGAATGATCCATGCAAGATCAGATTGCTCCAAGGGACCATATGAACTATACACGGGTACACCACGATAATCTTCAAAAACCCCCAGACCCGATATCCCATTTTGGCCTTGCTTTGTCCCTTCTGTCTCCGCACGGATCAGGATAGGATTCGTGTCTGGCATAAATCGAGACAATGATCGCATAGTCAGATCAGATCCTACCAAGTAGGTTTCACCCGTAGCTCCCATCCCGGTTCGTTCCAGTAAAATCTCCTGGATCTTTGCCCCGGAAATGACCGACATGTATAAAATGCTATCTACTCTTTCGCTCAATCCGATCACGATTGATCCATCAGCAGAAAGACTGGACAGGTCATGAATACCGGGTTCTTCATTACGAATAAGCCTTACCCAATCTGACTGATTTGCCTCATCTAATTGACTAGGTAATACCACATAACCAACTGATATATCTACATTTGAATAATCGATACTATTTTCAATACTCCCCTTAAATGCATTCCACTCCTGCGATAAAAAATCTTCGATCTGCACACTCTTGAGTTGTCTGATGGAAGAAAGTTGCAAGAGGATCCGCTCATCCAACACCTTCTTAAACTGACCATACAGCAGTATCGCCAAAAGGATCACCAGGGGAACGACGATCAGATTTACCAAAATGGCAAACTGGAGTCGGATAGGTAGTGACCATTTCTTAAACATAAAATGGATTTAGCTTAAAATCGAACCACTACATGCTTGACCTTCTCTCTCTTCCAGGTATATGTAATGTGCAATGTACCGTCCTCAGCTTCAATGATAGCGGGATAGGAGTATTCTCCTTCTTCCGCTTCCAGCGTGACGACATCAGTCCAATCCCTACCATTTTCGGAGCGGGCAAGGACAAGAGGGTACCGTTCACCTCCCCAATCACCTTCCGGTGTGCTGGTGGGATTGTAAACCAAATAATGAATGCCCTTTCGTGTGGTGACACCATCTACCCCACTATTCGGATTGGGCAAATTAGTACGCTTGAGTGGGGTCCAAGACAATCCTCTATCATTCGATGTGGAGGCCACCAGACCACTTTTCTTCGATCTGCATAAGATTTGGATATCACCGCTTTGCAATATAAAGGCGGTGGGCTGAATTGCGTCGATCTGAGATTCAGATCTAAGGGGTCCGACACGTTGCCAGGTCTTACCTTTATCTGTAGTGATCTCCATATGAATGGTCCATCCATCATGCTCCGTACTGCTGGGACAAAGCCAGGTACCATCCTCAAGCGTGATTGCTTTGTTTTTGACGGGTCCTAAGATATCTTCTGGAAGTCTGTGAGGCCTATCCCATGAAATTCCGTGGTCATCGGAAGACATCACCTCTCCCCACCATTCACGCGGATTAGGTCCCACCTTGTAAAAGAGATAGAGTTTATCATCAAAATGTAACACAGGATTCCAACAGGGGTAGCGCTTATCGGCATGCTGGATCCCGTTTGCCACTTCTTCGGGGGTGGTCCATCTTCCATCAAATTTTCGGGAGACCCATATACCCACATCGTCATGTTTTTCATGCGTACCCCCAAACCAGGCTGCCACCAGGCCGTCCGGGGTCTCCACGATCGTAGAAGCATGTGCACTGGGGAATGGAGCATTCTCATAAATAAACTCATGGACTACCGTCTGGGCATTGACACTAGTGAAACTAATTATGCTCAGGAACAAACCATGCCAAAGGGAAATGAAAAAGCTTCTCATACTTACATTTGATTACCTTGGTTAAGATACAATAAGTATGAAAAGCTCCACTTAATTGTCACATCCAAACGATCCCAATTGATCGTCAGGTGTTCCCCAATACTTTCTTTTGTTCTACCAGAATATCGAAGCGGCAGGTGAAAAACTGCTGCGATCCTGCCCACAGAGGTGGTTGAAGTCAACCTTATCTGCTGACCATTTTGTTTGAAAATCTGATCACCGATTGGAGAAATGTACTCTCACACGCCAGTTTTGTCAGTACTTGATTTTACCAATTTTTATGGAGTTGAGCCGGTACTATGGTAGGCTCGGGATGGCCAGTGCAAGGGTAACAAGTCTGTTTTTCATGATGGGATTTTTTTAGTTTTTCAACGCTTCAAAGATGTTGGCGAAATCCCACTCTTCACCTATCCATTACATGCAGTTTATGCCCTTTCTTCGTGGAATTCTTCCTATTTTGGTGGAATGACTGATCAGTACATTTTTGAAAACCAACAGATTGAAAATCCTCCGGTCACTTGGTTAGAACGACTTAAATTTCTCGGCCCCGGATTTATTCTTTCAGCATCGATCGTAGGATCAGGCGAATTGATAGCCACCACCACTCTGGGTGCCAGAGCCGGATTTATCACATTCTGGGTGATCATTGTGAGTTGCCTTATCAAAGTGATGTTGCAGCTTGAATTTGCCAAGCATACGATCCTAACTGGTCAAACACCCATGCAAGCCTTCAATAAACTACCTGGTATTCGGTTGGGAAAGTCACACTGGACCATTTGGGCTTTCTTCATTCTAATGGTGACCAAGATCTTACAGATTGGGGGTATCCTGGGGGGTGTCGCTCTGATTCTAAATCTGATCCTGCCCGATATTTCTGTGACGATACTGGCATTTGTGACTGCTGCTGTAGTAGGGGTAATGATCTTTCGTGGATACTATCAGTTCATTGAAAAGTTTTCCATCATTATGATTGGCACCTTTACTGTCTTCACTTTTGTATGCTTGTACTTTCTGAAATACACACCCTATGATATCACGCTTCAGGAGATCTGGACCGGACTTCAATTTAAGTTACCCAAAGAAGCTGTGGCAGTTGCCATAGGGGCCTTTGGTATCACAGGAGTGGGTGGAGATGAAATCATAGCCTATAACTACTGGTGTCTGGAGAAAGGCTATGGGAACAAGACCGGTAAGAATGATGGTAGCGAAGCCTGGAAAGAAAGGGCACGAGGCTGGATCAAAGTCATGCATCTGGATGCAATCGCTGCCATGATTGTGTATACCCTGATGACGGCTGCATTCTACCTCTTAGGTGCTGCTGTGCTGCATGCAGGTGGCAACATTCCCGAAGGATATCAAATGTTGGAAACACTCTCCCTCATGTATACCGAATCATTGGGAGGAGGAGCTAGAGCTTTCTTCATGATCGGCGCCTTTATGGTATTGTTTTCTACACTCTTTGCCGCACTGGCTGCATGGACGAGAATCTTCTCGGACATATTTGGTCAGATGGGATGGATGAATTTTTTCGACTTCAATGATCGGAAAAAGTCTATCGCGATTCTGAGTTGGGTAATGCCCTTCCTGTGGGCCGTAATCTTTGTTTTTATCAAACTACCTGTGATCATGGTCCTGGCAGGAGGTGTCATTACATCGGTCATTCTCATACTGGTGATTGGTGCTGTCTTCTTCTTTCGGTACCGACATACCATTGAGGCATTTATACCTACAAAGACATATGATATTCTTTTGTGGGTGAGCATACTAGGCACGGTAGCTATCGCCCTCTATGGATTCATTCAAGTGCTCTATTCATCCTGATCTGGGACCTATTAGCAACGACATAGGTGCAAATCGAGGCCAAATTTTCCAATGCTAAGGGAATATTCCATGCACTCCGATTCCTCGATGTCACATGATTGGAAATTGCCCTAACCTGTATCATGGGTACATCAAATTGCAAACTCGTGTACAGAACGGCTGCTCCTTCCATCGTCTCGACATCACACGCTAAACGCTGTCTAAAATGTTCAATCGACGGTGCAAATCCATGTACTGTATTAACGGTCGCCCCGACAGCAGCTGGCAAGCGGTCAAAGTCACCAAAGTGAGCCGTGCTTCCTAAGAAACCTTTCGAATCACAAAACTCGACTGCGCCTTCAAGAATCATATTCTGGAGACTGATGAAGGTTCCATCTTTGTCCTCAGCCCCCAAATCTGCAAAACAGTCTTTAGTCACCTGAAATACCGCACCCAGAGAAACCTCCTGGTGAAAAGCCCCTGCAATGCCGACGTTGAGAATGAAATCCGGTTTATGATCCGACAGGTACCGGGTAAGATGATACGTAGTACTTACAGTCCCGACTCCCGCAACTAGCGTCTCTAAACCAAAGTCCTGTAAATCGCTGATTTTCTGAATTTTACTCACTACTCGATCAAGTTCTATTGGAGTAGCAGCCACTACAAGAATCTTCTTCATTGACATCTATTTCTGAAACTTCAGGGTCCCGGCAGAAGATAGTCCCAGATAGCTATGTACTGAGGAACCTACATCTACTGAATATCGACTATCGATGGAATACCCCAGACCAAAGGTAACTAATTGCGGTTGGGTAGAATAGCCAATCCGAGCAGCCAGACGATCCAGAAAAAGGTATTGAATACCAAATCCAACACCCTCAGGAAGCTCAGATATCTTTTCGATTTCACCAAAGACGCTGACTTTATCGGAAGCTTCATATCGAACCCCCAAACGCACGATCACGGGCAGAGTCTCTCCTTCTAACAATCTGACTTGAAAGGGATTGTATACATGAAAACCCAGTAACACTTGAGGTACAACCCAAGCCTGTAGCCCCATTTCTGCCGTGGCCACTGCCTTCTTTCCATACTGAGCAATGCGCATTTGCAAATAGTCAAAACGCACACCTAGCATCAGCTCATCAAAAAGCTTTCTGCCATACGCCAGACCAATAACCTGCTGATTGAGATCACCGTTTCCAAATCGCTGCAGTGCCATGCCGAAGCTGCCAAATGTAGTAGGAACGGCAAATGACAAAGCATAGTAACTGAGTGCACTGTTGTGAAATCGCCTTTCGGCACTAAGTGATAAAGAAAGTGACTTGAGCTCAGCAAGCCCAGCCTGATTTCCTCTGACTGACGACACACCTATGGTGACAGATTGCGTCCCACCGAGAGCAAATCCCGCGGCACCAGATTCCATAAAGCGGACATCTTGTCCCTCTAAAGTGGTGATGACCAATACAAATGCAAACGCGGTATGGAGGTAGAGGTTGAAGTGCATGGGGGGTATCCTAACCTAAAAATGGATATCGATAATCATCAGGTGGAAGGAAGTTTTCTTTGATGGTACGTGGAGACAACCATCGATATAAATTCAAAATCGATCCGGCTTTGTCATTGGTTCCGCTGGCTCTTGCACCCCCAAATGGCTGCTGACCGACCACAGCTCCTGTAGGCTTGTCATTGATATAAAAATTACCAGCTGCATGTTTCAATCCAGATAAGGCTTTTAATGTAGAGGCTCGATCATTGGAGAAAATAGCACCCGTCAATGCATAGGGTGAGGTCTCATTTACCAAAGAAATCACTTCCTCATATTCACTGTCATCATACACATAAATGGTGAGTACAGGTCCAAAGATTTCTTCAACCATAGTCTGGTATTTTGGGTCCTTTACCTGCAGCACCGTTGGCTCGATAAAATACCCTTCACTCTTGTCAAATTCACCTCCTGCAATGACACGAACATCTTTTGCAGACTTTGCCTTCTTAATGTAGCCGGTAATCTTATCAAACGCCTTTTCATCAATGACGGCATTCACAAAATTACCAAAGTCTTCAGGCCTCCCCATTTTGAAGGACTTCAGATCGTCTCTAAGATATTGTCGCACCTCTTTCCACATTGATTTGGGCAGATATGCACGTGATGCAGCCGAACACTTTTGTCCCTGAAACTCAAACGCTCCACGGGCAAGAGCGGTCGCTACCTGCTTAGGGTTGGCCGAGGAGTGAGCCAGGACAAAATCTTTACCCCCCGTTTCACCCACTATTCTGGGGTAAGAATTATACTTCTTTATATTCTCGCCTATTGTTTTCCACAGCAATTGAAATACTCCTGTACTCCCTGTGAAATGTAGTCCTGCAAATTCGGGATGATTAAAGACTACCTTACCTGCCTGAGGTCCGTCCACATAAATCAAATTAATGACACCGTCCGGCAGACC
The DNA here is from genome assembly GCA_050298535.1 of Saprospiraceae bacterium. Taxonomy (GTDB): domain Bacteria; phylum Bacteroidota; class Bacteroidia; order Chitinophagales; family Saprospiraceae; genus JABDMH01. Next base: position 97,674 of record JBNKUI010000096.1, read on the forward strand.
TGCCTGCTGTAGAATTTCCATAATCAGGTGAGCGGAATAAATCTGAGTCTCTGCACACTTCCACACCACTGTATTACCCAGTAGTGCAGGTGCTCCCGGCAAGTTGCCCGCAATGGAGGTAAAGTTGAAAGGAGTGATGGCGAATACAAATCCCTCCAAAGGTCGGTACTCCAGCCGGTTCCAAACACCTTTGGGACTAATCGGTTGTTGCTGATAAATCTCGGTCATAAATTTCGCATTGAAGCGAAAGAAATCGGCGAGCTCAGCGACACAATCGATTTCAGCCTGGTACACATTCTTGGATTGGCAAAGCATGGTAGCTGCATTCATTCTCTGGCGAAATGGTCCACTGATCATATCCGCCGCTCTCAAAAAAATTGCCGCCCGATCTTCCCACGGCATATTTTCCCATGCAGGCTTGGCAGCCAGTGCCGCATCGATGGCCATCTTCACATGTTTAGAATTGCCATAACTATGTTTCCCCAATGTTTCTGCGTGGGCATGTGGTGGATGAATACTGATTTTCCTGCGGGTACGCACCTCCTTACCTCCTATGATCATCGGAATGTCCTTTTCCTTTGACGATTCTTCCTTCAAGGTCTTTGTTAATTCTTCCCTTTCAGGAGATCCAGGGGCATAGGACAAAACGGGCTCGTTTACTATGGGAGGTAGTTGGAAGGATGCATCACTCATACTTTTCACATTTTAATTACTGAAACAAAGATAGCACTCTGCTATCACACCATAAACAGTACGTCTATCAGGATGTTCAATGTTGGATTTTGATCTGCTCAGGTATGAAAGGCGTGGCATCTCCCCCACCTTTGAGGATTTCTCTTACAATCGTGCTACTAATATGGGAAAAGGCCGGGCGACTGATAAAAAAGACGGTTTCTAAATCGCCACCCACGATTTGATTCAATTGGCTGATCGTCTTTTCATAATCGAAGTCAGAAGCGTTTCTCAAACCTCTTATCATATATTTCGCTCCGATCTCACGACAGTAATGAGCTGTGAGTCCTTCATAGTGATCTATCGATACATTAGCAAAGGAGCTAAAGACGTCCTCTAGCCAGGTGAGACGGGTCTTTAGGGGATACAGATAGTCTTTCTGACTATTTTCCCCAATTGCCACCCGTATCTCATCGAATAATGGGGCTGCCCGCCTTATGATGTCGACATGCCCCAGAGTGATGGGATCGAATGAACCGGGAAATACTGCCACCTTGACATCTGTCATAAAATCGAAATTATATATTTGAAGGGTCTGGATGCTGATATGGATTTCGATAAGCCCTTGCAAGCTTTTCGGTAGCTTCTGCATCCCCAGGTATCGTCCGTGTGTGCGGATCATATACCAATGGACGCCCCAGGTCCAGGGACATATTAGCCAAAATACAACTGGCTGTGGATATATGACCTTCCTCGATATCTGCAACTGGTTTGGTTCCATGATCGATGGCGTGAATGAAGTCCATCATATGGGCACGCATCGCAGGAGCGGCAAACAACTCAATAGAATCCTCTGTCAGATCTTCGGGAAAGTTCGTTCGATCAATTTCCACATCCTGATGTACAGTCTCACCGTCACCCTGCGGAATAAAATCAAATCCACGAACGCTAGCCTCCAGAGTACCCTTGTCGCCATAGATTTTAAATGCCCACGGATAGTCTGGATCAGCAGCCCGTCCCCAGGTCCTATGCTGCCAGACCATGTTCATATCATCGTATTCGAATATGGCTGTTTGCGTGTCGGGTATATTGGATTTGCTTTCAGTTTGAACCAGAATTCCACCCGTGCTGGTGATTTTATTTGGCCATCCCTTATCAAGCATCCATCGTGCTGCATCATACATGTGAATACACATATCGCCCATGATACCATTACTGTACTCCATGAAAGCTCGCCACCATCCCCGATGTGGAAGGTTGTCATAGGGTCTCAAGGGGGCCGGTCCCGTCCATAGGTCATAATTCAGAAAGTCAGGCACGGGTTTGATGTCAGGATTTGAGCGGTTGCGCATATGATAATAACAACACAGCTCTACATGAGCCACATCTCCGAGCATACCCGTATCCACAAACCTCTTCTTTGCATCCACTAGATGAGGCGTGCTGCGACGCTGAGTTCCAACCTGCACGACCTTGTTGTATTTCCTTGCAGCTGCCAGCATCGCTTCACCTTCCTGTACATCCACACTGATAGGCTTCTGCACAAAAACATGGGCTCCTGCCTTTAAGGCGTCAATGCACTGTAAAGCATGCCAGTGATCGGGGGTACCGATTAATATGATATCAAACTCATGATTTTCCAGCATAGTCTGATAGTTCTCATAGGTCCTGGGTCTGTTTCCGGACTTTTGGCGTTTGCTGATAAGGTCAGCTGCACCCTCGACGTGGTTCTTATCTACATCAGACACAGCTACAACCTCTACAGGGGTCACTTGTATCAATCTAAACAAGTCACTCTTACCATACCAACCAGAGCCGATCAACCCCACTCTTCTAGGTTGTGTTTGAAAAACACTTTCCAATGCGGAGGGTCCGAACATAGATAGGGCAAGAGATGCAGCACCCGTCTTAAGAAATCTTCTACGATTGATATAGAATGAATGCATGAATACAGTATGTTTTGTGATTGCGAAATAAGTAGGGACTACCCTATCCACAGGAAAGATAAAGTTTGTCTCTGACTAGACCCAATAATGGGATAGCCTTTTCCGGAACATCGCAAGATTTAGAAGTGAGGAAGTATTCAAGATCTCTGGAGGTCCAGATAGGCCGCAACAAGACCGGTAATGGATCTATAAGTATCCAGCTCACTGTCTAAAAAAGCTGTAGGTGTCATCCAACGATGATCGGTAATTTGTTCTTCTACCTGGAGTTTCACCTCACCGTTCAACACGTTCATTTCATACCAATTGGTTTTCTTCAAAATGCGAGTGCCATCAGGTTCTCGATAGGTGTGCCAGGTGTTGATAATTTTCGATTCTATGACACATTTAAGCCCCGTCTCTTCAAAGACTTCTCGAATGGCCGTTTGTGGAGCTTTTTCGCCTCTATCCTTTTTCCCCTTGGGCAGATCCCACTTAGACATTCTCTCGATAAAAAGACACTTTTCATCCTCCCTTCGCACGATTCCACCTGCCGCTTTGATGACCTTGTAAATACCTTTAAAAGCCTTCCACATTTGAGGTAGATCATCATGGTAAACACCGAAGGTCATCTTATCGGGATTCTTCTCCAATTTGTCTATAACATTGAAAAGTGTAGAGGTTCGGCCTGCAAAAGGTATGCCTGTATCCATTTGAATATCAGAAGTTTGCATTTCCACTAGTGAGCTCAGAACCAACAAATTTTCATTTATATAGATTTTGTACATTTGTCAGAATTTTTTTGAAAGCATCTATGAAGGATCACACCCAAAAGGTAGCCGAACTACTCCTGCAAATAAAGGCAATAAAGCTCAACGCAAAAAATCCTTTTACATGGGCATCAGGTATTAAATCACCTATTTATTGTGACAACAGACTTTCACTCTCCTTTCCATTTGTCAGGAACCAGATCAAACATGCACTTGTAGAGAAATCGAGGTTATTTGGCTCATTCGAGGTAGTGGCGGGTGTAGCTACAGCAGGTATTCCTCATGGAGCCCTACTCGCTGACGCGTTGGGTCTGCCTTTCATCTACGTGCGGGGCTCTGCAAAAGGACACGGACGAAAAAATCGTATTGAGGGACAGATTAAAAGTGGTCAAAAAGCGCTTGTAGTTGAAGATTTAATCAGTACAGCCGGTAGCAGCCTGGATGCGATCTCAGCTTTGGAAGAAGATGGCGTAGAAATTGCAGGTTTGTTAGCCATATTTACCTATGGTTTCAATCTGGCAGAAGAGCGGTTGAACAAGAGAGGCATTAAAACAGAGACACTTACAGACTATATAACACTCCTATCCGTAGCTAAAGAAATGAATTATATTGATCAAAAAGATCAGGAAATACTAGCTACTTGGCGAGAGGCACCTTCCTCTTGGCATCCGAAATAGTTAAGACCTATGGCAATAATAACAAAGAAGTCTGAGGCCTTCTTGCAATCTTATTTGAACACAGCTTCTCCCACGGGATTTGAGGCAGAAGGACAGAAATTATGGGTTGACTATATAAAACCCTTTGTTGATGAGTGGGAACTTGACAGCTATGGTACTGCCTATGCCGTCATTAACCCCGGCAAGAAGAAGAAGGTGGTCATCGAAGCGCATGCTGACGAAATCTCCTGGTTTGTCAACCACATTACCAAGGATGGATTTATTCATGTGATTCGAAATGGTGGATCTGATCACCAAATCGCTCCATCAAAACGAGTAAATATCCATACCAAAAAAGGAATTGTACGGGGTGTCTTCGGATGGCCCGCGATTCATACACGGCATGGAAAAAACAACAATCTAGCGCCTGCCATTGACAATATTTTTATCGACGTGGGTGCCAAGGACAACAAAGAGGTCGAAGAGATGGGCGTGCATGTAGGCTGTGTTATCACCTACGGTTCAGAATTCGAAATCCTCAATAAGAACTTCTACCTGGGGCGTGCCCTTGACAACAGATTGGGTGGCTTCGCCATCGCCGAAGTAGCAAGATTACTGCATAGTCGAAAGAAAAAATTGCCTTACAGTCTGTATGTCGTTAATGCGGTTCAGGAAGAAGTCGGCCTCCGAGGAGCTCAGATGGTAGCGCATGCCATAAAGCCCGATGTGGCCATTATCACTGATGTGACTCACGATACGAAGACCCCAATGATTAATATAAAAAAACATGGTGAGACCAAATGTGGAGATGGCCCATCTATCACCTATGCACCCGCTGTACATAATTTAGTACGTGAGCTCATTATCGAGACGGCCGAGGAAAAAAAGATACCTTTCCAGAGAGCGGCTTCTTCAAGAAGTACCGGGACAGACACTGATGCATTTGCATACTCAAATGCAGGTGTGCCTTCGGCCTTAATATCACTGCCGCTTCGCTACATGCATACGACAGTGGAGATGGCGCACAAGGATGATGTAGAAAATCTAATTAAGCTGATTTATGAAACTCTCCAAAAAATTAAAGCGCGAGATTCGTACAGATATTTTTAGACCTATGGTCTACAACCATTAGCCAAGTAGAAATCAAATTGATTTTTCTTCTAAGTAAAAAATCAATTTATGCTTTGACAATTAAAGAAGCTCTACATAGGAACGTATTTCCGAATCACTTCAATGCGGGTGTGATTTCAAATGGGAAATGAGTCTTTTGACAGGTGCCATTTTCTACTCGTACCACTTCTATAATGAAATTGCCGGTCTGGTCTCCTGCGGTAAACTCAAAGCTAGATTTACCATTATCAGCAGGAGCTTCCGGATCCCAAAACAAACGCGGATTTACCGAAGGGATATCTCCATTCTGAAGCGGACGGACAGGGGTGATTACGGGCTCTTGCATTCCATTCATCGAGATACCGGGAAGTTTTACTTCATCAGGCAAAGTAAATTGACGATCCATCATTTCTACAACGACAAGACCACCTGTCCCCATGAGATTGAGTTGAGTCAACGTTTCTCTCTTGTTGTAAATGTCTACTGTCTTTACATCCCCAAGTGGTAATTCTCCCAGATAATTATAGTCCTGTGTATAGTAGTCGTTAACTTTAAATATCGGGTCTGTCCGATAATAATTTCGAATATTATCTTTTTCATACAGCATTTTCACTTCGAACCCATCACGCTTTCTCCTGTATTTGAGCGGCGTAACAGTTTCACGAAAAACATCCGCAAAAATACCCGTCAGTGCCAGATCCTGTACATCAATACTGAAGTCTGGATCTCTCGAAAATAATTCCGCTCTCTCTGCAGGTGCTTGTTCCAGCACCTCCAGATGATCAAATAGGCCATGAATAATTTTTCGCTGTTGGTATTGCTGACGATACTTCTCCAGGTCAGGATCAACATCATATGCAAAATCATCCACAACACTACTCATCTGATCAATGATGCTTACTTCTGTCGGCCGGGATAGGAAGTCGAAGAACTGCACAAAAGCTTCTCCATAAAAGGGCGCCAACCCCATTGCAAATGCATCTCCTGGTACAATGCACTTAGCAAACTGTAATGCCTGATTGGAGGCACCAAAAAAGAAATTATCATTATATCTTGCCCGGCCCTGCACTTTACGCGTACCTGTCACCGGAATTATTTGCAGATATCGGCTATCCACTTCGGGAAGTGTCAATGCTCTAATATTTGAAGTCGATTGGTGACTGCCGAGTTGCTCACGAACACAAATGGATATTACTTCATCCGCATTACCATTTAATATTTCAACATCTACCTTCACAACATCCCCTGGATGAATGGCTTGTTTCCCCAGAGAGATCTGAGCCCCACCATTTTCTATAGCAACCGGAGAGGTCTCTTGCCAGGCATAAATTGAGTCTGTCGGTACTCCATCATTAAATATAGAAACCGGAGTACTAATGATATCTACCGGCAGTCCAGAGGGCCTAAATAAACGCGCTTTGAAAACAAAAACACCGGTCGGCACATCAAAGGGAATTTTAACATAACCTGAGACATATCCCTTTTCTGACAAATGAAAATGCTCTTTGATCAAATCCGCACTGCTTTCCAATGAAATATGTACCATACAAGTCTCTGTGGTGACATCCTCCAGTGTTAGTGAATAGAGCATGTGCTCCCCGGAAAAATAATAGGGCTTATCAAAATGAACAAAGCTAGTTTGTGCATTGACAAGGGTAAAAAAGAACATTACCAAGCCACTCGATAAAAAATATTTTTTCATAATCTATTTTCAGATGGTTCTGTCACCACTTCACATCTTATAGAAGTTCAAAATTAAATGTCAATGCTGGAAAAGCACTTCCCAGGATAGCCAGACGCTTGATCTCCGGTTGTCCTAATCCCGATTGTTGCAGGAACACAGAAAATGCATTTTTCCTGGCATACACGTTATATACGGATAAAGTCCAGCTGGTTTTAAATCGCTTACTTTTGTGCAATCCCTGCCCCAGCGTATATGCTATATCCAGTCGATGATAATCAGGTATTCTGAAAGCATTGCGATCCGAATAATTTAATACCGCAAATTGATCTTCCAGAAAATGTCGATCTACCGGAATTGTAATCGGTCTTCCTGAGCTAAAACTAAAATTAATTGAAAACTGGTGCCTTTTATTTAACTGAATATTCGTAACAATCGAGAGGTCATGTGGCTTATTAAAATTAGCTGGGTACCAGCTCCCATTATTTATTTCATCGATCTGTCGCTCAGTTCGGCTGTATGTGTAATTAAGCCAACCATTGATAGTTCCCACTTGTCGTCTGATACTCAACTCCAGACCATATGCCCGGCCAGTACCATTTACTAATTCCGTCTCCAAATGATCATTCACAATTAAGTCTGCGAAATCCCGATAGTCGAATAATTGATCTATGTGACGATAGAATACTTCCCCGGAAGTAATCCAAAGGTTTTGGTCAAAGTTTTTAAATAACCCCAGAGAAAAGTTATGGGAACGTGTACTAGGAATATATTGATTCGTCAGCTGCCAAATACTGGTTGGAGTAGGTGTCTCATTATTGGATATCTGATTGATGTATTGGGTAGTACGAGCATATCCAAACTTCATCGATGTAGATTCATCAATGCGATACCGAGTGGAAAAACGAGGTTCGATATTGCTTTCCTGATAGATTGTTCCATCTCCTTGTTCGAGATCTAGGATACCCGTCTCGGTGGGATTAGATGGGTCTTCGTAGGTATAATACTCTGTAGGGCCCAGAAACCGAAAATTAGTAAATCGAAGCCCACCACTCACCGACCACCGGGGATTGAGATCATAGGAAATATTGGCATACAAAGCAGCTTCTATCCCGTCCTGCTCCTCTACGGTTCGAGGGATAATGGTAGATTCGGTAGAAGAAGTGCTCAGGCTCCCCGGCTCGAGTTTGTAGAGGATAACGGAGGCACCCAGATCTGCTGACAAGGCACCTTGCTCTATGTTCACATTCTCTTTAATTTTCAAGTAGTCATTGGCGATATCCAGGGTCGACATATCGGTTCCAGCCAGATCTAACTGCGCACTCTCATACCGGCTTTTGACCACGCTCAAGGTAGAAAGAACATTATTACCGAATAATTTCTGATAATTTGCCTGAAGGGCCAGGGTATTGTAATCAAATCCAAACTCCTCGTTAAACGTGAAATCATCTTGCGTCGAATAGGCGGATACTGATATGAAGTTTCTTTCATTAAAGCGATGAGTAAGTCGCACATTTGCATCGTAGAAGAAGGCAGAGCTGTTCTTTACTTCAGGAACATTTATTTGCTTTAATAGCCAGTCAGAGTAGCTGCTACGACCGGAGATGAGGATCGATGTTTTATCCTTTACGATAGGCATGTCCAGGGTCAGGCGGCTGGAAACGAGACCTAGTCCCCCTTTAAGACCTAACTTCTGGAAGTTTCCGTCACGAATATTTACATCCAGTACGGAAGCGACTCTTCCACCAAAATTGGCCGGTAAATTTCCTTTGTACAGAGTAGCATCACTTACAATATCAGAGTTAAACGAGCTAAAGAAACCCAATGCATGACTTGCATTAAATATGATCGCCTCGTCTACCACGATCAGGTTTTGATCCACATTACCTCCCCGCACATTAAAACCACCACTCCCCTCTCCTATGGTACTGACTCCAGGCTGCAGCAGAAGCCCTTTGATCACATCTACTTCTCCCAGAAAACTGGGCAACTTTTCAATATCCTTCATACTGACCCGGGTCACTCCTACCTGTACGGACTGCACATTTTCATCACGAGACTGGGCTTCCACCACAACTTCATCCAATGTAACCGCCCCCTTATCCATGGTAAGGTCCAGAGTTCCGTTCCCGATCACCTTGATGGGGACCTGTTGATTACGGTATCCTATATATTGCAAATCCAGACTATAGGACCCGGGAGGCAACTGAAGTTCATATTTACCCAACTCATCAGTAGTGGTTCCGATGCCTAACGTGCGCACTTGCATAGTGGCACCGATGATGGGTTCATCGTTTTCGCGGTCCAGTATAACACCTGTGATGATAGGGTTCCGCCCGGGTATCAAGTTATCAAGCGTACCTATGACAAATTCGGATTCTTCTTCGGCTTCAGAAATATTCAAACTTTCTTCCAATGCCTGATAATAGGATGCTGATTGTTGGGTATTAAGATCAGACTTTAGACCAATAATGATGACCGTTTCACCATAGGTGATGAAGTCCAGATTGGTTCCCGCCAGTGCTGATCTTAGAATATCAGGCACGGTTTCGTTCTCGCCATTCACAGAAATCGTAGGTGTCTCAATGTCAGGCTGAATGAAAATCCGGTAAAAGCTCCTCTCCATAATCGCAGAACGCAACTCATCCACAGAAATACTGTTCGCCTGTAGTGAGATTTTAGGAATAGTAGAAGTCTGGCTCATCCCTGTCAGACAGAAGCAAGCCATCAACAGTGTATATAGAGGCTTAGCCAGGTATCTTAACATTGCTTGTGGTTTCATGTCAATCATTGCCAGTAAGATGGTTTTATCAACGTTTCGGCCCCATAAGTGGAGGCACAATCACAGCAATGGCCCGGTCTGGGGTACTCCTCAAACGCACACTGGTGCAGTTGTTCTCCGACATTCTCTCGGGGCACTCTATGCCGAAGAGTATCAATAGCAGAGGCATAGAAATAACCCAGCACATCCTGATTGATATCAGCGGTATTGAAAATATTAGATGATACTCTGCCCGGTGGTACATCGAAGATGGTACCGGATCGAGAAATACTGGAAGCAATCTCACTCCAATACTCAGCAGCGTTGTCAGTAAGCGTTTTTTGCACCACCGTAAAATAGTAGGAAGACCAAAACTTGTAATCCGCTACTGCCTCTCCTAGTTTAAGTTTGTTGATTTGTTCCCCTCCTGTCTCGCTGCCGATCAATACATTCACTTCGTTCTTTCGATTCAAGACGTCGACATAGCAGGATCTGGCATTGAAAAATGGGTCATCGGTACACGGTATTTCACGATATTCAAAGGCACCGCTAAGATCCCAACGCATTGAGACTTTTTTCCCATCACTATTCACCAGAGGTGCGGTGATGTATGCTTCCACATATTCTCCCTCCACAATATTATTCTGAGCGTTCAGCTCCGTGCGAACGGCATAACCCGAACTTACCGTTCCTAAGGGAGCACTTTCGATGATTCTTTCTGGGTCTGACTGATAGGTGCTGCCATCCGGCATACGCACCTCTATTTGAAAAGCACTCTCAAGACCTCCGCCGTAGTTGTCATGAAATGTCTGGATTGGTATCGTGATTGCCTGATCATTTTGAAGACTGAAAGCTTCTGTGCCATCGACCATCAAAGTAATAACCGGGTCTTCATCCGGAAGCAGGATTACATCCTCATTTTCAAAGGTTCTCCGTACAGCCACCCGGACATGGTAATTATCTGCCCGCTCAATGGACCCTTCAACGACCAATCTATCAGAACTTTGGGACGGAAGGTCTAGTTCAATCGTGTCAAGGCAGCCCGGTAACATCATGATTGTGACGGCAGCAAATACCGGCACCCAAAGCCATTTACCGCAACTGTTACATGGTAATCTATTTCTCAAATCGAGTGTGGTTTGATTTCAGCAGTTATTCATACACTCAAAGCTATAGCTACGAGCATCCACGAAAGATAAAATTTAAGCGGACATCTAAAACAGATAGTGGATCAAATCTGAATATGAGTAGATCAAATCGAATAGAAGAAGCTTAACCGCAAATCCTATTCACCCCAGTAGCTAGGTTTCCTTAGTGTTTCAGCTCCATATGTTGCTGCACAATTGCAGCAAAACGAGGGTCTGGTCAACTCGAAGCTTCTGCATTGATGGCCCTGATATCCTGACTCTGAGGGTGCAACACGATATCTTATTGTATCAATATCGGACACATAAAAGTAGCCTAACACTTCCTCTTCCGGATTATCCTCGTTTTTGATGTTCCCTTCTACCTTTCCGGATGGAACATCAAAAATAGTTCCTTCTCTGGAAATGCCCGCAGCTATCTGATCCCAATAGATTGCCGCTCTGTCGGACAATGAGCGCTGCACCACATTGAAATAATATCTATAGAAAAATCGATGGTCCGCCCTCTCTTGCGCTATCTTTAGTCGACTTACTTCCATTTGCTCTGTCCTGTTAGCCAAAAGGACATTGATCTCATTTCGATGATTTAGAAGAGATACATAACAGCTTCTTGATTGAAAAGGACCTTCAGAGCATGGTATTTCACGATATTCAAAGGCACTTGTTACATCCCAACGAAGAGAAACTTTTTCATCATTTTGGTTATTAAGCTGACCTGAAGCAAAAAGCTCTACATATTCCTGATTCACGATGTTTTTTTCGCTGTTCAACTCGGGTCGCAGTATATGATCAACCTCTAGCTTTACTGGTTCGGGATTGGGGATGATTCTCTCACCAGATGAGGAATATTTGGTGCCATCAGGCATAATAACCTCCACACTGAATAAGCTATTTGATGCCGCACCATAAAGTTCATAGAAGTCGTCTACACTGATTCGTTCCTCTACATTGTTCTTAAGTGACAAAGCATTCGTACCATCTATTCTTAGGTTTATAATTGGACTTTCATCAGGTAAAAGAATTACATCTTGATTTCGAAAGGTCCGCGATACAGCAACCCTTACATGAAAAAAGTTAGCTTTTAATACCGATCCCTCAATCACGAGCCTTCCCTGTCTGTCACCTGGTACCGCCAATTCGATGGAATCCAGACAGGCAAAATTAGAGATGGAAATGAATAACAATGAAATGATAATGTTTTGGCGAGTAATGATCATCATATGCATATATAACGCATTATAAACAACATATCAGTATCTGATCAAAATCACGAATATTACTGCGTGAAGAATCTCTAGTTGTCACCCGGAAGGTATTTCCTCTTTCAAAATTTAAAGAATACCATCGTTTGTGATCCTATCCTATGATATCACGATCAATTATTCTATTTTCAGAGCTCTTCAGTTACCGAAGACAAACACAGAATAAAATTTCAAACATTACATCAAACTAATCAAGCGGTTAATATGTCAAATTATCGATTCGAAACACTACAGTTGCATGCCGGACAGGAGGAAGTGGATGAAACCACCCGGTCCAGGGCAGTGCCTATTTACCAGACTACATCGTATACCTTTAAAGATTCAGAGCACGGGGCTAACTTATTTGCTCTGAAAGAGTTTGGAAACATCTATACAAGGATCATGAATCCCACCACGGATGTTTTTGAAAAGCGAGTGGCTGCGATGGAAGGAGGAGTTGCAGCCCTTGCCACGGCATCTGGTCAAGCGGCACAATTTCTGGCGATTTCAAATATTATGGGCTCTGGAGACAATCTTGTTTCATCTCCCAATCTATATGGGGGGACCTACAATCAATTTAAAGTCACCTTTAAGCGTTTGGGTATCGAAGGCCGGTTTGCAGATAGTCTTAGCCCGGCTGATTTCGAAGCTAAGATTGATGATAATACAAAGGCTATCTATCTGGAAACCATCGGTAATCCCAGTTTTAATGTACCCGATTTTGATGCAATTGCTGCAGTAGCTAAGAAACATCACATTCCACTGATCGTGGACAACACATTCGGTACCTGTGGGTATCTATGTCGCCCACTCGAGCATGGTGCTAATATCGTTGTTCAGTCCGCCACTAAATGGATTGGTGGTCACGGCACTTCGATCGGAGGGGTTATCGTAGATGGTGGGAACTTTAACTGGGCAAATGGTAAGTTTCCACAATTCACCGAACCTTCGGAGGGATATCACGGCATGAAGTTCTGGGATATTTTCGGCACCGATGGTCCTTTTGGCAATATCGCTTTCATCATCCGCGCCCGAGTAGAAGGATTGCGGGATTATGGTCCATCACTTAGTCCTTTTAACGCATTCTTATTGCTGCAGGGCCTAGAAACTTTATCCTTGCGTGTACAGCGTACGGTAGACAATGCAATGGCTCTGGCTCAGTGGTTGGAAAGTCACGATCAAGTAGAGTCAGTCAGTTATGCAGGTTTACCCAGCAACGCCACATACGAGCATGCCAAGAAATACCTAAAAAATGGGTTTGGGGGTGTCTTGTCATTTACGATCAAGGGTGACAAGGAAAATGCTACCAAATTTGTAGATAGCCTGAAATTGATTAGCCACCTGGCAAATGTGGGTGATGCTAAAACACTGATCATCCAGCCTTCGGCAACTACACATCAGCAGCTATCAGAAGAAGAACAAGCCGCCGCAGGTGTGACACCCACAATGCTGCGGATTTCGGCCGGTATTGAGCACATTGACGATATAAAAGAAGATTTGCAGCAGGCGTTTGACCAAATCAGCTAGGATACGGACTCCATGTACTAAAGTCCAGGCATAAGAACTAGATTACTGCCATTTATTAGCAAGTATGCATTCAGATTTGGATGCATACTTTTTTATGTCTACCAGTCTGATTTATGCCATTATCCGTACTGGCTGCAATTCTGGAATCGCGGTTGAAAATCAAAAATATCTGTCGTATAAAGTTTGAGTAAAGCGATCCTTTTATATATTTGCAGTCCTCTTTTCAAAAGAGCTTTTTTGCGAAAGTAGCTCAGCTGGTAGAGCACGACCTTGCCAAGGTCGGGGTCGCGGGTTCGAATCCCGTCTTTCGCTCATCTAAGAGCCATCATTTTTGAGTGATGGCTCTTTTCATTTTCGGGACTCGTCACTGTCGATTGATGGTAAATAATCGTGGATGTATGATTCAGATTTCCTGAAGAATTAATAATTTGAAGGCTTAACTCGCTCTTTCGAGGTGTTGCCAAAAAAAACATTCATAATCAACGATTTTCATGACGGATCGATTTAAGGACCAGGTAGCCATCATAACTGGGGGAGCCCGAGGTATTGGTGAAGGTATTGCTATCCGGATCGCCGGGGAGGGAGGCAAGGTGATCTTATTTGACGTGCTGGAAGAAGACCTTAAAAAAGCCGTGGCTTCCATGAACGACCTGGGCCTCACCGCCGACTATAAAGTTGTGGATATCACCCATGAGACAGAGGTAAAGCAAGCTATCGAGGAGGTGGTAGGGAAGTATGGCAAATTGGATGTCATGGTAAATGCCGCCGGCATCGCGGGTCCCAATGCAGTGAAAATCACGGATTACTCATATAAAGACTTTCAGAAGGTCATAGATGTCAACTTAAATGGTTCATTTCTGATGACTAAATACTGCATACCGCATATGCTTGACAACGATTATGGTCGTATTCTGTTGATAGCTTCCATAGGAGGTCGTGAAGGGAATCCAGGAATGGCTGGGTATGCGGCCAGTAAGTCGGGCGTCATGGGACTGGTGAAAGGTATCGGCAAGGAATATGCTGATACAAATATCACTGTAAATGGTCTTTGTCCTGCTGTCATAGCTACCCCGATGAATATGGATACCGCACCTGAGACTATGTCGTATATGACCGCCAAAATCCCCATGGGTAGACTTGGGACCATCGAAGAAGTAGCGGCACTTTCCTGCTGGATCGTTTCATCTGAAGCATCCTTCAACACCGCATATAATTTTGATATATCCGGAGGAAGAGCCACCAACTAGATGATTGAATGATTAGAATCATTTGATATATCGAACTAACATGGGCATCAAAAGTGTTAAATTTACAATATGCAGAAAGACTTAGAGATCAAAGAGGCGCTTAAAGACTGGCAAAAAATAGTCGTTAAGTACTCTACTCCCGATACCAAGAAGGCGATAATTCAGATATTAAATTCGTTTCTTCCCTTTATTGCCTTATGGATACTTATGTATTACTCCCTTGATTGGTCGATTTGGATTACCATCGGGTTGGGAATGATCAATGGTTTTTTCCTGGTGCGGATTTTTATCATCCAGCACGACTGTGGTCATCAGTCCTTCGTAAGCTCGAAAAAAGCGAACAATATAATAGGATTCGTTTGCAGCCTCTTCAGTTCGCTACCGTATGAATACTGGGCAAGGGTCCACAACTATCACCACGGTCATGTAGGTCAGTTGGAGCACCGTGATGTCGGAGATATCAACTTTCTGACAGTAGAGGAATTCCGGAAAAGTTCCAAGTTCAAACGCGTGGCATACCGGATTTTTCGAAATCCTTTCTTTCTGTTTATCCTTACTCCTGTCATATATTTCACGATTTCTAACCGGTACCCCTTCTTTCAGTTTAAGGGATGGGGTAAAGTAAGATGGTCACAAGTAAAGAACAATGTCACTATCTTATTGGTATATGCCATTCTTGCATTGCTGATTGGCATCAAGGCTTTTCTCATCGTTCAGATGATTAATATCTTTTTCTTCTCGGTAGTAGCATTTTGGTTCTTCTATGTGCAGCATCAACATGAGGACACCTACATGCGATGGAAGAATCAATGGGATTATTTGCTGGCCAGTATTCAGGGCAGTACTTACTATAAGCTTCCTAAAGTCTTCCAATGGTTGACTGGGAACATTGGCTTTCACCACATCCATCACTTAAATTCCAGGATACCGAATTACTACCTGGAGAAATGTGCCCGGGAGAATCCAGTCTTCCAGAAATATGTCAGTACCATCACCTTCCGAGACAGCTTGGAATGCATGTTCAATCACCTGTGGGACGAGCAACGGAAACGCATGATCTCGTTCCGCGAGTTTTATCGGATGGAACAGGCTAGGATCTAGTCGTTAATATATATCATATTTTCTATTTGTGTATAGCCTGTCATTCTGGCAAACTCTATGTTTTTTATCATAAATGGCTTGCCATAGTTGGGAGAAAAGTATACTTTTGCGAGCTCATTTATAGAAATAACTTTAGAAATGATCATAGTAAACGTAAAAGAGGGTGAAAACATCGAGCGTGCTTTGAAAAGATACAAGCAAAAGCATCGGCGAATTGGTGTCATCACAGAACTTCGAAACCGTAAGCATTTCACCAAACCTTCCGTGGAGCGTAGAAGTGAGGTGCTCAAGGCGAAGTACAAGCTGAAGAAGTCGCTGCAGATCGGCTAACTTCTCCTTCGCTTCTGCTTCGGAGAACGCAGTTCTGCTTCACCAAGGTTTCGCAGAACACAGGTGGTGGAATTGGGTCTCCTTCGCCAAGGCTTCGCAAGACCTTACAGATACTTAGTAATAAGCCGGTAAAAGTAACCAGCTTAAATTTGAATACAATAGTCCTCCTTCGCTCAAGCTTCGGAGAACACAGTACCTAATTAAGCCCGGGTGGTGGAATTGGTAGACCCTCCTTCGCTTTTGCTACAGATGGGCAAGCACGCAGGTTTTGCAGGAAGAAGTCCTGCTATTTCTATTGTATCTTTGAAAGACTTACTTTGTACCTATCTAAGCCCGGGTGGTGGAATTGGTAGACACGCAGGACTTAAAATCCTGTGGCCGTTGAGGCCGTGCGGGTTCGATTCCCGCTCCGGGTACTCTTCAAGAGACATAAACGATTGATTATCTAATAATTAATATCGTTCTAAATCCTTCCAGTGACGCTTGAGTGACGGTAAAAGAATCAATGTAGTCTAAAAACATTGATTATGTATTTCGAGAAGAAATCTCAAATCATTCGATCTTTCATCGATTAACCGGATGGTGATGAACACTTTAGGAGTTAATCCCTTGCCTTGATGATCTCTTTGGTTGTATATCCATAAAAGACTTTTTAGACTTCACAACACATGTGCTTGCTGAGTATGTAAAACGTGGAAGACGTTTAATGGTTTACAGAACAATACAAGCGTAGTTGTTGTATATGACTCGGTTAGCCTGGCATCGAAGCTCATGCGAGAGTTCTATGAAGCTATCGATCGAATGATATGCCCTTATTATGATAATTCAACTTTAGGTTGTCCATTAGAAGGCATTTTGTGGATTTCTGGACCACTTCTGAATACTATGATAATCTTTTATAAGATAAAAGTGTGGTTTCAGTAGGTCAACATCATTTTTGATAAATGTTAATCGTGAAACCTTAGACCTGAGACAAAAATGACCCCTGCTCCCACTATGAGTGGTACTGCGATATTCGGGTTTTTACACCAAAGACCGATGCCACCTGATATTGCAAATAAGGATGGTGAATGGGGTCGAAAAAAGTTGATATAAGAAAACCGTAAGATGAAGTCATTGACAATCTAGAAGAGTCATCGTGCCATATTTCAATAATATCAAACCAAGAAAAAATCAGATTGATGGGTTACCTCTTGTTCCCTCAATCATATAAGTGAGTTGACGGAAAGAGTATCTTGTTAATAACAATTTGTTTTCGTATTTTTAAACTAATTTTTTAATCATTAACCAAATATTACCAAAATCATGGAAGAAGTATTATCAAACGAAGAGTTCAGAAATTTAATCTTATCGACTGAGGAGGATGTTCAAGCCTTCCATTCTTCTGCAGCATTGGCCGAAGGAGATAAAGTGAAGTTTATTTGTAAAGTGAAAGGAGTAGTGATCGCTGCACTTAACATTGCTAAAATATTTGTTGGGAAAAAGGAGAAGGAAGTCCTAAACGGTGTCATTTCAATGCTGCAGGCATTATGTCCATAAGACATTCCTTTAAGCTAAGCAAACATCAAGATCACTTTTTAAATTGATTCTAATGCACAAGTATGTTGCAATAAGGAAAGATTCTACCTTTTCTGAAAGTCCCGGTCTTAGCTTCAGTGATAAAAAGCAGCAATTAATCGACCTTTCTATTAATCCACCAAAGAAAGACGAACTCATTGCTTTGGGCTTTACTGAAGTAAGAAATTTCGATGATGATAGGAAGTATGAAAAAGACATCCCTCTATTCAAATCCTTGGGACATGTCGACGCATATGTAATCGAGGATCCTAATGGTCCACAACGAATGCAGGATGCTTTACAAGATGACTTCTATGTCGTTCCCAATGAGGAATTTGAACTATTTCGTGATCCAGGTCTTGTGAGGGTTGCAGGAAGTATTCCAAATATGTCAGATAGGCAATGGCCGGAAATAACTGGAATCAAACAAGCGCATGAAAATGGCATCAAGGGTAATGACGTGTTGGTCGCTGTTCTTGATACAGGTTGTGACAATGATCATGTACAACTCAGGAGAAAAAATATTGATTTTAGATATTTTTCTAATCAGAATCAGACCGGCCTACAAGATAGGAGGGCCTTCGATAGTGCTGAACATGGAACACACGTCGCTGGTATTATTGCCGGTAGATCAATCGGAATCGCACCCGATGTTAGACTCATGGTGGCATCAGTGATTGAAAGTGGAACAACAAAAACATCTTTAGTGAGGATACTTAATGCTCTAAATTGGGTCGTCTCATATTATAGTGTTAGTGGAATCAATTCAGCTATTGTCAACATGTCCTTGGGTTTTACTGAGAGGGCATTAAATAGTCCTGCCTTAGATTTGATAATGAAATCAATTAGAAAAACACTCGGACATCTATATGAGCACTGGGAGATACTGCCAGTGGTTGCAATCGGAAATGAAGGAAAGGATACATATAGGGCACCAGGCTACTTCGATGAAGTACTATCGGTAGGTGCTACTGACCATAATGGCAGGCTAGTAAATTTTTCAGGTGGTGGTTTAGTCAAAGAGCTAGGTAACAAACCAGTGCCAGATGTTGTAGGAGTAGGGTCTAAAGTATATTCTTCATATATTCGTACAAAGATTGGTGATAGCAAATATGCACGAATGAGTGGTACAAGTATGTCAGCACCCTATGTAAGTGGAATAGCAGCTCTTTATGCTGATAACTATAATTTACGGGGCAAGGATCTGAAGCAAAAGTTAATTGAGACTGCACTTCCATTCAATCATTTTAACTTCAATTTAACCCAAGACGAACAAATTCGGTATGGTAATGGTTTCGTTAGGTATGTACACTCTTGAAATTTAAAAGAGATAGATATGAACAAATATATCGTATTATTAGAAGAACTACCCTTTGATAGGATAAAGCCACTATCACGCTTGGAAAAGCTGTCAAAATTGCGATTATACTACAAGGAAAAGGCGAGTTCGTTGTTGAACTACCTTCGATCTTTACATCTGGAAGGTGACATCAAAATAGCTAATGAAAACACCGTTTTCAACACTCTTTTTCTTGAAAGCGAAGGTGACATAGAAGAGGACATTAGAAATGCCCCTGGAGTGGAACAGGTAGCGGCAGATCAAGAAGAGTCGATAGAGTTACTCTATGAACCTTTGGAGGAAGAAATTCCTGAAAATAGTAATTGAAGCTTCTATATCTCTTCTGTTTCCCAACTTATTATCTAGTTAATGAGATCTTCCCACTTATCAGACTAAAAAGAATTAGTGAAATCGAGGCTATCGTAGGGTGATATATCTCGGAAAACACGATGTCACCTGATATTGAATATGACCATACAACGAAGGCAACGGTAGAAATTACAATATGCACTATATATGGCCTAGTTTTGTCAGCTTGGTACTTCATGTAAAAGATAGTAAGCAATAAGCAACCAATGAAAATTGCTTTTGGAATCCAAGTATGCTTTGCAGAATCTTTTGCCAATCCTATCAATGCCGTATAAAGAGCTACTATTTCGCTAGGAATGAGCAATACCACCTTGGTAAGATAATCCTTATATCCCTGAGAGACCTGCCTATTTAAGGTGGTTGAAGCATCCAGAGCTGATGACTCAGATGGGTCTGCGTCAAACACTGCTTGATCGTAATAAAGTCTAGTCATATCAAACTCTGATCTTAATTACTACCTTCTATTGGAAAAAACGCTATGTTTGACTTTGGAGCCAATATGTGGGATAGATCGGGGCTGGGGCTGCAGGACAATTTTCGAATGCTATAACACATAATAGTTGAGAAGTAGTTACTAAATGGAGAAAGACATGAACAAATATATCGTATTAATTGAAGAAATACCCTTGGATGGGTTAGAGTCGTTATCACGCTTGGAAAAGCTGTCAAAATTGCGATTATACTACAAGGAAAAGGCGAGTTCGTTGTTGAACTACCTTCGATCTTTACATGTGGAAGGTGACATCAAAATAGCCAATGAAAACACCGTTTTCAACACTCTTTTTCTTGAAAGCGAAGGTGACATAGAAGAGGACATTCGAAATGCCCCTGGAGTGGAACAGGTAGCGGCAGATCAAGAAGAGTCGATAGAGTTACTATACTGATGAACAAACTGTGTGTGTTTCCAACCCTAGGAATCATGGATTCTGTTTGCTAAGATCACAATTCTAATTCTGATGCTATCCTTGACCGCATTATTTCCAAAGCCCATAGAATAGCCCTAATGGGTAAAAGCCTCTGACTTCCAAAACTCATGTATCTTAACATTTGAATCGCAAAGTTTTCCAAAGGCGGTCAATACGGCCGGAATCTGGGGGTTGGTACTTCCTGAATATGCATCTTTAGTGTTGACTATTTGCAATTCTTTTATGAAAGTTCTATCAAGGTTGTGTCCTCCCAAATCTTGCAACCAAATATTAATTTTAGTTGGAAGGCTAGCTTTGCTATCAGGTATCTCCAGAAGATAGGTGCCACCAGAATGAAATTATGGGACCAAGGAAAAGTGTAAAAAAGGATGCCTATCTCAGGCACCCTTAAACACAAAAGAATTGATTCTCACAAAACCAACATTTCCATTACTGTTGCCAGCGACTTTCAGAAAGTGTAAGGATGATAAAGTTCCCATATAGTGTTTCACTTACAATCAGAGTGACACTCATCCAATTCCGAAATACTTTCAAGAATTATTAATTTGGAATTAGTTCTAACAAGATTGTCACAGAGAACTTCTCTGCTTCTTCTGTAGATAGCTAACTTCCGTTCTGTTGACATTATTTTTACTCCTATCGATAAGTGATTTTCGATAATTTGACTGTTCGATTTTTTCATACTTCCCTTATAATTTGCTTGGAAAAAGGTCCCACAACTTTGAAAGCTGTAGGCCTAAAGGATTCTATGCTTTGCAAGTCACTGACTTACAGCCAGGTAGCACATATTCAGTTTGCTCCGAGCTTCACTGGGAGAAACAATGCGAACCAACTCAGTTCGTGCACTGAACATGCCCATTTTCACTCGCTGATGGAGGTAATAGGTCTCACCAGCTTCGACCTTAATCGGGAGTCTACTAATATTTTCGCCATGACTGGAGAAAGTATAGGAACCCGGATCAATCAATTGATAGATGAATCGCTTACCTCCCAGGCTGCCCAATAGTCGATCGTCTTGAAATACATTCATACGTACAGCTGAACCATAAGATGTGGGTCTCATCACATATACCAAAGCTTGGTCAGGCATAGGTTTAAGACTCTTTGCCTCGTGATCCAACTCCTGGGAAACCTTGGGAATGCTTATGCACCCAACCAACAAGTTGACACAACAAAAGACGAATAGAATTTGAATAATTTTCATGATAGAATCTTTTAGTTTTAAAACCGGTAAACAAATGCAAAGAACTCCCTTGTACTGGCAGGTCTGACAACATAGCTGACAGATGATGTGTGATTTTCAGACAGACGGTCAACAACTGTTTCGTACTTCTTATAGCCACTGCCGATCAGAGCACCAACTAAACCGAAGCCAACTGTTAGGCCTATTGTGAGATTGCGTTCAAGTTCGGGATCAGACTCGATAAACGGATCAGCCTTGACCTGATCGCTCCCCAGTAAACTTCCTATGAGGCCCGCTCCAGCTCCTACTAGACAATAAGTTAGAGCGTGGGATCCTGTTTGTCTGTCAACTTGGAGTACATCGGCCATGGAGCGAATCAATTTAACCCCGGATGCAGGATCAGTAAAGGAGACTTGATCAGTAAGAGGTTCGTATGAGAGATTCGTGAATTTTTGACTGATGCCCTGATTGTCACGAATACGTCCCTTTCCGATTCCGTTTGCCAACGTCTCTTCTTTGGCCTCCTGAGCATTAAGATTAGGAAGATCTAGCATGACCAGAATTAGCACAATGAACAGGTTGTGCCAGTTGTGTTTCAAAAAACTAAATGGTGTCATTTTGGATTTTTTTGATGATTAAAAGATTGGGTACCACTTTTCGGTGCCACTGTCATCCTTAGAGGGAATAATTACATTGGTATTAAATGCGGAAACCGATAGGGTAGAAAAACATGGAGAATGCTCTAGATCTAACGGACAAGATGAAACTCTCCCGAAAACAGGAGTGGATTTGCACGACCGACAAAGTAAATTTCGACTGCATACAGATATACTCCAGGAGGAGCTGGTTTGCCATTGATTATACCAGACCAACCGGATGTCTCATCACCGATGATACCAGAAGGACGAGAATATACGAGTCCACCCCAGCGATTGAATACCCGAAAACTACCGACCCTCAAACCGTTCCTTGCACCAACCACATAAAAGGAGTCATTGATGCCGTCCCCATTGGCTGGTGTGATTGCATTTGGAATAAAAACTTCAGCAACACATTGACGATTTACAACAACTGGAAGAGATTCTCGAGCTAAGCAACCTTGATCAGAAGTTGCCTCCACCTCGAGAATCGAGTTTTTTGTCAGCACTACACGGGTATCAATGCAGTTTTGGCAGAAGAGATCTTTGGCACCTGACCACCAAACCGAACTAATCTGGTTTGGGCTCGTAATTGTAATATAGAGTGAATCACCCAAGCAAAGAAACTGACTAGTACTATCTGAGTCAAATGTCAGTCCATTGGCAGTTATCTCTATATCAAAGTTAGTTAACTCAATTAAGGTATCTTTCGAACACCCATTTTGATCTGTTACGGTGAGTAATACCAGACTAGGATCAAAACTCCAAATAGTATCTGACCGTGATCCTGTGCTCCAATTGAAATAGTAATAAGGTGTACCACCTTGAGCTCCGACAACAGTCATGCCCGGAAGTCCTTCATCACAATTTGGAAGAACCCGGTCCTTTACAAAGGTCATGAGTGGTCGAGGTTCTGTTATGATGAAAGATTCTTCTCTGATACAGCCCTTTGCGTCGGATACAGAGATCTCGTATTCACCAGCTGCTAAATTTGACACCTCGGGTGAATCGGTTGACGTAAGACCCGGGATATAAAAACTGTAGCCGGGAGTTCCCCCACTCACATTAAAGGATGCATAGCCATCTTGCCTACCAAAACATTGCACATCTTCTGTAAAGATCTTCAATCTGATCGGTGTTGGTTCATCCACATTAACAGAATCGAACATCAAACACCCATTTGCATCGACTACTGAGACATGATAAACCCCACTATATAAGGACTTTACAATCTTATTGGTTTGGTCTTCACGACCGTCCCAGATATAAGTATAGGGAGGTGTGCCACCAGAGGCATTGGCATTTATCGAGCCATCTGATCCACCAAAGCAGGACACACCAGAGGCTTCAAGCTGAAGATGCAATTTTTCAGGCTGTGTAACTGTAATCATTGAAGAGTCCCTACATCCTTTCGCATCTTCTGCGGACACTTTGTAGATACCAGCAGGTAGTTCTGATATTATATCCAGAGATGCCTGCGGCTTCTCGTCAAGCATTATTTTGTGTGGATGGGTACCTTGTAATTCGATTTCAATAGAACCATCGCTATTTCCAAAACACGTGACAGCATTGGATCGAATTGACCCTATCGCTCGATAGGGTTCTTCCAGATGGATAGTTTCTACAACGCTGCATCCAGATCCTATATCGGTAACTGTAACGAAATAGGAGCCTGAAGAAAGTTGTCTCACAGAGGGGGTGTTGGCTAAAGTGTGTGACCATTCATATTTGAAAGGCCCTTCCTTGCTCGTTAAGATAGAAATTGCTCCGTCAGTTGCCCCTCTGCAGCTAACTGAAGTGATCTTGCCCTCCAGTTTTATTGGATCAGGCTCACCAACGTAGAAAGTCTGTACCACTGAACATCGTCCAGGATCGGAGATGGTGACTGAATAAGAACCTGCACTTAGCCCGTGTAATGTTGGACCTGAATCACCCGAACTCCAATGGATATTCAGATGTGACGACGAGCTAATCTCAATATGTCCATCGCTACCACCGTAGCACTTGACACTGTCTGTCCAGACCTGAAAATCAGGTTTTGTAACAATCACCTCAATTTGCGTTGTGTCAGATTTACACTTGTATTTATCCCAACCAATGAAAGTGTAAACTGATGACATTTCAGGAACAATTAGGAACGAGTCAGCCGCATATCCCAACTCAGCACAAAGGACATCATGGAGGCCCTTCCCTGTAGGTCGTAACCAAATTGGAGTACTTGGACATAGAGACAAATGTGGCTGAATATCAAAGGAGGGTTGCGTCTGTTCAACCAGCTCAGGGATTGTATCGCTTAGTACCAAGGTGCAGCCAGTCGCACTAGTGACTGTAACGAAATATTCAGTTCCCGGGACCGGATCGGAAATATTGATGACAGATGTAGTGTCACCAGTGTTCCAAAGATATTTGTCAAAACCATCGGTCACTTGCATTCTAGCTTCAGTACTCCCAGGACAATACCCATCCAGAGTAATTTCAAGTGGCCGGCATGAGGCGTCGAAATAACCAAACGCTTTGTGTACACCCAAACTACAATCAGATACCACTAATTCGATTTCTATGAATTGCCCAAGATAAGATTGAAGTTCAATGCCGGCAGAAGTCCATGATCTTACTCGCCAAGAACCAGTACAGTTTTCAAAGCCTTCCAGATCTCGACCAGCATGTACAAGATAGTGTCCACAGGAAAAGACCTCACCCAGCTCATCCCGAATATTTAATTCAAATCGAGGTTGCTGGTGATAGAGGTGACCGGGATCTTCCATCAAAATGGCGTATTTTAAGAGGAAAAATGTTTGAGCAGGCGTGACTTCAAACCTAATAACGAGTTTGGCAGCCTTCTTACCGTCCTGATCATCTCCTATCCTGATAGCATAAACACCTGCACCGGATGGTACAACTGGTAAGTCTTTATTGACTTCACAATTAGCACTAGCTATGGCATCAACTCCCTCTCCGATATGGACGATGCTATGCTGACCTGAGTTTGAATCAGATTCTTGAAAGACAATTGTACCATCACCTGCCACTGACCCAATATAGAGATTATGTCCAGTAAGAGAACCGCTCTCGAAACCAGCTGCATGGCAGCTCGTTGAAATTTCTGTTTGGGCTGATAATTCGAAACGAAACAAGATCAGTATAGCAAGAATGAACAATGTAGGAATTAGATCAAAAGAGTAAGAGTTGGATCGGTACTTCATAGTTATTTCAGTTTACAACTTTGTTGTAATTAGTAACTATTGTAACATTGGTATTAGAGTATTGCAGAATTTAGTATGAAGCGGCTATGGATTAAAGTCTTTGACCTGATCAGTCAAATGGACAAGTTAGCTCCGAGACTCCTACATCAAGACATTGTTTTGCATGAAGATTCGATGTCGATTCCGGGTCAGAACAATAACAACTAAAAGGTTGCAATAGCATTAGCTATTGATTCCAAATGGCTCCCAAAGCAGGCATCCAATCTTTCGCTGATCTCTCAGCCTCGCATTAACGATAAAGAAAAGCTTTAATGAAAAGACCTCAAATGGACGTTCGCAGCCTGAAAAATATGATGAAATAATCATCTTTCAAAGTAAATCTAAGAACTTCTAATTGAATCTACAATGACTTTTGATTTGTTTACTACATGAATTATGCTGCTTTGGGATAACCTCAGTGTTGAAAATTATCTGATGCTTAGACTCAGGCTAGAAAAGAGTAACTTTATACCCAGTTAAAGTAAGAGATATGCCCTTTAATGCTCCCAACCACTTGATCTGTGATGCTGAGCAAAGAGAGAAATTAAAAGCAACCGCACCACTAGAATTTAGGTCATTGTGGGAGGAACTAACACATTCATTTCATCCCTCGGTACCTAGTCGAAGTATTGGAGGACTAGACGTCACTTCCTATGAGTTATCTTTTGGCCCAGGTTTTACTATGGATGCATGTATTATGCCAGGGAAGGAGGATGCAGATTACATTTCTGTTACCCTCGGATCGATTGCGGGGCTTCAACTAATATTCAGACTAATTCTCTCTTCGATACCATGTTTTACTCACCTTCGCGAATTTAAGGCAAAGACCATTGCTACCGACCCTAAAACAATTGGTGGACAAATAAAATGTCTGATTAATCAAATGGCAGCTAACGCGATCAAGGGTGAGGTACCAGATTTGGATTTTAATCTCTTTGAAAAATTTAAATATTTACCGCAGATTGTTGATCCAGCCGATGAACTTACCGTGTCATCGCTACGATATATTTATTATCATGAATTAGGTCATCTTGTCAAGGGTCATCTTCAACATCCCTACTATCCCTCGGCTTCAACAGGATCACACTTACCAGAATATAATCGACTGAACGCCATCGGAGCCTCATCGGCTACACATCCTTTTTTCACCGAAGATTTACCCGCTCTAGAGGTTGAGGCAGATGTGTTCGCTGCACAGCAATTTCTTAATTCACCTGACGTAAGGTTGCAACTCAATGATTCGATGAAGCTGAGAACTGATAATAAATACGTTTGGTTGCATACAGCAATTCTCACGACATTCCGGATAATCGACCTATTTGAAAAGGAACTACGTCCGTCGAATCAAAAACCCCAGAAAGTATTCGGTGGACATCCTGCACCAGCAGTACGAGCCCATCCTGATTTTTATCTTAAATTTGGCCACAAGTATCTAGGACCTGGTGACCAAGAAAGGTCTCACAAAGCATATAAGATTGCCAAATCCGCTGTAAATGAAGCTTGGCGTATTCTGGAATTAGAAGAAGGCACCTTCAAGGTAGAATCCAAACAATTATCACAGTGGGTGAATGAACTACTAAAAGAATATAAAGATTACAAGCCATTTCAAAAAGATCTCATACAACGACGAAAAAAAAGATAAATATCAACATTAAACACTAGATTTTGAAAATCATAGCTTTTCCAAGATGAATTTTCTTACTCAATCCCAGAGCCTATTTCGCCCCAGAATGTTGAATTAGGAAATTAAAAATTACTGGATATACTACCAAAGAGAAGATACATTTGAAGACTGAGGAAACAAAAGACATGTCCGGATTAACTTTATGCTAATGATGACGATCCATCCCTTTTTTTACAGTCTGCTGCCAGCTGAATATAGATTTCAGTGCGCTCATGTATTGGAAAGTAATGATTCCATTCCTAAACTACTTTCGATCGAAAAAAATCAATCCATACGCAACATTCTGATCAGTAAATTATCCAGCCAAGAGCTACTACGTGACCTTGTGCTTGATGACACGATTTTTTTCCTGAACCGGGAAGATATTGTGGATCACATTATAGACTATGAAATCCTAAACCAGCTCGGGGACACAGAGACTCTACATCCTTCGATCAAGAGAAGAGTAATACTTCGCATAGGTACTGCGAGATCTCAAAATCACTTGGTTTCTGATGATCAAGTTACAGATCGATGCCATGGATCAGATTTAGAACAAATACCAGATCTGACCATTTTACAAAGTGAGGCCGAAATCGTTGCAGCTTTACTTGAAACAGCAAGCACTGAGAAAAACACTAGGACTATGTTACTCGGACTATTGTCCAAGAATCGAAATTTTCATAAGTATTGGCTTGTATATGGAAATCATTTAATTAAAAACCATCCCGAATATTATGATCAAGATATTCTAAATATAGCTATTGACAGTACTTATCCTAGAAGTATGCGAATGGAAGCAATTGCTTTGCTGGAGGAGAATGAGGAGCTGATAGGCATCAGGGACACAGAAGCTAAAAGAACTACACCTGATCCAATGGTTTTACATAGTTTGGATTCCTCATATACTATAAATGAGGTATCACCAGATCCCAAGCATAAATCTGAGCAAGCATGGATTGCCCTAAAAGTACTTACCGCTGATGATATATGGGATCAGCGAGAGGCATTGATGCGCCTAAAAGACAAATACTTACTAAAGAGGATTATTCTGAACCACAATCATCAATGGTTTCGAAACAAAGCCACTATTTTAGTTCATGCAGAATAATAACATGTTAGCCACAATCTAGGTCACTTGGAGGAAACCAATCCTTGTAATTTGACTCGAACGAAACAGACCAATTTAGTCTTCTTCTTATCTCGTCCTTAAAGTGTCTCCATGCATATACAAATGCTGGGTAATTTAGAAAATCATCGATGAGTTTATCAATATCTTCTCCTAATTTTGGAGATTTTTCCTCAATGGCAAGAGCCAAACCCTCAGGACAGATTTTTGGAAAAAATTCAAGATGTTGGTATAATTTAAAAGCTGGTTCTGGAACTCCTCGTGCCTTTTTCCCCATCACAACAAGTTGCAAGTAGGTGCCATCATATCTTGTTTTGGAGAATAATTGTTGAAATTCTTCTAAACGTTCCCAGGCCAATCCTTGCATACTTTCTCTTATGTCCATTAGACCTGTTCTTCCTTCCTCTGTATCTGTTCCTTCTTCCACTGGCTCTCCTTCCCACCCCAAGTATTCGCGAAGATTAACCTTGTCAAAGGACGATCTAAGAGCTTGCTTCAATACATTAGAATCCACCCTTTGCACAAAACGTTGAATAATCTCAACTAGGCTATCTCTATTATCCACGTACCTGTCGATTTTTTCTTCAATAGTCGATAAGGATTCAACAAGGTTGTGATTTTCTAAATCTACTTGGCAAAGGTGATCCAATTCTCTACCCAGTGTTCGTACAAAACCCCTTCTCCAATTCATAAATCCACGTGTATAGGGTTGATTGAAGAGGCATGTATCTATGAGCTTTTTAAATATATCCTCAGATAGTTTGTCACGTTCATCTTCTTTATTATACATTTCCGTCCATTTAGCCAAATAAATCTGCAATTGGCCCATTTGGTCATGGTTTTCAATAACATCAAGAACGTGGGGGAACTCCTCTTCTGTTCCAAGTGCGGACACCTTTCTTTTCAACAGTGGACTCCCACGCAACCATTTATCCGCAATACAGCCAAAAAGAAGCCTTGGAAAATAGGTGGACAAATGCCATCTCACATTTTCAAGATTCATAGGATTAATCCCATCCTTATATCTTTCTTGAAAGAATTTTGCATCTTCCAACCTAGCTTTCTGTAAGGAATTTTGTACGTAACCAAAGTGTTTTAACGAATGGTGAAGAGAGTACTTTAGGTGATCGTCAATCCACATAATGCTTTTTCTCATATTTGAAAAGGGAGGTAAATCCAATATGGCACTAGCACTCATGCACAAACCAGCTCCGCTAATAATCTGCAGATTAGGATTTGCTCCAACTATCCACAAGTCCTTAATAAAATTTTCAACATTAGTATTAATGTTCTCTTCTGATACTATTTTTTTCTCAAGATCCTTTTTAATCTCTTCCTCGCTCGAGTTCTTCGGAACATCAACAATTGTCGCGTCATTTCGCTGTGCCATAAACATCACTCGCACACTATACTTATCCAAGTATTCTCTGTCCCCCCCCGACTTATAGCACCCAGAATACATGAAATAATTAATATTATGATCTGTCCTTAATTTAGAGAAATGATTACATAGGAGCCTGATTGATGCGCATTGTTCATCTCTAATCCCCTCTTTGTTTGGAGAATCAAATCCATAGAAGATCACGTCATCATCAAATCTAAAAATTGGAGCATTCCGACCAATATTGATGATTCTAATAATGGACTCAATAACTTTGGGCGTGTCATAAGAAGTACTACCTTCTGTTATTGTTGCACCACCAATTAAGAATTGGGACAATGAGAAATGTTGCCCTAAATTCATTCGTAAAAGCAAGTCTAGATTATTAACCGTTAACAATCTCAGTCTTGGATACCTAGCTTCAAAAAGTTCTCTTAGGAGATTATTAAATACTCTTATTTTTAGACGAGCCTCCTGCAATGCTAAATTACCACTTCCTAATCCTCTGTCTCTTGCACGGATGTATTCAACATAGTAAAAATCGAACCATACAAAAGCACAACCTTTCCAATTCTTGACACTACACAATATTTCATCCAGGAAACCCAATTTTGGATCTAGTGTCTCCAGTTGCTCATTAATCTTAGAAATTCTTTCCTCAATCGCAGGAACTGCTTCATCGAGATCTCTAGGTCGTAAACCTGGATTTGCACGATTGTATCTCAAATTTTCGACATTTCTATTTATTTGATCGGATAATGTTTTCTTCATTGCCCTAGGTATATCAAGATGGGTGAATAGCATAAACAAACTGTCACCTGCTCTTGGTAACATCGCCTCCACGTGTTTATTCTCAAGCATAATAGTTAATGTTTTTAATCGGTTTTCAGATATTGATTTAAGCATGCAGACTTACTATCACACCGGCAACTTGATCCTTCCATGTTTTATATAGCATCTTGATATGTATATGTGTAGTAAGCAGACCAAAATGAAGTTGATTTCAAATCTGCAAGTCTCAACTCCTTAAACTCGCTGGTAGCTACTTGGCAGCATGGGTATAGATATCCGTCGATACCAATCGTGGGATAAATCCACTGAGAGTGACAAGGCAAAATCCTGTCCTCCTGAATCCAAGGTGCTTCATGGTAATCCATAAATATTACTTCGATATCTGTATCATTTAGAGCCATTATCACTTCTTTTGCCAAAGCAATGTTTTGGTCTGAAATCATTTCAAAATGTAGGTCATCTGCCAAGCTGTATGGTTTTTGGGGAACAGAAAACCTGATTGATTGAACACCAACTTCCTGACATCTTATGACAGCTGCTATAATTTCCGATCTTTTTGCATTATGATTGTCGAGTAGATAGGTCGCCACGATTTTGGGTTTTCCTACAGAGCATTGAGAAGTAATATTGCTGATATTCTTAATCACTCGATCAAAGGGATTACCAGACTTCACATTATAGACTGCGTTGTATGTTCCAGAAGTTCCAGCATCCAGACTCACGGATATGTAGTCTCTGCCTTCATTTACTGAGCTTAAAACGATGTCGATCAAGTCTAAAGAGATATTCAATAGTTTTGTATGTATACCAAATTCCACTCCATACTCAATTAAATTCTTGATCATAGACTCCATCAGCCCGGGATTTGTGTAAAGTGGATCAGTTGCCACACCGGAGAAAACCACCTTCCGAATTGGTAGAATAGGAGAAAGATTTTGACTGTTTATCTCTTTCAATACTTCAAGCAAGCGCTCCGAAGAGATCTTTTCAGCAAGGTCGATTGCATGATTTAATCCATAGCACCATGGGCATTCCATCCAACATACTTTTGTCCCTCTTGGGGGAGGATGCACTTCAAGCTGATAAGGAACAATTGCCCTATCTGCTATGTCCTTGATAATTTCTTGTCGGTCTTTATCTCCAAGGGCTAGTGTATAATTATATATTTCCTTTTGTGTTGGCACCTAGGTGTAGTTGAAATCCTTTTGAAGGAAGATAAGGGAAAATTCCAAGTTATATCGTCTTACTGGCTATGTTGTAATCTGTATTGCTCGGCTTCCAGTACGATGTCATGCATCATCTTAATGCTCTGCACGGGATACTTACCCATGGAGGTTTCACCTGACAGCATAACTGCATCTGTTCCATCCACCACTGCATTAAATACATCGGATACCTCCGCTCTACTGGGATATTTATTCTGCTCCATAGAACCTAGCATCTGGGTTGCAGTTATTACCGGGACACCTGCCTGGTTGCATTTGCTGATCAATCTTTTTTGAATGTTTGGTACGTTGGCATGACCAACTTGCGGGGCAAGATCACCTCTGGCGATCATGATCCCATCAGCAACATCCAAGATGTTGTCAATGTCCTGACAAGCGGTTTTAGTTTCAATCTTCGCTATCACCTTTGGCATCCTACCTCGTTCATAGCGGGCCCACTTGTCATATAAATGACTCTTGACTTTCAATATATCACGATGATCTTGTACAAAAGATACGGCCACATGAGAAAGTACTGCACGTGCATTTTCCATCAAGAAATCCAAGGCCTTCTGGTCAACCTCCTGAAAGGTAGGTACATCGATCGTTGCTTCTTTGATTGTTAGTCCCTTGCCGGTACGAAGAAATCCTGCTTCTAATACCATGCAGGTAATGATATCATCATTGGCAGATACTGGTTGAAGGACGACTTCCCCATCTCCAACAAAAAAGATGCTATCAGCACAATGCTTGATGTAGGTTGATATATTAGGAAATCCGTCTATCCTGGCGACCTGGAGACTAAATGGTTGACCATTCACGCTTACGGCACCAATGGCAGTAGCTGATCTGGTTACTTTTTGTGTACCAAAATTGAGAATAATTATATCTCCCACCTTTACTTGGCCTCCAGTTTTTGACAACACCTGAGAAAGCCTAATCTTGGGTCCCGGTAAATCACCTAGAAGGCCGATGCTGGAGATTTGTTGATGGTGCTTTACCAACCAGGACAAGTATTTCATTTCTAGGGACCCATAACTTTGCCCCAGAGCGGCAAAGGACATATTTAGCCGGAAAATATCAACGCCCGCATTAATATACCAGACTAGCATCTGTCCAGCTGAGACCATACTTTTAAGTGGTTGACCTAGCTGATCCATACAACAATCTTCTGCGGAACCTCTTAAGGGCCCCAAAGTTGCTACGATCTGACAAGACCGAGTGAGTTTTTCGATTGATTTCATGATTTTGATGTTGCCTTCAAGAAAAGGTGACATTATTACATTGATATTTACCTAATCGAAAGAACCACTGTCAAAGTCTATAATAATATGATTGAACGAAGCTGATGCTGGTTCAAGGCTTCCAGCCATACCTGATGTTCTAGGTTGTAGGTGTAACGGAACTATCCAAAAGGGAAGAACACACATCATCGATCTTTCCAAAGAAAGCGTAGTGTGTCCATTCTTACCCCAGAAACTTTTGTCCTGAGATCAGATAATTCTGTCCAAATCAAGCTAGTTCTTTTAGATGCATATTATTTCTCAGGTACTATATTGCGCACCTGTTCCAAGATGCCTTGGCCTTATCAGCAGAATATAATCCAATTTACTACAGTGGGTCAGCAATACCATGTAACAGATTTAGGTCATTTTTTGGCTCTCAGCCCACCAGGTCATTCTGGATTTTATTGTGAGAGAGTCTGCACATAGCTTGTTAGATTAGAACCTCTTCTCCCTATCTCAGAACAGCCTATCCTTAAAAAAATCAACGGCAATTGACTTCCTTCTCAGTAACCATGATTTTGTAAATTGAGGTGCTTGCATGATGGGATTCAAGCCAGCATGCATATCGTATATGTAAGATTAACATGATAGTGGGCGGGATCAACTAAGCTGAGGTGCACATTGATTCAATGAATCATCGCTTTTTTCTGAGAAAGGCAATCAGCTTATCTAATCGCTTACGAGTCAGATCGGATGGACCAGCAGTAAAGCGAAAGCCTTGCCTCGTGAGTGTCATTTCATTCTCAATTTCATTTACCCTCTTCTTGCCACCTTCTATTTGTTCACTCACATAGATTGTAAGCCTCTGAACTATCTGATCTAATTCACCACTGACTGCAATTCGATCTCCAGCGTCCACGTGATCAATAACATATTGGGCCAATAGAGGGCCATCGTACATTGGTAGCGTCTCTTTTTCAATGTCTTTGGCCATTTGGGCAAATTCTTTATCTGCAGTTTTTCTTCCTTCTGCAATTTTGAGGTCTAGGGCGACCTTAATAAAATGTTGGTATGTCGCATGATCACTCATAATTTCTTGCAAGAAATTGACCCTCTCATCTGGCATGAGGCTATCGCTTAGAAAATCTTGAATTTGTGTTCTATTAATCATTATATTCAATTAAAGCCCGCAGGCATAAATATTTAAATATCCTCATCTCTTCCACGTCACCAATAATTTTACTGTAGATTTTGCAGAGTCGGGCAAATGTCATTTTACCCTCATTCTCCAAAGCTGGATTACTCGTTAGGAAAAACGGTACTTCAGCTTGTACTCCACATAATTCCATGATATAATCAACGATCTCCCAGGTTACGTAGCTAGGTGCTCGGCTAGTATCAATGTGAATACTATGAACTGCTCTACCGATGCTCAAAATTTTGTTTCTATGAAAATTTGTTATATACATTGCCTCGAACGAGTATTTCTCAAATCTTGTTCTAGGACCTCGTCTCCCTGGAACTCTGGCAGTGTCCTTTTCAATCCATATATTTAGATGCTCATGTAACTTGTTTATTTTATTGCCTAATGTAGTACAGGCAACATTTCCATAAGCGACTATAAATCGAACCAGCTGGAATACTACATAATAACTAAACATCAAATGGGAGTCAGGAAGATCAACATTCTTGTGACCAAGTGCCTTAAATCTACCATCTCTCTTCGAAGGCTTATCCAGTAGGAAAGATGTGTATGAAAATCTAGGAAGTAAAATAAGGTGATAATATAGATCAAGACATCGATTGTTGTTCCAACGCTCAATTATCTGATTTTTTTCCTCCGGACTCAGTCCATCTAGCAATCTATCTTCAAACAAGATTGAATGAGGAATACTTCCCAAATCCAAGTAAACCAAGTACAAGCAATGTGTTAAGATCCTGTGAACATCATGTTTGCTAGTAAAGATCACTGGTGGTGTGGCAGCTATGTAATTGATGATATAGACCCGTAACGGACCTGTAATTGAAAGGGAATGGCTAAAAGCCATTTCTGCCCATTCTCGACCTGAAAGGGTAGACATGATATGGAATACCAGGTAAAATAGAACTTCTTCTTTGGTGTATTCAGAGTGATTTAATATTGTGTCAAGGATTTCATCTCCAGAACTCCCTTTGTAATAGAACCTCTCAATATTACTCCAGTACCCTTCAAACTCGTCCGTAATATCCGCTAGGGAAGCATTGGGATTCTTATATCTGTAGTAGTACTCAAAGTTATCATTGAGTTCATCCTTCAAACTTTCAACTTCAGCTTGTGTAGCCATTCTATTTCAATATTTCAGAGTGCGACGAAATAATATTAATTCATTGATACTCCAATAGATCTACGAGTTCGGATGGATTTCGGCCACCATAGCCGATAGCGAATAATTTTTTCATGCCAAATTCATTTATGTCGGATCATCTAATATCGGATATATTGTCTTTGCATTTCTTACGAATGAGTATGGCTTAATGCAGGTTTACCCAGGCGGTGCTCGTCCGTACCTGTAACTTATCAGCACTGGCATCAAAACGAACAGTGCCTGCGGGTACTGATGTGGAATTATCCGAATCTAGCAGCCCATCATCATTGGTGTCTGGATCACCCATTTTGACACCACCTTGGACATCCAATTTCACCTCCGGGTTTAGGTTCCCAACACCGATATTACCGATTTCGTCAATTACCATTCGCGAAACAGGTTGGGCAATGCCATCTGGTGACGTCTTAAACAACAATCTACCGTTAAATGTCGTATTCTCAGCATCACCGATAATCGAAGCCCATGTACGCTCATTACCATGCCCACCGAATTCTAGTTTACCTCCCACTCGATTTGTGGGATAACTGGTATTAGCCAATCTTAATGTTGGTGTGTAGTTACTGCCATTGAAAAGAGATAATTTAGAATTGCTATTCCCTAGACTAAAATCATAACCATTACTGGAAACATTTTGCATTTTAAAGTCAATACTACCGTCATCATATACTAAAATTCCCTCGGAATCACCATCATTTGAAATGTGTACCCCATTTGTAGCTATATTCCCTCCGCCAAAATTGATGCTTGAGGAGTCGGGAAGTATATTTCCAATCTGAAAGAGACTATCATTGGCCCCAGTGAAAACACTTCCTGCATAATTTCCAAAGAAGACGCAGTTGCTCACATAATTTCTACCCGCATAGATACTTGGAGAAGGCAGGCTGATCCCCCAATGTGACGAACTTGTGCCGTTATCTCTTATAAGACAACCCATGAAGTGCAGGTTGTCCACCTCACTCGCATTTGCATTCAAATCGTCATGTGAAGCGAATACTCCATTCTCACCATTCTCATATATATCCAAGCCATTGAAAATGAGATTGCGGGACCAACGAGCAAAAATGCCATTCTTATCGTTGTTGCGTATGACCATATTCGTGAACACAATATCCCTATTATCCACATCCATGGTTACTCCAGAGAAATCATTTTCATAGACCATTGTGTTTGCTACCATTATGTCATAACAACCATTGATAGAGAGTCCATCAAAGAAATTGTCATACAAATAGCACCCGGTTATATTGACCCTGCTGCTGCTCCAACTTAAAACTATCCCACCACTCTTAGCATTGTGTGCTTTGATATTTGAAAGTAAGATATTGCTGACACACCGTACTGCTATACAGTTGTTCTTAATATAACTGAAGTTCTCGTCATCCTCACTTGATTGTTGAGTTCTGTTACCATCAATTTCCAGATTTCGGATCTCGACATTGTGGATCCTATCTGCAGAACCTTCAGACTCATCCGGACTAGCTTTGGTGGTGCCGACAAGTATCACTGGATGTAGTTCTTCATTGCCCAACTTGATCTTTGTACCAGCCTCGCCAATTAGGGAAACATTTGATTTATTGATGTGAATATAATTGTCGTTTGTAACTGTATATTGACCAGGTCGAATATAGATAGTGCCACCGCCAGCTGGTAGATCGGCGATGGCCTGATTTATTGCTGAAAATGAGTAATCATCTGGAATCACAAAGGATCCTTTGACACCAGAAGTTGAAAGTCTAATCCAATTGGTTCCATTCCAGTAATGGTATCCTGGTTTAAGATTAGATAGATCCGCTTTATTGTAAACCAAAAGGCTTGTATCCGGATTTGATATAGTCATTGTATCCAAGGGTCCTGTCAATTCAACTCGGGGGATTAGGATGCCCTTATCATTAGCATCAAAATCGACCACTGCGGATGGCAGATTTTGGCTACTACAGGTAAAAAGTGCGCGGACTAAAAGCAAGATGGTAAATGTGAATCTAAATATTCTCATAATTGTATTTTTAGATTGTAATGTAAATATTAAGTTAATGATTCTTCACTGACGTTAAAGAATCTATTATGCCAGTGGCAGTATTCCGTAACATCTGGATGGACAATTGTAGTGAATCCGAAGGTGCAATAGGAGGCATGTCTTTATTGTAATGCGAAAAAGCTACTTTCCATAAGGGCATACTAGTCTTGAGACCTATTGCGGCTACCGGTGATCGATAGAGCTTCGCTATGCCTCGGCGAAGAGCAACGTAATCCTTCTTGGCCCTATCTACTAATTTTCGCCAATCTCTGGCCTCAAGCATGGGCAATTGATCGAGAAAATTGCCCAGAAAAGGGTGGTCATATCCTCCATTAAAAAAACCTTCGACCTCCTTTTGTTGATTTCTTAGCCAGGTGAAATCTTCAGTACAGAGGACGAGGCAGGTCAATTCCATTGCAGAAATAACCTCCTCAATTTTCAACTCCATGCAAATCTGCCGTGTGAGATCAAAGTCTTCATCCCATGCCAGATTAAGTATCTTACCAATTCGATTCAATTGTTCGTTAATCCTACGCTGCTTACTCCTTTTTCTTCGTCTCTTTTTAATTCTCGAGGCGATGTATGATCGATAAGGGATGGCGTTAAGGTACATTCTGTCTTCATATCTTGGTTTTAACCTCACAAATCGATGACCTTCAATATTATAGGAAGGGCTACGATAAATCTCTTCCAGGAGTACATAGTGATTTCGATACGATTCGGTTTTATGCCTAAAAAGAAAGTATGTTGGAAAGTTCTCATACTTTCTGATATCCAATGCTATTCCAAAATCAAGTTGAGAAACAGCATCCTTTAGTTGAATCGGAGTACATAATGTTATTTTATCATCATGCCATCCTTGCAGTGGAAGGGGCTTTTTCATCATTTCTGAAAGGTGCTCCATACTGGCTTTTCTGTAGGCAACGGATTGTCTCAAGAGATCATATTCCCTAAGATGGCTGATGAGCAAGTCCAGTTGTCTTGCACTTTCTGCTCTGTTGTGGCGGTGGTGCAGTAAATAGTTCATGATGGCAAAATTTTGGCTCGTTGTTGCTTGATTGCTTTAGATACAAAAGCGGATATCTTTTGTGCTGCATCCGATGGATCTTCCATGTCACGGCTAGACATATTGAGCTTCAAATCAGCATATCGATCTAAAGCTGTTTGTGTCGATGTACCCAGATTTACTAGGGTGAGATGCAATCGGCCCTTTAGAGATTTCTCCTTGAGGTCTTTTATGTATCCTTTCACTTCTTCCGCAGCACTTAGTGGTGTACTGGAAAAACTCTTATTAAAAGCACAATCAGAGATGATAATCAGGTATATGTGTGCTCGTTTTAACCTTGGTTTATCAAGCATCATGCGCTGAATTTCATTCATGATCCGAGCCCAACTTGCTATATCCGAGTTGCCACCTGTTGCGCGTATTGAATCAACACGGGCGATGGCGTGTTCAAAAGTGCGAGCCTCGTTAAACCTGTCGTTATAAATCCATCGCACCATTGGACCATGATGTCCACCACTAGTCACACCGCTGTCATAAGTAGCTCCCAAGAACTCGATTCGATTCTTTTTGGTCTTACTAGCAGCGATCCATGCTGCGCTCAGGATCTTCTGACATTCGATCTGGTCTCTTGAGTTACTGCTGCTAGTATCACCGGCCAACACCACAATACTTTGCCCAGTTTTGTCCAGGTCTTGATATTCCTCAGTCTTGCAGTACAGGATTTCGCTGACCTGGTATGTGGGCAAGGCGGAAGGATCAATGTTGGCACCTGAGCCTCCTTGGACCATTCGTGTTTGAACGCTAGAACTAACGTACAGCATACGGCTAAGATGCTTGGCAATTGGTGTTGATTTTGCCTTTAATTGTTCGATTGACGACATGTTGTGAGATATGGGAATAGCTTGCTCATGGACAATATTCTGCATTTGATGACCTCCAAAATCCAGCTCTACATTAGATCCTTCAGAAGGGATTCCTTCGATAGGTGTCCTTTCCCAGGGATCTTTTTCCACGGCATCTCCAAGAACATGTTGGGGCTTCTGCCCAAAACCGTCATCATCATTTAAAGCTTGATTCACATTATTTGCCAGTTCCTTCATAGCCTCCTTAGTTTCATCGTCAATCTGGTCCACGACGTTACGAGAGTCCTCATAACTTAGACCCAGGAACACTTGCGGATAGTCACCTGGTAAATCGACATCATTATTAGAAATGGATATATCCCCATTGGGAGCTTCATTGGGATTAATTTGCCGAACTGGACCAGGGCAAATTAACACCTGGCCTTTCTTGTTCGTTTCCGTGTCCTCTTCCTTTGGAGAGAATGTGCGTATATACTGTGCAATCTTTGAGGTTAATTTGTGCAGCCATTCCGTTCCAGCGGACAAGTAATGTCGATCCTCTATCTGTTTAAAGCTGTCTATGTATGGTTGGTTGAAATCTCTCAAATCCTGCCAGAAGGCCTGCATGGCACCACCATCAGTTGCCCAGAGCCTGATTAAGTCACCATAGATAATATTGAGATTTAGCCCCTGCTCCAACGAAAGAATTGATCTTGGCTCTATCAACGAGCAGCTGATCGCTCGATACATTTCCACAAAATTAATATTGACCTGATGCCTAAGTAGTTCGATTAGGATTCGATTGTCAATTACTTTGGCACAGACCCTGGCCAATTTCTGCAGTACCTCTCCCTCTACTTCTGAAGAAATGTAATTTTTGGGGGACTGGATAAAATCGTGATTGTAAGTCTCAATCAGACCCTTGTTGGCCCTAGAATGTTCTTTGGCTTCCAAGAACGTTGTGAGTCCAATGCAGCAAAGAGCTGCCAAAGAAGGAGGTAACAAATAAAAGTGTGTAATCTGAGCCATCGCTTTGATCTCCGAACTATTGAAGTACTTAGCCACTTTCTCTTGCTGAGTGCTGCAAATCTTCCAAAGTTTCCCCCTAGCATTTAACTGACTACTAGTTCCAGAGGAATTGGGTCTGAAGGCGTCTGCCGGAGAAGTACCACACCACTCGACCTTCGATTTCTTGTAGCTGTGAGTTGTAAATCTGCCACCCCGGTGGTAATGTTTGTTACTTAAAAGCATAGTATAAACTTTTATAGGTTAGTAGGGGATTTCATCGTACTCACTGTCTGCGTAAGCATCGCGATCAATTCCAAAAACGTAAGACTTCAATTCGTTGGCGGTTTCTCTATCCTCTGCATTGGCCAAGGCAAAAAGAGTGATATCCACCAAATCTTCAGGAGGTAGATTAGATTTAGCTGCTAGCTGAAGAAAAGAACGATACTGACGCATTGACACAGGACTGATGCTAGTCAGTGCTCCATTGCACAGTTGCTCGTCACGGATCATGCTGCCCAACTGTGTTATTTTTTCAATTATCTCGTCTGAAACCTGCTCTGCACCAATGCTGCTCCTCATTCTTCTAAGTACCAAAAACTCTTCTTCTTGGCTGAGATGGTCAAGCACTATACCTGTTTCGTTTAGCCGATTCTCAAAGGCCGTATCCAGATCAACGAGTAGAAAGTCATGCTGGTCGGCAGCTGCATAGTTACTGTCCGCAATGTACGCGATACCCTCTCCCAAACCAATGGCATCCCCTGTCAGTGGGTCTATAATAGTTCCTCGGGTCATCAAGTTTACAAGTGAATGTTGTATGACAGGCTTCATTCTGCCCGCTTCAACTAGATTTATGGAAAAATATGCCTTCCCAATGTGTTTAATTGCATATGTCACGAAGACGATAAGTTTTTGGATTTCATCATAGGTGCCCTTACTATTAATAGCACGGCGATACCAGACTTCGTTTGGACTCTCGAAGTTGCTCGCAGCCAGATGAAACATGGAAAGGGGTTTAAATTCAAGGTCATTGTGCTGACATAACCAACGCCAGTTCTCTGGGACAGCACATAGAGCTTCTATGAGTGATGTCTTTCCACTTCCAGACGCGCCTGAGATATGGAGTCGGCCACCATTAACAATGGTGATACAAATTATATGTAGGTCCCTTTTCCTGTAGAACAGTGGATGACCCGCTGGTGGGATTAATTCGATAAGATCATTGGCACCAGCTTCTTGCCAGTCATTCTTATCGTCGATTTTAAAACTTTTCATTATTGATTAGATTTAATTATTTAACATTTTAAACAGGTAGACTTTGACAGATTCAAGGGGATCTTTGTTATTCCGCATCGCATTGAGATAGCGGTATCTGCAACTGCGGATGATGGCAGGTCGCAGCTCTACATTATTATATGATCGCGTAGCCTCCCCTATCACCTCCATCATCCTGGCGTGATTACCTGCTGCAATAGGTTTTGGGTCCTGCTCAGCAAAGAATTGCAGCCAAGTTTTAGGGCCCAATGCATAATGCAATGGAGTTTTGCGTAAGATCAGTTCAGAATCGGGAACTAAGGCTCGTTGGGCAGGGGTTGTGCAGATAATCACAGGGGTACCTGTCTCCAGAAGATCATCTGTCAAGGAGGATATTTCTTCGGAGGAATTATGGTGACAATAGTGCCTTAATTGGGTAGAGAGGGAGAAGGGAGTTTTAGGTAGGATCGATAGCAACTCACGCTTGGAATATAGAGGTACCTGGAGTGAGCCAATCGAATGGTTCCACGATTTAAGTGAATATGCCAGGGAAGACAATATCAGCGCATATGCATAAGGATCGTTAGCTTCAATGAAGAGTACTCGATGACCCAGCAACGCATCTATTTCTTCACCAATATCAAGACTAATCTCAGCATTAATTTGATCCATCAGGACTTCCGAATGTGGAATAACAGGATACATGGGTTCTAAGCCCTTGTAGCTGGACTTCAAGTCACTGTGGCCATTCTGGACCGGAAGACAAACTTGAATCTTCTCACTGATTTTAAGAGCCTTATCAAGAGCCTTAGCTAGATTCATCGAATCAACATAACCTTCAGGTGTTTTCGAGTAATCGAGCTGATAGTATAGGGTTACTTCCCCGGAGGATGAAGTAGTCTTAAATCTTCCATCTTTCTCTTCAAGCAGTATCTTCAGAATTGGCGCCACTTGGCAGTAGGATTGCATCCCTATAACTACTATTTGGAAAGTCAACCTGCAGGAACCGTTGCTCGTCATTGCGCCAGCCACTCGTTGTATAGGCCCTTCCATAAGCTCGCTCCTAAACGTGTTCTTCGCTGGATTAACCTTAACTTGGATGCCGGTGGAGCGAGACATCATGTCACCAAATCTTCTAATAGGGGAGCTCATTTCTATATCTTCACCTTTGTTCACATATAGATTCTATTATAACATTGGTATTAAATGGACATTAAAATATTGTCAAATTGATACTTGAGACAGAGCACAATAAGGGGACAAAAGGGACACTGACATCCCACCTACAGCCCCATCCTGCGGACCTAATCTTCTCATAATCAGTGCTACAAGCCGCTACGGCAGGGTTCCGCAATTCCGCTCCGGGTACTATGTTAACCCCATTCTTTCAATTTAAAAGATCGATTAAGAAGACATAACTCTGGATGGGAGAAAACAACAAAACCCTATAGACCCTTCATACTTCTCATATTTCCGCCTATGTTTGCCGGTCATCAATTTAGAAAAGAGCACGATAGGGGGACAAAAGGGAACTAACATCCCTCCTACAGCGGTTTGCTGCAATTATAAT
The DNA here is from genome assembly GCA_050298535.1 of Saprospiraceae bacterium. Classification (GTDB taxonomy): domain Bacteria; phylum Bacteroidota; class Bacteroidia; order Chitinophagales; family Saprospiraceae; genus JABDMH01. Next base: position 140,544 of record JBNKUI010000096.1, read on the forward strand.
CTCCTGATAGTCAGGTCTACAAACCGCTACAGAGTGGTTCGGCTACACTCTGCCTGTCTGCCGTAGGTTGACCATAGGCATAGCTCCGGGTACAAGAACAGTGTGAGTATAGAGTGCGAGGCGAGACACACTGTTTTTTTCTTCACGCTCACACTCAAACTCACTCTTATTGAGTCCACTCAATTTAAGCTCAATTAGGCACGTTTGATTTTTGGCAAAACTTGAAGTCTATGACTCTTTTATCATCATCGGACATTATAAAAACAGGTAGGAAGTTTCGTTTAATTTCCTGGGTGCGTTTCTTTTCTATGTACTTATATAAAGAGGAACTACAATAGCAGAATTTACAAACTTACCACTCTGGTTTCTCCATTGTCCATAAAATGGAGGCCCGTAAACGAACAGGTTTTACCAGCACTTTCTCCAGAGCAAGTCCCACTGCAGGCCATCAGCCCTCCATCTGCTGGCCAGGGACCGCAATCATCACCACTTTTTTTGGTCACATTTGATCCACAACTACAGAAGAGAAACCAATCTCCATCATTTGTACCCAGACGACCGCTGCCCATTGCTGTGAAACTTGCTGGCAAGTGCTTACCCGCAAGATTACTTGTCAAACGCGAAGCTTCTGAACTTTTCGACAGTAAAAAAACTTTGCGATCAGAGGAAGCTAATCGAAGCCGGATTAAACTAAATCCACTATTGGCTGTAATGCGGCCTCCTTCGTACTTTAGTTGATAAGGCAATTCTTGTATCTTTAGCTTGCCAGCTGCAATTCGAGAAATACTAACAAAGTTTTCCTGAGAAGCTGCCTGAATCTGCAATCTATTCTGAGCAGAGATCGACGATATTGCCAAAATGAAGACGAAACAAGTAGTGAGTTTTTTCATGATTATCTTAGTTTTTTTTTCAAATTTCATACTGAGATTTCAATGATTCCCCATCCCTAAGGATAGTATCGCGATCACAAGAAACGTTGACTGGCTTGGTGGAGAAAGAACCCCTTGATAAAAAACTGAGCTTCCGAAGCTGAAGTAAGTTAATAGGGACAATCTTCCTCAAACCAACCTACTTGATAGTGCGTGTCACAACTGACCCTAAAAGGCCAACCTCAATTTTAAACAGAATATTACACGAGGTCCGGAAGACTTTGAAGACAAAGAAAGAAATTACATTGGTATCAATGATCCAACTCATGGGATCTGCCTGGAAATTATGTAATATCATAAGTCTGTTGCGCAAATCCTTTTCGATTAAATTGATGTTGCCCGTGGCAAGTAATGTTTCAAAGGTGTTTCTGTTAAAATTAATTGTAGCATTGAACAGGGGGCTTAGTTTGAACCGGTAAAGATGAGTGATAGAGTCAAATTGCATAAGAGCAGACAACTTCTCTCCCATTGACATAAGCTGATTCAACTCTTCTTTCATTTCGGCAATCTTACTTCTTACCTCAGAACTATCTTTGGCCAAATCTTCCCTCAACGCCAACTTATAACCTGCCTCCAGCACATTATTATTCCGTTCCTCATTCCAATTATTTATCTGAAGTGCAAGCAATATTCCAATGACCACTAATGCTATTTCTCCAGCAGCATAGAGAAGATACTTTGATGTCCGACCACTATCAAACAATTCCTTCCAGATTCGACGAAAGAATTTGAGCATATAATAAAGATAGCCAGAGCATAATAATATATAATCGATTTTTTGTCATTCTGGCCATCCTTTACGATGTTTAGGTATGAACTACTGTATTTTACCCGATCAAATTTTTCGATTGACTAGAAATGCGTCAGGCAGAAGAAGCATCACATTACTATTCTGCGTCTGTCTAATAGGTATGAGTCATACAACATCCGAAGCACAAGTCGTCGATTTCCAATCGGCCAAAGATGGATTTTACCCTCCCAGAATGACCACAAGTCAACGAGATTCGATCTCCGTAGATGTAACGATATCAGATGGTCTGCTTATCTATAACATCACTACGGGAAACATTAATTATTATAGTGCCAACAAGGCAAAGTGGGTAGAACTTGTGCCCCGAGAGTATGAGGAAGTGACCGATATCGACAACAATGTCTACAAAACAGTGACCATTGGCACACAGACCTGGATGGCCGAAAATCTTCAAGTGACCCGATATAATGACGGAACGCCAATTAGTTTGGTAACCATTGGTACATTTTGGCAGGATGCCGCAAACGCAGGTACTCCTGCCTACACCACCTATGAAAATACAGCATCACAGTATGGAGCACTATACAATTGGTACGTCACCGACTCGGTATCGAACGGAGACAAAAATGTGTGTCCAGTGGGATGGCATGTAGCGACCCACGTAGAATGGAACCAGATGACAAATTTTCTTGGAGGTCTCTCTGCTGGCGGAAAAATAAAAATGGCGGGCTTTTCGCACTGGAAACCACCTAATGCCGAAGCTAGTAATGAAAGTGGTTTTTCTGCGGTCCCAGGAGGTGTAAGGGCCGCGAGTGGAAATTTTTCTGTAATAGGTGGTCAAGGTTACTATTGGACCTCCACAGCAGCGAATACTGATGAGGCTTGGCTGGTACTACTCCATTCATCAAATGGAAGTGTTTCTTACGTTGACATTGATAAGGGAATTGGGTCCTCCATCCGATGTCTACAAGATTAATCGATGTGATTAACCGGACACAGTTTGGACTATTTCCTATCGACAGTTGCAGTGATGATCATCGGGGTCTCCTACGTAACTGAATATGTCGACAGCATTTATTACTATCTTAGAAATAAACGAAGGATCATGAGATATCTCCTGGTAACCACTATTATACTGCAATGTATAATACATCCGATTGCGCAGAATTTGGAAGTTCAAGGCAGTGCTAAAATTACAGAAATGAACAAAGATAATACTGTGGATAGTGTCGTGGTCAGATTACCAGATGGCACTTTGGGGTTAAGAGATGTATCGACACTTACGCAGAACTTAAGTGATCCACAGGAGTCGCAGGACGCAGCTACAAAAGCATATGTGGACTTACTTGAAAGAAGAATATTCGAATTAGAATTTGCGGCTGGAAAAGATTCACTCTCCGATCACGATGGCAACTATTATAAGGTTGTGAAAATTGGAACCCAGTACTGGATGGCTGAAAACCTTCGCTCCGTCACTACCTCAGATGGTGATTCCATTCCTCATCTGTCAATAGGAAGTTTATGGTCAAATGATACGACTGGAGCCTTTGCATGGTACGAAAATGATTCTGCTGTGTATGAAGAGCCTTATGGTAAATTGTACAATTGGTATGCGGTAGTCAGCACGGCCAACATTTGCCCTACTGGATGGCACATACCCAGTGATGTTGAATGGACAGTATTGACCGACTTCCTGGGTGGAGTAAATATAGCTGGGAGCAAGTTGAAAGAAATGGGTACCGAACACTGGGCAGGTACAAATGCCGATGCAACTAATGAAAGTGGATTCACCGGATTACCAGGTGGTCGACGTTTCGAGCTTGGGAACTTTGACGGGATAACCTTCTCTGGATTCTGGTGGAGTAGTACACCAACCGAAAATGGAGCATGGATGTATGGTCTGGGCAACCATGATGGAATCGTGGCAAGAGTCGAGTGGCCAAAGCGAACTGGTCATTCCATAAGGTGTATCAAGAATTAAAATTATTATACTTGCTAAATATATTGTTCATCTACACCCTTCTCAAATTATTAAATCCCAATCCAAGCTAATCGGGAAAAAGTGGCAGTATGTAATATTATTCAGCAATTTCCTTTCAAGGAGTTTTCTCCTTCCAAAATTAAATCAATAGACGTGCAACCTTTCTCGTACGCTCAAAGGCCATAAATCCTTTTAGGTGTGAAACCTGATAGATGACCCATATTTTCAAGGAAGGTACTCTGTATAGTGGTCTTAATCATCTAATCACTTCCGTAAATACCTAATGAGCTAATGGTAATAATTACTATTTTAATTCACACCTACGATCAAATCCAGGATCTAAGCACGTAAGTATTCATTAAAGACCTATAATTGAGCATTTCTATTATCCTCAGTTTCAAAAAGTTCGCACAGGCCTGACACTAATGAAGAAATTAAACTTACTGCCGCTGATTTGATCACCATCACCAAAGTACATGGTCCATACATTCGTGGAACTAACTTCTGTAGAACTCCAATATACATTAGTGATGAATTCTCCAAATCCATTCAGGTGCAGATTAAAATATATCTCCTTCAATTCTGCCACGGAGGGTACAAACCAATCAGCAAAGCCTCCGCCCATATATCCTGTACAGGCCAGAGCAACTGGTGAAGAAGGACAATTCACTAAAATTTCGGTGGTATTGGAGATTCCATCACCAATTCGTGCACCCGGGCCTACGGGAGGGTCAACAGCCACATTTGGTACATCAGGTAGATCTATTCCATCACATCCCCATTCCGGCGTGGGATCGGGATTGTTGATACCGTCCCAACCAGGGGGAGCAGCCACCATACCTTTTATACTCGGGACAGTGTCGTGGTCATCCAGATAAAAAATCAAACCACCCTGATACATCATACCATACAGACTATCTTTAGATATACCAGCTGCCAGAAGGTCAAATGGGTCATACCCGGCATCCAACATGCCTTGAATACCCACCAGTGAGATTCCAAAATTCAATAAATAATTCTTCGTTATAGCATCTTGTGGATCTGTAGGGTCAGCCAGGTTCTTGATCTGATTATTTCTAACATCAATGTCTCCCTCCACCTCCAATTTCTGACCATACAATGGAAGCATTAGTTGCACAAAGAATAGTGCATATAGTAACCGAATCAAAAAATCAGATATCATCTCCGACTAACACTTGTTTATTGAAATCACAATGAGTCAACATCAAACTTAATTACAATAAAATTTATTAAAGTCAGCTATTAAATGGATCCACTAAATTTGAAATAAGAATATATCTAAGTGGATGCTTGGCACTTCACCTTATTTAATTTATTTAGGATCCCATTTTAAATTAAAAGATCATACATATTCTGACATACCGATAATGAACTGAACATTGTTATTGGATCACAATCATCTTTCTTGATCCAATAAATTTTGGCGTATCAAGCTGATAGTAAAGAATTCCATTTAATCTCAAATCCTGGTAATTAATTTCAATCTCGGAATAACCTTTATTGTATGTTCCTTGATACATCTTTATTACTCTTCCTTTCAGATCATATATGGTCAACCTAGCATTGCTCGCCTCAGGTAGATAAAATCCTATTATGGTCTCGTTTCGAAACGGATTCGGTCTATTCTGATACAATGTAAAACTCTGATCCAGGTTCCAATTATTGGTTACGAATGGTGAATGCATTATTGAATCATCCAATGTCGAAAATCCATTTTCATTTCTGGGAGCAATTTCTACCTGTTCGACTGTCTCGGCCATATCCTTCCCAGAAGGTATATGACTGCTGCTTGCATCACATCCATCACCATCTGACTGCACCATCAGGATCACATCACAGTAATCTGCCGTGCCACTGGGATAACTCAGTACCCAGAGTCGTACCACCTTGGTGCCAATATTCTCACACGTAAGATCCAGACTGGCACTGTCTTCTGCATAGGTATCATCATCGATACCATCCACAAACTCGATGCGGAAGGCAAGGCTGTCATCTTCACATGCCAGCGCACTGCTGCTGTTGAACTCACTGGCCCAGATCACCGCATGGGCGGAATCTATTACGCCGTCACTGTCCGTATCCCACGGTGTTAGTGTAGCCGTCAATAAGGTGATACATACCGGCGCGGGCTTCTTGGCAGATACTAGGGTGAAGTCATATTCACATACCCCTTCGTTCTGACATTCATCTACCGTAGTGACTACCAACTTGTAGGTCCCAGGCAGTAATCCATCCGAGCTGATGTCAAAGGCATCTGTAGTATCCGAAGACAGGGCTCCCTGATCACTATCGATCCCGGTAGCTATCCCATCTTCAATTTGTTTGAGTACCCAGCTGTAGCTGATCACACCACAGGCATCACTGGTAGATACCGAAGCTGTAAAGTTGTAGGCACATGCCCCCACTTCTATCGTGTCTCCACTATTGACCGGTCCTGTAATCGTACACACGGGTCCTACCGTATCCTGTACAATGATCTTCTGTACACAGGAATCGATGATCAGACCCCGGTCATACCACCAGTAACTGTCTACGGGCTTGCCACCACACCAGTCGGCAAAGTACCAGGTACGTACCACTTTGTAGCACGCTGCATCGCCTCCCACTACTTTGAATACCTTATCCTGATGTCCGATACCCACGATGCGGCAATCATCATCAAATTTATAGACCGGATATCCGGTGATATCGGGTGAAAGATCGCCTACCAACTGACCACTACCTGATGGATCATAGGTCAGTGCACAGCTGGTCACAGTCACATCTCCCGGTACATCAAACATGTACTTCGATAGTTCACATTCATTGCCTACCCAGATGCGCTGATGCCGGTAGATCGTATCCGGGATGTGACCATTTGCCCCGTCCTCCGAATCATCAGCACAGGAGGACCAGATCTTCCATTTTCGGAAGATGTAGCCCTGACCACAGTGATCAAACTCACACCATAGCTCTTGTTCACAGTATACATTCTCCCCACAGTTGACCACTACCACACCCTTTTGCAGGAGTATATCCTCCGTCTCATAGTAGCATTTGGTGTAGGTACTGTCTTTCCAGATATAGCCAAAGTGGTCATCATATACCCGGATCTGTGTATCGATCGGTTCACAGTGACAATAGGCATCTGAGAAGTAGATATCACAGTCAATTTCTTTGCCGTCAATATCTACGTAGTTACCATAGGAATCTCTCCACGCTTTGCAGTAGCCTCCCAGGATCGTGTCTATCACACTAAGAGCTACCGAATCTCCTTCCTTACCCAGCGCTACCAGATCATCCAGTCCCAGGGCATGAATCTGCCCAGGGTAGTAGTACTGATCGGCTTTGTAGGTAGCACAGGTAATTTCAATTTCTTCCACCACATCTTTGGCTACTTCGATGGGGGTTTTGTCTTCTACCCACACGGTGGTCCAGGCTGTACTCCAGTTGCACCAGTAGTCCATCACCAGGATCTCTACGGTCACAGGTCCACAGGCATCTTCACACGAGAACGGTACTGCATCACTCCAACCGCCTCCGATCTGAGACCACTCGTCGAACAGTGGATTTTGGTAGGGTTCGGGGAAGATCGCTGGAAGAAATAAGTCAATATCCGGACCAAAGAAAGAAAGGCATTCTCCCAAATATTGTTGTAATAAAATATAGATGAAAAATTCATCAAAATCGTCAAAGAAATTGGGGGAGCATAAAATCGAGGCAATATCCTGGCATTTAAACACATCTACTCCATAAGTCAAATCAAAAAGTCCGCCGGAGGAATCAATATCAATAATAAAATCATCCATAAAAATAGAATCCGCAACAATACCTCCTGCAACAGTATCCAGGAAAGTCAATACATCAGGGTTCTTGATTCTGACCTGATCTCCCGGTTGAGGATTGCCTACGGCTCGTTTGAATAATTCATGAAAACTGTGATCATCCAAATACGAATGGGGTTTGCAAGTGACTGTAGCATATTTAATCAGGTCATATAACCAGCTGTTATACAAAAGGGGGCCACAATCGGACTGATCTTCACAAAACCAATCCAGTTGTTTCTTATAATGAGCCTCGACTTCGTCGCAATGTTTGTCATCTTCCAAAATGGGCATCCACAGTGTGTCATGACCATCCGTCCATAACCAACATAGAGCGGATTCTTTCTCTCCTGATTGGCAGTCGCTGTTATCAGGGACATTATAGCATAGATCTACACAGGCTTCTTGCCAATCAGAACGCCTGGCCAGCAATAGGTTAATCCCACAATTATCCCAGCTACCTTCATCAAAAACCTCTGCGTCAACCCACAATTTCTTATCCGATAATGAAACGGTTACTCCCTTATCAGCCACGGCTACAGGAGGAGTTGCGTCTTTCACGTGAATATAGGCCGTATCCCGGCCAATAAGATGGCAACTATCATACACTTCATAGAAAACGCGAATGGGACCCTCTGACTTTGGGAGTCGCACTTTCTGATGCGATCGATAACAGTAGCCCTGCTCGATCAAACCCAGACTTTCGATAAGTTCAATCAATGAGTCCAGTTCTTCCTCCTTCACTTCCTGCCCAAAAAGCGACAGATAATCCTCCAGAACAATCGTTTGATCACCTAACTCAAAGAGATTGCACACTTCGCCTTCATTTTCAAGAATAAACGTACCTACTCCTTCCACCGTAGCTTTGGCTGCCTTGACGCCACTCCAATCATCAAAAATACAGAGTGGTGGAATGTAGCTTTCGGCCACACATTCGTGATCCTTTGTGTAGACTACCGGTTGAAAAATGTCCAGAAAATCCAGATCCGACCCTCCGATAATACCCGTATCGATTGTAATACAACCAAACTCGCCAAAAATCTTGGGAGCAAAGGAAGGTGGGACAGTATCCATATCAGTAATCCAAAACTCACAACGGAAGTATCCTTGTGAAATGATCTCCACATTTTGGTCTGATCCCGGCACAAAACATTGCAGGATTTGAGGTGTCCTGCTACACGTTTGTTTTAACTCAATTACTACTTTGTATTGCTTTTCACAGATACCTCCAAAACGCGATATTTCCTTATGCACGGACAGTCCGCACTTGTTGTCATTGTCGAACAAACTGATCAACTCTCCATCTTTAAAGGCGCAGAACCAGATAGTGTCACAAAAGCTACCATCCATGTCGAAATCTATCATCGGAAATCCGGGATATTCTTCCACTAACAAGTAGGGGCCCACCGGGGTATATCCGGTCAGGGAGTCAGTCAGTTCATTTTCTCCACAGTATAAGGTATCGTTTCGAGCACATCCGATATTGCGATAGTTTGCACTTAGATCCACATTGACGATCTGGGGAAGCTTGACGACTACGATCGTATCCATGACTGAGGCTCTCCTACCGGTTTTATCAAATGCTTCATATTCTCTCAGGATCACCTTGACCGTGTCTGATTCGCATTCGTAGGGATTAACCCAGTCGGCGACAAAATTAACTTCCGCAGGACCATAACACGGTATTGCCGCTACGGGCTTGATTCCCAGAATATCTCCTCCCAGGACTAATGGATCATAACAATGAATGGTGATGCTTCTACCCCGAAGGAAACGGGGGCCGTCGGGTTCATGGATCGTGAGCCAGCTCCAGCAGGTACCTAGGCCATTATCTACGGTAACTTTCAAGCGCTGCCCACGCCATCGGCAGGCATCGAATTCCACAACATTTTGTGGAATGAGCCGGTCTTGCTGGAAGACAATGGTACCGATTTCCGATTCGATCTTCACACTAAGGAGCTCCCCCGGATGGGCACCCGGTACGATTTCACCCATGGTGAATCGGCAAAAGCCATCAGCATCGATCCCGGAATTCAGATGGTGACAGGTGGGTGGTGCAACTGGTGGAGCGCCGACAACGAAGGTGGCAGTAGAATTGCTAGCAAAGTCCTGTCCAGGATAGTTGCCTACTGTTATTCTGCCCTGTTGGTTGATTTCGTAGGTGCCCGGAGGCAAAGAATTTTTCACTTGGGCGGGAATGGTGATGGTGACGGTCTTGCCTGCAGGAAGAATGGGAATAGAGCCTAAAGAGTATTCTTGTCCATACATCGAAACAAAACATACAATGCATATAAGAACACTGAGAAATCTATTGACTGTTCCATTTTTTTGGTTTGTTGAATCATCCATAAATTTTAGATATTACGGTGTATATTCAAATTTACCAGGCTTAACACCAAGGCAATCATCCATAAACTCATAGTCAGCTTTCAATAAATTACCGAAGACTCTAATGCAGCTCTGAACACCATATGAACCAGCAAATGTTTTGGTTACATCTATTCCTTCTGATAGTGCTAGGGCAGATATTTGAATTCTTGTGGAAACAGCGCCAGAGCCAGGTGGTGTTCTTAATTCAGCCATTTCGCCGGCCCTGATCGTATATAGTCGGTTTTGCTGATTGTTTTGAGGATCAATGTAACTGAAAGTAACTTTAACCACCCAACCTATTGCACTACTTACACCGTAATCTCCATCATGGTAGACAGCAAAGTAGCCTCCAGGAACTGAGGCTTTGATCTTTGCTCCTAATTTTGTATCATCCTTCTTCCACACTCCAAAGTTTCGAGCCGGAAATAAAACCCCCTTAATAAGAGGTCTTGTTAAATAAGGATTGTTTGGAATTACAGCTCGTCCTGTACTGATTGTTCCAGCAAATCGAAAGGAAGCCTCGAGTTGTTGGACAGCGAAAAGAGGTAAGGCTATTCCGTGAGAATGATCTAACTCCTGGCTTGGATCTAACAAGTTCCCTAGGTCTGTTGGTAGCGGCCCAGCAAATGAGGCACCACCTCTTTTATCAAGACAAAATGTTCCTCTATCAATAGCTTTTGTACTATCAATCTTAAGTTCGCTTAACAGCACACATGAATGGTGATCAACCTTTGCATACTCTATTCCCGTAATCTCATCAACGCTTTCATTCTGAGTATTAAATGCTGCAACGTAAATTTTACTTCCACTACCATTTATCAATTGAGTTCCCCCCTGAGCACTTCTTATTCCTGTTACCTTAACAGGAGAGTCCAGTAGGAATTTGCACTTAGGGTCAAAAAGGGATCTTCCATTGGAATAATACAAATCGCTTCCCAATAACAAGTAATGGAAGCCTCTTGGATCGAAACAGATTCCTGGAGCACCTGCGCCTCCTACAAAAGATAGGGAATCCATTACCTTAGGTTGAATAGGATCAGAAGCATCTACAAACACGTATTCAGTTCCTGAAGCATGACCAGTCATCGGAAAAACAACAACATTACCACAGGCTTGAATGGCACCGGGATGGTTTCTATCATGTCCGATTTGGAGAATGCTAAAATCTCCACTTGAAGCATCACTTTCGATAAGCGCTAATCCATATGATTTCTCTGTATTGTGTGATAAAACGATACGTCCATCAATTAGTTCTGCAATCCCCTGAATATGAGTAGGATCCATTACATCAGGATTATATAACTCAGCTTCATTTAAGACTGTGGGATTGTCATTCGGAGGAAAACGTGATTGGCTCCTTTTACCTCTCATTATATAATAATTATCCGGATTGTAATTCCTTTCGTCTCCAAAGTAGACCGGGGCCAATGCCCCGAACTGGCCTGGTACATTATGATACACAGGACTTTGCTCGTCTTCCAAGAATCGGGTAATAGTTCCAGTAATTATGTTACTGCCTTCAGATTCAGCGATGTTTTCATGAAATGCTTGATAGTCAATCATGGGATCTCTCTCATCGGCTGGTATATTGAATCCTGCAACAGGTCTGTCAGTTACTTTGATGATATATTCTCTTATTCTGTTAGGTCTCTTAGCTTCCTGGGGTCCAGATTGATATTTGATAACATTACTTAAAAAGAGTTGGTAATCTTCAACTGAAGCTTTTCCTCTTATCCGAATCGTACCTGACCATTTCCCATCTTCTCTAGTGCTACGATAGGTAATTGCAGGAAACCTTATATTCATCATAAGTACCGGATCATAATAGGTATGAGGATTCCAACCATCACCACCGAAATCAAAATTTTTCGTCATTATGATATCTGCACCATAGATATATTGGTCATCTGGGTCCTCTATCTTAATGTCAGTCGCAAAGGCCCGTGGTGTTGCATATCTAAAGAATGTCTCCTCCAGATAAACTAAGCTAGTATCCTGCATTGAAATTGTTGGAGGGTAGTTAGAATCTACAATGAGGCAAACCCATGATGTATCTCTATTCCCGTCAATATCAGTTACATAATACCTGAATGAATCTAGACCATCATAAAACTCCTTTGTAGGATCATCCAGTTTGTAAGTAAAAGAACCATTCTGATTTATGGTCAATGTTCCACCAAGTTCACTTTTATCTAAAACAAGATCACAAACTAAGTGAAAAGCTGGTGACGTAAAATCATCCCAATCGTTAGCCAGTAAACCTGTATCAGAAGCAATCTCGTTTGTTTGAAGGTTGCCATTTACTTTAAAGGTGTCCTTCAAGGCTATTGGCGTTGTCTTCATCTTCGCAAGATCAAGTCCGACATGGTTTTGAGACAGATAAATCTCTATTTCCTGCATATCGATCTGCCCACTGTTCTGTAGCCACAACTGGTAAAGTAATGAATCTCCAGGATTGACATACCCGTCTTTGTTCCTATCTATAAGCAAGCTATCTTTTAGAATCAGATCTGCTTGAGCTCTCAGCAAATTTGGTAATGTCAGGCAGCAAATTGCCATCAGGATAAGACGGGATTTCATCAATTTGGTTTTTCGCGGTTCGTTCCAAGAATCAGTAGTATATACTGTTATTACAGTAAATTACCTAATTTCTTTTGTGGTTTCTAGTAATTAACCATACAAAACACATGCCATTTTTCATAATTCATAAGAAACTGAATATCTGACGATAATAGAATGCAACTTTTTTTCAATTGTAGGATTATGATACCTGCAGATCATCTGGTAATTAATCCGTACCATAACATGGATCTCTATGGGTAATTTATGAGATCATTTTACTTTCCATTCTCGACCTACTAGAGCACGATAGGGGGACAAAAGGGACAATAACATCCCACCTACAGCGGTTTGTTGCAATTATAATCTCCTGATAGTCAGGGCTACAAACCGCTACAGAGTGGTTCGCCTATACTCGGCCTGTCTGCCGTACGTTTACAGTAGGCATGGCTCCGGTACAACCTTTATCTTTTGCAAGCTGATAATCAGCCAGTTATCATTTAGTTTTTCAAAGAGGGACATATAATGGACAAACTTTATCGCTAAATCGCCATTAGGTATCTTTTTGTTCCAGAGCTTCGATGCAACTCCTATATAATTCGCTCCCATGACCTTGTTAATATCTGTTTTAAAGGATGCATACTTCTTATGTCCTGACATCTTCATGATTGTATTCTCTGGAAATCTAGCCAGGTAAAGATTACATATCATTGATTTGCGCCCTATATGAGTAAGTACGGGTGATTTTTCTCTACCTACCAGATCGCTGCCTTCTCAATGTATTTATTAATTCTTGCCTCGAAAGTTTGGGGAGTTGATAGTCGTATTGAAAATTGGCAAAAAATCACTGCGTTGATGTAGATTTCCTATCTTAATATGAAGTAATGGACATAAAATGCAATTTGGATTTCTGATTGGCCTGGTAGTAACCACTTTCTTTTCAGGTACATTTTCTAGTAGTGACCCCAAGCCCCTATATATTGAAGGATATTGCGATCAATTGAGTTATTTACCTGGTGAAGAAATACGTTTCCACCTGGCATCGTCGGCTCCCAGTGGTTCATTAGTGATTACACGACTTGGCATCAGCCCTGATACTGTGTGGACTTCGGACAGTGTACAGGTCAGTGACCATCTTGTGCCTGAAAATGCATCTTCACATGGTTGTAATTGGCCAGTAGCCTTCGAGTTAACAATCCCCAGCTCATGGAAGACCGGATATTACGAGGTCACTATGACGGTAGAGGACGAAGGAGGCAAATTTACCCAGCGAAATCGCAGAACGGCCATGGGTCAATTGTTCTTTGTCGTGCGAGCCTCCAAACCAGGAGTAAATTCAATTTTACTGCAATTGGCAACCAATACATATAATGCCTATAACAATTGGGGCGGATTCAGTCTCTATAGTTATCATGCTCAATCCAATTTACAGGGTCACCGGGTGTCATTTGATCGTCCACCCAATTCGCAATTTAAACGATGGGAGCTTGACTTCGTTAAGTGGGCTGAATCGCAAGGGCATGCATTAGATTATGCGGTGAATTCAGATTTAGAGTTCCATCCTGAGATATTGGACCACTATAAATTGGTGCTGAGTGTGGGTCACGATGAATATTGGTCAGCTTCCATGCGGGATAACCTGGAAGATTTTATTGCTGCTGGAGGAAATGTGGCCTTTTTCAGTGGAAATAGTGTTTGCTGGCAAGTACGATCAGAGGAAGAAGGCAGGGCACTCACATGTTGGAAGCAAACCTTTCAAATGGACCCTGTCTATGCATCAGGAGATCATGATACACTCAGTACGCTCTGGAGTCATCATCTGGTAGATCGACCTGAAAATCAATTAACGGGTGTCGGATTTCTCTATGGAGGTTATCATCGAAGTCACGGTCAATTTATGGACGGATCAGGTGCCTACACCGTACACAGACCAGATCACTGGATATTTGAAGGGACGGATTTAGAGCAAGGAGCACAATTTGGAGGTAAACATACGGTAGTGGGATACGAATGCGATGGATGTGAAATGGAATTCATAGATGGATTACCATATCCTACGCATCAGGATGGCACACCTGAAAATTTTGTCATTCTGAGCACCGCTCCTGCTCGCTGGCACCCAGATGATTCCGAATGGTATGAGCGATGGGAAAAAGGGCGAACGGGTGCAGCTGTATTGGGTACTTATACCCATGGTGGTACAGTGGTAACCGTGGGAAGTACCGACTGGGCGCATGGTCTTCGTGGTGGAGATGAGGTTGTAGAGCGCATAACAAGTAATATCTTACATCGGCTTTCTCAATAAGATTCTCACTCAGTAAATGGTAACCGATTTACGTGAAAATAAAGAGTACAATAAAGCCCGAACACCATCAGGACCCATCTTCACTCCAAAACTAAGGATGGCTTGATCAACTTTTTGGTCGATAAGTTCTTCAATGCTTGCAATATATCTTACAACTAACGATCCATCAGGGAGTACAATGACAAGACTATCTGCAGTATTGTCTTCTTAAGGGTAGCTGAATTTAGCCTTTCCCTCTACATCCAAATCCTGGGCAGATAGGTACAATAAAAAAGTATGGCACAACATGAGAGAAAAAATTTCATAGGTTCATGGATTCGTTTTTCGAAGAAATCCAAATTTAATTAGATGAAAAGAAGGTATCTCACTTTTAGTTTGCTGAAAAATAATTGGCTTCTGGTAAATGGGGCGGGCTACTGCTTAAAGTATCATGATGTTGAACCAACATACCAAAGCAAGAAAAAAGGAACTTAATCTATAGCTTAACAACTTTTCTGTGATCTCGCTCAAATTGTCTACACAGTGCCTGGACGTTTATACTCATGTGTACCAGAAATTGATGAAAAATACACTACATGTTTTTAGTTGAATAATCTGGTCTTGATTTCACAAATAGTTATATTGAAGGATAAGATCACTCAATTTCTTTTTTCAAATCCTGTCATCATGAGATCATTCATATTCGCACTTTTTATTATCGTTTTAAACTTTAACGGAGCCCTTCATGCCCAATTAGAATCGATCATCGATGGGACACTTGGAATAGGGGTAACCAATACCAGGGGTCGGCTACATATAAATTCATTAGTCGATGAGCAACCTATTCGGGCATCGGTAAACTCTGTCCTGAAATTTGTGGTGAATGATAATGGAGGCGTGGCGATTGGTGGCCCTTTTATTTCCTTACCGACAGATGGCCTGTACGTGAAGGGAAATGCAGGAATTGGAACAACCGGCCCTGCGGCAAAACTTCAGGTCAATCATAATGGAAATAGTACAAGTCCTCAATTAAAATTACTGGAAATAGAAAAGATGGATTTTGCCAGACTCAACTTTGAAAATGCAGGTGAATCGGAAACATGGACTGTCCTGGGAAGGACTAATATGGATACAGACACCACACTAAGGTTTTTCCATAGTGCCTATGGAGATATTGTATCATTGACTGCTCGTGGCACGGTAGGTATTGGTACTGTGTCACCCCAGGAAAAATTGCAGATTGATGCTCCTAATAGTGGCAATACAAAGATTCTCTTTAGTGAAAATGAAGTTCCTGCTGCTTCACTATTTTATGAAGGTTCAGCAGGAACGGGAACGAATAACCTTATGCATTTGAGATCCGAAATTAATGGATTACAAAGGAATGTAATGACCTGGAAGCTCAATGGTAATGTGGGTATTGGCACGAGTGATCCGGAGAACCCCTTACAAATTCAAGGAGGATCTGATTCCGAATTAGGTAGTGGCGGAGTAATAGTTTTGGGTGCATCCTCGGATGCAAATCTCTCAATGGACAATGATGAAATAATGGCAAGAAATAACGGGGCAATTGCACCACTGTACCTTCAGGATCTTGGAGGCGCTCTCCATATGCACCAGGGATTGGATGAGATTGATGAATTGATTTATTCTTCAGATCACAAACTGGGTATAGGAAATAATTCTCCAGAAGCAAAACTGGATATAAATACCGCTGCCGGCACATCTGCATTGAGGGCCGCTGTAGATGGTACCACAAAGTTCCGGGTACATAGTAACGGTTCTGTTTCGGTAGGCTCCAATAGTGCCGGGCCGGCAGACGGCCTTTATGTTGGGGGTAGTCTGGGAATTGGTACTCTTCCAGGTCCTTTCCTTTTGTATCCCCAGGATGCTGTGGAATCCACAGGAGGAGCTTCCCTGGTGCATTTCAGAAACTCAACTGTGACCGATGATGCCAAGGTACTTTCCTTATCTCTGGGTAAAACAACACCGGACGTCGGCAGTTTTTATGCCTTATTCTTTGGAGGCGATAGCTTCGCTGATGGCGGTATTGAAGCCACTGGTGGAGGTGGCGTTAGATATAATACAACATCAGATCAGAGATTGAAGACTAATATCCATGATGTGCAACATGGGCTTAACACTGTTTTGAAAATGAGACCTCGTTCTTACGTATACAAACAGAATCCCCAGAAAGATGAAATAGGACTGATTGCCCAGGAACTTTTAGAAATTTATCCGGATGCTGTGAGTGGAGACCCAAACCATTCAGTCGAAGAACCGATGATGATCGACTATGGTAGACTGACACCGATATTAATAGCCGCAATACAGGACCTAAATAAAAAAGTTGAAAACCTGGAAGCGCAGGTTGCCCGTCTCACGGAAGAGGATAACAACTGATCTTACAGTAAATATTAACTGGATAAGTAACGTTTGAATCTATCTCAATTTGCAGCCTCAGCGCTTAAAAGTGTCTTTAGCCTGGCTACTTCCTGCCTAAGTCCGCTTATCTCAGCCCACTGCTCAGCCAATTGATTTATCTGTAGTTGCTGTTCTTCAAATTTGTCTTGGTATTCCCTTCGCATGGCATTGACTACCTCGAGTAGTAAGATACCACCCTGCAACAAAGCCCCTCCACGTCTGTCTTAGCTGGACTATTATTGATCAAGGTTATTTATTTTCCTATCTCATATTGCATCACTTGCAATGTGACTGAAGTAAAACTTGAAAATTATCAGAATCAAGCTTTATTCAAGTCACCTATGCGCCATAACCGATGAAACTACCACAATATCATTTTTCAGAATTGGCTTCCAATTGTTGCAATAGACCGGCAATATTCGCTTCCTCCCATTCCTCGACAACCTTCCCATTATCAAAGCGGCTGATGAGGATTCCGGATATAGCTATATCTCTCCCCGTGGGTGGGATACCCATGAACGGCCCCTCATGTTTTCCTGTCATTCGCCAGCGGGTTATCACCTTGTCGCCGCTAACAAGAATATCCTCTGCTTGCATCACAGCCCTAGGAAAGGCCATTAACACCTGGTGATGAAATGCTTTAAACTGATCAAGATCCATCGTCCCGGTAACTCCGTGAAATATTACATCCGGATCAAAATATTCATCCAGGTACGATGCGTTGCCTTTGTTCATTTCCTCGATATATTTCAGAATCATGGCCCGGTTATTTTCTGCTGTACTGGTCAGGTCCTCACCCAGGTTTCCCCTGGCCCATATCGGAAAGATCGTGTACACCAAGGCCGGATATTGGCCCGCTTCGATTACCTCCGCAAGGGCGTCATTGCCTTGCACGGTGAGGATACCCTGTACAGGTTTAGCCACTAACTTTCCGATTGCCTGAATTCGCTTAAGGATGATGTTACCTCTTTCGTCGCGCACGTAGATGTCGTGGTTATAGCCTCCTAGATGCGGTGACTCCTCCGCTACACCTGCCTTCCATGTAAAGTTCAGATCCGGACTTATTACGACCCTGCCACCTCGCATTGACCCAATTGGATCAAGAGAAACCTCCACTATTTGCTTCGGTGCAGTATGACTTGCCTTTCTTGCCTCCTGATCGCGGGGATTGGTAGATCCTGCGAACAGGCTGAACCATGTCAAAGTCTCTTCGGTTTGTGCGGCACCAATAACCGGACGTACATCTGTGGGACCCTTGATCCTCGCCAGTAGGTGCACATGGTGGTTTGAACCAAGATTTTCGCCATCGATCCAGTACTGTTCACAGTCCTGAACCAGGATGGCGACCATAGCCTTACCCTCACTGAGAAGCAAAGTGAATTCCTCCCCGACTGCCCTTTGAATAGGTTTGGGGTCAACCCTAAAGGCGATGACGTCTTCATTACATTGTTTAAACTCGAAGTTCGTTCCGTTTCCAGATTGCGCCGCTGTTTTCCATGCGAAAAATAGGATCAGCATCATAGCGAAGATTGTCTGCCTCGATAATTTTATTAGGATCCCTGCTTGTAATTGATTTTCTTTCGTACTCATTTTTTTTTATTCAAATTTTAGTTGTCATATTATACCCATTCGTGCTGGTCTTCCAACTGTGCCATGAACTTTGAGACTTGTCTTTAATGACAACTACCATGTTAATTTAGACAAAGGGGCATTTGAATTCTACTAGAATGAGTATTCGGAATAAACCGGTGAGTATTTGGAAATCAGCGAATACATCAAGAAATCAAAACTGACTTGGAAATCATTTGTGTAAGTAACGGAGAGTACAATAAGTGGACAAAAGGGACTTAACATCCCACATACAGCACCATCCTACGGTCATAAATTACTGATGATTAATGCTACATAGCGCGACAGCAGGGTTGGGCTACGCCTGTATGTCTACCGAAGGTTTACGGCAGGTGGGCTCCGGCTACAATCTTTCTCTTTTGTAGTCTAATAATCAGCGAGTTATCATCTTATTTTTCTAAGATGGGAACAGAAGTGTTCTCTAACCCTCCCTCAAATAACTGCTTAATTCTTCCAATACTCTGATGCTACCATTACACATCTTCATTAAAACCTTGTGCAATGGTTGCCATAGGAATAAACATTCGATTACTACTTTCTAATGCAATGAATCCAAAATGCTTATAAAATGCTTTTGCCTCGTCATCAATTGGATCGACTATAACGGCCATCGATGCAACCGCCTCCACTAAGCTTTTTTGGAGTGCGCTTACTAACATCACTTTACCTAATCTTTTTTTGGGTCTTGGTCATATACGGTGGGTTTCGTGCATATGGAGTAAAATCATGTGGATATTAACCTTGGTGTAAATGCTAGCTTGGTTTAATATAGGGTTAGTTAAAGAATTGGATTGTATTACTCCAGATGCCTCCGGCGGCCAACTTTTTGCAATCCCGATAATTATCGGGATGCCTGCTGTCAGCCTTGGTCGGTCACACATATGCTTTTCCGCTATGCTCTATAAACTCGCGCATCTTACTCCCCTGCAATTAATTCTCAGAGGTTAGATATTGCAGGTTCTCCGCTGTACTTCCTAGTTCGGCTCATACAGTATAGAGCATGGCCGCTGCAAAACATATGTGTGACGCTCGCCCAATCCTGAAGGCAGGAATCCAACACATGAAAACCGGCCAAAATCTTAAAAAATCTATCCCTAATTCCTTAAACCCACTGTATATGGCTAATAGCCCTTTTCTTCAAATGATTTTGATCAATCGCTAACCTTCCAAGTAGGGTTACAGGGAGTTCCTTACAGGCTCTTGGCATCCTTTTAGCGATTGAGGGCGGCACAATTTCTTTGGGTATTCCGGCACTTGCCAGAGTATAATATCCTATGACTTTACTATCGTCATCAGTTACTACAAAGCAAGTTGCAAGTTTTCGCTTAATATCTTGATTGACCTGCTTTTGAATATAATTATCTAAGGGAACTATGCCACATGATAATTGAGTTCTATCATGCTCTTTCGAAAGAGGTACAATTTGGACACCCACTAATCAGAAACCATTTCTGTAAATGAGGCGATGGCATCTTTTAATGCTTTATTGGGGGCAGGAGGAGTCATCAAAGCATCAAAGAATATTTCCTGATCTCGCTGTGAAGTTCACCAACGATAGCTTCAGCTTTTTTTCTTACTGTTCTTCTCATGAATTCAGAAAGGGTTGTAAAACCTCTTATTTGTTTCGCATACTCAAAAAGTTCCTTATCAGCTGATGATAATCTTAGCTCTATCCTTGAGGCACCTCCCCTTTTTTATCACAGGACTCACAATGATTCATTTAGACAGAAATACGGTTATTTACCGTAAAAACCCGTAATACGTAATGAATAATTCCGTCAATCATATAAAATTGGTTGGAAATCAGCTAATCTTAGAGTCCAATCCTTACATGGAACAGCTGGAAGCCAACCGTCCGCCTTGAAAGGACTGACCTAGAAAATGAATGTTTCAATAGAAAGTAAGCCTCCCTCTTATGGTGATATACCCATGGTGCCTTAAATCACAATAAATTCCTACAACTCCCTCCCCTTGATGCCAGCAGTTTCAGCACTCCATCTCTACAATAGGATGCCTATCTTTAGTCAGTATTGATTTAATACCTAAACATGAAGTTTTACATTTACATCTTTCTTACTTTCTCTTTCCTTACAGCGATACAAGGCCAATCTAGACTCATCGAGGAGATTAAGCAACACCATGATGGAGTGGGTCTTTGGTGGATAGGACACAATGGTTGGCTGATTAAATCTGGTGATTTGGTGATTTCAACGGATATCCTCCTGGATTTCGATATGCGGATCAATCCACCAAAAATCACGATGGAAGAATTGGCAGAAATACTTGATATTTCTTTCGTCACTCATGGACATGGTGATCATTTTAATAGAAAGGTTTCAGCTGTACTGGCCGAAAAATCGGATTGTTTATTTGTCATTCCGGAGAGTTGTGTCGGCATTGCAGAGCAAATCAATATACCGAAGGAGCGAATTCATGTTGCCAAACCACGGGAGCCGTTTGAAATTATGGGAATACAAGTGGAGCCCCTGCGGGCTATTCACGGCAATGCCAACTTTGCTATTTATTACGAGGCAAATCTCCAAGACTGTGGATATGTGATAACTATCGATGACACACGGTTTCTACAACCGGGAGATTCTTATTTATTAGAAGATCATCTTTTTTTGAAAGATATCGATGTCCTATTTTTCTCCCCTACGGAACACAATATGTATATTGATAGATCGATCATTCTGATCAACACACTCGAGCCTAATTTTATTTTTCCACAGCACCGAAATACGATCGAAGTCACAGAGGCTACCCGGTTTTGGGCCAAAGCATATCCCGATGAAGTCAAACTTAGGCTATTGAATTCTTTGCAGGATAAATATCATATTTTGGATGAGGGTGAGTTCTTTAAAGTTAAGTGATACAATTTCCTCAGCTGATTAAATGTCCCCATTTTTTCATACTGGCTCATTTCTCCGGTTTATTTTGGTCGCAGAGCTGCGATGTCTAGGAAAGAATCTACCCTATGCATTGATAACAAGTAAAAAATAGAACGAAGAAAGTCCATATTGTCTCAGCCAGATTTCGTACTTTATAGAGTATTGGAATTATTAACCAAAAAACCAAAGTTATGGCAACCCCGTCAAAAATTACGCCGCCTGGAAACCTATTTACGATGGGGATGCCCCTCGACGGACGTCAGCCGGACTGAAGGAACTAGCCGTCGGTACTCAAGCGGGTCAGGACAACAACGTCTATATGATTTGGGAAGGTGATCCGGCAGCTGCCGAGCAAATGATGAAAGATCCTAATTTACCCAAGCTGATGGAGAAAGCCGGTGTCCTTAGCCCTCCGGAAATGATCGTGATAAATACCTGATTAATT
>JBNKUI010000097.1:0-30085 GCA_050298535.1 Saprospiraceae bacterium
GATCCCGTTCCTGTTCCTCTTCACTTTTGGAAACCTTGTTACCCTTCTCGAAAACCTGGGATGCGCCATCTAAGAACTCACGTTTCCATTTCGTGATCTGCTGGGGCAAAATCTTATACTTCTGTGCAATCTCCTGTGCCGATGAGCTGCTCTTTGAGTGTCTCAATAACAACTTTGCTCTTAAATTCGGGACTAAATTTTCTCCTTTTCATGACAGTAAATTTATACGTTTTAGTAATCTAAGTCTACTGTCTATTTTATCGGGGGAAGATCACCCTGGACAACTTCAAGAGATCTTGAAGCTTTGCTTATTGAGGAAGACAAATCAGGATTCGAATTGGTAACTGTCTCACCTGTGAATAGTAATGTGGTTGGTGCCTTGGGATATCCAGTGACGGTAACCATTGGCCTTATAGTCACCCTTCGAAAAAAAGATTAGTGTTTATTCACCCAGACTCACTATAAGATCTGACGATTCATCAATGTAGAGAGTTCCATTATTAATTTTTAATCCCAGGACATGCCCTCCTATGCTTCGATCGTCGGATATGAAGTGAAAGTGATATCCAGCTACATTTAATGCTCCGGCAAATTCAGGAAATTTGAATCCCACCAGACTACCAGTTATGTTTGTATGTGTAAATACTGTTTGGAGCGCAACCACATCAGCAAGGGGAGGATATGGCGTCATTTGCTCAGGAACTGAGCGTATAGTGAGGGAATCAAAGGTGGCATCGACTAGTAAAGCATAAGGATTCTCATCGCTGGATAGTTTTGGGTCAATAAATGCGCCCAATGCCTCCATACTTTCGATGTTCTCTACTATTTCATCCTGATCACTGACAAAATGTTTGACGACGGCAAAAGGTGTTTCATCAGTGGGGTCCGCTATACTTACCAGGCCGTCAATAGTGGCTCGATAAGCTACCCCTTCCAGTACGATTAATTCTCCATTGACTGCTTCAAAGGTACCTACACCAAAATCTCCATGTGCTTCCAGGGCTGAAAAGGTCAGTCGTCCTGAATAGTCACCATTTAATAGTGCTTCCAGGGTGGATATTTGGAAGATTGAATCCGTGATTATCTGATCCGGATTGTCATCCTGACATGACGAGAAAGTTGCAAGTAGAAGAAAGCATTTCCATAGTCTCATACTGACCTTCATTAACGTATAAATTCTAAATTTAATCGATTCAGTAGTTCGCTGTTTATTAACCTATTTCGATCAGTGCTTTTCGTTTCTTCTCAATAGATCACACTCCCAGAATTGATCCACCCAGATGATTTGTTCTTCGCTATCGATCCAATGGTATAGCAAAATAGAGGAAGTAAAAAACACTGCTGTTACTAATACGATTTCCATGAATTTATATTTTTGGTTCTAATAAATTTCATGGCAAGATCGTAACTAAAAATGGGTCGCATTCTTTCTATTGTCTCAGGATAGATTACTTTTGTTGCATCTATGGCATAGACTGTTCAAATAATTTTCTTTACGTTGATTTTAGCGCCAAATTGTATATAGAGAAGATCATACCAATCTATATTTTTATACTAGTGTTGCGAATTGTAAATAAGTGTAGTATAAAACGTAGTTATCTTGTGCCAAGGCAAAGAAGCAGAATCGCGCATAGCCGAAGCTACGTAAGGTTTCTGATGATGAAGCATTGGTACGAAAGAACAAGTTAGATGCCATATTTATTTACAGTTCGTTACACTAATAGTCTTCAAGAAACTTGGTTTGGCGTAGTACAAACTGAAGGCCATTAGGTTTGTCGATTTTTCCAAAGTCATGTAAAGAAAGATCAGATAGTTCTATTATGGTCATATGGTCATCTAAGGCATTAGAAATATAGGCTCTTTGCTGATCTGGTGCGATCTGAGCATATATGGGAGCTTTACCAGTTCGAAATCTGTGTAAGACCTTGCCGTCTTCCAGATCAAGCATAAGGACCAAATTATCGTATGGACATGGAGCGAGTATTGCCTTTCCATCAGGCATTAGGCATGAATAGATGATCTGTCCCACATTCAAATTTGATATATGTTTTCTAGTGGATAATGACCCGGCGTCAACAATACAGACTTCGTTCTGACAGCTTAATATCAAGGATTTATCTCTATGGTAGTATATTAATCCTCGTGCTGGAGAGGTTGTTCTGAAATGGTTTAATTCTTCTCCGCTATTTGCATCGTACTGATACAAGCCATTGTCACCGGCGATGACCCAAAGCGTGTCTCCGGTGGTCGAAAATTCAAAGTTATGACTTCCTTTTGCCAAAGAAAAACTTCGTACGATCCTGGTTTCCGATACATTGTATACCAGCATTGAATCTCCATACTCAACATTTACAAATAGTTCCAATTGATTGGGAGGTCTTAGTTTAACCCCATGTGGAGCCAGGTTGCTCGTTGAATCCTGAACCGATGTCAACCATTTTTCAACATATGGTGAATCGAGTTGAAATACAGAAATGCTATTTCCCGGAATTCCGATGGTGTTGTCATAGTCTTCAACACCAAAGTCACTTACGAATACTTGCCTCTCATTGGAAATCTCAATCTCATGAGGGTTGAAACCCACGGTAAAGCTGTCCAAGATGGTTCCTGATGTATCAAATAATTTGACATGACCTGAGCCTTGTCCTACTACTAAAATCTGATAATCAGCATTATCCAGGGTAGAGTTCATCTGATCCCTTGGTGTACAAGCGACGCTATATAGTAGCATTAAATATGAAATAAGATATGTTGGATTTGCTTTCAAGAATTTGATTTGTTCATGCTATGTTGAGATATGCTGAATGTATGGATTTAGAACAATTTCATTGAGAACCTGCTGCATTTTTCTAATGAAATGTTTTGTTGCTTTCTTGAATTTCAAAGACTTAGTATTTTCCATTTTAATAGTGATGACTACTAAATCAGGCCGTAAAATTCTATGATACAATTCAGATTCAAATTCCATTGTATTTAGCATTTTAACACGTAGAGCTAACTTGTTCTTGGCTGTTAGTACCACGAATGAGAATTTTCACCTCAGACCGTGCCAAATATCCGATGAGTGTATGTGTAGTGGGTGGTCCGTTATTCCAATAAGCAGTAGTATTGTTGCAGGCATAAGTATGATTGCTAGTGAAAGCTCATGAAGTACTATCCTTGCTGAGAGCCAATAGGACTTCGAATTATTTCCATTAACTTTCAGATTTCATAATAATCTTTGAGGAAGATGTGCCCCCGCTTTGCTGTCTCTTGTTTGTTCCTTTGTACCCTTCACCTTGCTGGATGGACGCAAGATTATCAACAACTGGCGACCACGCATCGATTTCAACACTATTCAATTGAGCATGGCTTGATTTCTACCGAGATTCTGTGTCTGGCAGAGGATCATCAAGGGTATATTTGGGTGGGTGGTGTCGGTGGTCTCTATCGTTTTGATGGCCATGAATTTATTCCGATTGAACTAGATTCTCAAATGAATACCCCTCAGGCTGATGCGGTATCCTATATTTATGAGGATCCAGGAAACAGTCTATGGATCTCGACGCTGGGTAGCGGATTAAAGAAATTGGATCGAAAAACCGGAGCGATTACACAATATTTTGCCGATGAGGAAGACTCTTTGTCATTAAGTACCAATGGAGTGGTACGAATGCTGGAAGACAGTGAAGGTCAGTTTTGGGTAGGGACTCATCGTGGAATGTTTCTTATGAATCGTGAGGAAGGAACCTTCAGATATTTTCCACATGACAGTTCGCGACCCAATAGAACGATCCATGTGATGAGTCTTGACATGACGGAAGATGGATCGTTGTGGATAGGCACCATAAGCCAGGGACTATTTCACTTTGATCCCCGACAGAAGATATTTTCACATTTTGAACTTCCATTTAACGATGAAGAGAACATTACCGACTATCAGGTTCGGATTAGGAAAACATTTGAAGATAGTAGAGGTGATCTTTGGGTAGGTAGTACCGCCGGTCTATTCCGAATCAATCGTCCCACGAAGGAAATTCTAATCTATAGACATGGGGAAGGAGACAACACATCTATCGTTGGAAGTTCGATCATGGATATCCTGGAGGATTCTTCCGGGACTATGTGGATCGCTACACAATCTGGTTTAAGTAGCTTCGATCGGTCGAAAAACTCTTTTACCAATTATGTACGTGAGGATCAAGATGCTAACAGCCTATCCAATAATTACGTGGATAATATCATCCTAAGCAAAGATGGGATCCTATGGTTAGGTACTGGTGGAGGAGTAAATTCTTTGACTCCTGAGGTTGGAAGATTTACCTTCTATGGCCATAATCGAAGATTTTCAGATGTTGATATAATGATGCCTATCTCAGTAATGGCTCAAGATAGTGCAAAAGGTCAAATCTGGATCGGTGGACCGGATGGCTACTTATCGATCTTTAATACATCCAGTCATGGCCTTAGACAGATTGAGCTAGCATTTCCGGAAACTGACTTAAGTTTTACCAAGGACATTACTGCTCTTACAATTGGGCACGATGGCAGTGTATGGATAGGAACAAGGGCAATCGGATTATTTCAATATTTTCCTGAAACTGAGCTTTTCAGGAGTGTTACCAGTATGATTCCTTCATCCTTTAAAGCTTCTGAAGTTAAGATTACAGCTCTTGCAAGATCACAAGATCATTCAATATGGATAGCAACTCTTAATCGTGGACTTATTCGATTTAGTCCAAACGCGAATTCCTTTACGCAATTCTTACCTGATATTAAGGATAGTTCATCAATAGGATCAAGTCAGCCCTATCATATCACAGAAGACCGAGCCGGCTATCTATGGGTCGCTCTAAATGAGAAAGGAGTTGATCGATTGGATCCACAAACAGGAAAATTTCTCCATTTTGGACATAAAGAAGATGATGATAAGTCACTTTCATCAGATCTGGTAAATGTGATTTTCGAGGACAATGCAGGACGGATTTGGATTGGTACAGACAGAGGATTAAACCTATTACTTCCAGATCATTCTGGATTTACTCATTTTGGATCCGGTCAGGGATTTATCAGTAGCTATGTTTCTTCCATCGAGGAAGATGCAAATAATCAGCTATGGATAGGAACTGACCGGGGCGTCTTTCGATATATTCCAAACTCCAACACGTTTCACAAATTTGATCGTGAGGACGGACTACCCAATCAAGCCTTTCTTTGGGATTGCAGCGTATTTGATACTACGACCAGTCAGATGGTGTATGGAACAGCAGGTGGTCTTCTGATTTTTGCACCTGATAGCTTTAATGACAATGAACGTATTCCCCAGACAGTGATTTCTAAAGGTTTATTTTACAGAAGAAATCAAAATGCATCTCCGCGCGAAGATCTCTGGCTACAGAATAGGGAGCTAATTGAATTGGATTATGATGAAAACATCATGGAGTTTCAATTATCCTCACTCAATTTTTATCAGGCAAGTAAGAACGAGTATGCATATTCACTTGAATCCTCTCCTGGCTTATTCCTCGCCAGGGATGAGCCGCAATGGTTTTATTTATCTACAGAACATAAGCTAAGATTTACAAATTTATCAGCCGGTACACATATACTGAGAATAAAAGGATCGAATAACGATGGATATTGGAGCGAAGAAGTGGATCTTACCATTAAGATATCACCTCCGTGGTGGTCTTCATGGTGGGCTATCCTTTGCTATTCGTTAGCTGTACTATTCATAATTTATTTCTTCAGAAATATGGACTTGCAAAGACGTCTCTTACTTCAGCAGGCCGAAGTAGAACGAGCGCGTGCTCAAGAAAAACAGCTGCAAAATGAGCAGATTGAACGACAAGCCAAACAACTGCAGGAATCTTTGAAGGAGCTGAAAAGTAAAAATAAAACGATAGTTAGTGCTCAAAATCAACTCATACAGCAGGAGAAACTAGCTTCTTTGGGTCAACTCATGGGAGGTATCGCTCACGAGATAAAGAACCCTTTAAATTTTGTGAATAATTTCGCAGAGGGTTCTAGCGAATTGCTGGATGAATTGACGGAGGAGTTAAAGAAGTACAGGTCAAGCATAGTACCTGAGGACTATGACCTCATGAATAATACCATCGTTGAACTTAAAGATAATGCATCGGATATCCTGAGTCATGGAAACAGATTAAATCGAATTGTGAATAGCATGATGGATCAGGCAAGGGGTGGCAATGATGAAATTCGACCCGTGATGTTGCATCAATTGCTGGATGACCATATTGAGTTGGCATATCATGGCTATCGGGCGAAACAAGCGGATTTCAATGTACGTATTGAAAAACGATTTGATGAAAAAATTGGCAGTATAAATGTCTTTGGCCAAGACTTTGGAAGAGTCTTGATTAATTTGCTAAATAATGCTTTTCATACCGTTAGTCAAAAAGAGAAAAAACTTAGCAGTGGATTTCAACCTAAAGTTACTGTGACTACGGAGAAAATTAATGAAAGTATTCAAATTATTATTCGAGATAATGGGGAAGGGATATCTGATGAAAAGTTGAATAAGATATTCGAACCATTTTATACCTCCAAGCCAACCGGAAGCGGTAACACTGGACTAGGACTATATATCAGCTATGACATTGTCGTTAATCGACATGGCGGGGAAATGAAAGTTAATAGTAAACCCGGGGAATTCAGTGAATTTGTGATCAAACTTCCAAATGATTAAGTTATTGAGGTCGAGGATCTCGAAAACTCTACTGGAAGTTTGACCACATAGGAAGGTATTTATTTTAGCATACCTTCAATTTCGGTTTCATTTCGATCAGACTTTTTCATCAATTCATCCACTTCGGTACGAAGTACTGAGAGAGCACTGTTCAGGGATTGGAGCTTTCCCTGTTCGGCTTTCATTTCATCAATCACTCTTGCCTGTTCTTCAATGAGTTGTTGTTGTTCCTGAATTCCTTTGATTAGAATGGGTATCATTTCGATGTAATTCACACTCTTTAGCTGAAACTCATTCCCATCCCTATCACTTGTCTTGGTTTGTTGTACTACCAAGTTGGGAAGTACATTCTCGACTTCCTGAGCAATTAGACCCATTTTTCTCGAAGTCGAAAGATGCATGGTGGGAAATTGATCTGTCCTGAAAAGGTAACTGACGGGGTTTAGGCTTGCAATCATTTGTATAGCCCCTTCGATGGATAAGATGTCTTTTTTAAGTCTTTTATCTGATGCTGCCGTCAATTCTCCTGTTACATCGACATCACCCGCGACCTGAAGATCAAATCCAGGTGCGGATGTTCCAATACCCATTTTACCGCTTGCCAATACAGTAAAGGCAGGTTCCTGTTCTGGATTCACGGTAGCATTTGTATTAAGTATTGATAAAAGGTTTGTATCAGGATTAGATGTATTCCATGCAGAAGAGATAGATCCTTCCACTTTCAGGTCTCTATTACTCAGATGAAGACCAGCTAATGGGTGTGCGGTTCCCATCCCAATATTACCAGTACTGTCCACAACTATGGACTCAGATGGGGCATTTCCAACGATGCTAAAGGGGGTAGATGCATTACTTACATCTGTCAGATCAAATGAGTATTCGTTTGCGGTTATATCCTAGATCTTGGGGGTCCGATCAGAACTTGTATCCTGCTACAGTCTTATTCCAGGATTAGCGCCTGTCAGAATATGTACCATTTTTTGTGGAACATTGGTTCCAAGTCCTATGCGGCCATTTGATTTAACGTAGAGCGAATTTAGCGGAGATCCCGCTTCAATTCGAAATACCTGCTTGCCCGCCGTGGCATCATCAATCGAAAAATAGTCGTCTCCACCCAAATTGGAGTCATTTATAGTTATACGCCAGTCATTTTTTGGGAAAGATGAACTATTATCTGTGGCATCATCAAAGTGGATTCTCAAGTTTGGTTCTTTGTATCGATGGATATCAAGGCCAAAGGATTCAGTAGTTGTGCAGTCAATACCTGTACATTGATTTCCCCAAATGATGGTATTGTCGGTATGAATCACTTGTTGAGCATACCCTAACATCAGGGTGGTGGACAAAACGATAGTGAAAAGAGCTTTTAATTTCATGAACGTTGTTTTAATGCACCTTAATAAATGAGTTTTGCATAACCAGTGGTGAACCCACTGATTATGACTCGGACCTCTCGAGTTAAACTATTGATAGTTCCTGGTCTGCAAACTCGTTTGACTACGGATTTCATGCTTTTGTAGTAAGGATGTTTTATGTGAAGGTGAATGGACATCGGGTGTCAAAAATTTGCTGTAATTACGGTGACTGGGCGAAGGAGTGTTTCCGGGTTTCTTATTATCTATAGTATCTCATCCTCGCTGCTACGCATATTGACAGTACCTCCGACAGCAATCGCAGCGGCTATGAGTGTTAGATTTTTCATAATGTATTGGCCTTCCAGACTAAGTGCAAAAGGGAAGGATTCAAATGTAATGTCCGGACAAATAACTAGTGGAAGAAATGTTCCGGGGATCTGTAGAAATAGTAGGACTAACGCATATTTGACAGTCCGACGAGACATCATCAAAAGGCCAATGCTAACTTCCCACCATCCCAGGAAGGGAATGAACCAATCAGAAGAGAACCAGAATACGGTTCTCTCAATCAGGTCAGCAGCAGGGCTCAGACCAAATGGTTTGAGAATACCAAACCAGAAGAATACTATCGCCAGTGAATAGCGTAGAAAAAGGAACCCGTATCGATGCATAAGCGGAGCATTCCAGGTCATTGTTTGAAGTTTTATAGCTAAAGCTTTCATGATTGCATTTTATATGTGTTGAAGGATGAAATTTCTATTTCCAATAGTTGAATGCAAATATCAACCGCAATCAGGGGATGTTCGCTTCCTATTGTTTCATCTTTTCGGGTTATTGTTTCAAGTGTTTGTTAAGGTCAATATCATAGAGTAATTTCGAGAAAGATGCTTCTGATAGGAGTATGCTGAGATCTGGAATCATGGTTATTCCATTGTCTGGATGAGGGCATACACAGAGGCTTGCGAATGACTATAAACGAATTAGAAATTGCGAAAACTCTGTTTCAATGTTGTATTTCTATTGATTGGTGTATCGACTGGATATGCTCATGTTATCGTATCAGATTGTGATACTACAGGATTAGGTGAGATTATGAGATCACTAAGAGATCTTCATCAGGATAGCATAGGCAGTGTCCTTGAGATGACTTTTAGGGCTATGCGGATAGGTGGAGAATGTTCGAATTCACCTATAGATCCTGAAATGTATTATATGAGGGCCAGAGCCTTTGAAGGGCTGAATCAGTCAGATTCTGCCATTTTATATTATCAGCGAGCAATTGAGGTCGCGCAGGAAAAATTGGATTTTTTAGTTGGAGGACGGTCACATAAGGCACTGGGCGATTTGTGGTTTTATCAGAAAAAAGACCCAAAAACAGCGTCTGGATCATATAGTCATGCATCAAGCTCATTTGAACAAATTCAAAAAGAAGATGAAGAGGCAGTACAGGTCTTGAGAATGCTCGCCTATACGCATAGGTTATTAGGAAATTTCACAGCATCCTGGGAAAATGCGGGACGGGCCCTGGAGCTAGCAGAATTATTGTCAAAAGACTCTTTGCACGGATTTGTGCTCAATGATTTGGGGATTATTTATATGGAAAATCATGAGCATGAAAAAGCAGATACATTCTTTCAGCAAAGCTTAAGCATATTTCAAAATATAGGTGCTATCGGATTGCAGGCTATGTTATACAATAATATGGGCCGGAATCTAATGTTAAATGGTTTGGTTACAGGGAGCCTGCCACTTTTACGAAATGCAAATAGACTCCATCATCAGGTGAATCAGCCTTGTAATGCCATTTACTCTTCTTACAATATTGGCCATGCATTATTATTAAATGATCAGTTGGATTCTGCCAATGCTGTGTTAGAAGAGACACTTGAGAATGCCAGGGTTTGTGAGGACATTTATATACAGGTTCTATCGTTGACTGATCTTGGAATCATTGCTCACTCAAGAGGCCTTAATAACAAGGCTATTAATTTTCTTGGTGAGTCTATTTCTTTTTCTCAGGAGATGGGACTAAAAAAAGAGCTAATGGAGGGCTCCAGAGAGTTATACCAGATTTTTAAATCCAATGGAAATTACGGTGAAGCATTGGTGTATCATGAATTGTACTTAGCTACAAAAGATTCACTCTTCAATGAAGATAATAATCGTCAAATTGCAAGACTTGAAGCGCAATATGCATTTGATCAGGCAAAGCGCAGTCTGGAAGTAGAGAAAGAGCAACAAGAAATTATATACCGATCAAAACTTAAGCAACAAAGGACGTATCAAATTATCGCTGTGGTGGGTTTGCTGATATCCCTGGTCATCTTGGGTATTCTAAATCGATATTATCAGTTGAAACGAAAAGCTAACGAAAAGCTGTCAGTGCTGAATGCCGAATTGAAGGAGAAAACACAGCAGATCGTTGAGGCACAGGACCAATTAATTCTCAACGAAAAACTGGCATCGTTGGGTCAGGTTACGGCCGGTATAGGACACGAATTGAAGAATCCTTTGAATTTCGTTAATAATTTTTCTGAAGGTACTCTTGAGTTATTGGAAGATCTCAGGGGTAGGGTAAGATCGCTGCGGGACGAAAATCCTTCTTCCGAGTATTTGGAGATTGATGAGCTGATAAGAGAAATCGAAATGAATACTCATGATATTCTAAGTAATGGTCAGCGTGCTGATGCCATTGCCAGTACAATGATGCACCATGCAGTAGATAGTTCGGAGACATGGAAGTACGTCAATTTTGAACCATATTTGACTCAACAAATCAATCTCTCCTATAGCACGTATAGATCGAGTCAAAACAGTCTGGATGTTCAATTAGAAACAAGTTTTGAATCAGAGATAGGATTCGTAGAGCTTTACCCTAATGAGTTTGCCCAAGCATTTAGAAATATATTAAAGAATGCCTTCGAAAGCCTAGTGCAGAGAAATGCCGAAGCCGAAGGTGATTATTTTCCCAAAATACAAATAGCCGTAGAACGAGTGAATGAATTCGTGCGAGTGACCCTTATCGACAATGGTCTTGGGATCTCTGATGATGTTAAGGATGATATTTTTATTCCATTTTACACGGGAAAAGGAAAGACCGGTCTGGGGCTTTCCATAGCACATGATGTAATTGTTCAGAGGCATCAGGGTCGGATCAACGTGGAGAGCGAAGTGGCACAGTATACTAAGGTGATGATAGATATTCCATTGAAAGGTGGTTCACAAAAGACAAAATAAAAAGAAGATGACTGCACAAATTCTAATCGTTGATGATGAGCCCCAATTTGAGCGTCTCTTAAGGCAGCGACTGCGAAATCATATTCGAAGCAAAAAGTATGAGTTATACTTTGCGGGTGATGGTGTAGAGGCTCTGGATGTGGTAAGTAAGACCAACAATCTGGACATGGTACTCACAGATATAAATATGCCGAAAATGGACGGGTTAACCTTTATCCAGAAATTGAAAGAGGTTCGACCTTTGTTAAAGTGCGTGATCGTATCGGCCTATGGGGATATGCAAAATATTCGCACAGCTATGAATTTGGGGGCATTTGATTTTTTAATCAAACCTATCAATTTTAAAGATCTCGAAATTACCATCGATAAGACATTGCAGGAGTCAAGACTTCTGGCCGAAGTAGAAGCTGCTAAAAGAATTTCTGCACAGAATGAAAAATTGCAGGAACTTGATCAATTAAAGAATCATTTCTTTACCAATATATCGCATGAGCTGCGCACACCTCTAACTATTATTTCTGGAATGTCAGATCAGATTGGAGAACAACCTGAAAAATGGCTTCAGAAGGGTGTTTCATTAATTAGGAAGAACTCGAACAGCTTGTTATTGCTAGTAAATCAGATACTGGAGCTACAAAAGTTAGAGGCAAATAAATTAGATCTGGATCTGTGTAATCGTGATATCATTCATTTGCTCAGTTACATCCATAATAGTTTTGTTGGCTTGGCTGAGACTAAAGATATCTTGCTGAAATTTGATTCAGAATTGGATAGCTTCCACATGGACCATGATGTTGAAAAAGTAGAACGAATAGTCTCGAACTTATTAAGCAATGCTATTAAATTTACTCCAATTGGGGGAATGATTACCCTCGGAGCAAGAAGAGATGACACATATCTTGTGATCAGCATTCAGGATACGGGACAGGGAATACCGGAGGATGATATTCCATTTGTATTTGATCGTTTTTACCAAAGTAAGGGCACCTTTGTGGAAAATCGAATAAGTACAGGTATTGGTCTGTCGCTGGTAAAAGAGTTGGTTTCACTTATGGAAGGCGAAATTACTGTGGAAAGCATGGCCGGAGTGGGTTCAGATTTTAAAGTAAGACTGCCGATCAAGAACAACTTGCAGCGTTCAGATATTGATGCAAAGTCAAATGCCCATCAGACTACCCCAGAAAGCTACCTTGCTGATTTTCCAAAGCCAGAGAGTCATGTCATTGCAGATGGCACGGAGTTACCAGATTTACTAATAGTTGAGGACAATCCTGATGTGCAACAATATTTACTTTCCTGTCTTGAGGGTAGGTATCAAATACGGTGTGCCAATGACGGAGAAGAGGGTATCCGGCAGGCTCTGGAGTGGGTGCCCGATATTATCATCAGTGACGTGATGATGCCAAAGAAGAATGGCATGGAGGTTTGTGATACTCTGAAAAATGATCATCGAACCAGTCATATTCCAATTGTTCTACTTACGGCAAGATCAGACAAGTCTTCAGAAATGGAGGGACTAGTTAGTGGGGCAGATGTGTATTTAGCGAAACCATTTGTAAAAAAGGAA
Source organism: Saprospiraceae bacterium (assembly GCA_050298535.1). Lineage (GTDB taxonomy): Bacteria > Bacteroidota > Bacteroidia > Chitinophagales > Saprospiraceae > JABDMH01. The sequence goes on from JBNKUI010000097.1 coordinate 12,851, forward strand.
TTACTTCTCAGATTAGAGAAATTGCTGGAAACAAGGGAGTTGCTGAGACAAAGGTATCAATCTCCGGAGTTCATGCAGTCTGATGAGAACCTGCAACGGGAGGAAGATCCCTTTATGGTCTCACTGAAAGAGAGGATAATGAGCAACCTGGCTGACGAACAATTTGGGATCTATGAACTCTGCAGAGACTTGGGAACCAGCAGGAGTCAATTACATCGTAAGATTAAGGCACTCACAGGTTTGTCTACCTCTCATTTTATCAGAAAGATTAGATTGAATGAGGCACGGAAAATGCTGCTGCGAACTCATTTAAATATATCAGAAGTAGCGTATGAGGTGGGTTTTCGGGATCCTAAATACTTCTCAAGAACTTTTAGTGAGGAGTTCGGTGAATCCCCTAAAAAACTTCGCAAATAGGGAAGCAAATAACGATCATTGGTAGAAAGCTACCAAACCATCAACGCTAGTTTGCTATTTGTTAGCACAAATTACATGATGGCATCGAACGTATGAAAAATTACAAAAAATCAAACTAAAAAATAATTAACTACTGATGGCTACTAATGTACTTGTTGTAGATGATGAGATTAAGGTCAAGCGTCTCTTTGAACTTCGATTCAGAAAGGAGATACGGAGTGGAGAGGTCGTCTTACATTTTGCGTTTTCAGGGGTGGAGGCATTGCAATTTTTAGAGGGTGATGATTTTCAGGGAGTGACAATAGTACTGGCAGATATCAATATGCCCAAGATGAATGGTCTTGAGCTTTTAAAGATGATAAAAGAGAAATTTAACACCATTCGGGTGTTTATGATAACAGCTTATGGAGATCAGAATAATCATAGCCTTGCCATGGAGTTGGGGGCTCATGAATATTTTGTTAAGCCTGTTGATTTCAAACACCTGAAAGAATGCTTATTTAAAGATTCGTAGTATGAGATACCAGTTTCAACAGCAGAAGTATAACTATGCCATGTGGGGAGCTTTATTTGGATTGTGTTTCCCCGTCGTAGCAACACTCATTGAATGTAATCAATTCAGAAGTGACTATAATATTATTACATTAATAGAATGTCAATTAGATTCACCATTACTATGGATCATTGATTCTGCACCATTATTCCTTGGAATATTTGCTTATTTAATTGGACGGCAGGTAGACGTCGTGGGAGAAAAGAATCGAGAAATTCTTGATACGCAGAAGCGATTGATATTGCAGGAAAAAATGGCGTCAATTGGTCAAATGACCGCTGGCATAGCCCATGAAATCAAAAATCCGCTCAATTTTGTGATTAACTATGCAGAAAGTTCGCTGGATTTACTGCAGGAATTTCGAGAAGAATTCAACGCTGGCAATGATGAGTTGATTGAAAGTAAGCGAAAGCTCCTGGAAGAATTTCTTTATGATATAGAACAAAACGCAAAAGATATTAAGGAAAATGGACAACGTGCTAACCGCATTGTTTTTAGCTTGATGGATCAAACACGAAGTTCACAAGGTCAGCGAAAGAGTATACAGGTGAATGAGTTGATTCGTGACAACTTAAAATTAGCTTTTCACGGTTATAGAGCTCATCATCCCTCCTTCAACATGGAGATAGAATTTGATCTTGACGAGGGGCTAGGCATCGTACAGGTAGATCCGCAGAGTCTTGGTAGAGTTCTGATTAATTTATTTAATAATGCTTTTGATGCAATGAACGAAAAAAGTAAGGAAGTGGATGGAGACTATCAGCCTAAAATTCGTGTGGGTACCAGTCATCATGAGGATTACGTCAGTCTTTCTATCAGAGATAATGGTGAAGGCATCAACAAGGAATCAAGCAAACAAATTTTCGAGCCTTTTTTTACCACAAAACCGTCCGGCCAGGGAAATACCGGTTTGGGTCTTTCGATCAGTCTGGACATCATAGAACAAGAGCACAATGGTAGTATGTATGTGAAGAGCGAAGAGGGTCAATACACACAATTTACGATACACATCCCATACGATAAGAATTCCACATCTCTGGGACTTTTAACCTCACCAAACTAAAATCATAACTTATAAATTAGTCAGCACATCAGATTACAAGACCTATCTATGGTATCGCAACTGCACCAGGCCACTCTCATATGCTTCCGAGGACTTAAGCTTTAAAGTCACTCTTTCGTGATATCCCCCAAAGAGTGATTTACCGGATCCGAGGACAATGGGATGTACAGAAAGAAGAAACTCGTCAACCAGGTCGTCTCGCATTAGACTGTGACATAACTTTGTACCACCAAAAAGCCAAAGATCTTTTCCAGGCTTTTCTTTAAGTGCGGCAACATAAGTAGATGCATCGGAGCCTCCTAGTTCCCAGCCGATGGGAGCCTCAATTAATTCGCTGGAAAACACGATTCGATGATAGGAAGAAAAACTGTCAGGGTCGAGGCCGTGCAATACCTCAAATGATTTCCTTCCAACCAACAACGTGTCAATTTCCAGAAGAAACTCTGTCATTCCATAGTCTTGATCGGTGAAGCACCAGTCAAATCCACCATGTTGATCTTCTATAAATCCATCAAGGGATGTGGCTACATTCAAAATCACTTTACGCATCGACTGTATTTTATGCTTAAAAATGGGATGTACGCAATTAATGCAACAATATTGGGATGAACCGAAACAATACCAGCCTTCCCAATGTCATCATGGTTTTAGATTTGTAGCATACCAACCAATAAATATATTAATAATGGGCGATATATTTTTTTATATGATGCTACATGGATACGATCCGCTTTACTTTAATCGTGGGTTGAATGAGGAGGACCGGAGACGTCGACCGAAGCAGAGAGAAGCAGACAGAAATCATGAATCTGAGGGACATGATGCTCAGAAACCTTCCATCAATTGATTAAAGTAGGTGTCATGAATAATATTGAACATGGTGAGGATATTGCAGTCTATGATTTTATAGCAGATGACTATGCATTTTCGAAGGCCCTTCCCTTCAGAGATGTTGTGGAGTCGTATACCCTATTTCAGATTCTTCAAGTAGTGAAAAATAAACGGATTATTGATCTTGCGTGTGGAGAGGGATTTTACACAAGAAGGTTGAAATTGAAGGGTGCCTCGTCGGTCCTGGGTGTGGACATTTCATCAGCCATGATTCAAAAAGCAAGAGACCAGGAGAAAAGTAATCCTATTGGCTGTCAGTACAAGCAATCGGACGTATCATTATTGCATGTTACTGATAAGTATGATGTGGTCACAGCCATGTATCTATTAAACTACGCAAAGACAAGACAGGAACTTCTGCAATTTTGCAAAGTTGCTTATCAGTCTTTAGTTGATGCAGGTGTTTTTGTTGGGATGAATGATAATATCTTTATTAATGCGAATTCCTCACCCTCCTTGTCAACCTATGGTTTTACCAAGGAGTGTAAAGAGGTACTTGAAGAAGGTGATCCAATAAAATACATTTTTGGTCAGGGGGTGGGTGCTTTCTCTTTTGATAATTATTTTCTAAGTCCTCTGAGCTATAAGAATGCATTCTTTATTGCAGGGTTCAGAGAATTTGAATGGATTTCTCCCACTTGTGACCCATCAAGGAGCGACCTTCCCTATTGGCAGCCCTTTCTGGATGAGCCACCGATCATTGCCTTTAGAGCAATCAAATAATTGACAGTTAGTGTAAACTCATTGGACAAACCACAGACAGGATGGACTCATCATTAACAAACCGAGATCTCGCTCCCATTTCCAGGAAGGATAGATCCTGGCAGACGCACCACTATGCAAGTTTATGGATCAGTCTTGCGGCCTGTATACCAACCTATATGCTTGCTGGTAGCCTAATCGAGGAAGGGATGCTCTGGTATCAGGCTCTGGGTACGATTTTTCTGGGGAGTTTCATCATTCTAATTCCCATAGTGCTAAATGGATTCATCGGAGCGAAATATGGAATCCCTTTTCCTGTTTTATTGCGATCCTCTTTCGGTACCAGGGGTGCGATATTTGGAGCATTGATAAGAGGATTAGTAGGATGCGGCTGGTTCGGAATTCAATGTTGGATTGGTGGTAGTGCTTTGTACCAATTGAGTATGATCATTTTCCCATCAATGCAAAGCAGTATTTCGATCGTTGGTTGGCTCGGGATAAATGAAATGCAGCTAGGTTGCTTTCTCATTTTTTGGTGGCTGAATATGGTGATTGTCCGGAAGGGGATTTCGGCGATCAGATATTTTGAAAGTCTCTCTGCTCCAATTCTTATCGCCATAAGTATGTTGGCTATCATTTGGGTTTTCACCTCTATGGACAGTCCAGCAATGATCTTCAATAGTTCCTTCTTTATAAAGAATGATGCGGACTTTGAATTTTGGAAAATATTCTGGCCGGGATTGACGGCCGTTATAGGCTTTTGGGCTACTTTATCGCTTAATATACCCGACTTTACCAGATATGCAGTGACGCAAAGTGCTCAGGTAAAGGGTCAAATGATAGGCCTGCCATTTGCCATGGTTCTTTTTTCCTTTATTGGAATATTTGTGACAAGTGCCACTTATTTCATGTATGGTGACTTTTTTTGGAATCCTATTGACCTTATTGCTAAGGTGGATTCGACCGTCGCTGTGGTCTTTTGTACGATTGGCCTATTGGTGGCAACCTTGTCTACTAATATTGCTGCCAATCTTGTGGCATCTGCAAATGACATTTCGAATATTTTCCCATCAAAAATTAATTTCAATGTTGGCGCTTTAATTACGGGGATTATCGGAATTCTAATTTTCCCCTGGAAATTATTACAGGATCCTTCAGGGTACATCTTTAAATGGCTGATTGCCTACTCGACATTGCTTGGAGCATTGGGCGGTATAATGCTGTCTGATTTTTACTTGATTCGAAAAAGGTTCTTGTCCTTGTCTGACTTATATAGTAGCAAAGGTCTGTATTCCGTTTGGAATTGGTCAGGCATTATTTCAACCATTTTGGCAATTTTACCGGTTTTGCCAGGGTTCTTTCAGGAAATGAAATGGCTCTCCACTGACAGTACATCACAGATCTGGAGCGATCTATATTCTTACGCCTGGTTTATCACTTTTACCCTGGGCTTCCTCTTTTACGCGGTATTTAGTAGAATCTTTCATACAAGACCTAAAACGAGAATGGTCGTTCCTGCAAGACGGGTTGAGAAAATTTATTGAAAGACCTGTCAGGCAATAGGTTATTTCCTATAGTCATATCTGAACTCTGCCTGCCCCAACCATACACATTCCGGAGGCATGCTGTCATTGGATGGGATGATCACTGTCTGTAGATGGACGCTTTGAGACTGATCAAATTCTAGATCGTAGCTGCCGGTTTGCTCGACAACGGTATCACGGAACAACACAATATCTTGCTCCAGGACATTGATTTCAATCATATGACTTGGGCATATGGAATTATTGACGATCACCAGTTTGTTTTCGTTGACTGCTGAGGTTGGCAAAAGTAGCGTGGTGTCCTGACTGTGCTCTGCACCAATCGTCCAGGAAATTGAGGCATCGGTTATTTCATTTTCTTTGTCGCACGAGGAAAGTACTATTATTGCCAGTACCAGTACATATAGACCGAGTTGTTTCATGTTATATTGTTTCTTCCTTTTAGACGAAAACTTCTGTCGGGGCGTTGGCTTGTCTATTAACTTTAAGACATTTATAACAAATGCAAATACCACTACCAAAACAATTTTCATGGGATGAATGCCTTTTTTTTCTGCATCGCGGATATCCAGAGATGTTGTATACCATCACTGAAAGGTCAATAAGAAGAGCAGTCCTCATTGAGCAGATTCCGACATTATTAAAGATCGAGCCGATTGATAACCATCTGGAGATAGATATATTATCACAGAATAGTAGTCCTTCACAAAAGGATCATATCAGATCCTATGTGAGTCATTGGTTTGATTTGGAAACATCGTTGCAGCCCTTTTATGACTTGCTAAATCAACACAAATCGTTGCGGTCTTTTTCCAGAGCTTATCTGGGATTACGATTGGTAGGTATCCCGGACTTATTTGAGGCATTGTGCTGGTGTATTATCGGTCAACAGATCAACTTGACATTCGCTCATCAAATCAAAGAACGTCTGGTGAAATACTGCGGCGAGCAGGTGATCTACAATGGAGAGCCTAATTATCTATTTCCAAAACCATCAGCCGTCCTATCACTGTCGGATGATGAACTCCAGGCTATGAAATTTTCACGACAAAAAATGCGATACATTCGGTTGGTCGCCAGTGAGTTTGAGGAGGATCGCTTGAGTCTCCCCATACTTCAAGCACTTCCTGATTTCGAATCTCGCAAAAAAGCACTTACTGCATTGACCGGTATCGGCCCGTGGACCGCCAACTATGTGTTGATGAAGACCCTACGAGAACCTGATTGCATTCCTTACGGAGACACCGGATTGATCGCCGGTCTTAAAAAGATCGGAGTGATAGAGCATAAAAACGAGCTGGACAAGCTTGAGGCTTTTTTCGATCACTTTGTCGGGTGGAAGAGTTATTTGTCGTTTTACATTTGGCGCAGTTTGTATGAGGCTCGCGACTATTGATTTGTATCTTCAGAGGAATATAAAACATGAGTAAGCAGAGATTTGGTCCAGGAGCATTAGTGGCGGCCGCTTTCATCGGTCCAGGTACTGTGACCACAGCTACTCTTGCAGGTACTGGTTATGGATATGCTTTGCTGTGGACCGTATTATTCTCCATTATAGGTACATATGTTCTACAGGAAATGAGCATTCGTCTGGCGCTGGTGGGTGATATGGATCTCGGCCAGGCCATTGCTCATAAGAACGATGGTATTCGAAAAAAGCTAGCAATCGTACTAGTTGTATCGGCCATCTTTATTGGAAATGCCGCTTACGAAGCCGGCAATATCACAGGAGCGTTATTGGGATTTGATCAATGGATTGATTCCGTTGGGGTGAAGATATCTGTGATAATAGGGATTGGTTTGATTGCCGGACTGCTTCTGTTTTTTGGAAATTATCGTCAGGTAAAAGGTAGTTTGGTTTTCTTAGTGAGTACTATGGGGCTGGTATTTATTCTGACGGCCATACTGGTGGGACCAGATATTAAATCGATTTTACAGGGATTATTTATTCTCAGGGTACCAGAAAATGCCTGGCTAGTGTGCACAGGATTAGTGGGCACCACGATTGTTCCCTATAATTTGTTTTTGCACGCTTCAGCGGTACGAAAGCAATGGCAGAGTGAAGACCTTTCCATAGCCAGGAAGGATGCTTTCATTTCCATTGTACTGGGAGGAGTGATCACGATGTGCATCATAATCTGTGCCGCTGCTGTATCTGAAAGCCAAAAGGTCGAAATCGAAGGCCTTTCTGATCTCGCATTGCAACTCTCTCCGGTCCTGGGTGACTGGTCGGCGATTTTTCTGTCGATTGGCTTTTTAGCGGCTGGCCTAAGTAGTGCGATCACAGCACCAATGGCAGCTGCATATGCTATCTCAGGATTGCTAAACTGGGAAAATGACGATAAGGCATTTCCCTTCAGGATGATTTGGTGTATCGTGTTATTGGTGGGAGTGGTATTTGCCTGTATGGGTTGGAAGCCGATCTCTGTGATATTCTTTGCGCAGATTGCAAATGGTATGCTTCTACCCGTCATTGCCATTTTCCTCTTGTGGGTAGTAAATGATCGCTCCACAATTACTAATTTTAAAAACACCCTTTGGCAAAATGTCCTGGGAGGAATCGTGGTAGCTTTGACCTTCTTGTTGGCAGTGAAGAGTTTTTACACGGTATTTATGTCCTGATGAATTCAATTGAAAAATTTGAGATCGATATAAATTGTGACATGGGTGAGGCGTTTGGACGCTATCAACTCGCAGAAGATCCGGCAATTTTCAATTATATCACTTCCTGCAATATAGCTTGTGGTTTTCATGCCGGCGATCCGATCGTCATGGAGCGCACGTTGCTCCTGGCCAGGGAGGCTAATGTTGCAGTAGGAGCCCATCCTTCCTATCCTGATTTACAGGGATTTGGCCGTCGTTACATGAAGATCAAGGCCTCCGATCTCAAATCCATGATTAAATATCAGGTCGCAGCACTTTCGGGTATGGCTGGATCCTTGGGCATGAAATTGTCACATGTTAAACCACATGGTGCGCTTTACAATTTTGCAGCTGATGATCATGCCGAAAGTTATAGCATCATCGAGGCGTTAATCGAATTAGGAGGTAATGTGCCGTTGATGGGGTTGAGTGGAAGTGCGATGGAAACGGCTGCAGAAGAGCTAGAATATCCATTCATACGTGAAGCGTTTGCAGATCGTAGATATAATGAGGGAGGTAGACTTGTGTCCCGGAGTCACCCGCATGCTGTCATTGCTAATCCTAAAGAAGCTACAGATCAGGTATTTAATATTATAAAAAGCAAAAGAGTCCGTACATTAGAAGGGAAGACGATAGCACTCCTGGCCCAAAGCATCTGTGTCCATGGTGATCATCCGAAAGTACTGGATGTTCTCAAGGCAATAGATGATATGTTGACTTTACAAAAAATCCAAAAGAAAACATGGGTCCATTGATGCGATTTGTACCTTTCGGAGAAGCTGCACTTCTTATTGAGTTTGAGCAGCGTATCGATCCGGAAATTCATCAACAAGTCGTTTCTTTTACCAATTACCTTGATCGGAGAAAAATGGAAGGGATTCAATATTTGATTCCTGCCTATGCATCAATCACCGTGGGGTTTGATCCATTACTATGGCATTTTGAAGACCTCGCTGAACGCCTCACACGTTTCGCTGAAAAAGAATGGATTGACCTGGATTCTGACATGACTCCTCCCATCAGTGTGCCGGTCTGCTATGATCCGGACTTTGCCTTGGACTTGGAGGATGTCAAGCAGCAGACAGGGCTATCAGCTGAAGAGATCATCAAGTTGCACACCCAAAAGGTCTATCGCGTTTATATGCTGGGTTTCCTCCCAGGTTTTGCTTATCTCGGCAGGGTTGACGAGAGACTCCGCACGCATCGGAAGGATAATCCTCGTCTGGAAGTACCGGCCCGTTCGGTGGCCTTGGCAGGATTACAGACAGCCATTTACCCTTCTCAAGCACCAGGTGGATGGCAGGTCATTGGCAGAACCCCCGTATCAGTCTTTGATATGCATAGGTCAGACCCCTTTCTCTTTGAACCGGGCATGCGTGTGCAGTTTCACTCAATAGATCGGCAAACCTTTGAAGGTATGTCAAGGGGAGAATTGGACAAAACCTCTGAAAAAGTAATGCATGTCTGATCTGATTGTTGAAGTGGTCAAGCCCGGACTCTTTTCTACCCTGCAAGATCAGGGAAGAATGGGATTTCAGGCATTTGGAGTACCTGTCTCTGGAGCACTGGATCGAAAGTCTGCTTCCCTGGCCAACTGGCTGGTGGGAAATGACATGGATCAACCTGTAATAGAGATCACTGTTTTAGGTCCGGATCTCACATTCTCCTCAGCAGGTCAACTGGCGCTTACAGGAGCCAATTTGCATCCATTGCTCAATGGCAATCCAATTCCTCAAAACCAAACTATCAATTTCGGTGCGGGTGCCGAGCTTACTTTTGGAAAATCATGCAATGGCTGTCGAAGTTATCTGGCTATTTCCGGAGAATGGAAAGTAGAACGTTGGCTGGGTAGTGCTTGCGCTGTGCCCTACACTGAAAATCTTCTGACGACCAGTCGGTTGCAGAAAGAGCAGCAGATTACCATAGAGAACCGCGTATCCACAGAAATACGCTTTTGTGAGGATACCTCATTGGAGAAAGGGTGTGTTGATATTCGAATTTTGCAGGGTCCCGAATTTTCGCTTTTCACGGATGAGGCACTCAACAATTTTCTTGAAGTAGAACATATTATTTCCAAAGACGTCAACAGAATGGGCATGCGTTTGAAGACTCGTATTGAGTTTTGTGGTTCCACCGAAATGATATCGGCAGGGGTCATTCCGGGGACCATCCAGATTGCCAGATCGGGACAACCTATCGTCTTATTGGCAGATGCACAAACTACGGGAGGCTATCCGCGTATCGCCAATGTCATCAGTGTCGATATGGATTTATTGGCACAGTGCCGGCCGGGTGATACCGTACGATTTCACTTGGTTGAGCTACAGGAAGCGTATGACTTATTGTACGAAGCGTTAAATCGGGGGGAAGAGGATGCTTCTGCTATGACCTGATTTTCTTGCAGATCTAGTCTGTTTCCCACACTATTTTTCGAATCTTATACTGGCTTGTATTAACATGTGAAATTTCTGAGTTATATTTATAGTGCTGCTTATGATCACTTTGACCCTAAGTGAACGCTTGTTCATCAATAGAGTGATCCGAGCAACAAGACCCGAACACAATAAATCTTAAATCAAGCCCTTATGCAGAAATTTGTTCTGGCATTCCTCAGTATTTTAATGGTTCACGGTGTACACGCAGATGCGTATGGTAAGTTTTACAATCAGGAGCGGGATACGATTGCCTGCGGGGCTGCGATTGTCGATACAACCTCACTAGCAGATGTAATTACCTCTGATACTTGCGAACTGGTGGGTGGAGACATCTATAAGAGTAGTTCGAAGGCATTCTTTTTTACCACGGATGATACAACTAAGACTTTTATTTCCATGACTCCTCTGGAGGATGAGGTGCTTGGACTATTTATCTACTCTAATACTATGGATGGAGAGGGTAATGATTGTCCGGACTTGTGTCTTTTTTCCAGTGGTTTTGAACAAAATGGTGAAGTGCTTCTCGAGTATGATTTTCTACCAGGAGACTATTGGATTGCGGTAGAAGGATTGTCTGAGACAGCTGAGGGACAAACTGTTGAGAATGCAGGCCCTTTTATACTCGAGTTGGATTGTTTTCGGCAAGTGTTTGCCGAAGTATTTTGCGGGGATACCTTATTTGTCAACACCACTCTTGGGAGCAATGACTTTGATGCGAGTCAGTATACAGGTTGTATCGCTGAGGGTGATGTCTATGCCAACAGTGACGTATTGATACGCTTCGAACTTCCTTTTGAGAATGGTATCAGGATTGAGCTTGAAGAAATGGATCCAATTGATCTGGACATTTTCCTTTTTACCGACAGTATCACACCAGATGGACTTCAAGTGCCGGGTGCTTGTATCGATGCGGATACGACTATCGGTGCTCAAATGGGAGGAATCGTTGGCAATGATGAGGTCTTGCCTGCTGGCGTCTACTGGATCATCGTGGATGCAAAAGGGGATGGGATGGAGCCGGTCGAAGGGTCTTTTAGTGTGACGGTAAGTGGCTGTGATGAAGACTTTGTAGAAATTATGTGTAATGAAGCTAAGTCTGGCACGACACTCTTGAAACCTAGTCAATGGTCATCTCTGTATTATGGTGATTGTGTCGATAAGGCGTATGATGGGGGCGATGTTTTGTTTCAGTATACAGTGACGACAGGAGAGCTAGTAGTGGAGTTTACACTTTCACACGATACCCTTGGTGATCTAGATTTGATATTACTGGCCAACGATAGTATTGATGGCATTCCTGTCCCTGGTATATGTATTAAGGCAAGCGATACAGATTCATTGGGATTGGAGGAGCTACGGGATACCTTACCCATTGGCACCTACTGGGTGGTAGTGGATAGTGACTTAGGTGACGAGGCTAATTTTACACTCATTGTCTCCTGCCAGGATATGCTGGATGCGCAGGAAGTATTTTGTGGCTCCGGATTTATGGGTACTAATGAAGGAAATTCCTCACTCATCCCGACTTATTCTTGTGGAACAGGTTCGAAAGATGCCGCTGAGGCATTCTATTATTTTGATCTTGATGTTGCCTCTACGGTTACCTTGACCTTGACTCCCGATACAAGTGGTGCTGATCATGACTTATTCATATTACGTGACTCAATTGATCCCATGGGTATTAGTATTCCAGGATACTGTATAACCTCCAGTGATACAGGATCCCTTCAGGAAATGATACTCACTGATTTGGATTCTGGGCGTTATTGGATTATCGTGGATGGGCCCGTGATGGAGTCAGGAGATACTTTCTTCATTGAATGGGAGTGCATGGAAAATGTCTTTCCTGTGGAGTTGGTAGGTCCCGAAGCTGCTTTGGATGGTGATGAGGTAATGATCACCTGGTATACACTTAGTGAGCTCAATAGTGAAGGATTTGCGGTGCAACGCAGTCAGGATGGTATATCGTGGGAGGTCATCGACTTCCTGAATTCAAGTGGTAATTCCACGGAGCGTATAGACTATACTGTCATAGATCGCAACCCGATGATAGGATCTAATTTCTATAGATTGCAAAGCATTGATTTCGATGGCTCGTTTGAGTATTCAGCCATAGTACAGGTCGACTATCAATCGATATCTGAATGGACCGTATACCCTACACTTACCCGGGATATCGTGACGGTACTCAAACCAGAAGGTGGCAGTGAAGGAACCTATCAGATATTCAATTCCGTCGGTAGACTGCTGATGTCCGGAAAGATCATGAATGTTCGTACTGATATCGATGTCAGCCAATTGATCGATGGGGTCTACTTTGTAAGATTACCTCGTCATAATGATCAGCAGGTAATTCGACAGATTGTAAAACACTAATCATCAGTATTTCATAGCTAGAAGTTTAAACGCTGCTGATCTCAAATTGGCAGATCGCTATCACTTTCTGTCACCCGAGCAAAAAAAATGCTGTCTGTTGTGATTTTTCACCTTCTATAGAGACTAATAGGGTGAAATAAAAAAATGAGCAGAAGTAGTTTTGGCAGAGGGCCCAGGGACTTTCGTGATCCTGGCTTCAATCATACAATATGACGGATCAGAAAGCATTTGTGAATTTGATACAAGAGTATGAAGGCACGATCTATAAGATTGCGCGACTCTATATCAATTCGGAAGTAGACTTGGACGATCTGTATCAGGAGATAGTTCTTCAATTGTGGAAGGCCTTTCCCTCTTTCCAGGGAAAGTCCGCAGCCGGCACATGGCTCTATAGAGTGGCGCTAAACACAGCCATTACTTATTTGAAAAAACGTAGGAAACGGGTTGAAACGGTTTCCCTCTTTTGGGGTATCGATCAATTTAAAGTTGATGATAATGACCCGAGGAAAAGACAGATCGCACTACTCTATGAGCTGGTAAGTAAACTAGATAGCCTGGATAAGGGATTAGTCCTATTGTATCTGGAGAATAAGAGTCACCAGGAGATAGCCGATATCGTTGGGATCTCAGTCTCTAACGTAGGGACTCGAATCAACCGGATAAAAAAGAAATTAAGAGACAAGGCAAAAGAAAGTGTAAACTAATGGAAATGGAAATGGACTTGGATCAAATGAAAGAGGTTTGGGAGGACTTCAGTAGCCAGTTAGATGAACATAAGCGGGTGACAGAGATGTTGGTGCTTGAAATGATCGCCAAAAAGTCGGCATCTCGATTTAATCGAATGGTATACGCCGAAGGATTGGGGATCATCCTTTCAGGATTCATGTGTATTTATATCGTACTTCAATTTGACCAATTGGAATATTTGCCCAATCAGTTAAGTGCCATAGGTACCCTATTGATAATGATGTTGAGTATTTTTTTTGGATACAGGATCATCGCCGCAATTAGACGTATTGATATTATGAGAGATACGTATGGCACCACGGCAGAGAAGTATAAACGCTTCAAAAAGCTGCTGGGCACCTACAAGCGAGTCAGTATAGGTGTCTATGTGGTCTTACCTCTGATTATGTTACCTGTGGTGACAAAGCTTTTGGGTGGAAAGGATCTATTTAATGATGTGGCTTCCTATGGCTATGCCTATCTGGCCAGCATAGTTGTACTACCCATTGTATGGTACATCATCTATCGCTTTTATAGAAATAATGTTCGGAAAGTTAATACGTATATGCAAAAATTAGATCATGATGAATAATATCAGTCATTGGAGAAAAAATATGTTTTGTGCACAGTACAAGTTGTATTCAGATGAGGATCGGGTAGGTAAATTGCAGAATATAGGTTACTGTTATTCTGCACTGGGACAATGGAAGGATACTCGATATAAATTTAAAGTGACAGGTATCCTTCATCAGTATGTTGAAGTCCAAGACCTCATAGATGGAAGTGTGGTGGACAATATCTCCTTCAGTTGCTGGTGGCCAAAAGCGAGTATAAGAATGGGTGATCAATATTGGGATTGGCGATTTACTGACTGGTTTTTTCATGCATTCCTCATGACCAGCGAGCGTGAGAAGATCTATTTTGAGTCCGATCAGAAGGGGGGTGAAGTGTTTGGCAATTCGGAAAATACTCTGGCGGTCATGTCCGGCTTGTTTGTACTAAATTATTACCGACAAATGATGATCATATACATCGCAGCCCTTTTTCCACTGCTACTCTTTGCCCTGAATTGAAATAGAGTGGCTGTCAATCTTTCCAATATTTCTGGACCATTTTTAATCCCGGTATAGTAAGGAAGTTAAGTAAAGCCATGACGATCCACGTATAGTAAAATCCAACCTTGTCAATGAGTTGTGTTCCTAAAATCGGTGCAATGATGAATGTAATCGAAAACATAGTGGCCCAGAGCCCCATGTATTTGCCCTTTTGATGCATAGGGGCACGAGACATAGCCAGGCTATTACCGAAGGGAAAGTTGATGATTTCCCCAAATGAAATCAAAATATTGTATCCTATAATTATGATCAACCAATGCACTGGAAGATTGAGAAACAGTTGCCCTATCCCCATGAGTAGTCCACCCAAAATCATGCTTTGAAAAGGGCTCCATCTCTTTTGTGAAAAAGCCACAAGAGGCATTTCAAAAACAAAGACAAGTAATCCGTTGAACGTAAAAAATAATCCAATCTGCGTCTCAGTCAGTCCTAAACTCTCATTGAAAAACAATGGGATAGAAGATAGGATCTGCATGAAAGCGACGATATTAATGCCTGCTACGAAGAGGAAAATGAAGTACAAATAGTCGTTAGTGATTTTCCGTGTAGATTCATTTTCCTTCAGCTCAATTTTAGGTTTTCCTCTGCTGCCTGGATCGATCTGTAGCACCAGATAAAGTCCCGCCAGGGCGCAAGTCATCCCATCCAGAATAAATAACCAGTGGTAGCCAGCTGACGCCGATAGGAATCCTGCCACGGCAGGTCCAATGGATATTCCAAGATTAAGTGCCATTCTAATAAGTGACACGGCCCGGGTTTGATTTTCTGGCTTACTAAAGAATGCGATTCCAGCCATCACGGGCGGACGAGATGCATCTACGATGGTACTTGTAATTAATACCGCGGCTGAAAGTGCATAAAAGGAGGAATACAGTGTCAGAGACGCCATCATGATCGCACCTACAAACAGACTCCAGGTCAATACCTTATAGAAACCGATTTTGTCTGTCAGCCATCCGCCCAGTAGTGAACCAAATAGGGATCCCGCGCCATACATCCCTGTGACAATACCGGCCTGAACGATTGTAAATTCCAGCTCCCGCGTGCAATACAAGGTCAGAAAAGGAAGCACCATCATGCCTGCCCGATTAATTAAAATCACGACCGCAAGCGTCCAGACTTCCTTACTCAAGCCACTGAACGAATCGACATAAAATTTCCAAAATCTTGCAAGCACCGGTTGGGATTTTTAGTCAGGGTCTAACAAACATAGAATATTAGAATGCCAAATGCTACCCTGAGTTCAAGGACTCGAAGGCTCTGATAAATCGCCGAATTTGTTGGGGTAAACCTTTACGGCATAAAAAAATGGAATATGCATAGTAATGCCAAAGTTTATTTTGCCAGTGCTTTACTAGAGCCGTCGAAAATGTGTCACTGTAAACTGAAATTATTTTGAAAAAAAACTGAATAAAATGATTTTTTGGATTATTTGAGATTCAGGAAGATCGAGGATGAAGGATTCTGGCATAAATTTTCTGTCAAACATCAGCAAGAGAAGCTGGCATCGATACTCCGTATGCTTCTGCGCATTCTTCTAAAGCGGTTACTACTCCGGGATGTAATTCAACTCCTTCCTCAAGCTGTTTCCGCTTCTTTTCAAGTGCCCGGCTGCCTGGTAATCTAACCTGATCGAAACCTACCCTTGGAGTACTAGCGCGGCATTGATCTACCAAATGCTGCATTTCCGCTTTAAAGGCTTCAAGTCCTGCAAATTTTTCAGGATTAATCAATTGCATTTGAACGCTGGCAGTCCATCGACTCTCATGATTTCTGCGTCCAGCTCCAGCCAGCCCACTTGTGAGTGCCTCGATCAGTAGCGCCAGACCGTATCCCTTAAACCCAAGATCCATTCCACCTACCGGAAGAATGGTAGCGGGCGGATCATCAAAAAATGTCTGGGGATCATCCGTTGCATTTCCCTGGTTGTCCAACATCCAGGGACCGCCCAATTTCTCTCCCTGACCGTGTTTCTGCATGACGATGCCATTGGCCACTGTTGAAGCACTACTATCAAACAGGATGGGGTCCCCTTCTGTGGGAATGCCAAATGCAAGTGGATCCGGACTGTACACGCCGGTGAGTCCGCCAAATGGGGCAACAGTCTGATTGCCTGGATCTGAGCTCGTCAATATCATGAGAAATCCTCTTTGAGTAGCTCGCTCCAGGTAGGCTGCTAGACAGGCTATATGATGACTATGCTGAATCGCGAGTGTAAAAACTGGGTGATCCTCCATTCTTTCAAACCCAACCCGCATCGCTTTGTCCATGAGATAGGGTCCTGGAAGGTAATCTCCGTCCCAGGTAAGAGCGGCTCCATGATCATTAATCACCCGGGGCTCACCACTGAGTTTCATTTTTCCAGATGATAATTCGTCAGTGTAGGCTTTTAATAATTGTAGACCATGGGTGGTGTGGCCCATCAAATCGGATGCGATAAGAATGTCAGCAATGATTTTACTTCGGTCCCAGGCCAACGTCGTTTTTTGGAGTACGTCGATGGCAAATTTTTGTAAATCATCAACCCGGTAGGTACTCATTTGTTATGATATTTATATTTTTCGTATTGTTCTGCTGCAAACTGCTGTCAATAATAATGCTTGAAAATATGAAATCTCATCTTTGGGACCATTCTATGATATGCTTATTAGCTCTGGGTCGATTTGGTGCATATGTTTTGCCCGGTATCATCGGGGTCTCATTGCTCATTTCCTGTGGGGATATTGATAAAAAAACAAACACAAGAAAAATAATTTCTCTCAGTGATGAC
>JBNKUI010000098.1:0-2431 GCA_050298535.1 Saprospiraceae bacterium
CCGCCCAGAATATTGAGGAGCGTTGATTTCCCACTCCCCGAAGGCCCCAGCAGCACCACCAGTTCACCGCCATAAAGATCCATATTCAGGCCACGAAGAGCCTGAACCTGCACCTCCCCCATGTCGTAAATCTTGGTCAGGTTACTGATCCGAAAAACAGCCCCCGACCTGGAGGCATCACCCTGGTTGCTCATCCTTTCTTTCTACCTCACCCTTCTCTTTCACCTGAAAATGATTCGATAATTGCCCAATATCCTTTTCATCATCCTTTGTGTCGGCTGACCGGCACGAATGCTTCATCATAGTTTCATCATATTTGAATATTAAAGCCATATCTTGATTATGTCACAGGCTGATTGGCCATATCAAGAATAATTTCAGGGAATCAGAGGCTTCGGAAAGCCCCCCTGTATTGGGTAGGAATCTGGACCATTGCATTTAAAACTCTTCGTTTCAAGTGGCCAGGTAGATAGCTTCTTGAGCCAACTTATGGTTCTGCTTTTAAGATGTTCGCACTGGATTCAAAATAAAGAAATTTCTTTACCTTTTCTTTTAATAAGCTCTATTAAACTCCCGGGGGAGGGTGCCTCATATTCTTTTGGAGTAAAACCTTTTGCTTCTATACGAGAATCTATGGCTAAACTGATACCAGATAAAAGCTCTATTCTTTCAGTGATACTCATCGCATTAAATTTCTCAGATATAATCGCTATATCTATATCGCTATCTTCTCTAGGTTCACCGTATGCATAAGATCCATACAATATAATTTTATCAATAGTTATATATGTTGACAGATATTCTGCTATCTCTTTTCCTATTTCTTTAAGGCTAACTGCTTCTTTAAGCATTCCCATGCCTCCTTTGTGCTATTATAAATGCCTTCTGCCTGAGCTTTATTCATCTCTTGTGCTAATCTAACTCTCTCTCCCGGGTATCGACTCTCAATATAATATTGATTAAGTTGAGAAAATATTTTTTTATGCTCTTCGGAGATATTCAATGCTAATTTATCCACCAAATAAAGTAAGTTATGTGTTCGTGGAGGTAACTCTTTAACATTTTGTACATAGATAGCCTTCAATAATGCGAATTAAGAGTTGAAAACAAGCAAGAACATAGCGGCAGCAAGTCTGCCAAATACATGTATCATTAACCCCTGATAAGATCGCACCTTAGAAGCGATTTGAACTTTAGTTTTTTCTTGAATCCAATTGAATAATGATTCAATTGGCTGGCGAACACGACTCACGCTTGTAGAAAGGAGTTGATCAAAAAGTACTAATTTCTCTTGGCCTTTCTCTTTTTTGATCGGGGTGTTCAGTACCACTTGTTGTTCTTGTTCAAGGAGTTGTCGTACTATTTCATCAATGTAGGCCTTATCTGCATATATTTGGGTATCTCGTAATAAGGGAGCAATTTGACAAAAAGTTGGCAGATCATGTTCACTGGCTGGAGAAAGCCCAATATATTCAGGTAAAGGGAGTATACCCTCTCGTTTGAGTCCTAAGATGTGGATCTTGACCCCGTAATAGTAAATACCCTTGGAAGAACAATATCCTTTATTTGCAAAGTGATTAGCGACCTTAGCGCTGGAACTTCTTTTGGCGTTAGCCACGATTATCGGCATAGAGTCGATTAGCCGAATCTGTTCAAATAGGTCAGATCCGGAAAAATCCTCCAGAATAAGTTCAACGAGCATGGGAAACAAGCTCTCGAACCGATTGAGGCGTTGTACAAATGCTGTATATGAAGGTAAATAGGGGAACCACTCCAGCAAATGATCATGGGCATAATTGTAAATATCTTTGAGTTCGAAGCGCCTTTTCATGATGCCGTAGATAAAAATAGTAAGCAATTCATCATCCCTAAACTTTGGATTGTTATTATTGCTAAACCTCTGACACATGGGCCATAGATTAATTTTATACTGTTCACAGACATAAACAAAAACAGTGATTAATGAGGTTTGCCAATCCATTTGCTTCTCCTCGGTTGAGTTTGAAAGGTTAAAACCTTTACTCAATCGTGAAAGAGCATTGGGATTAGCCAACTCTTAATTCGCATTATCTCTGTGATTGTTCGTCCCGGCGTCCAGTTTTTGGGCCTGATACAGTTTATAAAAAAGATCCTTTTTTTCGATAAGTTCTTCAAAATGACCGGCTTCGACAAGATTTCCCTCTGAGATGACCAGGATACGGTTGACTAATTCCAGAAAAGAGAACCGGTGGGCTATAATAATAGCCGTGCTACTTTTGAGAATATCTTTCAAGGTTTGTTGGATGAGAAGATCTGATTTTGAATCTAAGGAAGAGAATGCTTCATCCAAAATAAATAAATCAGGCTTTTTGAGAAACATCCTGGCCAGGGCCAGACGTTGCCTTTGACCTCCCGACAAAGTAACACCGCGCTCTCCTATTACAGAATCCAG
>JBNKUI010000099.1:0-1648 GCA_050298535.1 Saprospiraceae bacterium
TGGCAAAATCTGTCAACGATGCGGCCACAACCGCATTCAAAACGATGCTGAAGTATAAAGCGAGCGCGCAACAGCATCGAATATTCTTAGAAGTTCCAGAAAACTTCTCAACTCAAATCTGTTCTAGCTGTGAAGAGATTCCAGATAGCGCACTGAAAGGTGTGAAAGATCTTGGGGTAAGAGAGTGGGTGTGCAGCAATTGTGGAGCGGTCCATGATCGTGACGTGAATGCTGCACTGAACATTCTCCGATTCTGACGTGAATCGCTGGTGTCCTGAAGTGGCCCAGGAATCCCCCGGCTTTAGACGGGGGGAGGACGTCAAGATCTATAGGTCGTGATTCGCAGAAGGAATAAATAGCTATAATTGCGAACTAGACGTAAAGTCAAATCGCCAGCGGTTCAAGATGTTATCCACATGATAAGGTTGACGGTAGAATAGCTATGAGTAAAGGAAAAAAGCTCTAGAAATTCAAACTTATCCACAGTATCAGCTAAGACATCAGGACACTGAAGAGGTTGTGGGCAAAGGGCCAAGCCCCCCTCTCGCTACCCAGGAAACTATCCTGGGAGCTTCTCTTCTAACCAAGATTAAGTAATTGAGTTATAGGGATTCACGCTGACACTGAATTGGGAAAATCGTTCCGTGCCAGGTTGAGTATCCCGTAAGATAGTTCGCATAGTCATTACGGTCTCGCCAGGTATTGAGCATCAGCAACCAGGGCTCTTTGTTATCGAATGTAAATGCCTGAATGTGAGATTTATTCTTTGTCCTCGGATCATTACCATTGAGTTTCCGAGTCCTCAAATATTTCCAAGGGCCGCCATTATCACTCACCCTACCTACTAAATCAGCTGCGACGATCACAGAGCAAATCGACCCATGACACACCCTGCGATCCTTACTGTAAAATTCAATTTCCGCTGGTCTACCATCGAGATTACAGTTCCATGTTCCATGAAACCCGCCAGGGACTATAATCGTGGCAAAACCCTGTGTTGTCGGTAACAAGAACATGACCAACAGCATATATTTGATTATTTTCATGATTTGATCCTTTATTTTGCAATTAGTTAGTGATCAATATTTACTCTCTTCTAGAAAACGAATTCTTGCCATTTTTGTTGCATTTCTAAAAAAAGTCATGCCTCCCAAATCCCATGGATGCAACGTAAGAATTCCTATATGCATAACTCGATACAAGTCTATCCCTATCCAGGTGGACGTTTTGTCACGACTTTCGCGACTACTCTAAAGAGTTGGTAGTTGAACAACGATTTATTCCGGTCAGAAGTAGTTCGGAAAGAGTGTTTTCGTGTTTTCTAGAGTATGGAGTCAGTCACCTCACAGTCAATGATATCTTGTACCAATGGAATGGCAATAAATGGGATTTTAGAGTACTTACTAGAATCAAATGGCTAAACCATGCTTTAGAAAATTAATACTAAAACATGGTAGTATGATCATCAATAAATATCAGTGCAAAAGCATGATATCATCCATATTGGAAAAATTTTGAGTTGTTTCTAAATGATACGCTTAGGTATTTAGAAACAAATATTTTTAAGTTTTCTATTCATAGCATTTCTGAGCCATCTCTCACCAATGTTGGCAGTATGACTGAGTTTCACACTGCTCACATGAATGTT
>JBNKUI010000100.1:0-20012 GCA_050298535.1 Saprospiraceae bacterium
GTAGGCGTAATCGCCAGAAACAAAAATGGAAAATGCCCCATCAAGTGCGGTGGTACTATCATCAAAGATGGCCCCTACATGCGTAGGATCGGTCGGATCGGATATATCCAGGATCTCTACACCACCATCAACCTGAGAAGCGATGTAGGCGTAATTACCAGAGACAAAAATGGACCAGGCCCCACCAAGCGCTGTGGTAGCATCATCAAAAATGGCCCCGACATGCGCAGGATTAGCGGGATCGGATATATCCAGAATCTCTACACCATCATCATTAATGGAAGCAACATACGCGTAATGGCCAGCAACAAAAATGGAATATGCCCCATTAAGTGCAGTGGTACCATCATCAAAAATGGCCCCTACATGCGTAGGATTAGCGGGATCGGATATATCCAGGATCTCTACACCATCATCAAAAATGGAAGCAACGTAGGCGTAATCGCCAGCGACAAAAATGGACCTTGCCCCATTAAGTGCAGTGGTACCATCATCAAAAATGGCCCCCACATGCGCAGGATTAGCGGGATCGGATATATCCAGGATCTCTACACCACCTTCTCTGACGGAAGCAACATAGGCATAATCGCCAGCGACAAAAGTGGAAACGGCCACGCTAAGTGCAGTGGTGCCATCATCAAAAATGGCCCCTACATGGGTGGGATTGACGGGCCGTATCACCGCGTTTCCCTCACTCATGAGATCTTGCGCATGGATACCGATAGCGCCACAAAAAATTGTGGATAGAAGACTTACTATTTTTATGATTTTCATTCTTGATAGATGATGGTGATGATCACTGGTTTGTCGGTGATGTGGTAGCTATTAAGTACATCACTGGCGATATGTATGTCGGTGGCATCCCAGTAAATATGAAATTCAAAGCCGGGATTAAACTCATAGTTTTCTGTCACCCCATTCCCATCACTCTCATCATAGATGACTACCGGTGAGACACTGATAAATGTACTGCTGTTCAATCCATGAGGTAGGGCCACATCATTATTTCCAAAAAGACCGGATGCCGTACGACCCATCACTTGTTTGATCTTAATTGCAGGAAAGGAGGTATCCGTGCTGTCTCCGAGTTGTGTCCATCCGGCGGTGACAAAGTTGCCATCGGCATGGATGCCGTCGCTACCTACCGATAGACCACGATTTGCGTGCAGTGCTGCGATCTGTGCGTCTGTAGTTGTGAGACTATCTCCTTTCAGTGCACCTATCCTGGCTGTGGGACTCACTATACTTTTAGCAACCACATCACCCTCTACTTCCAGGGCCTGAGCGTGCATGGCATTTGTATGTATTATGAGGCCTATCACAACTAAATGAAGCGCAATTATGTATTGATTTCTCATGGGTATGATTAGGGTTTATAAAAGATGGTTACCTCACATTCCTTATTTAGGATCGAGCTACTATTGTCTGTGGTGAGCACTTCCAGATGGGTTGGCGTCCATCTTATATAGAACTCGAAGCCATTTATTCGTAGATAACCGGGGCAGATCCCGGCTGACGCAGTATGATTTACGATTCCCGTCACCCTGATGAAATCAGCTGGATCTAAACCGTGTGCGATACTAGTGATGGCATCTGGCGATGTCGATGTAGTAATGGAAAATTTTTTGACTTTGAGCACATCACTTTGACCAAAGTCCATTCCACCTTCGGCATATACATTTCCTGAAACATAGATATCCGCACCATTCAGGGTTGTGAGTTTACCCACGGATAGAGGCGTATTGATAATGGCTCTATCTTTCACCACCAAGTGCTCTGTTGACACAGCTCCGATATTCGCTGTGGGAGCGTTGATGACCTCACCTGGTTGCGAAACAATTAAATTCCCCGCTACATCCAGTTGCTGTGCGGAGCAGATGTGCACAATGCCGATGAATAGAGCGATGTAAGGTGATTGATGGTACATGGGTAAAATTTTTCTTGAATGAATATAATTAAATACTGTTGTCAGCTAGTGAATAAGCAAGGACTTCATCGGCAGACAAAAAGTGGACAATTGGGCAAAAGTAGCGGCATATCTTACCGCCAGGGCCCCGTCAGTCTGTGTTCCTACTGTATCTTTGGTAGTTTTAGCCACGAGCATCACGGTTATCTTAGGTGTCCCCACTTCTCCGGCTTTTGAGCCTTTGATTGCACGGGTAGTAATAGTATGTCGGCCATTGTGATGCTCACACCTGGGACTTTTCTCAATTTCATCATTTTCAATCATGATCTTGTCAAGGACTTTCCGCCATTTGATCAGGCTTTATACCTTAATTGCCCCAATGTGGGAATAGTTACCCATCCAATACGAAATTTTTCAGAACTGCCCTAAAGGTATACCTATCGGTATATGGTGAACTCCTTTCAATGAACTTAATGAAATGCTGCTACGGAGTAGGGAATTAGGCAAGGGTTTAAACCCTTAGATCGGTGGACAAAAAAGGGAGAAATTAGGATTTATACCCAGATACTGCAGATAGTCTCTTATTCTACTGTAGAGTTGAGGATGAAAGGCAACGGATTTTCTCATCACTCGTTACGGAAAATCAGCTATGATTTTCCGCTGTAACCAAAAGAGAGTGCATAGCAATAAATTCCGTTTTAGGAATTCAGCCGCAATTTGCTATTCATTTTGTTGCGCTTTCCCTATTTAGTGCCTAAATAGTATTTAATATAACGGAATAATTCGATTCTTCACTTTCGCTCTTCAATCAATCTTATCTCTAAATACTCTATCATTTCATTCCTAAAGTTGTTTTTATGTATCCATTCCTTAGTGCTATATCTTCATCCATTCCACGTCTGGTGTAAGAACAGATGCATTGTTTAGCCCTGAGTTAACAAAAGAAAAGAATGACACGAAAGTCTGCAGGACTTTCCGATGAACACTTACCTAGTAATTGTTTTTACAGAGTGATGTGCTTCCCTTACTCTTTAAGCTCTGCATCAATTTCAGAGATTATTTCATTAATGTACTCCTCAATTCTTATAAGTTGACTGCTGTAAAACTCAAGGCTCGAGAAGTAAACTGTAAATCGGCAATTAGTGTTGAATCTTTAGCTTCACTAATATTTTTATTAGATTCATAAGTGAATAAGTGTGCCCACTTGTATTTTAAATTAGAAGATGCCTCTCTATTGCTATTATAAAAATTGAGTAAACCTGGATTATAAAAAATATACAGTCTTTGAATTTTTTCAAAAAGGGTTTTGTTGGAAATCAAGTCTATGCTCCCATCGGAAATCATTGCGTCAAAGGCACCAGTATTTGAACTGTAAGATGCGCCATAATCAAACATATCACTATAGGTGATGTTGCAAGAAAATCCTGCTGGGGCAATCGCATCTAACACTGGATCTGATATTCACAAATCGAGTTGGAAGCTTCATTATACAACGGATCTGACAATAGGTTCCAGTAGGACAGATATTGCTTTCCAGAAGACCAGTATTATCCGGGGCTGGATCTACTATTATGGCCGTTTTCGTCTTTACTGTATGCGGACGGTATTTCGTGACCTCAATGTCAGATTAATTCGCTGGGTGATGAATAAATATAATCGATTTAGGCGCCGCTGGTCTCTGGCGCGTGCCCACCTCCTTGATATTTGCAAGTCCTATCCGAATTTATTTGAACATTGGAAGTACGGATTTACACCGTAAATATTTTAATCCTGAAGAGCGGTATGAATCAAGAGGTTCACTGCCTGCCCCGCTGTAGAGCGGGGTACCGTTCTGTGAGAGGGTGGGGAAGTGAATATTTACTGCCCGACTCTGCTCGATTTTGTCTTCATTTTTCCTTCGATTAATACTAAATAATTTATTAATTCAATCATTTTTTTGATATACATTTCTGTCATTAAGCTCCATCCATAGGGTTGAATCTGCTAATTCTTTCCAACCAAATTTTTTGTACAAATCATGTGCATTACCTGTAAGTAGAATCCACCTTCTTAGTCCCTGTAGTTTAACGTGATTCATTATTGCATTCATCAAAAGTTTTGAAAGTCCTTTTCCTCGATGTGATTCAAGAATAAAAACATCTCCTAAATAAGCGATTGTTGAATAATCGGATATCACTCTGGCAAACCCCACCTGTTCTATATCATTGTATACACCAAAGCAGAGTGAATTCTCTATTGACTTAATTACAGTTTCCTCAGGAATCTTTAGACTCCAATATGCTTTTGTTGATAAAAAATCATGAATCATTTCAACATCCAAAAATTGCCTTTCTGTAGATATTCTGTATTTCTCTGCCATTATTTTTTTCTAATGTATTATAATTCTGGTTTACACTCTTCGGGTACATAGTTTAGACTTCTGGAAGTGTCAATTTTTGATATCCTTCTTTCTTCATAAACTTCCTTTCATCGAAGTATCCTAAAAGTACGTTGCCATAATATAAATGCCAAATATGGTCATCGATCTGTTCTGCAGCTACGGATCTTCCTCCCGGTAAATGTGATCGGGAGCCCCTCTACCAAGTGATACCCAGTGATATGCTCTACATATTGCCGCACCACGCACAGTCACCCTTTTTTTCTATTGATCAAATGGATATTCGTATGAACTTTTTTCCATCCCCTGTGGGGATTCATCTTTTTAGGGTAACCTTTCAGAAATTACAGCAATTAACATACATAGCCCCGGTTAATCTTAGTAGTTACCCAGCAGCTATGAGTGCTGTTTGCCACACAAAGGCAAGTATTGGACAACTAAATGTTAGTTAAAAACAAACTTTAAACCTCTTAACCTAGATAATGAAAAAGCAACCATTACCATTGAATTCAATTCTTGCCCTAATGACCTTACTCTGCAGCACTGCTTCCTTTGCTCATAATCTAGACGAAGTAGAGAACTGTAATGCATTGCCTCCGGATTGCTTCATCACCACCTGGAAAACAGATAATCCTGGTTCGTCAAACAACTCATCGATCAGCCTTCCAACGTCAGGTACTGGCTATTTATATGACGTTGACTGGGAGAATGACGGGGTGTTCGACGACCTCGGAGTGACCGGCTCGATCACGCATGATTATCTATTGCCTGGCACCTACCAAATTGCCATAAGAGGCGCATTCCCCAGGATATTTTTCAATTATGGAGGTGATCGAGGGAAATTAGTAAGCATCGACCAGTGGGGCAGCATCCAATGGAGCACCATGGCGACTGCTTTTCTCGGGTGCAGTAATCTAGAGCTGCTTGCCACCGATGCTCCAGATTTGAGTAATGTGACCAGCCTTTCTCAGATGTTTCAAGCTTGTGGCCTGGTAAATGCCGATATTAGTCACTGGGATGTCAGCAATGTGACAGACATGCAATTGATGTTTTATTTTGCCAGTTCTTTTGATCAAGACCTGGGTGATTGGAATATAAGCAATGCTACTAACTTGTTGCAAATGCTACAAGGTACCGCATTGTCGATCACCAATTATGACAGCACATTGATTAAGTGGTCGCAACAACCGGTTCAGAACAATGTACATTTCGGAGCTCTGGACAAAATTTATTGTGAGGGGAGTGATGCACGCCAAGAACTAATCGAAAATCACAACTGGGTTATCATGGATGCCTATCAATATTGTGCGGCCAAAATACCTTTTATAACTACCTGGAAAACTGACAATCCCGGACTTTCACCCAATACCGAAGTGAGAATTCCTGCACCATTTCCATTAACCTATAGCTATGATGTAGATTGGGAGAATGATGGATTTTATGACGACTTAAATGTGACGGGAACCATTGCTCATGATTATGGGAGCCCAGGAACCTACCAAGTAGCCATAAGAGGTTATTTTCCAGCAACCAGAATGGCTCAGCTGGGAGATCAACAAAGACTCATCAGTATTGACCAGTGGGGCGATATGTATTGGACATCTATGACTGAAGCTTTTGAAAATTGCACAAATCTGGTGATCAATGCCAGCGATGCTCCAGATCTAAGACTGGTCACATCGCTTGCTGAAATGTTTAAAGACTGTGCTTCACTCACCAGCGGAGTTAGTCTCTGGGATGTAGGTACGATTACTGATATGACCGGTCTGTTCTATGGCGCATCTGCATTCAATGAAGCTATCGGCGATTGGGATATGAGAGCGGTAACTACTATTTTCAATATGTTCCATGATTGCACCTCCTTTAATCAGGATATCAGCGGTTGGGAGCTGAATCAACTAGCTTCCATGACTCAGGCATTTACCAATGCGACGTCGTTTGACCAGGATCTTGGCAATTGGAATGTAAGCCAAGTGACCAGCATGCTTAACGCCTTTAATAATTCAGCCATTTCTCCTATGCATTATGACAGCATGTTGATGAAATGGGCCGCTCAAGCTGTGCTATCAAATGTGGAGGTAGGATCCAAAGGGCTGGCTTATTGCGATGGATTGAGTGCCCGCATGGATTTAATCAATAATCATGGTTGGGATTTCAAGGATGACATTTATAATTGTGGTAGTACCGTTCCCTTCATCACCACTTGGAAAACGGATAATCCAGGGACGTCTTCAGCGAATTCAATCACCATCCCTACCATTGGAGGGGGATATGATTATGAGATAGATTGGGAGAATGATGGCATCTTTGATGATGTAGGCGTCAGTGGAACGATTACCCATGAATATCCGACGGCAGGAACTTATCAAATTGCGATTCGAGGTCAATTTCCTCGCATCTATTTTAATAATGAAGGGGATCGCGAGAAATTATTGAGTATTGACTCTTGGGGAAATCAAGCTTGGAGCTCAATGGAACATGCTTTTTGGGGATGCGAAAATGTAATATTAAATGCCACTGATGCACCGGATTTAAACCAGGCTACCAGCTTACAAAATATGTTTGCCTCGGCAGAACTGATAAACACAAATCTGAGCCACTGGGATGTAAGCAACATTACCAACATGATAGGTACTTTTTGGCGGGCTAGAAACTTTGACCAGAATTTGGGTCAGTGGGATATTGGCCAGCTCACAAATATGAATGCTATGCTGAGCGAATCCAACCTATCGGTTGCGAATTATGATAGCACCCTAATCGCCTGGGAAGTCCAAAGTGTACAATCGAACGTTCGATTAGTGGCTCATGATCTAAAGTTTTGTAATGGCCAAGCGGCCCGGAGCGCTTTGATCGAAGATCATAATTGGCAGATATTTAGCGATAGCTACGATTGTCCCAATGCTACTCCCTTAATACTCACTATAAACACGCTACTTCCAGGCTCCTCGAGCTCCGCTTCCTTTACAGTGCCCATAAACCCATCGTATGATTACGATTATGATGTAGACTGGGATA
The DNA here is from genome assembly GCA_050298535.1 of Saprospiraceae bacterium. GTDB lineage: Bacteria > Bacteroidota > Bacteroidia > Chitinophagales > Saprospiraceae > JABDMH01. The sequence continues at coordinate 7,299 of JBNKUI010000100.1, forward strand.
ACGATGGAGTGTATGATGATACTCGGATTAAAGAAAGCATTACTCACGATTATGCGACCCCCGGCACTTATCAAATAGCGATTAAGGGATTCTTTCCCTCTATATACTTTTTTAATGCTGGAGATCGAGAAAAACTAGTGAGCGTAGATCAATGGGGTGACCAATCTTGGGAGACTATGTCCACTGCGTTTCATGGATGTAAAAATATGGTCGTGAATGCATTAGATGCGCCCGATCTCAGCATGGTGAACAACACATCTAATATGTTTGCTTTCTGTGAGACTTTCAATCAAGACATCAGTTTTTGGGATATGAGCAATATTCGCTTCATGCGCGCTATGTTTAATGGTGCCAAGTCTTTCAATCAAAATATTGGCAGCTGGGATGTAAGTCAGGTAACTGATATGGCACTGATGTTTGCATCCGCTGAAGCATTCAATCAGGATATTGGAGGGTGGGATGTGAGCCAGGTTATTTTCATGGAAAGAGCTTTTAGTGGGGCCACCCAATTTAATCAAAATCTCAACCAATGGGATGTGAGCCAGGTGATCAAAATGTTTGACATGTTTCAAAACGCAGCGTCTTTTAATGGGGACATTGGATCATGGAATGTGGGCAACGTAACCCAAATGTCTGGAATGTTTAACAATGCAAATGCCTTTAATCAGGATATCAGCAACTGGGATGTAAGTAAAAATACTTCTTTAGCAAATCTATTTAGAGAGGCCCAGGCTTTTGATCAGAATTTGGGAGCCTGGGATATTGACAGTGTGACTGATATGTTCTATATGCTGTTCAACTCCGGTTTATCTGCTCTCAATTATGATAGTACGCTCATCGGTTGGAGCAGCCAAAACGTTCAACCTGGAGTTACCCTAGATGCTGAAGGTCTGGCTTATTGTAATGGAGTTCATGCTCGAGATGCTTTAATGAGCGACAAATCGTGGACTTTCCTGGGAGACCAACTGAACTGTTCCCCAATGGCTAAGTGCAAAGATGCATCACTCTCGCTAACCGATGATTGTAGCCTTCCAGTTTTGGCTACTCCATTACTGATCGATGCCGGTTCTTCGGATCCCAATGGATTGGTTACCCTATCTCTTAGTCCTTCCTTGTTTGATTTTACCGACCTGGGACCCAACCTGGTCACCCTCACTGTTGTCAATTCGGCCAGCGATACCGTTACTTGCGATGCCACCCTCACCGTCATAGATGAAAGAATACAATGCCGAGATGTGACCGTGTTTTTGAACACCGGTCAGTCGATTTCCATCGTCCCCCAGGATCTACTCCTACCTGCTCTCACCAATTGCGACATCATTCAGGAATCGCTCAGCCAGCAAACTTTCACTTCTGGCGATATCGGTTCCACTGTACCCGTACAGGCCACCGTAACTTTCGAGACATCTAATACTGCCACATGTACCAGCCTGGTAACCATCAGCTCTAATCCTGACTGTCCGAACATTCTGGTGGTCAATGACCCTTCACTCGATACGGTAATGAATAAGATATTAAGTGCGTCCCAGGTGCTTGAATCGAATGCTTTGGTATCATCTGGTGCTTCAATTTCTTTTCATGCCGGAACGACTGTACAGCTCAAACCAGGTTTTGAGATAGCAAGTAATGGCCAGCTATTGATCGATATGAATGGTTGCCCGGAGTAAGCAGAAATATATTCGTAAAATCAAAGGGATATTCGTACTCCGTTTTCTTCTCGGCATATACTCTTTCAGATGATTTATGGACGCTCTGTGGTGTCTTCATTTTAATGGCTTCATGGGGTCGTATATTGTTATACTTGTGTACAAAATCCTCCATAATGACTTGTTGTTTAGCCAGTGTATAACCTATTCCAGTTCGGCAATAAGCCTTTAAATCCTTATGCATCCGCTCGTGTCGGCCATTTTGCTGTGGTGACGCGGGACCTGAAGATACAGGGATGACGCCTTCTTCTTTTAGCCAGTAACCTAGTCGAGTATATCTTTCTGGAGCAGTAACACTACCAAAAGGTGCTCCATTATTTGTATGCATAAAATAGGGTAGTCCATGCTCCCTAGATACTTCCTTATAGGCTTGTTTTACAGCCTTGTAGGTCATTTTATAGTGGCATTTGATGCACATGATTTTTCTGCTCTTTGAATCGCAGATCGTTAATGGACAACAGTATTTTCCGTTGCCAAGCTTAAATATTCCCTTATAATCTGCACTCCAGATTTCATTACAATGCTTGGGGTCAAATTTAGGATATTGCTTGCCTAGACTCCCTGTTCTTCGCCTTCTGTTTTTCACTAGGCCATTTCGCTTAAAAATGGCATTAATTGTTGTTTCTGATGGAATTTATTCTTTTTTAAAGTCCTTTTCTAAGAGTACCTTAATCTAACGCGCTCCCCAGGTTTCATGCTTATTTCGCAAGGCAACGATCTTCTTTTCAATGTGGATCGCCGTTTTATGCGGTATATGCAGCGGTGCTTTAGGCCCCGCCGTAAAGACCTCTTCTCCTAATTCGTAATATCGGTCTATTATTTTATAGCACGTCGTTCTTGAGATCCCGAAGGATTCGCATAATCCACTGACCGTATATTCGTCGGTCAACCATAACTGTATAAATCCTAATTCTTGTTCCATTGCACTTTCTGTTAGCCATCCCATTTTGCCCTTTTTAATCGCAAAAATCGGGATTCAAAAAGTGTAAACTATGTGCCTTTATAAGTGTCAACTATGTGCTTTGAATGTACCTAATAGGCTAGAACGTGCCTGGGCTTTGCGACGGGCGGATATAAGAATTCAACCAGCGTCAAGGTATTCCAAAGATAACCAAGAAATCAATTGCCTTCAAACCCATATCTGCCACCTGGCATGAAGCCCGTGTTACACGACTTTTATTTGCTTATGAGTTTGTGCTCGAGTTACTTTATTATAAAAGGATTTTAAATTATTTCTTGTTGAATTTTAATTTGTCTTTTTTTCAAAATCAGAGATTGTCCTTTCAACTCAATTGGTTTTTGGATCGCGACGCATGGACCACATTATGGGGCAGCCTGGAATAGGAATCACTTCTTTCTCCATTACGAAACCACGACGCTCGTACAGGGCGCGTGTGTTCGGACCAAAAGTAATAAACCATCCTGGAGCGGTTCCACTGTCAATAAGTCGAATGCTTTCATCAGCAAGGGCAGCACCCACACCTTGACCTCGATATTGGGGCAGTACTCCGATCCAGGCCATGTGCCAAAAAGGCTCATCTGGTTCAGCCTTCTCAATTACTCCCGCTACCTTCGGAAAATTTATGGCACGTCTTTTAGTCATGGCCATTCTAAATACACTTGTGATTAGTCCGAACATGAACCGAACTTTGCGAAGTCCCTTTGGTGGATAGCCATCAGGAGGCATACGAACAGCAACTGCTGCCAATTTCCCGTCGACTCGCGCAGTATGAATCTCTCCTTGATCGGCAAAGACACTGATCCATGTGCGAAACCAAGGTAGAGTTGCACGCACTTGCTTCTCAGGAGGCACTCCTTCAAACATAAATTTGAAAAGGTTCTCTGTCAGAAAGCTATCTGCAAGAATTTTTGATGCTGCTTCTACTTCGCCGGGCCGAATCCGATCAACCACAACGATGCTTTTTGTTTTTTCTGCCATTGATGTTAGAATTAATGATTATTTGCATTTTAATTGTTGACACTTTCAATGTAAATTAAGTTGGATTTTTACACTGAATTCTAAATGCCCTATAACGGGAGTACTCGCAATAACCCCGAAAACAGCTCCTGTGAGCTATAATTATCGGTCATGCTATACGCCTGTTCAATGCCAAATTTTCAATGTAATGGGTAATGTACGCCTCATGATGCGTGGTAGTCCTAAAATGCTCGAAAAAAGCCGTTTTTGGTGCTTAATTAACCGTTTTTTCAGTCGTTCGATTTCGATTAGAGATGCTACTCTTGTCAAATTACAACAAATAGAAGCAATTTTGTATTCTGTCTCTACGTCATGTCTCCCTCTCACCAGCGTGTGGTCCATATCCCATTGTCTCTGCTTGCCCATCCAGACGCCGGTTCATTCGCCTCAAGGTCTCCCAGACCTTCATCTCTCATTTGAGTCGCGAATCACTCACTCATCAAAAATATGTTCAATGATTTCCTGGTGCTTTATCCAAACCCATCCGCAGTGCGGTTCACTCTCTTGCAGGTTCCCTGAACCTTCATTCCCAGCCCCAGGGATGGAAATCGGTCCTTCATCACATATCTTTTCTCACGCAACTATCATTTCGACCTACGTAGTCCCGGTGTCTTAAGCGATTCTTCAAATCTCATTCTTCCTCCTCAGATACTTTAAGCACTCTATATTGTTTTTATGTTCGCTTTTTACAGCGCCTTTGCGAAATACTTACCCATTTTGTTTTGTATAGGTAAAATTTGTCCAATCTTCCTCAAGATATTTATCATTGGTCCGCGTTTGATCATAATGTCGTGCTTTTGTTTTCTTCATTCGCAAGATCATCTACTAAATTTTTCAATTCCATTATCGAATTATTTTGCCAATTTAGTCGCAGTTGAAAAAAGTTTTGAAGACGCACGATAGTGTTCTTAAACTGTACATTCTTGCTCAATGCATGCATGTCCAAAGGTTTATTGAGTGCAAGCTCTTGACCGTAAGACTTTACTTGGGCCTCAGAAGATTCTAAATACATATTCATTAATGGCCTTAATTCGGTCTTTTGTATTTCCATTACGGCAGTCTCTCTATGTTTGATATTTTTTAAATGTCGTTCATACATCACAGTAATTCTAGATCGTAAGGTATCGTTACTCAAGACATTCATGCCACCACTCTCAATATACTTATAAGATGTGTTGGCAATATTGAATAATGTATTATTGTCGATCTGTTCAAAACATTGTTTTAGACTATCATCAATTGGTTTGTTAGTTTCAAGATAATTCAGGATTGTCTGGGATGATTTCAGACTTGAGAGTGTAAACCTGTTTATATGCTCGATTTCAGAGAGATTCCATTTCAAGTCCACTATTAATTTGGCTATAATCTTCTTCTCTTGTTCTCTGGATTTACGCTCTTCATTCCAATTATTTATTGAGAGTGCAATTAAAATTCCAATAACTACAAGGACAATTTCTCCAATTGCATAAATCAGATATTTACTGAATTTGTTTTCAGAGAGTAGTCGCTGTCTAATTTGTCTAAAGAATTTTATCATTGGTTAGTGTTATTGATAATGTAGCACAATGATAAGGGTAAACGGTCGTGTTAATACCATATATTTATTGTTATGAGCTTTTTCCTGATGCTTAATTGTCTGCATTACTGATTAATTCCTCATATTCTGGATAGGTTTCTAGTGCCCTTTTTCTGATAAAATGCCTCAATGCTTCCAGTTGTTCATCTGTGATATCCGGGAACGAAGGCATTCCATTCTGGTTCAAAGATCCATTTCTCACTACTGAAGCAAAGGCTTCAGGGTTCAATGAAATGGGTGAGGCTCTGAGATCAGGGGCCATCCCACCCGAATACATGTTTTCTCCGTGACAATTAAAACACTTCCAATACTCGCTGGCTCCCTGGAGGGCTTTTGCCTTGTCTATTACAAATTCAGTATCTACGATTGGTTTTGGAAAATAAGGAGGGGGCAGTGGCTGCATATTGCTCGTCCCATCTAAAGTGAAAGTAATCAACCTCCTGGTGTGCTTCCGATAGGCCCATCCAAGTTTATGAGCGCTCATTCCACCACGAGAATAGCCTCCTCCGAAACCGACAAGCAAAGAGAGATATTGCTTCCCATTTATCTTATAGGTGATAGGCGGAGCGGAGATGCCTAACCCGGTATCAAATGTCCAGAGGGCCTCACCTGTTTTGGCATCATAGGCAAGCAATTTGCCATCTGCCCTTCCCTGAAATACCAGATTGCCAGCTGTCGTCAAGGTGCCGGCATTCCAAAAATGATTCTGGGGCACGGACCATGCCAATTCCTGCTTTACAGGGTCCCAAGCTTGTAAAGAAGCCGGGTAATCACGGGGATTACTCGCAGGTTCTGACATATTCGCACCAATTCCCCCAGAAAATTCAACCGCTTGCCAGTTTTCAAGGTCTATTCCGGCATCAGAAAAGTTGACCGACTGGTGCAAGGTTGGGATATAGGCCAATCCGGTCTGGGGATTGTAGGACATGGCATGCCAAGTATGTGCTCCCCAGGGATTAGGGGCGATATCTACAGGTCCGTTTTCATACCTTGCATTCTCAGTTTCCACTGGTTTGCCAGTGTTTAGGTCAATATGGGAAGCCCAAGTCGTTTCAGCGAAGGGCTCAGCCGAAATAAGCTTTCCCGTTTTTCTATTGATAACGTAAAAGAAACCGTTTTTGGGAGCATGGAGGATCGCCTTTACTTCTTCCCCATCAATCAGTAAATCAGCCAAAACAATATCCATGTTGGAATTGTAATCCCAAGTTTCTCCGGGTGTTGTTTGGTAATGCCAAAGATATTCACCTGTGTGAGGATTGAGCGCTACAATAGAGCATAAGAACAGATTGTCTCCTCCTTCAGGGCTTCTTATTTTTCGGTTCCAGGGCGATCCGTTCCCCGTTCCTATATATAATACATCTAGTTCGGGATCATAAGTAAATCCATGCCATGCATTACCCCCGCCACCATGCTTCCACCATTCGCCCGTCCAGGTTTTTGCCGCCATCTCCATGGCTTCATTTTCGAACCCATTGGAGGGGTTTCCGGGAACAATGTAAAACTTCCACGCTTCTGCACCAGTTTCTGCATCATAAGCAGTCACAAATCCTCTGGTGGGGCCATCTTCCGTTCCTCCGTTTCCTATTAATACTTTGCCAGCGAAGGCTTTTGGTGCTCCGGTAATGTACAAAGATCGCTTGGGGTCAAAGGTTACTGCCATCCATATCTTGGCACCTGTTTTTGCATCGAGTGCGATCAATCTTCCATCCCAGGTAGCCGCAAATACCTTCCCTTTGTAAAAAGTCAAACCTCTATTGTGGGCCCATCCAATCTGCCTTTTCCCTTTCACAGCCTTTCCTACTTCCGGATCAAATTCCCAGACCAATTCGCCACTAATTGCATTAACTGCCCGCACAACATTCATGGTTCCGGTGAAATACAATATCCCATCCACAACCAACGGAGTTGATACCAAACCAACATCCCTGGGTAAATCCATATACCAATCTACTTTCAGCCTTGCTACATTACTGGTGTTAATATCCTCCAAAGGGCTGAATCTTTGTTCGCTGTGTGTTCGTCCATAAGCCAACCATTCTGATGTATTGCTTTCATCAGCGATGGCTTGGTCATCAATGACCCTTTTCTCAACCTCATTTTCGCATGAGGTAAACAATATGAGAAGCACAAATACCCGTAGGTAGATTGGATTTATATTCATGTCCACTTGCTTAAATAAAGGTTAAAGATATTTTCATTTCCTGATAACAGCTATGCTAAATGCATTAGGCCCGCATAGAGTCTATTGCCTTTTTAGCTTCTGTTGAACTAAATCGTCTACCGGCGATAGCTGGCTGAAATCGCAAAAATTCAGAACTCCTGATTATAAAATAATCTAAAATTCTGCAAAGAATGAAAAAGACTAAGCGAAACAGCCATACCAGCATCGACAAAGCTCATAGGGAAGTTAAGGGATTTAGGGCAATGTATTCCCGGTTGAAGCAGAAAGTGATTGGAGGATTCTCTGAGTCAACACTGAAGAACTATGGCCGTTGCATTGCTAAAATCAGGGTTCATTTTGATTGCCGGCTTCTGAATTGGAAGAAGGGCAGATCTATGGTTATCTGCAGCATCTTTTGACGACTGAACAGCCAAGCAGCGTCAATTTCAAGCACACGATTAATGGACTGCGATTCCTACTTCGAGTATATGGACGACAAGATAAAGCTTTGAGACTACGCAGTTTGAAACGGAGTAATCCTTGCCTTTAGAATTGAGCAAATTTACCAAGTCCGCCATTAGGGTATACTGGCCTCTACCTGGAATAGTTCTCTATGTCCATCAATATCCCAACCGAAACTTCCGTGGATAGAATCTTGGATCCAATGGAGAAAAAATATACTTAAGTGACCCTCTATGGTCCAGGTACACTTATTCCCTATTTAATAGCGGTAGATTTATCATTAGTACTTTCTTGCTTCAATTTAAGCTGACTTTATTAGACTTTACAAGCCCCCAAATTCCAAGTAGCCAAAGTGCGTTAGCTAACGGCCAAAATAATTCTGTCATGAAATAAAAGGCCTCTGCCGTGATCAATGATGGAACACCTAATATCAATGCAATACCGGCCCATTTGGGTGCTATACCAGTTCGAATAACAGCAATACCCGCTATTATCCATGAAAGAAATTGTCCCAGATTAAGAAGTGCAATAGGTATTATCCACACAGAACCGGACTCAAAAGCCGTGTTCATGGTAGTTGCATCAATGCCTGCATCAGCAAATTGTGTAACAAACACCCGAAATCCTGATATGGCCGCAAGAAAAGAAACGCCCAGCACACCTAGAGTTGTTATTACAATTCCTGTTCTAAGTGATCGTTCTGCAACACGCTTACCCATAAATATGAATGTAGCTACGAAGAAAGGGGCTCCAATTGTCATGATGGTTCCCTCGGGGCGGCTGACCCAACTTAGACCACCGTCAAGTGTACTTATTCCTGCAGCTCGAATTAGGGCAGCCATCAACCAGCTCCCAGGACCAATCAAAGCCAGATAAGGTAAGGCTCTTTCCCATGCAGCAGACCATTTATTTGCTTGGTTTTCCATTTGCTTCTTAGATTTTAAAATTAATTATTGGTTTAGTTCCAAATCTGGGATTTTAACATCGTTCCTTCATATGATGGGATAGTCTATGATCTAGAAGATACGAATATAGGGGAGACGTAGTATAGTTTCCTACATATAAGTTATTGCGCAGTCTGACGGTCTTGTTTATGGACTCGTTGCTGGATTCCATTTACCTTTTTTCAGCTTGGAATAGTGTGGATAATGTATTTCAAGAAAATCAAATTCATATAACCATCACAGCCGCAATGAGCTATACACGGTGTTATGCCCGATATTTGTCAGGTTCAATTTCATTTTCGGCAAAGGCGATACCACTGTTCATTTGCTTTCAAAATTTTATAAATTTTTTCAGGTTCAGCAGCAGCAGGTTCGACATGAGTTATAGTCCAATCCGGAAAACAGATTTCAATTTCTTTCCTACTTGCACCTCTTGGAAGAGGACCTCTCCATTTTGGGTCCCACACAAGAAGGAGAATTGTCGCATCTGGTCTAGCAACTTCATTAACGGCTTTACCCATAGCTCTTTTTTGTTCATTAGTCAATCCATGGAAAGTTCCTGTGTCTAGAATAAACTTAAAGTCTTTTCCAATGTTGTGCAGTTCTGTTACGTCATCCTTAACAAGTTTAACCGCTACATTTTCTTTTTCTATCCGTTCTTGAGCTCGCTGCAATGCTTTGTCAACTATGTCAACTCCGATGACATCCCAACCTCTTTTTGCCAAATTAATTCCCCATACACCATTACCACAACCAATATCAAGGGCTTTACCAAATGGTGCAGATTTGCCATTTTCTTCCCTCTCGAACATTTCTGTAATTTTCTCCACGAATGGAGCATGTTGTTCGGCATCCTCCCACGGGTGAAAGCCTATTGAATATGCAAATTTGTAATTCATGACTTCTTTGTTTTAGTTATTATATTAGGGTACCTCTATTTACCCCACTCAGGGTTAGACCGTTTTGACAGCGTCAAAACATGATGTCTCTCTTGCGCTCATACTGCGGTGAAATTCAATCGCGTAGCTTCGGCTATGCTCTTTCATTTCGCCTTGTCTGACCATAAGATAGTTAATTATCTAACTCCTTCAGAGGTTGATAGAGGTACCCATTACTTATATCCCTGCTATATATACTTAAAATATTTTGTCAAGTAGACCTGGGGAGTCTCACCCCAAGCCTCTCACAGAACCGTACGTGATAGTCTCCCATCATACGGCTCGGATTATACAAAAGTTACGCATCAATAAATCCCATACGCCAATGTGCAAATAATGTTGGATTCTTTCTCTTGAATCTATAGTACCATTTACACGCTTTGGTAAAAGATCTATTAAAACGCTTATACCGTCTTCTCGCACAGTCGATAAGTCGCTGGTCAAAATATCTAAATAGAGAATACAGCGTATGCTTTCTGAATTTACCATAGTAGTTCACCCAGCCAATAATTTTCCTCTCGAAAAATGCGGCTAACTCATCGATGCTACGATTTGTCCATCTTTGAAATTGCGTACTCTTTATCTCTTCCAGTATATTGCTCTTATTCGACTGACTAATCGCACAGTCATAACCTAGAAACATGCCGCCACTTTTCATAGCAGAAGTTCTTACGTTCTGTTCTTATCGTTCAATTTCTTAAAAATCATTTGTCCCTTATCAATATGAGATTGATTAATACTTGCAGAGTTGTAGTTTAATCTGAATTCCAAAGCATTGATATCGGTGATAAGAATTGAACTGTATTTTGGTAACCATGGTAAGTCTTTGCCGTCAACCCACCTTTCAGCCAATGAGACACTTCCATCGGAATACATAACACCGATCAAATCCGATACTCTAATAATATTTGTCCCATGGAAAATTTTCAATTTACCAGTAACTTTCCTTCTTGAGATGGTAATATCTAGTCTGACCTTAGCATATGAGTGAATTTCGTTCTTCTCAGATTTGATATTGGAACATATCCATGAGTACTTTTTTTCACTCTGTTGCCCTGTGCTTAGCAATATACTTAATATGAAGATTGAAATCATCATTGTATCGTTTATGGACTATTTCTTCAAAAGGTTATCAATTCGATTTATCAGATCCTCATTTAGACCTTGATCAATTGAATAGATACTTGGTCCATTTGTTTCAATGATCTTACCATTTTCATCAATCAGGATATGTTGTGGAAAGCCACTTAATTCAAAATACTTTTCAAGATCGTTGTAGTCCTCATCACTCAGTAAATAATGGTACCCTCGAACATCATACTCATCAATACGTTTCTTCCAAAGATTTTCTGGAGAATGGGCCGCAAGAAAAACAAAGATGATATCCTCATCTTCATAGCGTTCCATCATTTTGGCATAATATTCCATTTCTTTGATGCAGGGTCTACACCAAGTTGCCCATATATCTATATAGATTAATTTGTTCTGAAATTGATGTACAATCGACGACAAAGCATCTTGCTTATCAACAAGTTCCAATAAGCTGAGGTTTGTCGAACTTAGTGAATCTATCGCACTAAATCTTTGCGCATATTTTTTCATCGTGGCTTTAAAGAATTCATTGTGCTTAACCACCTTATAGTACTCCTCGATAAGAGGAGGAACTTGATTGCTAATTGACTCCCTTGACTCCATCATTTCAAGTAAAAATCTGGTGAGTACAGCTTCTCGGGACACACCCGTTATTTCATCCGATATATATTCAAAAACATATCGAACCATGCCATCCTTTTCACTTTTACCTTGATATTCTTGTGATACCTGTGCTTGCATCCGCATGAATACATATAGATCCCGGTGTAAAAAAGTAATATAGTTAGAACAAATCAGCGCCTCTTCATTATTAAACTCGATTTGGTCAAGAAAACCATAGTATTCAGGACCAATTGAGAGATCCTGAAGTCGTTTATTATTTAACTGAGAATGCAATATTGGGTAGCTGATCAGATCACCTATGGGTTGATACATTAAGAAATAGTCCAGCCATCTTGATATGATACTATCTTTGATTTCTTGCTCTGATATGTATTTTTGCAGGTATCGAGCCTGTTCCTCCTTCTTATTTAATCGATATTGCACAAATTCACCTGGACCAAGTTCTCGATATTTTGATCCCATTGTCATAAATTCATCAGAATCAAAATCAATCTCTTTATAGTGTCGATACATGATTTTGGCGAAAATTCTGTTCCGATCAGCACCGTCGCCACTAAACCTTACCGTTGATACATCTTCTTGGGAAGAAAACCAACTGATTTGAATATTATCGCCGGGCTCTAAAAGTAGCAAGATCTCCATGTCGTCAACCTTCAAGAAAACATCATGCGTACTTCTTTGATCAAACGATATTTCAAATGATCCATTTTGATTGAGCTTCTGCTTGATCTGACGCTTACCACGTACGAGATCAGGTGTAACTAGGACAGCTATTAGAGAACCCGCATTTGGTTCATAGTTATGAACGAATCCATGAATGAATGTAGTGTCAGAATGGACATTACCTAAGACAAGTTGAAAAATCAAAAAGGTTATAACAAAACGCATCTCGAAGATATTACTCAATATGCTAGATGATATCCAGCATCGATTTGGTGTTTAAAGCATGTCATTTCTCGGAAATGCTACTTAAAGCAAGGACACCTAACGGTTCAGCTAAACTCCGTAGGCTGGTCGCCTGTTTATTTCAATTAAATATTCTGACTCAAACGCCGATTGTAAATAGCTCTGCTAGCCTATGGAGTTTGAACGCTTGTTGAACTAAACACCTATCGGTGTAGCTATTCTAATTTAGCAAAAAATCCTACCATGTGAATTTTAACATTTCACTAAAAAAATTACAAACATGGTAAGATTAAAGAAGAGCCCGGTACAGGCTCAATCAAATGTACA
>JBNKUI010000101.1:0-1508 GCA_050298535.1 Saprospiraceae bacterium
TTCAAAGAAATCGCTATGATTTACAATAACCCGCTATAACGGTAACTGAGGAAAATTATCATTAAATATCAATATGTTAATCAATTAAAAATCCATCTTCATATTTAGATAAGGGAGGCATTATGTTTTTTCCCGATATAGCAATTTTTCAAATCATATCAGAGGGAAAAACAATGCCTTCGAAATGGCCTCAGGAGATAACATTCAAAGAGATCATTTTGTCTGTTAATGAAAGAAGTTGTAGGCAATGTGGAAGTGAGTTATCTATCTGCACTCATAGGGAACACCGAATTTATACCCTGCAAGGGCCTGTAAAACTTGTCTGTAAGCAGGCTCATTGCTCTAATAAGGGATGTAGTTGTCGCTCAACTGTGATTAGCCCTGAATCTGAACTTACCATAACGATGCCCAGATGGAGGGTTGATTGGAATCTGTTTAGCTGGATGGGATTTAGGAGATTCAAAAGGCATTGGTCAGTGCCACAGATTCAAGATGAGTTATTGGATAGTTATCAAATTAGTCTTTCTGAGGATGCGATTAGCGATTATTTGGGAATGTATCAGGTTATGGTTGCTGCCAGGCATCAGGATATGAAAAGATGGCAGGATGAGTATACAGACTGTTTAGGTGTTATCCTGGCCATCGATGGCTTACAACCGGAAAAGGGGCATGAGACCTTATATGTAGTTCGTGAGTTGCAAAAAAGGAGAGTTTGGTTTGCAGAAGCTCTCATTTCAAGTTCTTATGCAGAGGTTCGTAAATTGATTCAACGTGCTAAGGATTTAGCCCAGCAGTTGAGCAAACCTATTCTTGGATGGATTTCGGATAAACAAGATGCTTTTGTTACCATTATTGCTGAAGAATGCGCGAATGTTCCTCACCGCTATTGCAGCAATCATTTCATTCGAGATCTGGCTGAGCCCGTGCTTGAAAAGGATAGTCATGCCAAGGTACAGATGCGTAGGAAGGTCAGAGGCCTTCGACCACTTGAGAAAGAGACTTTAGCCGAATTAGATCAGTACCAAGAACAAGATTGGAAATTAACCTACACACAACAAGCGTACGCAGCCAATATCGTGTTGGATTATTGTGCAGCAGTTCGAGGAATTCTTAACGATAATCATGGTGGTCCACTGAAACCTCCCGGGCTGCGAATGACCAAAGCGCTCGAAGAAGTATCTTGGTCGATTGGACGTAATCTGAATCAGAGAAAGACACCTATATACTCAAAACTGAAACGATTACAGGGTTGTATTAACAGGGGATTATCCATTTATCAAAAAGATAAAATTGAAATTGAACAATATGTAAAGGAAATTGAGAAAGTATCCAATACCTTGAATGCAGAAAATGGAACAGTGAAAAACAGATTGTCTGAATTCCAGAAGCTAAAGATTCAGTTAGCAGATACTCGTGATCCGGTAAAGAAGCATATGAGTGAGACTATGCATAGTTTCGAAGCCGGACTATTCGTTGGAGATGGTGATCTGCGAATGCCGGAGGACAAT
>JBNKUI010000102.1:0-2817 GCA_050298535.1 Saprospiraceae bacterium
TAAGTACTTGTGAATGTATATGACACATATCACACATAGGATGCAGAACTGTAGAAATAAAACACTAATTTTATGAAATAATAACAACTACATATCATATACCACTCATCGGCTCTATGGTTGCGGTGCTTTTACATAGGGCACATTGTTGTGCTTTCGTTATTTATTGTCTAAATTTAAAATTTTGATTAGTTCTTGATTTTCAATCTTTAGTTCACTTAATAGTCTTTTGAGAATTTGATCATATTACTATTGGCTTAATGTCTCATCGATTCGCTCGATCAATAATTCTGCCTCTCTGGCAATCAATGGTCCGCCCTCTACTAACCATCCTGCGCCCCTGATTAGTCGTCTTAGGATGCCTTCTCGTTGCTTATTGTCCCGAATCAAGGTAACCGGGTCGCCCACCAAGAATGGGTCTGCGTTCACGATGCCTTCTTCGGTTAGAGATTTATGCCAGTCTTCAATGATTGATTGATTTGCTTGTATGGATTCGTTGATCCTGAAATCACTCAGGATATAATAGTCATTGATGGCTTTTTTAAGGTTGTTGTCTCTTATGTATGAGAAGAGGCCTGTGCTCTTTAATTCGTTGATTGTGGTCTTTGTCACGGCTTTGAACGAATTCCTGTGTGACCACAAAAATGCCAATCTTAAGAACTCCTTATCATAGTTTTGAGGCAGATCGCCTGACCAAATGTGATTTCCTTGCTTCCATGGTGGCACTGTGGTCCCTGCTAAGCCAATGTCCAGTTCCTTCTTTTCGGCCAATCGCAGGATGTATTGCAAGGAATAAAAACGAAACATGTTAATATCATGAATGTCTTCCATTCTTGCGATGTCATTGGTCAGGTCGTTTTTCATGTTTTCGAGGTAGACCTTCAATTTGAGGTACTCCTTTCTGGATTCGTTCCAATTATTGATCTGCAAGGCGATCAGGATACCAATAACTACCAACAGGATCTCACCGATTGCGTAAGTCAGATACTTACTGAACTTATTTTCAGAGAGTAGTCTCTGTCTAATTTTACTAAAAAATTTAATCATTGGTTATTTGTTGGTCAAAATGAAGCACAACGTCGTGGATAAAATGCGTTCCAATGCATTTTATCTTTTGTTAGTGACTTTTTTAATATTTGACTGTATTGTACACATCCTCCAATAATGAATCTAATTCGCTTCGATTAAGGTATTTTCCATCTACTATGACTGCTTCAATCTTTTGCGTATTACCAATATCTTCCAATGGATTAGCCCGTAGGATAACAATATCAGCAATTTTTCCTTCTTCAATTGTTCCAATTTCATTTGTCATGCCCAAGAATTCGGCAGGTCCAAGTGTTGACATTTGCAACGCTTGTAGAGGTGAAAATCCAGCGTCATTTACTAAATCATATAATTCGTCATGTAAAGCAAAACCGGGTACTAAATCTGGATTACCAGAATCAGAGCCAGCCATAAAATGTACATTAGCTTTTCTCATTTCGTTAATCAAACTCCGCATTGTCGGGAGAATTTGGTTTGCCAGACTTGAAAGTTCTTTGTCTTCTTTTAATCCACTATTTAGAGGATGTGCTGCCCACATTTTCTTTACACTTTGGGGCATGTAATTTTCAATTGATTCATCCTTTGGGGGTACGGTCGGATCTAGTAATTCATTTCGTAAAAGACGCCATGTAGGAACCTGCCAGCACTCGGAATTGGCGAGATGCTGTGTAAGACTCTTGCTTTTTGTTGTGTCGTAATTATTGGCGGCCTCGACAAGAAGCCCTAACCAGTTCTGCCAAGATTCTTTTAAATCGGCATCAGTGACCCAAATATTCAAATAACGACTTCCAAGGTTTGAGGAATGACTAGATGCAAGAACGAGATAGCGCCCTTCAGAAAAGTGTTCTATTGAACGTTGACCAGCTTCAAGGGCTTCTTCAATTTCGACATATTCTGACAAATGCCCACACACTTCAAGCCCTTGTTTCTGTGCTTCTTCTGCAACAGCCTTGAACTCTCCTTTCGGTAGTAACGAATATACTTTAATAAAGTCAGCACCAGCCTGTTTATCCTCTTGAACCGCCGCTACGCCTTCTTTCTCATTGGAGACAACCTTTAGGGCAGGCCAAAATCCAGGAGGACCATCAATAATACTTCTAGCTGCTATAACCCTCGGACCTAGTAATTCTCCCTTGAGAATGCCTTCTCGCCATTGGGCAATATTTTTAAATTCATCAGAAAGTGCGGCTCTGGTGTGGGGGTCATTACCTCCCATATCACGGATACCGGTGATGCCATTGGCGATGTACAGTTTGGAGTATAATTTAGGGTCTTGCGTGTGAACATGCATATCCCAGAGTCCGGGGATTAAAAACATTCCCTTACATTCTATTTTGGTGGTCTGATCTGGATAATTTATTGGATCGATCTGGCCCAGCTGGCTGATCCTATTCCCCTCAATAATTACTGTTTGGTTGGGTTTGATCTGGCCATTGGCCACATCTATAACCGATGTATTCTCGAGAATATAAGTGTTGGTGGACTGAGATAACTCATTTTTGCAACTAGTGCATATAACCAAAGCAAGTAGGCACAGCCATTTCATGGTATTTGTTTTCACCTTCTGAAAAGAGAAATTATAATTCATCTGAAGTTTATTTTCTCAATTAGTTGAAGTTAATTGTCACTAACGTCCAAAGCTAAGCGGCGTAGGAGCAAGTGATCATATCCGTCAGCCTGGCCACCCAGCCTCCACAATTTAACAAACTTCGTACGATCAAACCATATGCGGACGGGCTTGCTACCATGCCGTCTTTAGCTAGTGTTATG
>JBNKUI010000103.1:0-26959 GCA_050298535.1 Saprospiraceae bacterium
ATTGTCTTTCTGACAGTGCTTCAAGGATCACTTTAAGTTTGAACTCAGCACTGAATCTTCTACGTTTCTTCTTCATAATTAGAGACTTAAGTTAAGTTTTTACCAACTTAGCCTCTGGTTCGAAATTTGGGGGGAAGTATACTAGAATATGGTCTGTGGCATCTAGGTTGAAGGTTATAACTAATTTGAAGAGCACCTTCAATGATGTCATGTAAGTAAAGCATATGATAGAAGCCAAAATTGCACTTGGGAAGTTCGATTGGTCAAGATCCATATCTGTAGAGTGCATACCAGCTTAATTAGTGGATAAGTCTAAGCCTGGTAAACCAGACGGCCATTCTATTAGCATTTGGAAAAGTTAAAAGAACTGTCCTGCAATAAGGACGAACACCAAATCCGTATTAGCTTCTAGATATGCCCTGACGATCCTTGTACCCTTCGTCAATTGCTTCTTTACCGTGCTAATTGAAATATTTAGTTCCTCTGCAATCTCTCTCAAGGTAAAACCCTCACTATAACGCAATTTAAATACTTGCCGACATCGAGTAGGCAAGGTATTAATAGCTTGTTCAGCAATTTGTATCCCTTCTTTGAGGAATAGTTGTTCTTCTGATGGATTATTGAGACTCTCAAAAAAATTCTGGATAAATTCCTTTCTCAGGGCTGCATCTCTAGCGGCTTTTCTAAGATAACTGATTGAGTGGTCTCTTGTAATCTTGTAGAGTAAACCGTTAATGGAACTATTAGACTGAATAGTACTATGTTTTTCCCAAATTTTTGTAAAAACATCTATCGTAATCTCTTGTGCCACTTCTCGATTACGTACAAGATTATAGCAATAGTAGTATACCCTAGATCTGTACTGTTCAAAGATATAGGCAAAGCTTTCCTTACTGCCTTTAGACAGCATTATAAGGTGATGTTTTTCTTGAGTACACATCTTAGCGAGACATAAGTTTCTACCATCAATTCAAAACAAACCTAAACAGCTTACCGATAAAAGTAGAATAAAATTTCAATAAATCATCGATTAGCAATTTTTTGAAAAAAAAATCGTCTTCGACATGGTCCTTCTACCCCACTTTTATCGGACTACAGTTAAGAAGCGAAATATTTCAGCCACATTAACATATACATCTTGATGACAAACAAGGAAAAATTGATTAGTAAACTGTTCAAAGGCACTTGTTCAAGAGACGAACTGGAATCTTTGCTGAAGCTAATGAAGGAGTCTCCAAATGAGAATTATGAGAAAGTGATGGAAAAACTGTGGTACGAAATGAGCGATTATCCGGAATTAGAGCCTGAGCAGGCAGAAGGGATGATGCGACAACTTTTTGGAAAAATACGAGAAAGTGAATCAAGAAAGCTCACTGAAACATCGACTCAAGAAGTAGAAAAGAAGACTCTCCTCCGTCGTAGAAGGTTTTTGCAGATTGGTCGTGCTGCCGTGCTGTTACTACTGGTCTCCGTACTTTCCTGGCTATGGGTAGGTAATAACGATCTAATGATTTCAGAAACTGCAGTCGCTGAACAATTGGACATCCTACTACCTGATGGTTCTCGGGTTAAATTAAATGCAAGTTCATCAATCAAATATCATGAGAATTGGGATAATAAGGAAAGTCGCCGAGTTTGGCTGGAGGGTGAAGCTTATTTTGAAGTTCAAAGAAAAGATGAGAGCGGTCAAAAATTCGAAGTTATTACTGAAGATCTGACAGTGCAGGTATTAGGAACCATCTTTAATGTCAATGCCAGGGAGAAGTCTACTAAAGTTTTCTTAGAAGAAGGAAAGGTAAGGCTGGATCTCAAAAAGCAAAGAGACAATATAATTATGGAACCGGGTGAACTACTTACGTATTCAAGATCATCCGGTGAATCGACAAAGAAACAAATTGAAAAAGAGGCACCAGCCTCATGGAAAGACGGAACAGCAATTCTTAGAGACGCCCTTCTTGCTGATATTATTCAGAAAATACATGAGCTTTACGAAGTGAAAGTACTTGTGGAGGACAAGTCAAATCTAAATCGAAATTTTACAATTTTTCTTCCTGTTGATGATCCAAACACGGGTTTTAGCATGCTCCAAGGACTTGGGTTACAAGTACATAAAGCGGAAAATATCTGGACAATAAAATGAAATGATAATGGCATCATTTTCACTCTTTGGACAAGATCAGTCTAAGCTAAATCATAGCTTAAATGAGAGAAAATAGCCTAAAGATTTAAGAAAAAACCGGGACATCGATTGGTAGTCATATTCCCGGCTCTAAAATTCTCTATTAAAAATGCAATGTTATGAAATTTAAGCAACCATTCCTAGGAGTTCTTCTCCTTTTGTTCTTCTTAGGAAGAGGGCCGCACATCCACGCCTATCCTAATTCCCCTGAATTGGAAAATTCTCGTGAACTCTTGAAGATATTGGATGAGTTGAGTGAGCAGTATCAAGTTTTCTTTTCTTATGAGACCAGCTTGCTCCGTGAAATAAAGGTGGACTTCGAATTCAGAGTTGGTGAAAGTCTCAATTCGGCCATGAACCGCCTACTTGGAAGCGTGGGACTAGAGTACAGAGCAATCAGTGTGAAGTACTATGTCATTTACCAAGATACCAAGCGAGGAAAGAAGCAGGCAAATAAATTGGAAAAAAAAATCAGACAATTAAAGAAACTCGAAGAAAAGGGAAAAATGAACCTTAAAATCCAGAGTGAGGATGGACGGGACAAAATAAAATCTATCGCAAGGACTGTTTTTCAAATGCAGCAAAAACTGGCTGTTACTGGAGTGGTCATCGACGGTGATGGACTTCCTCTTACTGGTGCAACCGTTCTTGAAAAGGGAACGACCAATGGTACTATCACCGATATAGATGGAAAATTTGAAATCAACGTACCTGAGGACGCTGTATTAACTGTATCCTATTTAGGATACTATCCTTTGGATATTCCAATTGATGGAAGGACCGAGATCGAGGTGACAATGGAATTAGACATTGAGAATCTCTCAGAGGTACTTGTAGTGGGATATGGAACCGTCAAGAAAAATGACTTAACAGGTTCTGTTGCTAGCTTCGACTCACGGGCTTTGGATAGACAGCCTGCCAACAACGTTACAGAATTGATGCGGTCTGCACTGCCAGGACTCAATGTGGGTTTAAGCACAAATGCAGAAGGGAGTTCTGATCTTCAAGTAAGGGGTCCTACCTCATTGGGTGCCAACAATTCACCGCTGTTAGTTGTCGATGATGTTATTTTTCAAGGTGATCTGTCCAGTATCAATCCAGCCGATATTGAAACTGTAAATGTACTTAAAGATGCGAGCGCGGCTGCCGTTTATGGATCAAGAGCCGCTGCTGGTGTTATCATTATTACGACTAAGAAAGGAACTACAGGAAAACCTACCATAAATATAAAAAGCTCAATTGGTTTAACTCAAGCAGGAATGATTCAAGAGGTCTATGGTCCAGATGAGTTTCTAAATTACAAAGCAGCAGTCTTTGACCAGATAGATGCAGGAAATGGACTCGGCTATTACCAAGATCCCAATAATCTTCCAGCAGGTGTTTCACTCAACGATTGGCTTGAGTATGATGACTTAGCAGGCACTACGACTGATCCTGTAGATATCTGGCTTGGAAGGCTGCAATTAAGTGAAATAGAAATCGCGAACTATAAGGCTAATAACGTAGTGAATTGGAAAGACATACTCTTTCAGACTGGCTTAAGGTTGAATAACACGGTAAGTGTTTCTGGAAGCACGGATAATTTAAGCTATTATAGTTCATTGGGTTATGTAAAGAATGATGGAATCTTGCTATATCAGGAATATGCAGCTCTTCGAGGACGACTTAATTTGGAAATGGCTGTAACAGATTACCTTTCCTTGGGATTAAACTTCCAAAGTTCCTCGCAAGATCAACCCACAGGCTTACCTAACCATTTGCAAATATACGAGAGACAAAGTCCTTTTGGTTCATTGTACTATGATGATGGATCAATTCGTCACCAGCCTTATGATGATGCCCTAGCAGTAAATCCATTTTTATGGGAGTATGAGGATAACTACTTCCGACAAAGGGAGCTTTTTTCTAATCTATATGCCAAGATAAAATTGCCATTAGGATTTTCATACAGGATAAACTGGTCCAATCGATCTAATAGTATTCAGGACTATAGATTTCTACCCGTGATCGCTACTATAGGTGATGGTGGAGATGAGGGTTCCAGAAGGGAACAATTTGATCAGAGGTGGATGATTGATAATATTTTAAGTTGGAATCAGTCTTTTGGTGAACATGGTTTTGACCTTACTTTTCTCTATAATATTGAAAAAGCTGAGACCTTCCAGAGCACTCAATCAAATTCGCAATTTAGTCCTAATGACAACCTATCCTACCATAATCTTTCAATTGGTTTCAACCCTACCATCTCCAGTAATGATATTCGGTCTACTGCAGATGCTATGATGGCGCGACTAAATTACGGATTTCTGGATCGTTACTATTTAACACTAACCTTAAGACGAGATGGCTATTCAGCCTTTGGTTCTCAAAATCCAAGGGCAACATTCCCAGCAGTTTCATTTGCCTGGCGCCTTTCAGATGAGGGCTTCCTCCGTCAATCAAGTCTCATTGATAATTTGAAATTGAGACTGTCTTGGGGTAAGAATGGGAACCGTGATATAGGTGTATACTCTGCGTTGTCTAGATTAGGTGGAGTAAGTTACATCTATGATCAGTCTACGGTATTTGGCATCAACGCCACGGACCTGGCCAATGAAGATTTAAAATGGGAAACCACGACCTCTTATAATGTGGGTTTGGACTTTGGTCTTGGTGGATCCGGTCGAGTTTCCGGATCGATTGATCTGTACCGTAGTGTGACCAATGATTTGTTACTTCAACGGACGCTACCAATCATCACCGGCTATGAAGATGTATTTTCTAACCTTGGAGAAGTGCAGAATAAGGGTTTGGAGATAAATCTTAATAGCATGAATATCAACCGAGATGGCTTCTCCTGGAATTCTAATGTATCCTTTTGGTACAACCGGAATAAAATTACTCACCTATACGGTGATATGGTCGATATCACTGATGCAAATGGTAATGTCATAGGACAAAGAGAAGAGGACGATATTGAGAACGGCTGGTATATCGGTCATGCCATAGATGAAATATTTGACTACAGAATACTGGGAGTTTATCAGGTCGGAGAAAGGGATGAAGCAGCGACTTTTGGCCGGGTACCTGGTGACCTTAAGATCGACGATACTAATGGTGATGGAGTGATTACTTTTGATGATCAGGTCTTTCAAGGCTATAGCACACCACGATATCGTATCAGCCTCAGGAATGACTTTACATTTAAGAATTTCGATCTATCCATACTTATGAATGCACTGCTTGGATACAAGGGTGCTAATATCGAGCATTTTAATGCCCGTATACAGCAGCAGCGACTCAATAAATATGTGACTCCATATTGGACTGAAGACAATCCCACGAATGATTGGGCAAGACTTGATTCAAAAAACTCGTCTCCAGTCACACAATGGTACGATAATAAATCCTTCATGAGGATTCAGAATATCACATTAGGCTACACCATGCCTAAAAGCATTTTAGATAAGTGGAGGATCAAAACATTCCGAATTTATGCCAATGTCCAGAATCTTCCTGCGATTAATTTCGGAGGATGGAAATACCGTTGGGACGTCGAAACCAGTGCTCCTACCCCACTTATTACCACGCTTGGTTTAGACCTGAGCTTCTAAATCCAAAAAATTAGATCATGAAAAATCACATATACATATTCCTTACCTGTATATTTTTAATGGCAGGTTCTTGTAGTAAAGAAAGATTAGTTCCTGAGCCTCTTTCATTCTTTTCACCTGAAAACACCCTAAATGATAAGGCGGGATTAGAAGCCATAATTATTACGATGAATCGCAGGTTGAGGGACGAATATGCTCAATTTGAAAATCATCATATTGTTGGGGAATGGAATTATTCCGATATGACCGTTCAAGGGGCACCTCCTAACAATGCAATGCATAACATGGAGCTCCAAATGACACCAAATTCAGGTGAGGACAGAGAAGTAAGGGCATATTGGGATTTGGCTTGGAGGGCAATCAAGGATGCAAATTTACTGATTTCCAGAGCTGAAGTGATCGACGACCTAGAGGATGCAGAGAAAAATGAACTTCTAGCTCAGGGATATTTCTCAAGGTCATACTGGTACTATCGATTGGTACATCAGTTTGGTGATGTTCCACTGGTACTAGAAGAAATTAACTCACCCAGACTGGACTTTTACTCACACTCAAGAGAGACCATTCTAAAGAAGATAACTGAGGACTTAGAATTTGCTGTACAATGGCTTCCTCAGTCAGTCTTACCAGGTGAAGTTAGTCGTGCTGCCGGTTCCTTTTTGCTCACAAAGTGTTACCTCTCTTTAAGGGAATTTGACAAGGCGATTGCAGAAGCCTCAAAGGTGATTGATGGCGGTCAGTATGCCTTAATGACCGAAAGATTCGGTACTACCGAACCAGAATTCCTGGAGTTCTCTTTTCTTGATCCTGATGGCTTTGACGTTCTATGGGATCTTCATCAAAAATTTAATAAAAGCCTTTCAGAAAATACGGAGGCAATATTAGTAGCTCAAGATCAGCATTTAACAGAAGGTAATGCAAACGATCGTGGCACAGCCAAGATGAGAGATACTAGCCCCGTGTGGTGGCAAGCCAGAGATCCTAACGGCGTAAGGGCTTGTACCGATCTCGATTTTGGCACTGGGTTAAGAATGATCGAGCAACTGGGACGCGGTGTAGGACGCATGGTTCCTTCTCAGGCAATGCGTGACTTACGCTTGGAAGATCCTAATGATCTTAGATACTCCCACAACAACTGGTTTGGGATGGAACGCTATGTTTATAACGATCCTAGCTCAGAGTATTTTGGGCAACCTTTTGATCCCAGCTCTGTGACTGATATCCGTCAATGGTATCCAATTGCGTACAATAAATTAGTCTACATTGATGAGACCGGAAACACCAGACCCGATAGGGCATCGAGTGACGAATATGTGTACCGCCTAGCGGAACTATACTTGCTTCGAGCTGAAGCACACTGGTGGAAGGGAGATATTGGACAAGCTGTAGCCGATGTGAATATTGTGCGTGCTCGCGCCCAAGCTACACCGATTACCTCAGTAGATATTGACTACATTTTCGATGAGCGAGCACGTGAACTCTACAAGGAAACACCACGTAAAACCGAACTCACAAGAGTGGCTTACATCATGGCACAATTAGGCCGAAATGGATATTCCCTGGAAAGCATGCATGAAAATAATTGGTTTTACGATCGAGTAATCAGTAGAAATCACTTCTACAGAGAAGAAATCCTCCAGGGGAGTAACATATATAGGATACTTCCATATCACGTGTATTGGCCTATTAAAGAAGAAGAAATCAGAGCTAATTCACTTGGGCATATTAATCAGGCTATGGGATATCCTGGCTCAGAAACAAATATTCCTCCCCTTGAAGATCCTTTCAAAACCAAACCGGAATAAAATAGTCATTAGACCAAGAAATAGTATAGGTGCGATTGATAAATTTTAAATATCGAAGTCAAATTTGGGACAGATCTTCTCTAAGAACACCCCATATATTCTTACTGTCATGCTTACTCACCGTATGTGCACACCAAGGAGGCTCAATGGCACAAATAATGGAGAAGATTCATGTTGGTGGAAGCAATGCTGATAACTTAGTTATAATTAAGGCACCTGATGTTGAAGTTGAAGATCGTATTAGGGAAATTATTCTTCCAGACTTTGAAAGATACGTACATGTTGCTGCTGACTCCAATCATTTTCGATGGATTGGAGCTAGCAATAGAATGTTTCCTTGGGTAGGAAAGCGTCAGCTAAACTCCCTTTTTGTTGAGAGAAATCCAATACCTCCTCGTATTCCCTATCCAAATCGGCGAGCATTACTAATGATTTTTGAACTAACTAATGGAAAATATTTAACAATACTACCACTTTCCGGAGAGAAGAGCGTCAGCTGGTTGGAAGTGAACAAAGAAGGTAAGTTAATAGTAGACTATGGATCTTTGGGCACCCATCCTGTTTCCGCAGATGGGATGGTGCCCCTACTTTCATGGTATGAATCAACAAATGTGTATGATTCAATGGCCAAAGCTTGGGCTTTAGCCCTAAAGAATGATCAAGTGCAATCCACGGGGAGTCTGAGAGTTGAAAAGGACTACCCTGAGGCACTACAATATCTTGGATGGTGTACCTGGGAGCAATATCATAAGAATATCAACGAAGCCCTTTTAACGAATGCAATTGATAAAATTGAAACATCCAATATTCCGGTTCGATGGTTCTTAATAGATGATGGACATCAAGATGATGAGGAAGGGTTTCTTAAATCCTTTACACCCAATCAAGTTAAGTTTCCAAATGGCTGGAAACCTATCATTTCTCGTAAGACCGACGACGGTATCAAATGGATGGGAATATGGCATGGATTTCTGTCTCACTGGAATGGTGTACATAAGGATCATAGAATGAAAGATCTAGCACCTCATTTAATAAAAAACCCTACACGTGCTAAGGGGCTTCTGCCAAAAGATGACCTTGAGTCAAGTATGGTCTTCTATGACTACCTAGTAACGACAGTTAAGGGGCAGGGTTTTGACTTCATGAAAACCGATAATGTGTCACGGTCCACCCTCGAATATAAAGGACTGAGGAACGCGTCTAAAGCACAGCGACAAAATGTCTTAGCACTTGAAGAAGCCTGTCTAAATCATAGTATTGGACTAATGAATTGCAGTGCCCAAAACACGATCGACTTACTAAATGCAACCAATAGTGCCACCATGCGCACTAGCCCAGACTATCAAAAACACAATTTATCTACATCTAAATCTCAAATTCTGCAATCTGTATTTAACGTGATATGGCTCGGGCAAACTTTGTGGCCCGATCACGATATGTTTCATTCGTCAGATCAAGAAGTTGGCGAAGCCATGTCTGTCACTAAGGCAATGTCTGGTGGGCCGATCTATCTCTCAGATGATCCTGCAGATGTCAATCCTAGAATAATAATGCCACTATGTTATGATGATGGACAGTTAATCAGACCAGAGGCTCCCGCAGTGCCACTACCAGAAAGTATCTTTAGTGATGCATTGTATGAGACACATGATGTGTATAAGACAATTGCACCGCTTAAGAACAAGTCTTGTGCTATCGTAGCTTACAATCTAAGTTTAAAAACTGGAAGCGTGCTTTCCGGAACTATCACAAAGAAAGACTACACCAATGCACCTGCAATGGTTCAGCCTTTTGTAGACTCCTGGACTGTACCAACAGATGGTCTGGTTATCTATGATTGGAAAAAGGAAGAAGGTAAAATACTACAGGAAGCCGGTCATAGTTTTGAAATCAAGGACTTTGGGTTCAAGCTATACCACCTAAGTCCCATCATAAATGAATGGGCTGTTATTGGCAGGTCAGACAAATATCTCTCTCCTATGACAGTAGAAATTAGGGAGATTAAGGAAAAAAGTATTACTCTATCACTTTCCGAAATGGGTCCTGTCGTACTTTACTCCGGAAATGGCAATCTGATTTCAGATGCGATGCAGTTTAGACACTTGGGAAACAATTTTTATAAAGGTACGCCAAAGTCTGGGCTTAAGGGTTCCAATGTATTCGTAATAAAAAGATCATAGCCGAAGAATATTCAAAGTTCTGCTCTACCGTGGAAAACCATCTTATGAGTGATAATTTGAAAATTTATATCCTGCTGATGATGATCTATCACATATAGGTGACAGTGTGCATTTTGATGCGGATGCCCTGCGGATTCTAGGTAATAGATATGCTCAGAAAATTTGGAACCTTATTAACAGATCAAAATGAGATTCAGACAAGTGCAATTTAACTCCTTATTACTGACAGCCACCTTCCTACTTCTTGGTTTCCTACTGGGGAGTGAAAAAGCCCATGAAATTGACGTCATCGCATCTACTCCCACATCTCTATTTAATGGAAAAGATCTGACAGGTTGGTATACATTTCAAAGACCACCTGAACCTTCCTCATTAGTCGAAGGACTACAGAAATTGAACGGAAAATATGTAGAACCTATCGGACTAGATAAAGATCCCTTACAAGTATTCACAGTCGTCGAAGAAGATGGAGAACCTGCAATTCGAATCTCGGGAGAAGTTTTTGGAGTGCTTATTACGAATGATGAGTATGAAAACTATCATTTGAGTTTGGAGTTCAAATGGGGAGAGAAGAAATATCCTCCGAGAGAGGATCGTAAGCGTGATAGTGGCATTCTTTATCACTCAGTTGGCAAAGAAGGAGCAAGAGGCGGTGCCTGGATGCGATCAGTAGAATGTCAGGTGCAAGAAGGTGATGTTGGTGACTTATGGTGCGTGGATTCGACCACTGTCCAGGTCAGAGCGACATTAACTGAAAACAACAACTATAAATATGACCCTAATGCAATCTTTCGAACCTTTGATATGCGAGAAAAAAGATTTTGTCAGAAATCTCAATCCCACGAAAATGAGCATGGAACCTGGAATCGTCTAGATATCTATACATATGATAGAGAAAGCATTCATATGATCAATGGTTATAAGAATATGCACATGGAAGACATTGGTCAATTAATTCGGGGCTCGATATATCCTTTGACCAAAGGCAAGATTCAAATTCAATCAGAGGGAGCTGAAATTTTTTATCGAGACATTACCATCAGGCCGATCGAAGAAATACCCAATTGAAATGGACTCTCTTATAGTACACAAAGGTATTTACCTAGATGATTGTAGCACCTAATTCTTTTCTTTTATTATTAATTCAATAGGTTTACTACAACTTACGACCCCATCTTTTTCTCGATAGATCCAACATACCCACCTTTTACTTGATTTTATTAGTATTCCCGTTGAATATCATTATATGTCTAGATGCTATCAGCATACCTTTGTCATATTAATTGCAATACACGGTTTCACTTTTTTCAGAAAGATCCGAATTTATTGACATTATGGGCCAAATAGCCATTGGCAGGGATAGCATTGAGGCCATGCATCGAATAGTGTTCCAGAAGGTTATGAAACATGCTGTTCTGTCGCAAGATATCCTTTACATGAGGGAAATCGGTCTCAATATGGTTTTTGTAACCACCAAATGGATTACCAAAGGCCACACCGACGATAGAAATAATGAATTACCAGACAGAAAAGGTATCATGCAAGTTGTTCTAACTCAAAATTCCGGGAGCTGGAACATTTCAATGATTCAAAACTTTGATTTCACTACCATGTAAAATGATATTGATAAATACACGATGAAAGTATTTGAGAAACAGTTTTAAATCATAGAAGTAATGTTCTGTTCCTATTGAGTACGCAAGAAATATATTTATATGAATAGGAACCTTGATCTGGGTTTATTACTTGTTCGAGCCTGTGTTGGAGGGTTCATGTTACTGCATGGTATAGCTAAGATTCGTTCTGGGGTAGATCGAATTGCCAACTTGATGGTTGACGCCGGCCTTCCCGGTGCATTAGCTTATGGAGCGTACATAGGTGAAGTTCTGGCCCCCATAATGGTCCTTATAGGATATAGAACACGCCTTGCTGCTCCATTCATCGCCTTTACAATGATTGTAGCTGTACACTTAAGACATTCTGATGAACTACTCTCATTTTCAAATGGATGGGGAATAGAACTTCAAGGATTTTATTTCTTTTTGAGCATTGCACTTTTTTCCACGGGTAGTGGTAAGTATGCCATCTCAACCAGTAATAAGTGGGATTAGATCGCATTGTTCTCAATATTTAGAATACGAAAAACAGCATCTTCACCACCAAATTCTCATGTACCGAATCGCTAGAATCACGCACTAACTTCGTCAAAATTGCAGCAAGAATTGCTAACAATTGCAAGTGACCAACTGTTTGTAAACCATGGAAAAAGTAAAAAGAACGATCATAGTATGGGTAAGTATCTATCCCCCATTGAGTATCATTCTGGCGGTTTTTACAGAGTATTTAGACACTCTACCTCAATTCTTGAAGACCTTAATCCTTACACTATTCCTGGTGCCACTAATGGTATATATCCTTATCCCCTTTTGGACACGTGTTTTCGAGGTCCTTAGTGGCAAAAGTGAGACCATGAGGAAGAGTCAATCTAAGCACAAATATTAATCTTACCTTAAATCTACCACTTACTCCCGTTGACTAAGGAATACTAGACTTCTACGGAAAGCGGATGGACTTACACCTGTATGCTCCTATCAATTGAGGATCTACCTTCCGGAAACTGGGAATGTTTATGATTGGGGTTTTTGTAGGGACTGCCACCCCTTACAATTATGTCTCTCCATTCAGGATGCCACCAAATCGGGGTGACTTCATCAGCGTACTGTCCGGAATAAGCTGACCACAAAATCCAATTTGGGATAACAGCATCCGAAAACCTTTCTCGGGCAGGTATGAATGTGCCACTCTCAACAGCACCATGTAGGAAAGATCTTGGACTAGTACTAACCATCACTGGGTCGGCATACCAACGATATAATTCTGTAGTGCCAATACTCAAATACGCTATAACCTGACGCCGTCCGCCTTGAGGCTTCCATTTTAGGGTTTCAACTTCTTCCTTAGTAAGAGACCCCCCGTCGAAATGTGCGTCAAGATAAAAAGCATCCCACTCTGATGCCGCGAGATCCTCGATATAAGCCTTCCTGCCTTCATTTTGCGTGTAGCCTTTTGCAACCCAAAAAAAGTCCCATTCAGTCCCGTGGTCTATGAGGGCCTGGGCAACCACCTCAGCGGTACCGTTAGGCTGAAATCGTCCGCCTGCAAAAGGGACCAAATAACCAGCAGTCTTTGTTATGTCAAGTCGTCTGGTGGGTCTAGCTTCCCAGTCCGGCCAATTACTGTATTTGCCGCTGCTAATCATATACAGATGGTTTTTCGCATCTATCATACTATTAACATGGTGGCTGTTTAAGGTATTCGCTACACCGGCAGGTATTGGATGATGTATTATATTGTAACTGTTAGAGGAAGGTGAATATATAGGCATATACCCGGGATTTCCAATCCCTGGAGATTGATACACTTCTGCACTTAACCGGGGGTGCCATAGAATATCGTTATCTGCCGCAATTTTCTGGTTATCGGTAACATCTTGTACAGTACTTCCATTAGTGTTCGCGGTTCCCTTTATGCCCACCTTTGATAAATTTGCCAACCTGTTTACTGTGGTAGCACTAAAATCTTCAATTCCCCAACCATCGAGTAGATCCAGGAGATTCTGATCATATGAATTATTCACATCTCCATCTATGTGTGCATATTCCAAAGTATCTTGTGGGACAACCTGAAAGTTTGGGTTTCGATTCTTTGCCTTAATGGCAATCTCCATTATTAATGCTTGCATTTTGCGGGCGCGGCCTACAGCGCTGACATCATCAGGATTGCCATAATATTCTTCAACCCTCGCTTTTAGCTCCGATATAGTGTAACCCCCTTTGGGTATCCAAGACGGATTTTGTTTGAACAGACTATCGGTGACCGTACGATTGGGAATGCATGACATCAGCGCCGGAGCAGCCCCTATAGCGGCTACTGCAAGCGAACCGGTTTTCAAAAATTCTTTTCTGTTCACAACGCTTCCTCCGTACTGATTAAGTATTTCATTTGCTTTCCCCCAGTAAAAGGGAATGCACTTTATTTATAACATTGTCGTCGAACCAATTAAGTTAGCACCAAGGTCGGCATTCCAACTATTTCCTTTATTGGCAAAGCGTATACAGCGCTTGTTAGTGCTTAGTTCTCTAGGGTCACTAATCTTCGGGTAAATACTGTAGTCCCCGGCAGGAACGGTGCCAAATGCTTGCATATGGATTGAGAAGTTCAAATCATGCCACCCATCTAAATTGTCCGGCCTACCGTTGCCAACCGCATCATTCAGCCAATCCCTTGCATCGAGAGTCGTAGCTGTCACGTAAGATGTAGAACCATCTTTGGACATTAGAATAACTGATACCTCTTTTTCATTTACGATATTGCCAAAGCCGACGTTTTGGATTTTCCCTTCGAACATCAGCATACTATTCTGCTTCACCCACGCACTCACATTAGCCTCGCGCAATACTAATCGGTAGCCCATTCTGTCGCGAAAATATTCCAGGCCGGTTCTACCGTCATACACGGGGTCGAAGATAGCCGTTATGCTTTCTCCACTGTAAGGTGGGGATACTTCTGTTTCATTGGCAGGAAAAGTAACCGGCTTAGTGACGTTCGTTTCATTATAAATAAAACTATTCCACCGCTGATAATTACCATGTCGCATATTCAGGGTGCTGGTCCGGAGTTTTTGGGCTTCCAAAATAGCACCAGGCATATTTCCGAATACATTATCTCCGATACCACCCTCACCTTGCACAATTTGATTTTGCTTATTTATCCAATTGATAACTCTGTAACGATTATATATACTGCTGCCGTATCGGCTGTTGATCATAGAATTCCCTTCAGAAAGTGAGCCATTATCGCCCCAATTTCCAGCAGCATAACTATCATTGAAAAAGCCAAAACGAGCTTCCGGCGAACCCCTTGGCGGAACGGGCATGGAATCTATGTTGGAAAAGGTGTAGGTGGTTCCATAGGTTTCGTTATACCAAGCCAAAAAGCCACCCGCATGTGTTAGAAGCGACCTTGAGTCAGGCACAGCATCGAGATATGCATCCAAAAGCATCTTGTAAGCATCAACACTTTGGGCTTCAGGTGATGAGTGCTGTTCACCCCATGGACCAAGCATCCCAGTTTTTACGCACATGATTATATCTTCAAATTCATGGAAAATAGGTTTAAGCTGCCAAATATGATATTGCATCCAGTTTTTATCCTCATGTCCGGGTACATTACACAGAGCCGATGGATTATTGTCGGTTACAAATGTTGGCTCTGGCCCGTGTATGAGTCCTTCCTTGAGATCTAGACCCGGGTATTTATGAGGTTCGACATAATTAAACCCATTCCCGTCGTATGAAAATTTTACAAAGGCCACACCGTTGCCATCTCTCACTTTCTGAAGCAGACCTCTCATATAATCAAGTGCAAACGGAGTCAGGGGTTGGGTTCTTCCTGTTCTTCTGGTTCCCACAACCGGGTCTGTAAACAATCCGTCATCCTTGTAATCAAAAGCATATTTCGCCGAAAGGAATGCGTTTGATGAAAAGTTACACAAGTCAAAACACATAAAGGATATGGAGGGAAGGGCAGAAACACCAGTGCCCCCAATGTAAGGTTTGTCGTTTTGATTAACTCCATTAAAAAATTCAGTCTCTTGAATATCATCATCTTCTACTGGCGGAACCTGCCTACCATGGTACAGCACCGAATTTTCATCAACCGGAACCCGGTGATCTACTTCTGGGGTAATGCCAAAAGGCGAATTGGTCTCATTCATGGAATTCGGTGAAATGTTTTGCCATCGACCTCTATAAGCCCCTCTGTCAGGATTTGGAATATCAACAGGGTTCTCTGCATAGTCAAGCATCTGTGGCACTAGTGGTGCAGCCGTTCTAACACTCCCACATTTGATACACAACAGGCCTGTCAACGCCAGCCCAACACACAGCATGAGTGCATTCAACTTTGATAATTCCTTCATTACCTAACTTCCACCTTAATCAATATTCCTAAAACAGTTTCGTATAACCCCAAAAATTTCAAAACTGATCTTTTCGAGCTCCACATCAGCCCACTTCCCGGCCTTTTCATCAAGAACACAATCCATCAAAATCATTCTTGAGATTTTCAATTTTGTTCCCGGAAAGTCATGGGCGTGACTAATGGAGTACAACAAGAGAGGCCCATGGAGGATGCATTTCATTAGTTTGAACTAAATACCAGTATCACAACCATTTTAAATCCTAATAAATATTTTCTTTTTGTACATCCAGTAACAAATGTACCAAAGCATAAAAAGGACAATACAACTTAAAATAATATGTGCACCTAATTCACCTGTCCAGCCGAACAATGCATTTGAGAACGGAAGAAATATTTTTCTAATGAGATTAGCTCCCCCCACATGGGCAAACAGATAAATGAATAGCGGATTCATACCTACTATGGCAAAAAACAACACCCCTTTTTGATATTTCTTTACATCTATCAACCAATAACATAAAGCAAGAGCTAACAGTGACCAGCCTCCGCTGGCAAAAACAAATGTGGTGGTTGCTATCTTTTTTATTATGGGAGTGAAAGGGCTCAGACCATAACCGATAAGTAATCCAATAATTCCTGCCACTATTAGGATTTGAAGTTTTTTCTTTGCTGGATGCTCACTTACAAGCAACTGGCCTGCCAACACACCCCAAATTGTGTGTGCTGCCGTTGGGATGGCATTAAACATGGCCCAACCAGCACCGCTTTCTTCTCCTGAAATGAGCATATTAAACCAGGCTGGAAAGTTTTCTCCATTAACAAAGGGATGGGTAAACCCTTCGACAGGAAAGAATCGATATAAGCCTTCGGTAATTAAAAGTAACAATACAGAAAAACCAATTTGAATTACTGCCGATTTACGCATTACCAAAAATGCCAGAATATAGGTAACTCCTAATTGTGCCAATACGTTTTGAAATCTGAAAACAATTTCTCCAGGATCAATACAATATAATGCCCAGCCCAAGAAGAACATCAAAAATGCCCTTTTTAGCACATGTTTTCTTATATCTTCATAGGAATCCCCTCTCTCCATTCTTTTTGAAAAAGATAGTGGCATAGCAACCCCTACAATGAACATGAAAAATGGCTGGATCAAATCCCAGA
Organism: Saprospiraceae bacterium; assembly: GCA_050298535.1. GTDB lineage: Bacteria > Bacteroidota > Bacteroidia > Chitinophagales > Saprospiraceae > JABDMH01. Next base: position 16,907 of record JBNKUI010000103.1, read on the forward strand.
AATGCATTCCTTCCCAGCTAACATGGTGAAATTGCATTCCAATAGTATGGATAAAAGTTCCTTCCAATTCTGGTGACACGAAATATGTGAATAGATGGGAAAACTCGGCAATTAGTAAAAACATAGTTAGTCCCCTATAAAAATCAAGGGATAAGAGTCGACCACTGGATTTTTTCTGTACTTCAGGCATGGTAGGTTATCTCGTTTGGTTTATAATTCGAAAAAGTACTGTCATGGGAATACCCAATGGCATGATCATATCTCCGAGCTTCTTAACTGGAATCGTGCAGTGGCAATTTATCAAAAAAAAAGTCAAAAGAAATAACTAATTGTAGTTGGTCACTATGAAAACAGTACTCAACGAAGCGACGGAGATGGGTCTCCACGGTAATAGGGCTTTCAATATCAAAGCATTTTAGCACTCCCAAGGGAGAAGCTGAAAATATTTACCTATCAGAAGATGCGATTAAAGCACTCTACAAGCTTGAACTGCCTGAGAATTCTGAACGTGCACAAACTCGGGAACTGATTGTCATCGGATGCGATACAGGATTACACTTCTCAGATCTCAGCAACCTCACAAAAGGGAATCTAATAGTGCTCGATAATGGAAAGGCTGACCCTGCACCAATCGTCTGAGGATTAAGCCCATTCGAGAAGGGAAATGTGCTACCTGTCCGTCAAACTTCGCCAAGCTTCGTCTCACAACATATATCTTTGACTGTGGGCGGACCCGTCCGCCGGAGCCCAACCGCCATAGTCAATGGGTTACTGCTCTCATGAGATGTGATAAAAAAGAGCCCAACCCTTGCGTTCACTAAGTTGGGCGTAGGCGGAGGAAGAGGGATTAAGCAGATTGATCCCAGATCGCTCCGAAGGTCAAAATCAAAATCTTCACTCGCCAAGGCTCGAAAAATGAAAAAACCCGGATCATCTCTCGAGGCTTGTGACCCGGGTCTTTTATCATTTTGTTGAATCTTTTGATTCTCTGCGGAGGAAGAGGGATTGCTTTCAGCGATCCCAAAGGGGGAGGTTCAGAACATCAGCCCCTTCCGGGCCTAGATTTTTTTCACTCTTCGTGACCCCTTGATCTTAGCTCAGGGTCACTACGAGTAACAAAAAAAGCCACCCAAAGGTGGCTTATGTTCTGCGGAGGAAGAGGGATTCGAACCCCCGGTACGCGTAAACGTACGCCGGTTTTCAAGACCGGTGCATTCAACCAGCTCTGCCATTCCTCCATGCTGTGATTGATGTCCTCTTTTGAACATCTTATTTCTAAAGTGGGCCAAAGATAGAAAAGTCCATCATAATTGAAATACTTGGGACTAACTTTTCAGACTTCTAGATCTTAGAGTCAGATGCCAGCACCATTACCAGCGTGCTTTGCACCCAACCCTAGCATATGCCTTTTACGTCTTTGCTTAGAAAGTATCAAAATGAAACAGATCATCCTCTTTATCATCATGCTGGCTATCCATCAATTAGATGTGATTGCCTGCTCTTGTGTACCACTTAAATCCTTTTGTGAGGAATCCGCAAAATTCATTGAATGGAACCCTGAAAATGTCATTATCGTGCGTGGTGAGGTGGTTGATGTAGTGAGAGTAGAGCATCGAAGAGACCTGATCATTGAAATCCATGAGTCGTTTTACAATCCGCAGAACCTCACAAGCATCAGGATAAAAGATGGAAATGGTGCTGATTGCGGCCAGAATCTGGAGCATTATGGAAAAGGAGATGAGCTTATCTTCACGACCGGCTTCTATGAGGAGGAAGGAATAATGGGTCAGTTTAGCATCTGTGATCCCGGACCTTTGATTGTGGATAGAAATCGTGTCAGGGGGTTCATTAGGGGTACTCGGGAAGAAGAGATGTCTCTCAATGCATTTAGAAACTTACCTTGTATTCCGTCATCTGACTATATTTCATTCTACCCCAATCCAACAAGTGACCAGATTCAGATCGTTGCTGAGAAACTATCGGAGTCATCTAAAATGGAAATCTATTTATACAATCTCCTGGGTCAATGCATTTTACGATATCTTCCGACTAATGCGGAAAAAGTAGGTGGGGCATGGACGATTCCACTTCCCGACTTAGCTCAGGGGACCTATTATCTTTATTCCATTGGCCCCAATAATAAGTTGACCATTTCCCCAGTCAGTATTATACACTAGACACAATTACACTGCTCTCACCTTCCTATATATGAAGCGGTTTATTCTATTTCCTCCAACTCAAATTTTACGTATCTTCTGTATTCATCATCACCAAACCTATGTCCTGTTATAAAGCTGGGCTAGTTTCTTTTATAATCCAGCTCATCCTATCTAGTGTATTCGCTCAAGACGGTGAAAAAGTTAAGATGCAAATCATCTCAAATGACTTCTTTACACTACCTCAACAATTGGATCTTGACAAAACTGGTCACCTTTTGTTTTCGGGTATGGTAAATCGAGAAGGTCGACAGTACATACACATCGTCGATCCAATACATCTGGGTGTGGAAAAAGAGCCATATAATTATATCAGGGGAAATTATATTTCAAAGGGACCCGATACATTGGTCACGTTTTCACTGAACTTATCTACGGACGTCTACGAACCCTTCCTGACCTATAAACTTTTGAGAATCTCGGATCTCCAAACATTGGAAAAGGAAAATATAATGCTTAATGATGAAGTGTCCATTTGGTGTAGTGCCACTCATCAGTACGCTTTCTTTCGAGACCTGGATAAAAACATGAATGGTCAATTCCTTCTGCATTTAAACCATCCCTCTCTTATTGATGATTCTCTTAGTCGTTCTGTGCTATTACTTATGGAGGAGACTCTATCAAATGCAGAAATCATTTATTTAGATACTGTATTTGATCACTCTCGATTACTTGGTGACAGAGCGTATCTTACTCAGGGGAAGGATTTGTTTCGACTCGATTCCACACCCATTAAGCTCCATACTTTTGAAGATTCGATTATTCAAATTGAAAAAACAGATAGTAGTCTATGGATCCTATGTAGTCAAGGATTATTTATCTATGATCCAATAAATGAAGTCGTTTCGGAAACTCTGACAGAAGTGACCTCACTGTATAGTGAAATCCAGCAATTAAAATATCATTCGTCATCGGATTTTGCCGTCGCTGGCATCAATAGTACTAATGCATTTCAGATAGTAAATAATCAGAATTCTCTCCTATTACTTTTAGACAGCAATGAAATCGTGCATGATCTCGACAATTATATTTTCGAATATGATAGTTCTGCTGCTTTTTTGGCAACACAAGATCTCTACGGACAGACCATTCTCTACCGATATGATTTAAAAGGTCCAATTCGGGAGATAGCCAATCATGATGTGGCATTCATCGGATTTACCCTTGATTCGGTCAGACCTGAGTTTTATGTTGAAGATGAAATGACGTACAACTATGGATTTTACTATCGCGTAAATTTTGAAGTCGAAAATCTGGGATCGGACACATTAAAGTCCGTAGTATTTCATGCTAATCGCGAAGCCGTGACATGTCAGGGATCTCCACCATGGCACTCGGTCTTTGAAGTAAAAACATTGATCCCCCCGGGAGGGCGGTCTATACTGAGGACGGGGGAAATCTGGGATCCTTCAGGAGGTTTGCCAAGGGAGGATTACGAGGTCTGTTTTCTGATCAATAGTCCCAATGTAGGACTGGAAATGGATACCCTAAACAATACCGCCTGCGGTCGATTTCTAGTGACCAGCACGAAAGAACGGGAAGTGCCTGCAACATTTAGCGTGTATCCAAATCCAACTTTGGCATTAGTGCATATGGACACCCCTGAAGATGTATTTAGCATCGAAATAATCGATATGCAGGGACAAATTCTAAGAAGAATTTATGAAGTATCAAACACTCTAGATTTATCGAATGTGGCTACTGGCATGTACACAATTCGAATGATTTCCCATAGTGGTAATATTTCAAACAGCCGCATCCTTAAAATCAGGTGATGGAAGATTTCCGTTACTTAGATCCAATGAAATACTCACTGCCCAGAGGAATGGATTTACCGAAGCGTACTTGTAATGATTTCTTGTATAAGATCTAGTTGTCAATCTGCTTTCTGAGCTGAGAATAAAACTACACCTAGGGGTAGTATAGACATCTGCCTATCTCATTAACTTGCTCAGAAATCCTACCCTTATGCATACCCTAAGATATAGCTACTGGTGTATCCTTATTTTGATCTTCTACCTACCGGCAGAAAGTCAGGATATCTATTGGATTGGTGGAACTGGTAATTGGCAAAACGCATCCAATTGGAGTCTCAGTTCTGGAGGAGCATCCTGCTCTTGTTTGCCCGGTGAAAATGATTTTGTCCATATTGAAGAGACTGCACCTGCATCAATCGTAACGATATCTAATGGAGATTCAGCCACCATCCAGGAAATTCAGGTGGAATTAGGTGCTCAGCTCCATGTGGGTACTTCAGCAACCGGGATAAGGGGGCACCTGGAAATCAATGCTCCCAACCCCCGGGGCTTGGATATTTATGGAGAGACCTACGTCTTTGGATCTATACATGTCTATGATGCCACGGGATTATCCGTCTTAGTTAGAATTGGTGGTTATCTGAGGATTCGAGAAGGAGGGATACTTTTTGTAAATAAGAAAGTGAACTCCGAGACACAAGGGATCACGAGCCGTGGAACATTGATCCTGGATAGGAAACCTCTTAACAATCCAGGTATCATTGAGCTCAATAACATAAATGGCTATGGTTTGCAATTACTGGATGATGGCATCACTATTAATAATGGTAGAATTGGTATCAAAAATGTTGCTGATAATTACGGAGTGAGAATTTCGGCAACAGTGGTAAATGATTCTACGGGAGTCCTGGATATTACTGATTGTACAGCTGGAGGTATAAGTCTGGACACTGCCTTCACCAACCGAGGTCTCGTTTCCCTGGAAAGAGTAGATGGTGTATATGGAATTGCCTGCTTTAACCAGTTTGATAATTATCGGCAGATTAACATGGAGGACTGTAGTGCATCTCTCAATATCTTCAACACTGATACATTCATAAATCACTCTGAAGGTGCGATTAATATCAGCGGATTGACCACGCAGGACGGAATTCGTAATCTGGAGTTTTTTGAGAACTTTGGAAATATCAATATTTCGGGAGGGAGCACAGCTATTGCTATAAATAATCTCCAAGGCGTGGGCTATCCCTACTTTTTTAATAAGCCTTGCGCCAGGATATTCATCACAAAGATGGGAAATCAGACCTACTTTGAAAATGCAGGTCTATTGACCTTGACCTCAAGCAGTTTTTCTACTAATTCAGATATACTCATTAATAAAGGAATTTTGGAGGACCGTGAAGGTTCATATGAGCCTTACAACAATATCACAAATGAAGGAGTGATCTCACATCCTCTCCATGGGACCTATGTTCTTGGCATCCCATCACAGGGTATATTACTTGGACCCGCCACCAGTATAAATTCGGCACCATCGCTGTATTTTGATTCCTTACAAACTACTTCGGCAGGTGCATATTCACTCGCAGATGATGAATGGCTTCCAAATGGGTTTGCAGGAGTTAGTGAAATATACACTGCAAATAGCATCTTGGGCTGTCCAACTCCTTTTGTTTCCAAGATTTTACTTAAAAATCCTATAGAAGCTACCTGTCCAGATCCGGCAAGTACTACGATTTATATTCTCCAACAAACGGACTGGTTTGACCCATACGATTGGAGTGAAAACCAGATACCGACTCCCTGCTTCGATGCTTCCGTTTTAAACGGAGTGATCGAGATGGATAAAATCGGAAGAGCAAGGGAATTTAGAGTAAATCCTGGAAGTTCGCTTTCAGTGTATGGTGAACTAGAAGTATTCGGTCAGAATGACTAAAAAATGGGGCTCAATGATCCTACCAAGCCACCATAGCATCCTTAAACATATCTTCCAGATCTCTAGCTTCTGCCTTGCGTGGTGACAATTTGGTAACTCGATGCTGCGGAAGAGTCCCTTCTACGAGTGCCGTAATATCTTCCTCCGTAAACCCTACGGCCTTTAATCCATTAGGCACCTTGAGTTCTTTCATAATGCGTATGATTTCACGAGCCAGTACTTCTCCCGCTTCTTCCATTGGGTTTTTGACCTGAGACACATCAGCCCCCATCAAGGCCGCTGCCTCTAGATGTCTTTCGGGACAAGCTGGACCGGTGAAACGAAATACGGCAGGAGCATTTAAGACAACCGACATACCATGAGGAATGATCGCATGATCAATATTCAGATCAGCTGGTTTATAATTTCTGACCATGCCCGAAACCGGATAGGACATGCCGTGGCAAAGATGTACACCCGCATTACCAAATCCCATACCTGCCATGCTGGCTGCCAACATCATTTGACTTCGTGCTTCCAAATCTTCCGGATGCTTAAACGCTCTTATGATATATTTCGAAGTCAGTTCAATGGCTTTCAGTGCCCATACATCACTAATGGGATTGCTACCCTGGTATGCCGGTCGCAGAAGGGGACGCTCAGGACGCGGACGCTGGTTAAAGGGAATCGCTGTGAATGATTCCAAGGCATGACATAAAACATCCAATCCAGAGGCTGCAATTATACTGGGAGGCATGGTAGCGGTATTCTTTGGATCTACTACTCCAAGTATCGGTTTCAAATATCGGTGCGCAATTCCGGTCTTCGTATGTCGGTCCGTCAGATCCATAATAGCCACACCGGTTGTTTCACTTCCCGTCCCTGCAGTAGTGGGTACTGCGATCAGTGGCTTCACAGGTCCCGGTACAGGTTTACCCTGACCAATCGGGGCGTTGATATACGCGAAGAAGTCATCAGGATAGGTAGTATATAAATTGGCAACCTTTGCCGTATCAATGACTGATCCACCTCCTACCGCCACAAAGGCATCAAATTCACCTTCCTGGGCAAATTGAATGGCATGCTTCATCGAAACATCGGTGGGTTCTACTCGTACCTGATCATAGATCATATAATCCAGAGAAGCATCACTGAGTGCCTGCAGTACATTGCATACAGGAGGTAAATCAACCAGATTCCGATCGGTGAATACAACCACTCTTGTGGCGCCCATATCCACCAGATCCATTCCGATTTCAAATGTGGCATTCACACCAAATCGCAAATTGGCACTTGCCATCTGAACGGCATTTTCTCTTTCCATCTATCTGTCTACCATACTTTGTTGACAAAAACTATTGACTTAATCAGAAAAAGCTTCTGAATTTCACTCAGACCATGATCCAAATTAAGAAATCAAAACTAATTGCCGGACAACCAAGAGATGATTCGAAAATATGAAATCCCGCTCATTGTAAAGTAAGGGCTATGAAGTAGATCAGGAGGTAGATTCAAAAACATTTCGATGTCGTGAGAACCAAAAAAGAGAAATGAAAACTAGTATAAGGAGAACTGAAATATAGAGCGGATCTGCTGACAGTTTTACTATGGCATAAATCGCAGCAATCATCACAAGGGCCCATCTCCCCCACTCCAATATGGCTGCCCAGTACTTTTTTTCAAAGATACCTCCGAGATTAGTGATCGACAGGATAATAAATCCTGCAATCAGGAGCTGTTGTAATAATGGAAAATTGTCCAGATTAAAAAGGAATACAGTAGTGATACCCAGTACCACTACATACTGAAAAAGAATGTAGTAATTAAGCCCGTTAGGAATTTCCGTATCGTATACTTTGTTTTCTTCCTTTCTTATCTCATGGGGTGCTCTATAACCTCCCAGATGATCAGGAAGCCAGCCTGGTTTGTTAAAAAGAAGACGCAGGCGGTCCTTCCATGACATTGGTTTTTTCAAGTCGTTCCACATGTCTACATACCAATCAAAGTTGGCCCAAACAGGATTCCAACTAGCCAATGGTTTGGTGACTCCATAGATTACTTCTTCCTCCTCTTCCTGAAAAGTGCCAAACATACGATCGAAAATGATCAGAGTCCCTCCATGATTTTTATCAATGTATTTTGGATTTCGTCCATGGTGAACTCTATGATGAGAGGGCGTATTAAATATATACTCAAACCAGGCAGGCATCTTTTTTATGGCCTTCGTGTGTATCCAGAACTGGTACAAAGTCTGGAAGGCACTGATAGTCACAAATGAGATGGGATTGAATCCGACCAGCGCCAGCGGGAAATAAAAGGCCATGGATACAAACCCCTGAAAGGCAGACTGTCGCAAAGCCACCGAAAAATTATACTCTTCACTTTGATGATGCACGATATGGGTTCCCCAAAACAGACTGATCTCATGTGCCAAACGATGAAACCAGTAATAGAAGAAGTCTACCCCAATAAAGAGTAAAATCCAGGTGATCCAGTTTTCATCAATCTCAAACAAACGCCAGTGATCATAGATATAGACATATCCTACGATCAAAATCGTTTTGGCAAAAACACCCGTGATTTGCTGAGTGATCCCACAGCTGATGTTCGTCACGGCGTCATTAAAACGATATAGATCAGTCTTGCTTAACTTGGCAATGAGAAGCTCTACTCCAATCAGGATAAAGAATACAGGTATGGACAAAACGATGTAATCCATACTGCAAATTTATTGATTTTCTTTGCAGTATGGATCACAAATATGTAGGGTCAATCCACCAGCATCATTCGTTTCACTTCAGTGTATTCAGCCGTTCTCAATTGATAGAATAGAATACCAGAAACTTGCAGACCTTCCTTTCTGAACTGTACCTGATTGTAACCTCGGCTAAAGTCGCCTTGGATCTGGCGTAGTTGTCTACCTGTCACGTCATAGATCGTGATAGTAGCTTCCATCGCCTCGGGTAAGCTGAATTCTATTACCGTCTCTTCTCTAAATGGATTCGGTCTGTTTTGCTCCAAGCTGTACTCTCCGGCACCCAATGCGTTTCCACCAATCTGCCCTGCATCGCCGGCGATGTCCGGACTATTCGTGCCTACTCTATTTCGATCGGGTGTCTCTCCCTGCTCACCTGACTCTGCCATGTCCTTACCGGAAGGTGTATGACTACTACTTACATCACATCCCTCTCCATCGGACTGAACCATCAGGATCACATCACAGTAATCGGCCGTACCACTGGGGTAGCTCAGTACCCATAGTCTTACTAGCTTGGTGCCGATATTGGCACACGTCAGATCCAGGCTGGCACTGTCTTCCAGATAGGTATCGTCATCGATACCGTCTATAAACTCAATACGATATGCCAGACTATCATCTTCACACGCCAGGGCACTGCTGCTATTGAACTCACTGGCCCAGATTACCGCATGGGCCGAATCAATCACTCCATCGCTATCGGTATCCCAGGGTGTCAGTGTGGCGGTCAGCAAGGTGATACAAACCGGTGTGGGTTTCTTAGCAGAAAGTAGGGTGAAGTCATATTCACAGACGCCCTCATTTTGACATTCATCTACTGTGGTGACCACTAACTTATATACGCCAGGCAAGAGATCGGGCGAACTGATGTCAAACGCATCCATCGTATCTGCCGATAAGGCTCCCTGATCGCTGTCCACCTCAATAGCTACTCCCGCTTCGATTTGTTTGAGCACCCAGCTATAGCTGATCACTCCACAGGCATCGGAAGTTGATACGGATGCACTAAAATTATACGCACAGGCACCCACTTCTATGGTATCTCCGCTACTGACCGGACCCGTGATCGTACATACAGGTCCCACCGTATCCTGTACGATGATCTTCTGCACACAGGAGTCGATGATCAATCCACGGTCATACCACCAGTAGCTATCTACGGGTTTGCCTCCACACCAATCGGCAAAGTACCAGGTGCGTACTACTTTGTAGCAAGCTTCATCACCCCCTACTACTTTGAATACCTTGTCTTGATGCCCGATGCCTACAATGCGGCAATCATCATCAAACTTATACACGGGATATCCGGTGATCTCTGGATCTAAATCGCCTACCAGCTGTCCACTACCGGCGGGATCATACTCCAGCGCACAACTCGTGACGGTCATATCACCCGGCACATCAAAC
>JBNKUI010000104.1:0-2694 GCA_050298535.1 Saprospiraceae bacterium
ATTGTCTTTCTGACAGTGCTTCAAGGATCACTTTAAGTTTGAACTCAGCACTGAATCTTCTACGTTTCTTCTTCATAATTAGAGACTTAAGTTAAGTTTTTACCAACTTAGCCTCTGGTTCGAAATTTGGGGGGAAGTATAATGCATTTGGAGAAATTCTTCTTGTGGTTATCGGTATTCTCATTGCCTTACAGGTTAATAACTGGAATGAAAACATAAAAGCTCACACAATTTCTAAAAGCTACTTATCAGAAATACTAAATGACCTACAAAAGGATACACTTCGTTTTAACGCAGGAATTGCAGGTATAGGAAAGTTCATTCAAGATGAAGAATGGGTTTTGAACAAGGAAGATTATACCTACCACGATGTTAATAGAATATGGGATTGTCTTAGTGGTTGGGTAAATGACTATGAAATTAATGATAGAACCTTTCAAAAGATTCAGAACGAAGGAAGCTCAAAATTAGTAGGTTTTGATATTCTCTCTGAAAAAATTAGTACCTACTATACCACATTAAAAGATAGAACAGAGAGCTTTACAGATTGGGATGCCTTAGTAGTATGGAATCAACAAGACTACATGATAGAATTAGAGGAGAATGTGGAAATAAGTAATTACAGATTAAATGTCCTAGGGGCCAATCAAGTTGAAAATACATTCCCCATGCGACAGGATTCGCTAACTAATTCAAAGTTAGTAATTGACTTTGCAAATTCTACACGTGGGAGAAATCACTTTAAGAACAATTATTATAGACATATACGAATACAAAATTGGTTTACTGAAGTGGTTTCTGAAGCTACAATACTTATGGAAGAAATAAAGCAAGAATTAGAGGAATAATGAAAGCCCAACAATATATCCTATGTAAAGGCACCGCAACCCTAGAACCGTCAGACTGCGCAATAACTTATATGTAGAAAACTATAATATGACCCCCTAAAATCGTATTCTAGCATCATAAACCATCCAATCATATGAACGATTGATTTCCAAATCCCAGATTTGGAATGATGGTCCGGGGGACCTTCAAGAGAGTGAACCGCGACAGCGGGTGGGTGGAGAATGGAACATATATATCATCAATTTTAAATGAGCGTATTAAGCTATGGATGGGATAGGCGCAACCGGATGTTTGTGACCTCTATGGAGGAGATGGTGTCTGCTGATAGCTGCCTGTCCTGCTTAAGCTATGCGATGCAGGAGGCTAGGATCGTTGATTTATTTGGGAGCTCTCGATTCCCTCGATCAAGAGGGATGGAGGTCTGGTGGACCTCCAAGCAAGTGAACCACGACAGTGGGAGGGTTAGGATGCCTTTAGAGGATTTTGGCTTCAAGAATATGGAGTTGAATAAGGAAGATTCACAAACAATTCCGAAGGACGAAGGTCCTGTGGACCTTCGAGTGCGTGAACCGCGACAGCGGATGGGTAAGCCTTATCATCCGAGTGACCTATTTAAATTGGTGCTCTATGGATATCGTAAAAGGATCCGATCAAGTTTAAAACTATCAGAGGCTTGCAAGATCAATGTAGAAGTCATCCTCCTACGCTGCGCTACGGGAGGACAGGTATGGCTCCTAAAGGGTCTTAGGCCCTCACCACGCACTATTAATTATTTCCGATCTAACAATGGAGATGCAATAGAGAAGGCGAACCGATACTTTGTGAAATTGCTAAAGAATTGGAAGTTCATCAAGGGTGATACATTAGCTGTGGACTCGATGAAAATTCGAGGGCAAAATAGCCTGAAGATTGTCTAGCGATCCATGCTGGAAGCATGGCAAAGGTCCTGTGGACCTTTGAGAGTAGACAACCGAGTAAAGCGGATGGGCAGCAATCAGAAAAAGATAAAACGGCACTTGGAATATATTGTTGGCCGGATTGCAGATTATCTGGATCAACTTGGAAAAATAGATAAGAAGAAAGATAAGACAAAGAAGGATCGAGATGAAAAGAATGATCTAGAGAATAAGATCAAAGAAAGGAGGCTAAGAAGGAAGAATACAAGGAGATGGAGCAAAAAGTGAAGGCCAGTTCGGATGGTCAAGTCTCTACTACAGATCCAGATGCACGAGCAGTAATACATAAAAGAAAGATTGTTCAAGTAGGTTACAATGTGCATGCTACAGCGGATGACAGCATAATTTGATTGTCGATGTCTTTTCCAAAGGGCTCAACGATACCTATGGATTGAGCGAGGCGGGAAAGCGAGCACAGGATGTACTGGGTATTGATAAAATTAATTTGTTAGCAGATACCCGCCTTCCGAAGTACTCGTACGGAGGGCAGGAGGGCTACCATACGGGCATCGAACTAGCACGCTGTGAAAGACGAGGAGTACGTCCATATGTGTCACCAAAGGACCCCAACGAACAGTCACTACCTGGCTTTAATAAATCAGATTTTATATACGATAAGAAAACAGATACCTACACCTGTCCAGCGGGATCCGTGATGACAACGAATGGTAGCATTTATAAAAAGTCAGATAAGGGTAAATATCGGTTCAGAAGATACCTAACAAAGGACTGTCAGACATGTCCTCTCAAAAATCAATGTACAGCACGAGATCAAGGTAGACTAATAGAAAGACCGTTACACCAGGATTACGTTGATCGAAATGATAATCGGGTGCGAAAAGACATGTGATGAACGAGCGATTTCCATACCTTGGGTATGGAATGAAGG